>UQGA01000004.1 GCA_900540495.1 uncultured Eubacteriales bacterium | reverse complement strand
GGCGCGCGGCGGCGGGCGGCAGCCGAAGGCATGTGGGAGGCGGCAGGCGGGCAGCCGGAACCGTGCGCGGGACGGCGATGCGGACGGCGGCACGGACGGCGGACGTGGAGCGGCGGACGAATCGAATGGCGCGGGTGATGGCCGGGCGGGCGCCGCAACGCTTGCGCGACGGGCGGGTCTGTGCTATGCTGAAGGCAGAGAAACGGCCGGCCCAGCGCATGCCGGCGCATATCGTACCCACACGGGCGGCCTATCATCAGGATCGGGAGGGAGCTTCTCATGCGGCTGCTGATCAAACACGGGACCATCGTTTCCGGCGCCGGTTCGGAGCGCGCCGATCTGCTTGCCGAAAACGGCGTAATTCGCGCCGTCGCGCCCGCCATCGATGCGCCGTGCGAGCGCGTCATCGACGCGACCGGCTGCCTTGTCATGCCGGGGTTCATCGATACGCACACCCATCTGGACCTGCCGCTCGGCGACATCACCACGGCGGACGACTTTGCCTCCGGCACCCACGCCGCCGTGCTCGGCGGTACGACGACCGTGCTCGACTTTGCGACGCAGGACCGCGGCATGACCATGCAGCAGGCGCTGAACCTGTGGCACCGCAAGGCGGCGGGAAGCCATTGCAACTACGGCTTCCACATGGCCATCTCCGAATGGGACGAAGCGCGCGCGGCCGAAATCCCCGCCATGGCGCGCCAGGGCGTGACCTCGTTCAAGATGTACATGGTGTACGACGCCATGCGGCTGGACGACGGCGCCATGCTGGACGCGCTGGCCCGCATGGCCCGATACGGCTGCCTTGCGGGCGTACACTGCGAAAACTACGACCTGCTGCGCGAGCGCATCCGCCAGCTGCATGCGGCCGGCCGCTTCGATGCGGCGGCGCACCCGCTCTCCCGTCCCCCGATCGTGGAGGCGGAGGCGGTCGCCCGGCTCATGCGCATTGCACAGCTCGCGGGGACGCCCGTCTGGGTGGTACACCTGTCCACGGCGGAAGGGCTCGACGAGGTGCGCCGGGCGCGCGCGCGCGGGCAACGGGTGCTCGTGGAGACCTGCCCGCAGTACCTCGTGCTTGACGAAAGCCGTTACCTCGAACCGGACGCCGCCAAGTATGTGCTTTCCCCGCCGCTGCGCGGGACGGCCGACCGCGAGGCGCTGCTCGGCGCGCTTGCGGCGGAGGTGGATGTGCTTGGCACGGACCACTGCTCGTTCACAATGGCACAGAAGGCGGCGGGCGCGGATGATTTCACCAAAATTCCCAACGGCGGCGCCGGCATCCAGAACCGGGCGGAACTGCTGTACGCCTGCGCCGTGGCAACCGGCCGCATTTCGCCGGAACGAATGACTGCGCTGCTGTCGGAAAATGCGGCCAGGGCGTTCGGCATGTATCCGCAAAAGGGCGCGCTGCGCGTCGGGAGCGATGCGGACATCGCCATCTTTGACCCGGCCCGCGCCCGCACCATCTCCTTCCGCACAAACGCGCACCGCTGCGACAACTCCCCCTACGAAGGGATGCGCGTGCCCGGCTCCGTGCGCGACGTGGTGCTCGGCGGCGAGCTGGTCGTGGAGGACGGACAGCTCGTGCAGCGCGGCCGCGGCCGGTTCGTCGCGCGCAGGCCCTGTTTCGAGGCCGCGGTATGAGCGTCGGGAACGGCGCGCCCCGCGTCGCCTGCATCCTGCTGGCCGCCGGCATGGGGACGCGCTTTGGCGGCGACAAGCTGCTGCACATGGTGGACGGCCGGCCGATGGCGGCGCATGCGATCGAGCTGCACGCCGCCGCTCCCTATATACATCGCATCCTCGTTACGCAGCGGCGGCACGAAACGCTCGCCGCTCTGGCCGCCGCGAACGGCTTTTGCGTTTCGTACAACGACGAGCCGGAGCGGGGCATCGCCTCGAGCATCCGCATCGGCGCGGCGCTCCTGGCGGCATCCGGCATCCGGCTGGACGGCGTGCTCTTCGGCGTATGCGACCAGCCGTATCTGGGCCGGGATACGCTTCGGCGGCTGCTCGACGCCTTCGCCGCCTCGCCGGCGCGCATCGTCGCCCCGTGCCATGCCGGCAGGCGCGGAAATCCGGTCGTCTTTCCGGCGCGCTTTCTGCCGGCGCTGTCCGCGCTCACGGGCGATACCGGCGGCAGCGCGATCATCCGCGCAAACCCGGAGGCGTTGCTGCTCGTACCGGTGGCGGACGAGCGCGAGCTAATCGACATCGACCGGCGCCCGCGGGCATAGCCCCGTCGCGCGGGGTTGCGTTTTGGGCGCGCCAATGATATAGTATCGATAGATCGAACCGCTCATATAATCCCGCGAAATGGCGCGGGAGTCTCTACGGGGCCGCCGTCGGCCCTGCTATGGGTGTTCGGGACGGCGTGCCGCACGCGGCGGCCGGCTGCCCGGACGCTCTTGATTTTTTGGCGGAAAGGGGGACTGTCCCTTGCGGCAGTTGATCAGGGGGCACATCGTCGCCGCACCATCGCCCGGTGCGCTCGACATCACGGAAAACGGGTATATCGCGCTCGAAAGCGGCGTGATCCGCTGCGTGTCCACGGAACGACCGGACGGGTTTGCGGACGCGCCGGTCCAGGACTTCGGCGACCGGCTGATCCTTCAGTCGTTTGCGGATATGCATCTGCACGCGCCGCAGTACGCCATGCTCGGCCTGGGCATGGACGTGCCGCTGCTGGAGTGGCTGCAGAGCTACACCTACCCGGTGGAGGCGCGCTTTGCGGACGCGGGCTATGCGCGCGAGGTCTTCGAGCGTCTCGCGCAGGCGCTGATCGCCAACGGCACCACGCGCGTGTGCATCTTTTCATCGCTGCATACCGATGCGACGCTCCTGCTCATGGAGGCGCTTGAGCGCGCGGGCGTCACCGGCTATGCCGGCAAGGTGAACATGGACCGGAACGGCGGCGACGGCCTGCAGGAAACCACGGCGGAATCCCGGCGGGAAACGCTCCGCTGGCTCGACGCCTGCGACCGCTTTTCCCGCGTGCGGCCCATGCTTACGCCGCGCTTCGTGCCCTCCTGTACGGACGCGCTGCTCGCCTTCCTCGGCCGCCTCTCGCGCGAGCGCAAGCTGCCCGTGCAGTCGCATCTCTCGGAGAACCGCGAGGAGATGGCGCTGGTTCGCCGGCTCCACCCGGACTGCGAACAGTACTGGCAGGTATACGACAAATACGGGCTGTTTCACAGCCAAACGGTCATGGCGCACTGCGTGCACAGCGACGCGCGCGAACGCGCCGCGCTGCGCGCAAACGGCGTGCTCGTCGCCCATGCGCCGGATTCCAACGTCAACATCTGCAGCGGCTTTGCGCCGGTGCGCACCATGCTCGACGAAGGGATGCGCGTCGCGCTCGGCTCCGATATCGCCGGCGGCGCGCTGCTGCCGATGAACCAGGTCATCACCGCCGCCATTCGCACCTCCAAGGCGCGGCGCATCGCCGCGGGCAATGCGGAGGAGTTTCTGACCGTCGCGGAGGCGTACTACCTCGGCACGAGCGCCGGCGCGCGCTTCTTTGGCGCGGGCGCAGGCTTTGCGCCGGGCGACGCGCTGCACGCCATCGTGGTGGACGAGGGCGCCTTCCCGCCCGCCTGCCGCGCGCTTACGCTTCCGGAACGGTTTGAGCGCGCAATCTACCTGATGCAGGCAAGCGACATCGTCGCCTGTTTTTCCGGCGGCCGGCGCGTCAAATGAGCGGCGCATAGCCGCGCGGCGCGGGGCGCATGCTATGACCGTTAGGAAGTGTATCGCATGAGCCTCGCCACCTTGTTGCTGTTCTGTCTGTTTCTGTTCGCCTGCGTGGGCCTGACCGGCCGCACGGCATGGCGCCTGCGCGTGCAGGAGGGCGCCATTGCGGCGTTCGCGCTCGTGCTGCTCGCCCTGTCCGCCTTCCCCGTCGCGCTGTCGGACGATATCTCCCTGTCCTGCGCCTCGCTGCTGCTGTTTGCAACGGCGCTCCGCCTGTGCCGCGGCGTGCCGGACATCGTGGAGGCGCTGCTCTGCGCGGTCCCGGCCGGCGCGCTCGGCTGGTGCCTGTACAGTCTCGTGCCGTTCTATGAGGCGGGCGCGCTGCTCGCGGTGCCCGCGGCGCTCATCCCCCGCCTGCTGCTCAGGCGCAAGCGGACGGCGCTGCTCGCCGCCGTCACCGCGCCGCTCGTTTTTGGCCTGTGCCGCACGCTTGAGGACTGGTACCTGTTCGACTGGCGCGCGCTCGCGCTCGGCGGCGGCGTCCAGTTCGACGCGCAGATCGCCGCGCTGTTCCTGCTCGCCCTGCTCTGGTATCTGCCCGTGCGCCGCCGGGTCGCCGTGCCGCCGCGCCCGCGCGAAGCCGCCTGATCCGTCCCTGCGGCATGCCGCCGCCGGGCGGGTCCTTCCGCGCCCCTGCGGGATTTGCAATAAAGAAAAATCCGCGCTGCCGGCAATAAGCTCCTTCCGCGCCCCTGCGGAATTTACGGCCGGTTCAAAATATTCCGCTTGCATTTTTCCACATCCAGTGTATAATAGATTTACAGAAAGGGGTTATAGCTCAGCTGGTCAGAGCGCTACGTTGACATCGTAGAGGTCGTTGGTTCGATCCCAACTAATCCCACCATTTGAAAAGAAATCCTGCGTTGTTCGTTACGTCTTCGGTTATAAACCCACAGATGTACGACGGGAGCGTTCGTTGTTATGACAAGGTCAGGCCCGCTACGGGCGGGAAGTTCGAAGCATGCACAGCGCACCCACCTGCCGAGAGGCGGGTATTATAACAAGGGCGGACGGCATCACGGGATTCTTTTTTGAGCTTGTGTTGCGGAATTGTGTAATGGTAGCACCTACGACTCTGACTCGTATTGTCTAGGTTCGAATCCTAGTTCCGCAGCCATGCCGGCGCAGGGCAAACCTTGCGCCGGTATTTTTTTGCGGCAGGCCTGCCGCCGCAACGAAAAACCCGCGCCGGCCCCTCGCTCTGTCCCGGTTGTGGCAAGAGCGCAGAACCGGTAGACATCGCCGGCAGACGGTGTTATAATACCTCCTGCGCCCGCACGTGCGTGCGGTGCGCAGAGTCCGGGCGGCCCACCGTCCCGGCAAAGAGAGAAGGAGGAACACACCATGTATGCAAGGAAATGGATTGCCTTCGCCGTCGCGCTGATGCTCGTACTCGGCGCAGCGGCCTGTACGACGGACGGCGCCGAAGGCGAACCGACCGCAACGCTTCCGTCCGCCGAGGCGACCGAAGCGCCGGAAGCGACCGAAGCGCCGGAGGCAACTGCGGAGTCGGAAGCGACCGCAGAGCCGGAAGCGACCGCAGAGCCGGAAGCGACCGCAGAGCCGGAAGCGACCGCGGAGCCGGAGGAACCGGCGCAGTCCGCCGACGCGGATATCGCCAACGCCATTGACGCCGCTGCGACCACCGAAACCGAAGCCGTCCCGCTCGGCCAGTGGGCCAGGACTGCGCGCTACGCCACGGAGGACAAGACCTATCACACCGTGTATGTCCGCATCACGAAGGTCACGACCGCGACAGAGGATGAGGCGTATATCCTCGCGGCAGTGGAGCAGCACAATGCCTGCAGCTCGGATTATTCGCAAATCGACCTCTCGACATACGAGCTGCCCGAAGACGTGGAGCTTTGCGTCTTCGACTATGAGGTGTACGTGCCCGCCGAGTTCCCGGGGCCGGATTACGGCATCGTCGAGCCGAGCATGGACTTCTCGCAGAGCAACATCGGCGGAGGCGGCATCCCCGCTGCCGACGGCACGAGCGTGTATATCGGCCTCGGTTCCAACACCAGGGACCTCGCGCTGGAGGCGGACCCCACCTACCAGCCCGGCAATACGTATGCGTTCCGCGGCCTGTTCACGATGGTCAAGGGATATACGGACTACGTGTTTGAGCTTACCTCGTATCCGGACGGCACCGTGGAAACCTCCGCGGATGTGATGTATTACGCCTACTTTGCCAACAAATGATTTCCCTTCACGCAAAAAGCCCGGTTCGTCCGGGCTTTTTTGTGCGCCCGTTTTCCGGAAAACGGGCGGGAAAAGCGGGAACGGGCGAAAACAAGGCGCCGTCCTGCCAAAACGGAGCGGCCGGTTTCAAAACGGGCTGCCGCTCAGGCCGGCGGCCGCACAAACACGACGACCCGCAGGCCGCCGTCGCGCACGAGCACATCCGCGGGGAGACGGGCAAGGCAGAGGAGCGCCAGCACCTCCCAGGCGGCGCTGGAAACGTGGATCACCTGCACGCCATAGACCGCCCAGAACCAGGCGGGCGGCACGAGGCGGCCAAGGACGGCGAGCACGACCGCCGGCAACGCGACGGGTACAAGCGCGACGGCGGCATAGGCCGTCCGGGTCAGACAGGCGCCGCTCCCCGCGTACGCAGGGCCGCAGCGCGGGCCTGCGCCGCCGCACATCCGCTGCAAGGCGGCGTGTAACAGTCCGCGCAGCAGCAGACACGCCGCAAGCCCGACGGGCAGCGCGGCGCAGCGCAGCAGGACGGGCAACAGGCCGGCCGACCGGTCCACCAGGGCGGACAGCGGCGTGTCCGCCAGAAAGATCAGCGCCGCCGCGACGCCGAGCGACAGCGCATTGGCCGACAGCAACAGCCGCCGGTCGCGTTGCAGATCCAGCGCGAACAGCGGCAGGTACCCGGCGGGCAATATGCAGCGATTGCGCACGATATGCCTGCGCATGGCGCTCCTCCTCCGTCTCCAGAAAGCAACCCCGTCATTCCGGCAGAAACGCCAGCAACGCCTCGTTCTGCAGGTCGAGCCCGCGCGCATTGAGCGCAAACGCCGTCGCGCTCTCGCACGTCCAGCCGCGGCGGCGCAACTCCGCCACGGCGGCCGGGTACGCCTCGTACAGCGACACGCCAAAGCGCGCCAAAAAGCCCGGCAGCGACAGCCCCGCCACGGTGCGCAGCGCGAGCATGACCGTCTCAAACATCTCCTCTTCCCGGCCGATTGCCCGCGTCACGGCCACGGGCAACCGTCCCTGCGCGATGGCGCGCCTGTACGCATCCGGCGTGGCCAGGTTTTCCCGCCGCGTCCACACGCCCCCGACGCGCTGCGCCGCATGCGCCGCCACGCCGAAGCCCAGGTATTCGCCGTTTTGCCAGTAGCCGAGGTTGTGGCGGCAGGCAAAGCCCGGCCGCGCATAGTTGGCGATCTCATATCGCTGAAAGCCATGCGCCGCCAGATACGCCATGCCCGCATCCTGCATATCCGCTACGGCGTCCTCGTCCGGCAGGGCGACGCTTCCGGCGCGCACCCGGGTAAAAAGCGGCGTGCCCTCCTCAAGGATGAGCGCATAGGCGGACACGTGGCGCACCCCCTCCATAGAGCATGCGCAGGCGAGCGTGTCCAGATACGCGCTTTCGGTCTGCCCCGGCAGGCCGTGCATCACGTCCACATTGATGTTGTCGAACCCGACGCGCGCGGCGGCGGCCATCGTCTCCGCAAACCGGGCGTACGTGTGGATGCGCCCGACGGCGGCCAAAAGCGCGTCGTCGGCGCTCTGCAGCCCGACGGACAGCCGGTTGACCCCGGCCGCCCGGTAAGCGGCAAGGCGCGCCTCGTCCACGGTGCCGGGATTGCACTCGACGGTGATCTCCGCGTCCGCCGCCACGGGATAGCGCGCGCGCAGCGCGTCCAGCACGGCCGCCATCTGCGCGCCGGCGAGCAGCGACGGCGTGCCGCCGCCCAAAAACACGCTCTCCACAACCTCCGGCACCGGCAACCGTTCCGCCGCAAGCGCGATTTCCCGCAGCAGCCAGTCGACATAAGCGCCCACCGCCTCCGGCTCGGCGAACGAGACGAAGTCGCAGTAGGCGCATTTTTTGATGCAGTATGGGATGTGGAGATAGACGCCGGCCATCAGTTGATGCGCAGCACGCTCATAAACGCCTCGCTCGGCACCTGCACGGACCCGACCTGGCGCATGCGCTTCTTGCCCTCCTTCTGCTTTTCCAGCAGCTTCTTCTTGCGCGTGATATCGCCGCCGTAGCACTTGGCGAGCACGTCCTTGCGCACGGCCTTGACCGTTTCGCGCGCGATGACCTTGCCGCCGATGGCCGCCTGCACCGGAATTTCAAACTGTTGGCGCGGGATGACCTCCTTGAGCTTTTCGGCCACGGCGCGCCCCTTGGCGTACGCCTTGTCGCGATGGACGATCGTGGAAAGCGCGTCGCACATGTCCCCGTTGAGCAGAAAATCCAGTTTGACCAGATCGGACCGGACGTATTCGCGCAGCGCATAGTCGAACGAGGCATAGCCGCGGCTGCGGGACTTGAGCTGGTCGAAAAAGTCGTAGATGATCTCGTTGAGCGGCAGGATGTAGTGCATCTCCACGCGCGTCTCCTCGAGATACTTCATGTCCACAAACACGCCGCGCTTTTCCTGGCACAGCTCCATGATCGCGCCGACAAACTGCGACGGCGTCATGATGTTCGCGTCGACCACCGGCTCCTCCATGTACGCGATCTCCGCCGCCGGCGGAAGGTTGGTCGGGTTGTCGATCGTCCGCTCCGACCCGTCGAGCAGGCGCACGCGATACACGACGGAGGGCGCCGTGGTCACCAGGTCGAGGTCGAACTCCCGCTCGAGCCGCTCCTGGATGATCTCCATGTGCAACAGGCCCAAAAAGCCGCACCGGAACCCATAGCCGAGCGCCACGGACGTTTCCGGCTCGAACGAGAGCGACGCATCGTTGAGCCGCAGCTTGTCGAGCGCGTCGCGCAGATCGTCGTAATCGGCGCCGTCGGCCGGGTAAATGCCGCAGAACACCATGGGATTGACCTGTTTGTAGCCGGGCAGCGGCTGCGCCGCCGGCCGTTCTGCGCCCGTGATCGTGTCGCCGACCTTGGTCTCCGCCACGCTCTTGATGCTCGCCGCGATATAGCCCACCTCGCCGGCGGTCAGCTCCTCCACCGGCCGCAACTGCGGCGTAAAAACGCCCACCTCCGTCACATCGAACTCGTTGCCGGTGGCCATGGAGCGGATGCGGTCGCCCGCGCGCACCGTGCCCTCCTTGACGCGCACGTACGAAAGCGCGCCCTTGTAGTTGTCGTACAGGCAGTCGAAGATCAGCGCGGCAAGCGGCGCGCCCGGATCGCCCTTCGGGGCGGGCACGCGCTCGACGATGTGCGCCAGCACCTGTTCGATGTTTACGCCGTTCTTGGCCGAGATGCAGGGCGCATCCTCGGCCGGAATGCCGATCACATCCTCGATCTCGTGGATCACGTGCTCCGGCTGGGCCGACGGCAGATCGATCTTGTTGATCACCGGCACAATCTCCAGCCCGTTGTCCACGGCAAGATAGACGTTTGCCAGCGTCTGCGCCTCGATGCCCTGCGTCGCGTCCACGACGAGCACCGCGCC
The DNA here is from genome assembly GCA_900540495.1 of uncultured Eubacteriales bacterium. Taxonomy (GTDB): domain Bacteria; phylum Bacillota; class Clostridia; order Christensenellales; family CAG-138; genus Aphodomorpha. The sequence continues at coordinate 107,910 of UQGA01000004.1, read as the reverse complement.
CTCGCATGCGGCGAGCGCCCGGCTGACCTCGTAGGTGAAGTCCACATGGCCGGGCGTGTCGATCAGGTTGAGCATATAGCGCTTCCCGTCGGTATGCGTATAGAACATGCGCACCGCCGTCGCCTTGATGGTGATGCCGCGCTCGCGCTCGATATCCATGGAGTCGAGCAGCTGCTCCTCCATGTCGCGCGCGGCGACGGTCTCCGTCAGCTCCATCAGGCGGTCGGCCAGGGTGGATTTGCCGTGGTCGATGTGCGCGATAATCGAAAAATTGCGGATCAGTTCCAGCGGGTATGCCATGACGTCCGTTTCCTTCCAAAGATAGTCAGTTTATCATACCATCGGAGGGGCCAAAGCGCAACCGTTTCTCCCGCGCGCGGCGCCTCAGCCGGCCATGCCCGCCCGAATGCACGCATAGAGCGCGCGCGTCTCCTCCTCTGAGGCGCCGCTGAACAGGTAGACCGTATCCGACGTGTCCACGCGCAGAAAAACCGGCTGGTCGGTATACAGGAACACCTCGCACTCGCCGATGCCTTTCAGATTGAACTCCCCCTTGCAGAGCGTGCCGATGGCCGTGCCGACGACCTTGGAGCCGCTCGGCAGCTCGTCAAGCAGGACGGCCGCCTCCACGTCCGCCAGCGGGACGGTATATTTGCGCGCCAGATGATCCGCCGTGATCGCCCCGTCCGCGCAGGCGACGCGCAACGGGGTGAACTCCTCCGCAATCACCCAGCCGCAGGCTGCCGGGATCAGCAGCAGGCACAGCGCGGTGAACGCGAGCAGCACCTTGCCGGCCGGGCGCGCCAGATTGACCGTGGAGCCCATGCCTACGCGGTTGTTGACGAGGTTGTGCGCATCGTTCGGGTTGTAGTAAAACATGCCGAGCCACCAGTTTCCGTCCTCGTCCGCATACACGCCCTGCCCGCTCTCCCGCGTCAGCGCAAACTGCGCGCGCCTCACCGCCATCTCCGTGGCGAGCGCGAGCAGCAGCAGCGCAAATGTGAACGCCACGCTCGCAAGCAGCAGGCCGAGCCCGTCGTCCATCAACAGCCACATGGCCACGGCGAACGCGGCCATCAGGTACGCCATGCCGAGCCAGAACCGGCCCCAGTGGTGCCGCCGCACACGCGTGAGCGCCTGCGTGACCGCCTCCATCCCGTCCACGACCTCCGCCCGGTTGCGGTACAGAAAGCGATAGGACGCCCAACAGCCGGCCACCATCGCCGCATCCGTCAAATACAGGGCGAGCAGCGGCCCCGCCCCGCCCGTCGGCGGATCGGCCAGCACGGCCGCCACCGGCACGAACGCCGCGAGTATGGCCGGCAAAAACCACCATGCGGCGATCCGTCTGCCCGGCGTGGCCGCCGCCTGCAGGTCCACGAGCACCCTGCCCGCCGCCTCGCCCGTCCAACCGTTCTCCCGCTTGAGCGCGCGCAGGCGCAGGTGCGCCCGCACGTATACGCCGTACGGTACGGCGATGGCCGCGAGCACCCACAGCATCTGCCACGAGAACGCCAGCGAATCATGCCGGAACAGCAGCGACGGCAGCAGCAAGGCGCACAACACCCCGCACCAGAGCCAGAGCCGCCTGCGGTAGGCGCGGCACACCGCCTGTACCTGCTCCGTCTGTCGCGCCTCAAACGGCAGCGTGACGCCGATGACGATGTTCTTCTTCGGCTTGGCCTCGTTGGCCAGGATCGCCACGATGATCGGCAGAACCGGGAACATCAGCACGAGCATGATCCATTTCATCTTTGTTGCGCCCTCCTCGTCCATTTGCCCTTTCGGGGTCTCGTTTCCACTGCCAGCTTCAGCCCGCCCCCCGTTCCCCTTCAAAACCGGACGCATGCGCCCGGAATCCAAAAACCGGCGGGACCCGTTTCCTTTGGTTTGCAATACGGCGGGCACGCCCGCCCCGCATCCCTGCCCGGAGCGCCGTTTTTCCCCGATTCTTCTCCTTTTTGTGATGGAAGCCGAAGGGAGCCGCCCGCCCCGGGGCCGTCCTCATTGCGCGCCGGGCGCTTCTCCCGCGCCCGACTCCCGCAGAAGCGACCGGCACAATGCGAGCACCGCCGTCTCATCCAGCCCGGCAAGCCGAAGCTCCGACAGCAGCAGCCGGAGCGTCTGCAACGTCCGTTCCGGCACGGCCTCGTCGCGCGCCGCGGCGCATACAACGGTGCCGCCGCGCCGGTCGGCACGGATATACCCCTCCTCCCGGAGCAGGGCGTACGCCTTGTTGACGGTCATCATGTTTACGCCGCTCTCCTGCGCGAGCGCGCGGATGGCCGGCAGCCGTTCGCCGTCTCGCAGTGCGCCGCATGCGATACCCAGCACGATCTGGTCGCGGATCTGCCGGTAAATGGGCGTTTTGCTTTCAAAATCGAGTTGCAGGAGCATGGCTGCGCCCTCCTTTTGTATTACTTATTATAATACAGCTATGGCACCGTGTCAAGCGGTGTTCGTCCGACAGCGATGGGGGAGCGGCGCGTGGGCAGACCGGTTGGCGAGTGCGCCCGCCGGGGTGGGCGGCGGACAGGCCGGTGACGGGCATGCCCGCCGGGGCGGGCGGGCGTGCGGGGCCGGAGGGCATAGGACGCTGGCAAGGGTGGCAGAGCGGCCGGAAGCAAAGCGGATGGCGCGTGGGCAGACCGGTTGGCGGGTGCGCCCGCCGGGGCGGGCGGCGGACAGGCCGGTTGACGGGGACGGGCGTATTGACCGGGGCGGGCAAATGTGGTTAAATTGAGAAAAACGGGGCGCTTTCGTTCGCCCCATTCCCGTTCAGGAGGTCACAAACACCATGCAAACGGTCCGCAAATGCCTCCCGCTGTTGTTGTGCGTGCTGCTGGCGCTGTCCGCCTGCGCGCCGTCGGGCAGCGAGATCGTCTCCACGCCCCACTCCACGCAAACGCCCCCCCCCAGCGAATTGAACTGATTCACACCACTTCTCCACAAATTCCTCCTTCCACGCCAACGCCATCCCCCACTCCCGTTCCAACGCCTTTTTCCTTCGTCTGGCTGCCGGACACGCAACAGCTCGCCTACCACACGCCGGAGGCGCTGGAGGCCGCCGGGGCCTGGATCGCTGCGCACATCGAAAGCGAGCACATCCTCGCCGTATTGCACACCGGTGATCTTGTGGACAACGGATACAAGGAATGGCAGTGGGACAACCTTGCGCTGGCGCTCGACCAGTTCCGGGATGAGCTGCTGTACTTCCCGGTGGCCGGCAACCACGACCTGGGCGTAAAATTACAGGAGTATGACGCCTATCTTGCACAGGATTTCCTGAGCGCGTTCCCCGAGGAACAGAAATTTGCCGGCGGCAAGGCCCTGTACGACACGCTTGACGCAGGCGGCCTGCGCCTGCTGCTGCTGGGCGTCGGCTGGGGCGCGGAGGAGGAGCCGGGCCTGACCGCCTGGCTCGACGGCATCATGGATTTGCACGGGGACCGAACGTGCATCCTGCTGCTGCACGGCTATCTCAGCGGCGAGGGGCGCGTTTCCTCGGCCGGGCGGTTCGCGCACGAGCAGATCGTCGCGCGCTACCCGAACATCCGGCTCGTGCTGTGCGGCCACAGCACCGGCTACGCGGCGCTCACGGAATCGTTCGACGATGACGGCGACGGCGTGGCCGAGCGCGCCGTGCACGCGCTGATGTACAACATCCAGGGCTATCGGTACTACGGGGCGATGCGCCTGCTCACGTTCGATCCGGTGGCGCGGACCATCGCGGTCGCCTCCTTCTCGCCCTACCGGGGCGAGCCGCTCGAGCCGATCGACGAATACGGGCCGCTGGACTTTACGCTGACCGACGCGTTCTGACGCGCCGGGGCGAACAAAAAAGCCCGCCGGGGCGGGCGCGGGCGCGTCAGGGGACGCGCCGGTAGAGATAGGCGTTGCCGCGCTTGCCGCACCGCTCGATCGCGCCGAGCTGCAGCAGTACGGCGGCCGCGCGCTGCGCGCAGGCCGGCGACACCCGGGCGCAGGCGGAAAGCGCCGCCGTCGTGAACGGCTCCTCCAGCCCCTCCGGCAACAGGCGGCGGTAGTCCGCCGCCGTGCGCAGCACGAGCGGCTCGCCAAACGCGACCGGCAGGCGTTCGAGCCGTGTGGAACCGCGCTTGCGGTCGCGGCTCCAGCCGGTCAGGCTGCGGTATTCCTCCACATCGGCCGGAACGACCCAGAGCGTCAGGTTGGGATCGGGCAGCAGCGGCCGGAGCTTATACAGCTCATAGCAGACGGCAAGCGGCGTACCCGTCTTCGGGGAACGCCGCCGTTTCGTCGTTTCGCCGGTATCCGGGTCCACCCAGACCAGCCATTTTTGCCGCACCGCGGGATACACGACCGTCACCGCCGTGTCCGGCAGCAGCCGGCCGAGCTTGCCGCGCAGCCGGTCGAACGCGCGCGTCTGCACCTCGAACACGCCGTCCGGCCGGAGGACGTCCACCACGCAACCGTGATACGGCCGCTCGTGCAGGGACTCGTCCGGCTCTATGAGGCGTTTGAGCGCCGCATGCAGCGCCCGTTCGCCATAGGTGCCGATCGAAGCGGCCATGTCGCGCCCCCTTCCCCGCCGGCCGGGGATCAGTCCGCCGCCGCGAGCCGGCGGCCCATGAGCACGCCCATGACCGACGCCATCATCAGCCCGCGCGTCCAGCCGGAGGAATCGCCGAGGCAGTACAGCCCCTCGATGCTCGTGTTGAAATCCGCATCCATCCTGATGCGGTTGCTGTAAAACTTCAGCTCCGGCGAATACAGCAGCGTTTCGATGGAGGCAAACCCGGGCACGACGATGTCCATCGCCTGGATGAAGTTGATGATGTTTGTCATCGCCCGATACGGCATGGCGGCGGTGATATCGCCCGCGACCGCATCCGGCAGCGTCGGCTTTACGTTGGAGACGGCCAGCTCCTTCTGCCAGGTGCGCTTGCCGTCGAGAATGTCTCCGAATCGCTGCACAAGGATATGCCCCGCGCCGAGCATGTTCGTCAGCTCGCCCACCTTCTGCGCATAGGCGATGGGCTGGTTGAACGGCACGTTGAAATTGTGCGAGCAGAGGATGGCCAGGTTCGTGTTTTCGGACTTGAGCTCCTTATAGGAATGGCCGTTGACCACGGCAAGGTCGTTGTCGTAGTTCTCCTGGCTCACAAAGCCGCCCGGATTCTGACAGAACGTGCGCACCTTGTTCTTGAAGGGGCGGGGGTAGCCGATGAGCTTGGACTCATAGAGCACCTCGTTCACCTGCTCCATAACCTCGTTGCGCACCTCCACGCGCACGCCGATATCGACCGTACCGGGCTCGTGGGCGATGCCGTATTCCGCGCACAGGCCCTCGAGCCAGTCCGCCCCGCGCCGGCCGGTGGCGACGACGGTGTGTTTTGCATGGATCTCGTAGGAAACGCTGCCATTGGTCACGCTCACGCCGCGGCAGGCCTTGCCCTCGAGCAGCAGGCTCGTACACTCAAAGCCGAACAGCAGCTCCACGCCGTGCTCCTGCAGGTACCGCTCGATGGCCAGATAGATGCCCTGCGCCTTCTCCGTGCCCATGTGGCGGATGGGGCAGTCCACGAGCTTGAGCCCGGCGGAGATGGCCCGCTTGCGGATCTCCTTGACGGCCTCGGTGTTGCCCACGCCCTCCACGTGCGCATCGGCGCCAAACTCTAAATAGATGCTGTCGGCATAGTCGATGGTCGCCTGTGCAAGATCCGCGCCGATGAGCGACGGCAGGTCGCCCCCCACCTCGCAGCTCAGCGACAGCTTGCCGTCCGAAAACGCGCCGGCGCCGGAAAACCCGGTGGTGATGTGACAGTAGGGCTTGCAGTTGACGCATTTTTTCGTCTGCTGCTTGGGGCAGCGGCGGTTTTCCACGGCCTGCCCCTTCTCTACGATCAGAATGCTTGCGCGGCTGCCCCGGCGGAGCAGTTCGAGCGCGGTAAAGATGCCCGCCGGACCGGCGCCGACGATGACAACGTCCTTGTTCATGGCAATACCTCCAAAGGGATCATGGGTTCCACAGCAACAGCCCGGCGCCAAAAGAGAGCGCATTGAGCAGCAGGGAAAGGGGATACGCCCGCCGCGCCGGGAGGCCCGACAGGCGCCGCAGCAGCGCCCCCTCCCCGACCGTCGCGGCAAGCTCCAGCGGCAGGAGCGCCCACGGCCGCACCCCGGGCAGGCACGCATCCGCGAGCAGCAGCAGCCCGTTGAGCAGCGGATTTGTCAGCAGGTTGCCGAGCAGCACCGCATACGTCACATGCCGCGACCGCAGCAGCAGCGCGGCCGCGCCGCACTCGATGGAAACGGTCAGCGCAAGGGCGGCCGCCAGATCGAACAGCGCGCTCAACGCCCTGCGTCGCCACGCTCCCGGGCGCGGCGGATCGCTCGACGGATGAGATAGCAGGCCAGCGCGCAGAGCGCCGCAACCACGGCGACGATCAGCGCGATCATCACGCCGGAAGTCACGACCATCGGCGCAACGGCGACATCACGATACGGCATACCGGGCACCTCCTTTCGTATGCGGACTAAACGGTTTCATGGTACACATCCCGGCGGTTGCGCGTGACGACGAGCAGGCAGCCCGCCGCGAGCGCGGACAGCGCGGCGGCCAGCGCGGCGGCCGACGCCCCGGCAAGCGGCACCAGGAACACCGGCACCACCCCCACGAGCAGCGCAAGCGTTGTCAGCCCGAACGCGAGGCCCGGATTGTACGGCAGCAGATCGGCGACGGCGCAGAGCGTGACCGGCATCGGGATGTTGAACAGCACCAGTCCGATCGCGCTGAGCGCCGGGCTTTCATAGAACAGGGCGAGCAGCGGCACCGACAGCGCCAGCGCCAGCACGGAGACGCGCCGCGCGCCGAACACATCCGCCAGCACCCCGCCCAGCGCCTTGCCGAGCGCGGCGGCGCCAGCCGCAAGCAGCAGGTAATCCCCGGTGGAGCGCCACGGCGCCGGCATGACGGCGCCGGCAAAACTGCGCGCCGCAACGGCAAGCAGCAGCAGGAAGAACGCCATGGGCAGGCCCGTCCTGCCGCTGAAGATCCAGTACCGCGTGAGCGCGCCGCCAAACTGCGTCGGCATCCACCACAGCAACAGCAGCACCGCCGAAAGCAGCACGATGGGCAGCGCGGCGCTCACGCCGTTTTGCCCCGCCAGCGTACCGAGCGCCACGCCGACGGCCCCGGTGGCCACAAACGCGCCGTTGTCCGCCATGCGCCCATGCGACAAGAGCAGCACGTCGCTCCCGGCGCCGACATGGAACCAGGCGTTCCCAAAAGCGCACAGCACCAGCGCCGCCCAGGCCGCTCCCTGCGGCAGGCACAGCCCCACGAGCACCAGCGCGCAGCCGGCGGCGGCGGCCGGAAAGCTGCGATAATGATCGCAGAGAAAACCGATCAGCGGTTGCAGGCCAAAGGCGAGGACGTTATAGAGCAGGAAGCCGAGCGTCAACTGCTCCGCGGGCTGCACGAGCGGGGAAAACCGTGCAAACAGCACGTAGAAGCAGGCAAAATCCACCGCCGCGTGCGCGCCTGCATGGGTCGCCAGCCGCCGCAGATGGTGTTCGGCCGGAAAGTCCATCAAATCCGCCTCCTTTGCTCCTCCCCGCTCAGTCCGCAGCGTCCTCCCGGGCCGCCCGTTGCAGCGCGCCCTGCATGGCCTCCTCGCGGAACTGGTGGGTATACAGATCGTAATAGTAACCGCGCGCCGCCATGAGCGCCTCGTGCGTGCCGGCTTCCACCACGCGCCCGCCCCGGATGACGAGGATGCGGTCGGCATGGCGGATGGTGGACAGCCGGTGCGCTACGATGAAGCTCGTGCGGCCGTGCAGCACGTGCGTAATCGCCTGCTGGATGAGCTGCTCGGTCTCCGTATCGATGGAGCTGGTCGCCTCGTCGAGCACGAAGATGCGCGGATCGGCCAGCATCACGCGGGCGAACGAAATCAGCTGCTTCTGCCCGGTGGAGAGGCGCGCGCCGCCCTCGCCCACCTCAGCGTCATAGCCCTTGTCCTGCCGGCGGATGAAGGCGTCCGCATGGACGAGCGCCGCGGCGGCGCGCACCTCCTCATCCGTCGCGTCCGGGCGGCCGAAGCGGATGTTGTCCGCAATCGTGCCGGAGAACAGATGGGGCGATTGCAGCACATAGCCCAGGTTCGACTGCAGCCAGAGCTGCGACCGCTGCCGGTAGTCCACCCCGTCGATGAGGATGCGCCCGGCCGTCGGCTCGTAAAACCGGCACACGAGGTTCACGATCGTGCTCTTGCCCGCGCCGGTCTCTCCCACGAGCGCTATGTTCTCGCCGGCGCGCACGTCGAGCGTGAAATCCTGCAAAACCGGTTCGCCCTCCTTATAGGAGAAGCTCACGTGATCGAACGTCACTTCGCCGCGGATCGGCTCCCAGTTTTCGCGCCGCGGGTGCAGGATGTCCCCGTACTTTTGCACGATCTCGGGCGAATCGACCACCTCCGGGGCCGTGTCGAGCAGCGCGATGACGCGTTCGGCGGAGGCCTGCGCGTCCTGCAGCTCCGCAAAGATGCCCGCCAGCTGCTGGATCGGATCGAACATCTGCGTCGCATACGAGACAAAAGACACGAGCGTGCCCACCGTGATCGCGCCCACAAAGGCGGTCTGCCCCTGCAGCGCGCCTGCGCTGCCCAGCATCAGCGCAAAGCCGGTGCCGATGGCGCCCATCGAGATCACCAGCGGGAAGAACGAGGCGCTCAGCAGCGAAGCGCGGATGGAGATGCGCCGCATGTCCCCGGTCAGCTCGTTGAACTCGCGCGCGTTCTGTTCCTCGCGCACGAGCGTCTTGGTCGTCATCGCGCCCATGATGCCCTCGTTGAACGCGCCGGTGATGCGGCTGTTCTGCTTGCGCGCCTGCCGCTGGTAGAACAGGATGCGTTTTTGCAAAAACACGCTGATCACCGCCAGCGGCGGGATGACCGCAACGACCACGAGCGCGAGCCGCCAGTTGAGCGAAAAGATCGTGACGATGCTGCTGGCCACATAGAACAGCGCGTACAGCACGTCCACAAGGCTCCAGGCGACCATCTCGGACAGGCGCCCCACGTCCGAAATCATGCGCGCCATCAGATAGCCCACGGCCGTCCTGTCGTAGAACGAAAAGGACAGGTTCTGCAGCTTTTCAAACGCTTCCTGCCGGATGGTATAGGCAATGGTCATCTCCATCTTGCCCGAACGCGAGATGAACACAAACGTACCCACCCCCTGCACGGCCACGAACGCGGCGTACACGGCCGCAAAGCGCCCCAGCCCGTCCGTGGTTTTCGGCGTGATGAACGTGTCGATGGCATAGCGCGAGAGCAGCGGGTACGCCACGTCCACGAGCGACACGACCACAAGCGACAGCAGAATGACCGCGACAAGGCCGCGGTTGCGCAGCGCATAGGCGTACAGCCGCTTCCAGATCGACAGGTCGACCCGTTCCGCCGTAAAGTCCTGTTCCTCGATCCGGCTGCTCATGCCGCGCCACCTCCCTCCGCCTGCATGTCCTGAATGGACGCGATGCGCCGGTATAGCCCCTCCTGGGCCATGAGCGCGTCGTGCGTGCCCTCCTGCACGAGCCGTCCCTCGTCGAGCACGAGGATGCGGTCCGCCTCGCACAGCGTCGTGATGCGGTGCGAGATGATGAACGTGACGCCGTCGTGCCGCATGCCGTGCAGCGCGCGGCGGATGGCGGCGTCGGTCTCCGTGTCTACGGCGCTCATCGAGTCGTCGAAGATCAGGATGCGCGCGCGCTGCATCAGCGTGCGCGCGATGGCCACGCGCTGCTGCTGCCCGCCCGAGAGCGTAACGCCGCGCTCGCCCACGATCGTGTCGTACCCCTGCTCAAACGATTCGATCACGTCGTGCACCGAGGCCACGCGCGCCGCCTCGTAGACCTCCTCGAGCGGCGCCTCCGGGTTTACGATGCGGATGTTTTCAAGGATCGTGCGCGAATAGAGGAACGGCTCCTGCAGCACGATGCCGATGTTGCGCCGCAGGTACCCGTGCTCGATATCGTCGATGTTCGTGCCGTTGATGAGGATGCGCCCGGCCGTCACGCGGTACAGCCGCTGCAGCAGCTGCACCAGGCTCGATTTGCCGGACCCGGTCGAGCCAAGGATGCCGATGGTCTCCCCCTGATGCACGGTAAAGCTCACGTCGTGCAGCACGTCGTCGTAGCGGTCGTAACCAAAGCACACATGGTCAAACACGATATCCCCGGCCAGATCCGGCTGCTCCGCCCGGCCCGGCTCCGTCTCCACGGGCGCCGACAGAATCTCGTTGAGGCGGCCCATCGAAACGGCGGCCTTGCCCATATCCGCCAGGATGCGTCCGAGCTGGCGCACCGGCCAGGTCAGCATCCCGGTATAGGTCGTAAACAGCGTGACGTTGCCGAGCGTGAACTCCCCGTTGGCGACGAACAGCACGCCCGCCACGAGCGAGAGCGCAATCTGCAGATAGCCGGCGCAGTCCGACCCGCCCCAATAGAAGGCGAGCAGCCGCAACAGGCGATACGTCTTGTCCCGGTAATCCGCGTCGATCTGCGTAAACCGTTCGAGCTGCGCCCGCTGCTGCCCGAACGCGCGCACCACGCGGATGCCGGTCAGGTTTTCCTGCAGCATCGTGGACAACCGCCCTTCCGCTTCGTCCGACTCGATGAAATACCGCTGCACATACCGGAAGTAGACGAACGAGCTCAGCGTCAGCACCGGCATGAGCGCCATCGAGATGAGCGCCATCTTCGTATGGATGGAGAACATGACCGTGACCGCCACGGCAACCATGGCCACCGTGCGCACGATCTCCATCAGCTGCATGACGATAAAGCGGCGGATCGTGTTCACATCCGACGTGCAGCGCTGCACGAGGTCGCCCGTGCTCACGTGCTTGTGATAGTCGTACGGCACGTCCTCGAGGTGCCGGTACAGCCGGTCGCGCAGCGTCTTGGTCACGCCCTCGGCCGCAAACGTCACCTCGCGTCGCCGCAGAAACGTAAACAGGCCGTTGAGCATCGTCAGCACCACCAGCGCCACGGCGCAGAGATACAGATGCGACACAAGATACTCCCGCCCGCCGAGCGCGTCCAGCCACGCGAGCAGAGACGCGGGCAGCCGCAGCCCGGAAGCATCGCCCCGGATCACATAATCGAGCGTAAAGCTCGTCACAAACGGGATCGCATAAGAGGCGCACACGGCCAGCAGCACGCAGACGGCCGCCCAAACGAAGTGGTGCTTCACGCCGACCGTCAGGCTGCCGATGAGCGCCCAGTCCACGGCCGGCTTCCTTTCCGGCGTTTCCCTTCCCTTTTCGGTCTCCATATCCTTCCTCCCCCGCGCAATGCGCGAACGGTCACAACTAAAACATATCCTGCGGGTTGACCTCGAGCTGCGCGAACAGCTCGTTGCGATGCGCCGCGGCAAACGCATAGATCTGCCGGATCACCGCAGCCGTGCGCCGCGTGCGCAGCAGTTTGACGAGCACCTGATAGCGGTACACGCCCTGCTTCTTGCGAATCGGCGCGGGCGACGGCAGGAGCAGGAGCAGGTCCTGCGCGCCCTCCTCGCCCAGCAGCAAGCGGATCTCCGCCTCGAGCTGCGCGCCATACCGCTCGCCCGCCGCGGCCAGCGCCGCCTCGTCCGGCCCGGAAAACAGGATGCGCAGAAACAGCGAATACGGCGGCAACAGCGCCTTGCGCCGTTCGAGCAGCTCGTACCGGTAGAACCCCCGGTAGTCGTGCGCGCGCGCAAAGCGGATGACCGGATGCCCCGGCTGGTATGTCTGTACGACCACCCGTCCCGGCGCCTCGTCCCGTCCCGCCCGGCCGGACACCTGCGTGAGCAGCTGGAACGCGCGCTCCGCACTGCGATAGTCCGGGATGCACAGCGTCGCATCCGCCGCGACCACCCCCACAAGCGTCACGTTCGGGAAGTCATGCCCCTTGGCGATCATCTGCGTGCCGATGAGCACCTGCGCCTCTCCGGAGGCGAACGCCTCCAGCAGATGCGCGTGCGCGTCCTTGCCGCGCATGGTATCCGTATCCATGCGCAACGCCCGCACCTGCGGGAAAAGGGCGTGCAACTGTTCCTCCACCTGCTCGGTCCCGACGCCAAAGTATTTGATAAACGGCTTCCCGCACGCCGGGCACCGCTGCGGCAGGGGCGCGCTCGCACCGCAAAAATGGCACCTGAGCCGCTGCTCGGCCTTGTGGTACGTCATGGAGATGTCGCAGTTGGGACACTGCACGACGTTGCCGCACGCGCGGCAGGACACGAACGTGGAATACCCGCGCCGGTTCATGAACAGCATGGCCTGGCGCCCCGCGTCGAAACACGCCCCGAGCAGCGAGACGAGCCGCCCGGAAAAGATGCCGTTGTTGCCGGAGAGGAACTCCTCCCGCATGTCCACGACCTCCACCTCGGGCAGCGGCCGGTGCATGACGCGCTCCGGCAGCTCCATCAACCGGTAGCGCCCGGATTCCGCGCGAAAATAGCTCAACAGCGACGGCGTGGCGCTGCCCAGCAGCAGCGGCGCGCCCGCCGCGGCCGCACGATGCTGCGCGACCTCCACGGCATGGTAGCGGGGGGCGTTCTCGCTCTGATAACTGCCCTCGTGCTCCTCGTCCACGACGATCAGCCCCAGCCGTTCAAACGGCGCAAACACGGCGCTGCGCGCGCCCACGGCGACGTTGGCACGTCCCAGCCGGATGCGCCGCCACTCGTCGAACCGCTCGCCGGCGCTGAGCCGGCTGTGCAGCACGGCGATCTCGTCCGAAAACCGCGCGCGGAAGCGCCCGACCGTCTGCGGCGTCAGGGCAATCTCCGGCACGAGCACAATCGCCTGCTTCCCGGCGGCAAGGCACCGTTCGATGCAGCGCAGATAGACCTCCGTCTTGCCGCTGCCGGTCACGCCGTGCAGCAAAAAGGTGCCGCCTGCGCCGGAGGCAAACGCCGCCTCCACCGCCGCGACGGCCTGCGCCTGCGCCTCCGTCAGCGTCGGCGGGCTTTCCTGCGCCTGCGGCGCCGCTTCCGGCGGGCGGCGGAACGTAACGTGCCCGCTCTCCACCACATAGCCGCGGCGGATCAGCCCCGCCACCGCCGCCGCCGCCCCCGGCAGGAACGCCGCGAGATCCGAAACCGCCATCTCGACGCCGCTGTCGGCCAGCAGTTTGAGCGCCTCGTATTGCCTCGGCGCGCGCGCGCGGCCGTCGCTGCCGCACAGCGATGCGAGCGCCGCCTGCACATCCAGCCCGGGCGCGAGCGACACCGTCCGCGTGATCTTCTCGTGGACGCGGCCGCCGCGCAGCTGCGCGGGAATCATCAGCCGGAGCGCATCCACGAGCAGGCAGTTGTAGCTGCGCTGCATCCAGCGCGCCAGTTCCAACTGCTCCGGCAGCAGGACGGGATACGGCTCGAGCGCGCGCGTGAGCGTTTTGAACGGGCCGGCGCCGTCCGGCTCCGCCGTCACCTCGATGACGAAGCCCTCCTTCTGCGCGTTGCCCCGCCCGAACGGCGCGAGCACGTGCATGCCGGGCACGGCCGCCATCCCCTCCGGGACGCGGTAGGTGAACAGCCGGTCGACCTCCGTATGCGCAATGTCGATGAGGATGCGGGCAAACACGGCCGTCCTTTCCTTTCCGGCGAAAACCGCCCCAAAACACACGGCGCGCCGCCAAAAGCGGCGCGGCGGGCGCGGCCTGGCCTACTACTCCTTCGGGGACTGTGCGGAAAACTCCCTGGGATAATCGAGCGTCAGCTCGTCGTTGTACAGCTCCTCGACGGCGGCTGAAACCGGGTTCCGCTCCGCAAGTTTATCCGGGTTGGCCTGGAGCTGGCGCGCGCGCTGCGCGACGGCCGTTACGAGCATATAGCGGCAGCCCGCCTTCTCGACGAGCGTATTGAGCGGTTGGTTAATCATGTCAATCCTTCCTTCCCAGCAGTTTGTTGATCAGCGCGCCGCTGCGGCTGCTGCGGCACTTCTCCGCGTCGATGATGTGCTGGATGTGTCCGATGGCCACGTCCAGCACGTCGTTGACCACGATATAGTCATACTTTTCCATATAGGCCAGTTCGGCGAACGCGGTTTCGAACCGGCGCTCGACCGCCTCCGGCGTCTCCGTGCCGCGGCCCACCAGACGCGACTTGAGCTTGCCCATCGAAGGCGGGGCGACGAACACGAGCACCGCGTCCGGATACGTTTCCCGCACCCGCATGGCCCCCTGCACGTCGATCTCCAGCAGCACGTCGTGCCCGCAGGCGATCTCCTCCTCGACGAAGCTGCGCGGCGTGCCATAATAGTGCATGTTGAACACGTGCACATACTCCAGAAACTCGCCCGCATCCACCATCCGGCGGAAACGGTCCTCGTCGATGAAAAAGTAGTGCACGCCGTCGATCTCCCCGGGCCGCGGCGCCCGCGTCGTGGCGGAAACGGAGAGCCGCATGTTGGCGTTGCTCTCGATCAGGGCCCGGTTGATCGTCCCCTTGCCCACGCCGGCCGGGCCGGACACCACGAGGAGCAGCCCCTCGCGCTGATGCTTGTTCATCCTCTCGTTCCTCCCAAATACCCTCGATCTTCCCTATTCTTCCTCATCCGCCACGTCCGCCCCTTCCCGCGCGTCAAGCCGGTTGGCGATGGTCTCCGGCTGGATGGCGGACAGGATGACGTGGTCGCTGTCCGTGATGACGACGGCGCGCGTGCGCCGCCCGCACGTGGCGTCGATCAGGCGGCCCGCCTCGCGCGCCTCCTGCATGATGCGCTTGATGGGCGCGCTCTCCGGGCTGACGATGGCGATGAGCCGGTCAGCAGAAACGATGTTGCCAAAGCCGATGTTGACGAGCCGAAGCCCTGCGCCGCTGTATCTCATTCGATGTTCTGCACCTGCTCCCGTATTTTTTCGATCTCGTTCTTGCCCGCCAGCACGCAGCCGGTCAAAGTCCCGTCGTTGGCCTTGCTGCCGATGGTGTTGAACTCGCGGTTCATCTCCTGCACCACGAAGTCGAGCTTGCGCCCGGCCGGCTCGTCCCCCGCCATGAGCAGGCGCGCCTGCGCGACGTGGCTCCTGAGCCGCACGATTTCCTCGTCGATGCTGGCGCGGTCGGCAAACAGGGCCACTTCCGTGGCCAGGCGCGCACGGTCGATCTCGCCGGTCTGCAGGATCTGCTCGATCCGGTCGTTGAGCTTTTGACGGTACTCCTCCACCACAAGCGGCGCGCGAACGGCGATGCGCTCGGTGAGCGCAAGCACGGCGTCGATGCGCCCGGCCAGGTCCGCGCCGAGGCGTTCGCCCTCCAGGCGCCGCATCTCCAGCAGCTCCCCGACCGCAATTTCCGCCGCTTCAAGGCAGAGCGCGCACACCGCGTCCCGGTCCTCGTCGGCTTCGGCAATCTCCGTCACATCCGGCAGGCGCAGCGCGGCGCAGAGCCCGATGTCGTCCGGCAGCGACAGCTCCGCCGCCGCCTGCCGCGCGGCGGCAAGATACGCGCCGAGCAGCGCCGTATCGATGCGCACGGTGCGCGCGTCGGAGCGCGTGTTGCGATAGTTGACGAACACGTCCACGTGTCCCCGCGCCAGCCGCTCCGACAGGAAGCGGCGCAGCGGCTCCTCCAAAAAAGCGATATGGCGGGGGAGCCGGGTGGAAACGTCGAGAAACCGGTGGTTGACCGACTTGAACTCCACCGTGATCTCGCGTCCGTCCCGCATGGCGCTGCCCCTGCCATACCCGGTCATGCTGTGCATAGCCGCCGTCCTCCTCGCAAACCTCGCATACATTGACAATTTATCATAGCATAAAACCGTTTCTAAAACAAGCGGTACAATTCATCCGCGCCGGGCGGCTCGATCGGGCTGCCGTCCGCGCGTCGCACGCCGCCCTCCGCCGCGCGGCCGATCACCGTCGCCAGGATGCCGAGCTCCGCCAACCCGGCCGCCATCGCCGCCCCGTCCGGGCAGGCGATGAGCATGCTGCCGCTGCTGATGAGCCGGAGCGGATCAAGCCCGGCCACGGCGCACAGCGCGCGCGTCTCCGGGCGCACCGGGATGCGCGCCGTATCCACGACCATGCCGCAGCCGGCCAGATGCGCCATCTCCCAGCACGCACCGAGCACGCCGCCCTCGGTCACGTCGTGCATGGCGGTCGCGCCGTGCGCCGCCGCATACCGTCCCTCCGGCACGACGGACAACAGCGCCGTTAGCCCCGCCGCCGCCCGGCGCTGCGCCGGCGCAACGGCCGCGGCGACCGCCGGAAAATCCTCCGCAATGATCGCAGTGCCCTCAAGCCCCGCCCACTTGGTCATGACCAGCGCGTCTCCCACGCGCATGCCGCGCATGCGCCGCTCCCGCGGGCAGCGCGCCACGACCGCCGTGCTCGTCACCGGCCGCGTCACCGCGTCCGTCACCTCCGTATGCCCGCCAATCACGTCCACGCCGGCCCGGCGCGCCTCGCGCGCCAGCTCGTCCGCGATCCGCCCGATCTGCTCCGGCGTCGCGTCCGGCGGCGCAAGCAGCGTCACCAGCAGGCCGACCGGTTCCGCGCCGGCGGCCGCCGCGTCGTTGCAGTTGACGTGCACGCTGAGTCGCCCCAGATGCCGGTCCGAGGCGGACGTGATCGGGTCGCAGGAGAACACCGCAAGGTCGCCCCCCAGGTCAAGCCACGCGCAATCCTCGCCCACCTGCGGCGCCTGCAGCGATTCCGGCCGGGTCTTGGCAAATTTGTGCAGTACGAGCCGTTCCAGCTCGTCGTTGTCGAGTTTTCCCAGTCGCATCAATGTTCTCCGATCAGTGCAAAAAAGGCCGCTTCGTCCAATACCGGGACGCCGAGTGCGCGCGCTTTGTCCAGCTTGCTGCCGGCGCTCTCGCCCGCCAGCACATAATCCGTCTTTTTGCTCACGCTGCCGGCCGCCCGGCCGCCCATGCGCTCGATGAGCGCCTCCGCCTCGCGCCGGCCCATCGAGGGCAGCGTGCCCGTGACCACGACGGTCTTGCCGGCCAGCGGGCTTTCCGCGCCGGCGGCCGCCTCCTGCGCGGGCGATACGCCGCAGCCGAGCAGCGCATCCACCTGCGCGGCGATGGACGGGTCGCCGAAAAAGCCCAGAATGCTGTCGGCCACGATCTCGCCCACGTCGTCGATCGCCAGCAACGCCTCGCGCCCGGCGGCGCGCACCGCCGCGAACGTGCCGAAACGCCGCGCCAGATCGCGCGCCGTCTTGATCCCCACGTTCGGGATGCCGAGCGCGAACAGGAACGCGCCGAGCGGGCGGCGCTTGCTCTTTTCCAGCGCGTCGATCAAATTTTGCGCTTTCTTCGGCCCGAACCGGTCGAGCGGGACGAGCTGCTCCACGGTCAGCCCGTACAGCTCCGGGATCGTGGCGATGCCGAACGCGTCCACCAGCTGCTCCGCCGTCCTGTCGCTGAGCGACTCGATATCCATTGCGTCGCGCGAAGCGTAGTGCGCGATGCGCCCGACGATCTGCGGCCGGCAGGAGAGGGAATTCGTGCAGAACAGGTGCGCGCCGCGCTGCTCCACATGCGCCCCGCACTGTGGGCAGCGCACGGGCTTTTCCACCGGCGCGTCGGGCACGTCGTCCGGCACGCTGCCGAGGATCTCCGGGATGACGTCGTTGCTGCGGCGGATGAACACGCGCGAGCCGATCCCCACCCGTTTGCGCCGGATGTCGTCGTAGTTGTTCAGCGTGGCGCGGCGGATTGTCGCGCCGCACAGCTCCACCGGGCTCAGATGCGCCAGCGGCGTGAGCTTGCCCGTCCGGCCAACCTCCCATGTCACCGCCTCGACCACGGCGGTGGTCTCCTCCGCGGGGAACTTGTAGGCCATCGCCCAGCGGGGGAATTTTTCCGTTTCGCCGAGCGCTTCCCGGATGGCGAAATCCGTGACCTTGGCCACCATGCCGTCGATGAGAAAATCCAGCGTGCCGCGCGTGTGCGCCGCCGCCTCGATCTGCGCAAGCAGCGCCTCGGCGTCCGCGCAGTAGCGCACGAACGGGCTGACCGGGAACCCGTTTTCCCGCAGGAAATCCAACATCTCGCGCTGATCGGCGAACCGCCGCCCCTCGATATAGCCGACGTTGTAGCAGAAGCAGTCGAGCCGGCGCGCGGCGGTGACGGCCGGGTCAAGGTTGCGCAGCGCGCCCGCAGCGGCGTTGCGCGCGTTCTTGAGCGGCTCGTCGGCCTTGCGGTTGAACGCCTCGAGCACGGACAGGCGCATGATGCACTCCCCCTGCACCTCCATGCGCCCGGCAAACGGGATGCGCTGCGGCAGCGAGCGGATCGTCCGCACCTGGGC
The DNA here is from genome assembly GCA_900540495.1 of uncultured Eubacteriales bacterium. GTDB lineage: Bacteria > Bacillota > Clostridia > Christensenellales > CAG-138 > Aphodomorpha. The sequence continues at coordinate 89,615 of UQGA01000004.1, read as the reverse complement.
GGTGATCGTCTCGCCCGTGACGCCGTTGCCGCGCGTCGCGCCGGTCACGAGCCGCCCGCCCTCATAGGTGAGGTTTACGGTGAGTCCGTCAAACTTGTATTCGAGCGCGAACAGCGGCTCGCCCATGCCGGCGGACAGCCGCCGCACGCGGGCCACCCACTCGCGCAGCCCTTCCGCCGTGCGCACCTTGTCCATGCTCCAAAGCCGCGCCAGATGCGTATGCGGCGCAAACCCGCCCTGCGGCGCGCCGCCCACGCGCCCGGTCGGCGAACCGGGCAGCACCGTCCCGCTCTCCCGTTCGAGCGCGACCAGCTCGTCGTAGAGCGCGTCGTACTCCCGGTCGGAGACCAGCGGCGCATCCGCCTCGTAATAGGCGGCGGCATACCGTGCAAGCAACTCCGTCAGCTCCCGCTGCCTGTCCGTCCGTTCCTCCATGCGTTGTCACTCCTCCAATGACGTAATGGGCGCGTACGCGGCGGCAAACTTCTTCGTCACGCCGCTGTCGAACGCGATCTCCGCAATGAGATTGTTCCCGCCGCCAGCCAGGGCGCATACCGTGCCGGGGCCGAACGTCCTGTGCTGCACGCGCTGCCCCTCGGAAAGCGCGACGGCCTGCGGGGCGCGCGCCGGGGCGCGCGGCTGTACGGGCGGCGCACCAAAGCCCGCCGGGCGCGCGGTCGATGCAGGTGCGGCGCCTGCGGAAAACCGGGCGGCCGGCCGCTCCTCCGCCGCCCGCACGGGCCACGCCGCCGTCCGGTCCGGTTCGCGCTCGGGCAGCGCGTCGCCCATCTCGTCGAGAAATGTCGAGGGCATGGCCGTCTCGATGCGGCCGTAGAGCATGCGCTGCCGAGCGCGCGTGAGTACGAGCGTTTCGCGGGCGCGCGTGATGCCCACATAGCACAGCCGCCGCTCCTCCTCGAGCCGGCCGGGATCAAAGCGCGACTGCTGCGAGGGGAACAGCCCCTCCTCCATGCCCGTGAGAAATACGACCGGGAACTCGAGGCCCTTTGCGCTGTGCAGCGTCATGAGCGACACATATCCGCCCTCGCCGTCCAGCTCGTCGGTCGTGGTGAACAGCGCAACCGTTTCGAGAAACGCCCGGAGCGCATCCTGCCCCCCATCCGCAAGATCGGCCTCAAACTCGCGCGCATACCCCACGAATTCCTCCACGATCTGCGCGCGCGCTTCATAATTCTCCCTGCGGTCGTTTCGCAGGTATTCGTCGTATCCGATGCGCTCGAGCAACAGCTCCATCATGTCGGCCAGCGGCATCGTCCCCACGGCGGCATATACCTCCTGCAACAGCGCGCAAAAGGGCGCAAACCGCGCCGCAGTCCGGGCCGGCAGCGCATCGCCGCCCGCCATGGCCGCCGGCAGCAGCGGCAGCCCCATTTCCGCGGCGGCGGCCGCAAGCTGCGATACCGCTCCGTCGCCGATGCCGCGCCGGGGCGTGTTCACCGCGCGCAGGAACGCCACGTCGTCGTTCGGGTTCTGCAGCAGGCGCAGATAGGCGAGGATGTCCTTGACCTCCGCGCGCTGAAAGAACGACGTGCCGCCGTAGACACGATACGGGATGTCATAGCTTTGCAGATACATCTCCAGCACGCGGCTCTGCGCGTGCGTGCGGTACAGCAGCGCAAAATCGCCGAAGCGCCGCCCCTCCTGCCGGACCCCGCGCAGGACGCGGCCGCAGATATACGCCGCCTCGTCGCGCTCGTCGTCCGCTTCAAACAGCTCGATCGGCGCCCCCTCGCCCGCCGCCGTCCAGAGCTTTTTGGGCTTGCGGCCGACATTGTTGGAGATGACCCGGTTGGCCGCTTCGAGGATGCGGCCCGTGGAGCGATAGTTCTGCTCGAGCCGCACCACTTTTGCGCCGGGAAAGTCCTTTTCAAACTCGAGGATGTTGCGGATATCCGCGCCGCGCCAGCCATAGATGCTCTGGTCGTCGTCGCCGACCACGCAGAGATTGCGATGTACGGCCGCGAGCTGCTGTACGATGTGATACTGCGCCAGGTTCGTATCCTGATACTCGTCCACGAGGATGTACCGGAAGCGCGCCTGATACTTGCCGAGCACCTCCGGAAACCGCCGGAACAGCTCGAGTACCTTGAGCAGCAGGTCGTCAAAATCGAGGGCGTTGTTCTGCCGCAGCGCCTTCTCGTAGCGCACGAACGCGTCGATCACCGGCTGCGGCGCGCCCTCCTCGCGCAGCAGGCCGCCCGGGTCGAGCGAATGGCTCTTGGCATCCGAGATGCGCCCGGCGAGCATGCGCGGGGAATAGACCTTGTCGTTGAGCTCCATCTCGCGCACGATGCGCCGCAGCAACGACTGCTGATCCGCCTCGTCATAAATCGTGAACGTGCGCTCATAGCCAAGGCGCTCGATCTCCATGCGCAGGATGCGCGCGCAGCAGGCGTGGAACGTGAGCACCCACATGCGCCCCGCCGCGCTGCCGGTGAGCGTCTCCACGCGCTCGCGCATCTCGCCGGCGGCCTTGTTTGTAAACGTCAGCGCGAGGATCTCCCACGGGGCGACGCCCTTCTCCGCGACGAGGTAGGCGATGCGGTGCGTGAGCACGCGCGTCTTGCCGCTGCCCGCGCCCGCAAGCACCAGCAGCGGGCCCTCCGTCGTGCAAACGGCCTCCGCCTGTTCCGGGTTCAGTCCGGCCAGATCCAGCTTTCCACCAATACCATCCATGCCAGCATTATAGCACATCCCCACCGGCGGTTGACAAGGGCGCGAAAAGATTTCCCGCGCCGCCGCAAAAAAGGCCGCGCAACGGGATCGGGTGTGGCGGCAGACCGGCGGAACCATGGCAAAAACCGAAACTTTTTCTGTTTTGCTTGTCAAGGCGCGCCGGTTCGGGCTATAATAAAAAAAAACGGAGGAACACGTCATTGATTGGAGTCATTTTCGGAGAGAAGGGCACAGGAAAAACGAAACGGCTCTTGCAGCACGCCAATCGCACGGCGGCGGACGCCAAGGGCAGCGTGGTCTTTATCGACGATGACAACCGTTACATGTTCGACCTCAATTCCTTCATCCGTTTCATCAACGCGGCGGATTACGGGATTGAATCGCCCAAAATGCTCTACGGCTTCCTTTGCGGCATCTACGCGCAGGACTTCGATCTCGAATACGTGTACATCGACGGTTTTTTGAACTTTGTGCGCCATGAACTCGCCTCGCTCGAGGGACTGTTTGACGATCTGCGCGCCTTCTCCGAGCGCACGAGCGTCAACATCATCCTGAGCATCAGCGGAAACACCGAATCGCTGCCGCCGTTCATGCGGGACATGGTGCTGCAGATCACCTGAATTCCATAAAAACACATAAAGGACAGACAAAACATGCAATTCCTAAGCACCAGAGGCGGCTCCGCCGTCTCCGCGGCGCAGGCGATCGTGCAGGGCATCTGCCCCTCGGGCGGGCTGTACGTGCCGGCGTCGTTTCCACAGTTGGATGTCGAATCGCTCCTGCAGGACGGCTATGTAGCGGCTGCGGAGAAGGTCATGGCCCCGTATCTGACGGATACGTCCGCCGAAACGCTGCGGGAGATGCTCTCCGCCGCCTACAAAAGTTTTAACGACCCGGCCGTCGTTCCCGTGCGTCCGCTTGGCTCGTGCGAAAGCGTTCTTGAGCTCTGGCACGGGCCCACCATGGCCTTCAAGGACGTGGCGCTGCAGATGCTGCCGTACCTGATGCGCAACGCCCTGTCCGTCACCGGGGAGGACCGGCAGATCTATATCCTCGTGGCCACCTCGGGCGACACGGGCAAGGCGGCGCTGGCCGGCTTTTGCAATGTGGCCGGCACGCGCGTGCTCGTCTTCTATCCGGAGGGCGGCGTTTCGCGCGCCCAGCGGTTGCAGATGGTCACGCAGGAGGGCGACAACGTGGACGTGTGCGCCGTGCGCGGCAACTTTGACGACGCGCAGACGGGGGTCAAGCGCATCTTCGCCTCCCCGGAGGCGCGCGCGGAGCTGGATGCACTGGGCTACCGGCTCTCGAGCGCCAACTCCATCAATTTCGGCCGCCTGCTGCCGCAGATCGTGTATTACTTCACCGCCTATGCCGCGCTCCGGCGCGACGGCCGCGTCGCCCCGGGCGAAAAAATCAATTTCTGCGTGCCCACCGGCAACTTCGGCGACATCCTCGCCGGATACTATGCTAAGCGCATGGGCCTGCCGGTGCGCCGCCTCATCTGCGCGTCGAACCGCAACAACGTGCTGGCCGACTTTTTCGCCACCGGCGTCTACAACGACCGCCGTCCGTTTTATCGCAGCATGAGCTGCTCGATCGATATCCTGATCTCAAGCAACCTCGAACGGCTCCTGTTCGAGCTGGCGGGGCGCGATTCGGAGCGCGTGCGCGCCTGGATGCACTCGCTTGCCGAGACCGGCGCCTATGCGATCGACGCGGCGCAGCGCGACGCGCTGTCGGACGTGTTCACCGCCGACTGGTGCGACGAGGAGGACACGCTCGCCACGATCCGCCGCGTGTTCGAACGCGACGGCTATCTGATGGACCCGCACACCGCCGTGGCGCAGACCGTCTACGAACGCTACGCCGCCCGAACGGGCGACGGGACGCAGACCGTGCTGCTGTCCACCGCCAACCCGTACAAGTTCGCCACCGCCGTCCTGTCCGCGTTTGAAACGCCCGGCAAAGACGATTTTGAAAACGCCGACCGGCTGCTCGCGCTGACCGGCGCGCCCGTGCCGAAGGGCCTCACCGAGCTGCTCGGCAGGCCGGAACGCCATCTCGACGTGTGCGACCTGGCCGACATGCAGCAGCGCGTGATTGCGCCCGTCCGCTGAAAGGGGCTGCCGATGGAGAGCCCGCGCAGGGGCCGCGGCGCCCTGATCGCCGCGCTTGTACTCGTCGTGGCGCTGCTCTCGTCCAGCGTGACGGCGCTGCTGTGCACCGTGTTGCCCGGCGACGCGCTCCGGCCGCTTGCGCAAATGGCCGATACCATCGAGCGCGCTTACTACTACTACGACCAGAACGTCGGCAGCGAGGACGCGCTCGTCGACGCGGCGCTGCGCGGCATGGTCGCCTCCATTGGGGACGATTACGCGCAGTACTACACCGCCGAGCAGTACGCCTCCTATACGGAATCCATCTCCGGCGAATACAGCGGCATCGGCGTGGTCGTCGCCGCACCGGACGGCGAGGGCAGCGCCATCCAGCGCGTCTACGACGGCAGCCCCATGGCGCTGGCCGGCGCGCAGGCGGGCGACCTGATCCTGTCGGTCAACGGTACGGCGGTGGCCAACCTGTCGCTCGAGGACATGCTCGCCCTGTTCCACACCGACGGCTCGGCCGACACGCTCGCGTTGCGGCGCGACGGCGCGGACTTCACCGTCACCGTGACGGCGGCCGTCGTCAACGTCCCCTACACCTCGTACGAACTGCTTTCCGACGGCGTGGGCTATCTGCGCATCTTCGGCTTTAACGGCCATGTCGTGCAGGAGACGGGCGACGCGCTCGCGGCGCTCGTCTCCGCCGGCGCCACGTCGCTCGTCCTCGACCTGCGCGACAATCCCGGCGGCGGCCTGAACGAGGTGCTGGACGTGGCGGATCTGTTCCTCAAAAAGGGCGACCTGATCGTGAGCATCAAGTCGCGCACCGAGCAGACGGCGGCCTATTATGCCGAGGATGACGAGGCGTACGCGCTTCCGCTTGTCGTGCTGGTCAACGGCAACTCCGCCTCCGCCTCCGAGCTGCTTTCCGGGGCGTTGCAGGATCACGGCGTCGCCACCATCCTGGGCACGCAGACGTTCGGCAAGGGCATCGTGCAGTCCTACTTCCGCCTTTCCGCCAACGGCGGCTATGTCAAGCTGACCACCGACGCCTATTTCACGCCGAACGACGTATGTATCCACGGCGTGGGCATTACGCCGGATCTGGTGGTCGAGCTGCCGGAGGCGTACCGGGACCTCGCGCTCGACAGCCTGCCGCGCGAGCAGGATACCCAGCTCGCCGCCGCCATCGCCTATCTCACGGAAGGAGCGTAAGCCATATGACGGCGACGACCGAATCCCTTATCCACGATATCGCGCTCGCCCCCGCCGGCGAGGATAAGATCGAATGGGCATGGCGCAACATGCCGCTGCTGCGGCGCATCCGGGAGCGCTTTTCCGCGGAAAAGCCGTTCGCCGGGCTGAAGATTGCGCTCTCCATCCATCTCGAGGCCAAGACCGCCTGCCTGTGCCGCACGCTTGCGGCGGGCGGGGCGGAGATGTACGTAACCGGCAGCAACCCGCTCTCCACGCAGGACGACGTAGCGGCGGCGCTTGCGGCGGGCGGGCTTTGCGTGTCCGCGCGCTACGGCGCTTCACCGGCGGATTATGCGGCCGACATCCGGCGCACCGTCGCCTGTGCGCCGGACATCGTCATCGACGACGGCGGCGACCTGTTGCAGGCGCTGCTCGCCGGCGACGCCGCGCTGTGTGCGCACACGATCGGCGGCTGCGAGGAGACGACCACCGGCGTGCTCCGCCTGCGCGCGCTCGAGCGGGAGGGACGGCTGCCCTTCCCGATGATCGCCGTCAACGACGCGGACTGCAAGCACCTGTTCGATAACCGCTACGGCACGGGGCAATCCGTGTTCGACGGCATCGACCGCACCACCAACCTGATCGTTGCGGGCAAGCGCGTGGTCGTCGCCGGCTACGGCTGGTGCGGCAAGGGCGTCGCCATGCGCGCGCGCGGGCTCGGCGCGCAGGTAATCGTCACGGAGGTGGACCCGGTGCGCGCCATCGAAGCCGTGATGGACGGATTTTCCGTCATGCCAATGGCCGAGGCGGCGGCGCTGGGCGACCTGTTCGTCACCGTCACCGGCAACTGCGGCGTGATCGGCGAGGACGCCTTCGCCCGCATGAAGGACGGCGCCGTGCTGTGCAACGCCGGTCATTTCGACGTGGAGGTGGACGTGCGCGCACTGGAGCGCCTTGCGTGCCAGCGGCGGCGGATGAAGCCCAACATCGAAGGATTCCGCATGGCCGACGGCCGCTGGCTGTATCTGCTGGCCGAAGGCCGGCTGGTCAACCTCGCCGCGGGCGACGGGCACCCGGTCGAGATCATGGACATGAGCTTTGCCATCCAGGCGTTGTCGGCGCGGCATCTGGCGCTCCACGGCCGTTCGCTGCCGCCGCGTCTTGTGGCCGTGCCGCGCGAGATCGATCTGGAGGTGGCGCGCCTCAAGCTCCTTTCGCTCGGCGTGACCATCGATGCGCTGACCGACGCGCAACGCGCCTATCTCGAGGGCGGGGCATAGAAACCGTCCCCCGGCCCGCGGGCCAAAGGAAACGGGCAAATGTTTCAAATTGATGGTTTACAATTTGCTGCGAAACTGATAATATAATCGTTGGCTATCATGGGTTTTCCCGCCCGAAGGGGATCCATTTATATGCGCATCAACCATATGCAGGGGGTACCGGAATGAAAGAATACACCGCAAAAGACATCCGCAACATCGGCGTTTTCGGCCACGGCGGCGAGGGCAAGACCACGCTTACGGAAGCCATGCTGTTCAACGCCGGGCTGCTCGAGCGCCTGGGCAAGGTCGAGAACGGCACGACGACCACCGACTTTGACCCGGAGGAGATCAAACGCACCATCTCCATCAACGCCGCGCTCGCGCCGCTCGAGTGGAAGGGCTGCAAGGTGAACGTCATCGATGCGCCGGGCTTTTTCGACTTTTACGGCGAGGTGACGGCGGCAATGGAACTGGCCGACAGCGCGCTGATCGTCGTCGGTGCGGTGTCCGGCCCCGTCGTGGGCGCGGAGAAGGCGATGGCGATGTGCCAGAAGCAGGGCAAGGCCCGCATGATGGTCATCAACCAGCTCGACCGCGAGAACGCCAGCTTTGAAAAGGTCATGGCCGCTGTGAACGAAAAATTCGGCCCCTCCGTGGTACCCATCCAACTGCCGATCATCGAGGGCGGCGCCTTCAAGGGCTATGTCGATATCGTGCATATGATCGGCCGCCTGTTCGACGGCAAGGGCGAAAAGGAGACCGAGATCCCCGCCGGCCTCGCGGCGGAGGCGCAGGAGCTGTTTGAAAAGCTGACCGAGGCCGCCGCCGAGAGCGACGAGGAGCTGATGGAAAAATATTTTGAGGACGGCGAGCTCTCCCGCGAGGACATCCTCAAGGGCCTGTCCGTCGGCGTGCGCGAGGGCATCGTCACGCCCGTGTGCTGCGTGTCCGCCGCGCTCAACATCGGCGTGTCCACGCTGCTGGACAACCTGGTGCACTATCTGCCGGCAGCCGATCAGGTCAAGCCCAAGAAGGCCGTCGACGTCCGGAGCGGCGCCGAGGTCGAGATCCGGCAGGACGGCCCGTTCGCCGCGCAGGTGCTCAAGACGGTCATCGACCAGTTCGGCAAGTATTCCATCGTCAAGGTTTACGCCGGCTCGCTCGACGCGAACCTTGCGCCCTACAACAGCAACGCCGAAAAGCAGGAAAAGCCCGGCGCGCCGTACCTGATGCGCGGCAAGAAAACCATCGCGCTCGACCGGCTGCATGCGGGCGATATCGGCGCGCTGGCCAAGCTGCAGTTCACCGCCACCGGCGACACGCTCTGCGACGCGGCCAACCCGGTGCGCTTCCCCGCCATCGAGTTCCCGGCCCCGTGCATCAGCCTTGCCGTCACCGCCAAAAAGCAGGGCGAGGACGATAAGGTCATCTCCGGCCTCAACCGCATCCGCGAGGAGGACCCGACCATCGGCATCGAAAAGAACGCCGAGACGGGCGACGTGCTCATCCAGGGCCTCGGCGAAATGCACATCGACGTGGTGTGCAGCAAGCTCAAGAACAAGTCCAACGTGGAGGCCGTGCTCTCCGATCCGCGCATCCCCTACCGCGAGACCATCCATTCAAGCGCCGAAGCCGAGGGCAAGCACAAGAAACAATCCGGCGGCAGCGGCCAGTTCGGCGTGGTGCAGATGCGCTTTGAGCCGACGCCCGACGGGAGCGATTTCGAGTTCGTCAACGCCATCGTGGGCGGCGTGGTGCCCAAGGAGTACATCCCCGCGGTCGAAAAGGGCCTGCGCGAGGCGATGCTGCACGGCGTGCTGGCCGGCTATCCGATGGTCGGCATCAAGGCCACGCTCTACGACGGCAAATACCACCCGGTGGACTCCAAGGAGGTCGCGTTCAAATCGGCCGCCCGCCTGTCCTACAAGGCCGCCTGCGCCAAGGCTTCGCCGGCGCTGATCGAGCCGATCTATCGCTATGACATCCTCGTCCCGTCCGACTACGTGGGCGATATCATCGGCGACCTGAACCGCCGCCGCGGCCGCATGCTGGGCATGAACCCGGTGGACGGCGGCATGACGGAGGTCGTGGCGGAAGCGCCGCTGTCCGAGATGTTCAAGTATGCGACCGACCTGCGCTCCATGACGCAGGCGCGCGGTTCCTTCAAGTCCGAGTTTGTGCGCTACGAGGATGTGCCGGGCAATCTGGCGCAGAAGATCATCGAGCAGGCCAAGCGCGAAGAGGAAGAGGACGAATAATCCCTTTGCGACAAAGCCGGGGGCGGCATCGCCCCCGGCTTTTCTGTTGTTGCAATCCATACCGCCGGGCGCCACGCCGGCAGGCGGCAAGGGGCCGCGAGCGCTCCGCGCCCGCAGGCGGCCGCAGCTCCAACCGGCTCGAACGGCAGGCGCTCTCAGTCGCAATAGCGGAACGTGACGTTCCCGAACGATACGTCTCCCCGGACGGCAAGGGTATACGGCGCCTCCGCGTCCGGCGCACCCTTGACAGTACTCGAACCGAACGAACGGTCGAGATCCGGCTGAAGGCGCACGTTGCGCGACAGCAGCACGACGGCAGAGCCGAACGAAACGTCAACCTTCAGCTTTGCACCGGGAGCGAATCGCTCGCATTCGGTCAAATCCAGCGTTGCCTCGCCGAAGGAAACGTCCATGTCCCCGCCGATAAAATCCCTGTTGCCCGAAGCCTCGTGCCTGACATCCGAAAACGCGCACGTCATGCGGACAAACCCGTCCTCCTCGGTGTACGCATCCACCGGCCTGCGCTTGTCGGCGTCCCCGCAGGAAAAGCTGAAACGGTTTCTTCTGAACAACCGGGGAAAGGTCTGGTCGAGCAGGACCGACAGGCCGACCACCACGAGCGCGGCCGGCCAGATGACGTTCCAGCTCAACGCATAGGTGACCGCGCCGAGGTTGAACAGGAGGTAATAGAGCCCCAGCAGCGCCAACGCGAGGTTGAAGAGGGAGAACCGCTTGCAAATCCACGCGATGCTCATCCCGAGCAGCGCGGCCGGCCAGACGATCCCCCAGAACGTGGGCTTGCCCGCCAGCGGCCAGAGTCCCAGCCGGTCGAGCAGCAGCGCCATGCCCACGAGCGCAAGCAGCAGGCCCCAGAACACGCCGCCGCGCAGGCCGCCGTCCCATTTCCAGTTCCAGTTGATCGAGTGCTTGCCCTCCTCGTCCTCCGCCCGGCGCCCCTTATCGGTATCCACGACCACCACTCGCGGCTCCACCGGGCGCACGCCCAGCAGCTCGTCCGTGCTGACGCCCAGTATCCGGGAAATCTTCGGCAGCAGCGAGATATCCGGGCAGGACACGTCGTTTTCCCACTTGCTGACGGCCTGCGCGGTCACGCCCAGCTGCTCGGCCAGCTGTTCCTGTGTCAATCCCGCCTGCTTGCGCAGCGCGGCGATGCGCTTGCCCATCGTTGCGGTCTCTTCCATATTCCCAAGCCTCCTCGTTTTCTGGCAAAAGCATACCATATGCCGGCGATTTTGAACAGCGCCGGTTCGTCAAGTTTGCGAATTTTGCTCAACCGGCGGTTAAACGCAAATCAACCGCCGGTTTCCTTTACAGCGCAACCGCATTGCGGTATAATATACAAGGAAAATTATACGGTCGTCGCGCTGCGACGCGGACAAGCCGCGGCCGCACGGCGCAAAAGGAAGGAACGAACCCATGGCCCTGAGAACCATCCGCACCAACGACGATCCCTGCCTGACAAAGGCGTGCCGCCCGGTCGAGCGCTTTGACGCGCGGCTGAAGGAACTGCTCGACGATATGTTTGAAACCATGTACCATGCCGACGGGGTGGGGCTGGCTGCGCCGCAGATCGGCGTGCTGCGCCGCGCCGTGGTGATCGACGTTGGCGAAGGGCCGGTGGAGCTCATCAACCCGCGCATCACGCACAGCGAGGGCCTGCAGGGCGACATCGAGGGCTGTCTCTCGTTTCCCGGGCAATCCGGGTATGTGGAGCGCGCCAACCGCGTGACCGTAGAGGGATACGACCGGTACGGCACGCTGCGCGTCTATGAAACGGAGGGCCTGTTCGCCCGCGCGGTGCAGCACGAGTTGGATCATCTGGATGGGTTGACGTTCCTGCGACTCAGGAAGGAACCGCCGGAGGGATTCAACGGTCGCATTGCCGCCGGCGAATGACAGGTATCCGCCCGGGGTTGCGGGCGGCCTGGCGCCGCACAAAAGCGGCGGGTAAGCCCCTTTGCCGGGCGGCAGGCCTCCGGCCGGATGTTTCCCGGTTCGGGAAGCTCCCGCCCGCAGGGTGATTGGCGCAGACCGGATCGCAAAGCGGCATGGCGCGACGTGTAAAACCGGCGGCCGGTGCGGCCGCCCATGCAACGGCGTCCGGAACCGGATCCCGCGCAACCCCGTCCCTGCGTTCCCGCCATACGGGATGCGCCATGCGGTGGACGGCGGCAAAGCGCCGGGGCCTGCAGCGCCCGCAGGGAAACGGGTTTGTCCGGCGAGCGGGAACGCGCCCGCATCGGGTACGGCGGCAAGGGAGAGGCCGGCAGGCGGCACGAACGGCCGGACGGCGTTAAGCCCCGACCATGCCGGAAGGGTTTTGCGGCCGACAGGGCCGTGCCATGCGGGGGACGTCCGATACCAGATTCCGCGCGGCCCCCGTCCCTGCGTTCCCGCCATACGGGATGCGCAACAGCCCGGACTTTTGCGCGCACACGGATGCAAGGGGCGGCGCAAGCCGTGGGAGGCGACGGCCGGCGAAGGATGTGCAGTCCGGGCGCAACGGGCGGCGAAGCAGGAGCACCCGCGGCCGGCGGCAGAGGGACGGTCGCCGCGGAAAGCGTTTGGCGCGTCCGCCCGCCGGAGCGGAACCGCATGGTCGTCCGGCTGGAACGGGCGGACGTTCGGTGCGGGCCGCCTCCGCCGGAAGCGCCAGCATGGACGGCCGGGCGGCCGGTAGGGGGTACGCGGTCCGGGACGACGGCGGCAAAGGACGGCGGCATGGCCGGCAGGCGGCACGAACGACCGCCGCGGAAAGCGCAGGGGCGCCGCACGGCAAAAGCATGGATGCGCGCCCTTTGCGGCAACAGGAGGAAAGACCATGAGGATTGCGTTTTTGGGTACGCCGGCGTTCGCCGTCCCGTCGTTGCAGGCGCTTATCGATGCGGGGCATGTGCTCTGCGCCTTTTCACAGCCGGACCGGCCGGCGGGCCGGCACGGCACGGTCGCGCCCACGCCGGTGAAGGCGCTCGCCCAGGCGCACGGCATCCCGGTCTATCAGTTTGAGCGCATCCGCAGCGCGGAGGGCGTCGCGGCTTTGCGGGCGTTTGGGCCGGATCTCATGGTCACGGCGGCGTTTGGCCAGCTCCTTTCACAGGAAAACCTGGACGTGCCGCCGCTCGGCTGCATCAACGTCCACGGCTCGTTGCTGCCCAAATACCGCGGAGCGGCGCCCATCCAGTGGGCGATTATCGAGGGGGAGCGGACGACCGGCGTGACGACCATGATGACCGATATCGGTATGGATACGGGTGATATTCTGCTTGCCGAAGAAACGCCCATCGGCCCGGAAGAAACGGCGGGCGAGCTGTACGAGAGGTTGTCGCTGATCGGCGCGCGCGTACTGCTGCGCACGCTGGAGGCCCTGGAAAACGGCACGCTCTTGCGGATTCCACAGGACGAGGCGCTTGCCACCCGCTGCCGCATGTTGAAAAAGGAACACGGCAAACTGGATTTTTCCGAGCCGGTGCAGCGCGTGCATGACCGAGTGCGCGGCGTAAACCCGTGGCCCGGCGCCTACGCCACGCTGGACGACGGCAGCGTGCTGAAGATCTGGAAAACGCGCCCTGCGGCAGCCGGCGGCGCCGCGCTGCCCCCCGGCGCGTGCGTGGGCGGCGCAAAGGAGGGCCTGTTCGTCCAGTGCGCGGACGGCCTGATTGAGCTGATCGAGGTGCAGGCGGCGGGCGGCAAGCGGCTCGACGGCCGCGCTTTCCTGCGCGGCAGGCCCATCGTGGGCCGGACGCTGTCGTGAACGTCCGGCGTCTGGCGCTCGCGGTGTTGTGCGACGTCACCGACGGCGGCGCCTATGCCAACCTCCGGCTGAAACAGGCGCAGGCCGGGCTGGATGAAACGGACGCGCGGTTTCTGTCCGCGCTCTTGTACGCCACGCTCGACCACCTGCTCTACCTTGACCATATCCTCGCCGCCTACGCGCCGCAGCGCCAGAAGAAGGCCGTGCGCGCCATCCTGCGGCTGGGCGCGTGCGAGCTGCTGTTTCTGCGCACGCCGCCGCATGCGGCGGTATCGGAGTACGTCTCGTTGTGCCGCTCGCTCGGCAAGGGCGCCGTCGCCGGGTTCGTCAACGCCGTGTTGCGCCGCATCGACCGTGAGCGCGACGCGCTGCCTCCCTTGCCGGAGGCGGCGGACGAGCGCCTGTCCGTCCGGTACAGCTATCCGCTCTGGCTTGCGCGCATGTGGATGCACGAGCGGGGCGCACAGGAGGCGAAACGCCTGATGGCCTGCCCGCCGCTGCCGCAATGCGTGCGGCCGCAGTATCCGGAAACCGTGGCCGGTCTGCTCGCCGCGCTGCCCTGTCCCGCCGAGCGCGGCCGCATGGACCCGAACTGCCTGCGCCTGGGGCGCGGCCTCGACGTGACGGCCTGCGCGCCGTTCCTGTCCGGCCGGATGGCCGTGCAGGGCGAGGGGGCGATGCTGGCATGCCGGGCGCTCGGCGATTGCCGCGGGCTGCGTGTGCTCGACGCGTGCGCCGCCCCGGGCGGCAAGAGCGCGTATATCGCCTCGTTGGCGGAAAACGACGTGGCGCTCACCTGCTTCGAGCTGCATGAGCACCGTGCGGCGCTGCTTGCGCGCACGCTCGACCGTCTGCATGTCGCCGCCCGCATTGAGCGGCGTGACGCAGCGGCTTTTGACCCCTCGTTTTCGGATGCATTCGACGCGGTGCTCGTGGATGCGCCGTGCTCCGGCCTCGGGCTGCTCACCGGCAAGCCCGACCTGCGCTACGGCAAAACGGCGGCGGATATCGACGCGCTCGCGGCGCTGCAGTCCGCCATCCTCGACACATGCGCGCGCTACGTCCGCCCCGGCGGCCTGCTCGTGTATGCAACCTGCACGATCAGCGCGCGTGAAAACGAGGCGCAGGTCGCGGCCTTCTTGGCACGGCGGGCAGATTTTATCCCGGACCGGCTGCCGTTCGCGGACGGGGCATCGTTGCAGCTGCTGCCCCATGTGCACGGCACCGAGGGATTCTACATGGCGAGGATGCGAAGATGTACCTGACGGAGCAATCGTTCGACGAAATTGGCGCGCTGCTGGACGAATTGGGCCAGCCACACTACCGGGCGCGCCAGGTCTATGCCTGGCTGACGCGCGGCGTGCGCCCGTCGGACATGACCGATCTGCCCAAAGCGCTGCGGGAGCGGCTGCAGGCGCTGCCGTTCGGCGCCGTGGAGATCGACCGCAAGCGCATCTCCGCGCGCGACGGCACGGTCAAATACCTCTTTGCGCTTGAGGACGGGAACCTGATCGAGGGCGTGCTCATGCGCTACAAGTACGGCAACACCGCCTGTCTTTCCACGCAGGTGGGCTGCCGGATGGGCTGCGCGTTCTGCGCTTCCACGCTCGAGGGCTGCGTACGCAGCCTGCACGCGGGCGAAATGCTCGGCCAGATCGCCGCCATCGAACGCGACGAACCGGCGCCGGAGGGCAGGCGCACGGTGACGAACGTGGTGCTCATGGGCAGTGGAGAGCCGATGGACAACCTCGACAACGTCCTGCGCTTTTTGCGGCTTGTCACGAGTCCGGACGGCAGGAACATCAGCCCGCGCAACATCTCGGTCTCGACATGCGGGCTTTTGCCGGAGCTGGAACGGTTTACGGAGGAGGCGCCGCATGTGACGCTGTCGGTTTCGCTGCACGCGCACGACGACGAGACGCGCAGCCGCATCATGCCCGTCAACCGCGTCTATCCCATCGCGGACCTGCTGCGTGCGGCCAAACGATACGCAGAGACGACGGGGCGGCGGGTCGTGTTTGAATATGCGCTCATCCGTGGGCTCAACGCCGCCGAATCGGACGCCGTGGCGCTCGCGCGGCGGCTGCGCGGCATCAACTGCCATGTGAACCTGATCCCGCTCAACCCCGTGCCCGAGCGCAATCTGGCGGGGGCGACGCGGCAGGAGGCGGCGGCATTTTTGAACTGGCTGACGCGCGAGGGCGTCTCCGCAACCGTGCGGCGCGAAATGGGCGCGGACATCGAGGGCGCCTGCGGCCAGTTGCGACGGAGGGTACTGCATGAAATACGCGATTAGATCCCATATCGGGCGGCGCGCCCACAACGAGGACCGGGCCTGCGTGCCAAAGCAGGCGGAGGGGATGCAGTTCGTCGCCGTATCGGATGGCATGGGCGGCCACGCCGCCGGCGAAACGGCGAGCACCATGACGGTGAACGGCATGCTCGAAGAACTGCGCCACAGCTTTGCAGAAGATCCGCTCGCCGCGCTGCAGCGGGCCATCGCGCACGTGAATCTCGACGTGTACCGCGCCGCGCAGGACGATCCCGCCCTGCACGGCATGGGCGCAACGCTCGTTTGCGCGCTGCTCAGCGGCAGCCGCTTCCTCGTCGCCAACGTGGGCGACAGCCGCCTGTATCATTTCGACGGCGATACGCTCACGCAGGTCACGACCGATCATTCGCTCGTGGAGATGCTCGTGCGCTCCGGCAAGATCACGCGCGAGCAGGCGCGCGCCCACCCGCGGCGCAACATCATCACGCGCGCCATCGGCATCGGCCTGCGCGTGGAGGCCGACCTGTTCGACCGCTCGTGGAAGCGGGGCGATATCCTGCTGCTGTGTTCGGACGGGCTGATCGGCTGCCTGGAGGACGCGCGCCTTGCCGAGATCCTGCGCTCCGGCGGCACGCTCGACGAGATGGCCGACCGGCTCGTACAGGAGGCGCTCGACAGCGGCGAGAGCGACAACATCACCGTCGTGCTCGCCCGCTGTGAAGGAGGTGCCTGCGCATGAACATCGGCACCATTCTGAACCACCGGTACCGCATCGTGGAGGCCATCGGCGCAGGCGGCATGGCGCTGGTATACCGCGCGGTCCACATCACCACCCACCGGCAGGTCGCCGTCAAGGTGCTGCGGCAGGAATACCGCGACAATCCGGAGTTTTTGCGCCGCTTTGAACGCGAGGCGCGCGCCGTGCTGCACCTGTCGCACGACAACATCGTGCGCGCCTACGGCGTGGGCCAGTATGAGGGCGTCCCGTACATCGTGATGGAATACGTCGCCGGCCGCACGCTCAAACAGCTCATCCAGGAGAACGGGCCCATGCCGACCCGCACGGCCATCCATATCGCCTGCCAGGTGCTCGAGGCGCTCTCCGCGGCGCACGCCATTGGCATCATCCACCGCGACGTCAAGCCGCAAAACGTCATCGTCACGCGCGACGGTCGCGCCAAGCTGACGGACTTCGGCATCGCGCGCGAGGCGGAGGCGAGCACCGTCACGTTTGCAGGGGATACGGTGCTGGGCTCGGTCCACTACCTCTCGCCGGAACAGGCGACCGGCACGCCCGTCACCGCGGCGAGCGACATCTATTCCGTCGGCGTGATGCTCTATGAGATGCTTACCGGTACGGTGCCCTTTGTGGGCGAAACGTCCGTGGCCATCGCGCTCAAGCACATCAACGACACGCCGGTGGAGCCGGTGCAGGTCAACCCGCACATCCAACCGGCGCTCAACAGCATCGTGCTGCGCGCCATGCGCAAAGACCCGGCCGACCGCTATCCTTCGGCCAAGGCCATGCGCAACGATCTGCTTCACGCGCAGTACGACCCCGCCGGCTCGTTCTTCCACGCGCAGGCGTCCGGTTCGGACGGCGAGCACCCGGCAGCGGTCCCCGCCGGCAAGTGGCATGGCGCGTTCAAGATCGCGCTGGTGGTCGCGCTGTGCATCTGCGTGCTGCTCGGCACGTTTTTCGGCACGCGCAGCCTGCGCAGCGGCACGGTCTCCGCTACGCTGCCCATCCCCTCGCTGCAGGGCAAGCCCGTGGCCGAGGCAACGCAGCGGGCGGAGGACTACGGCTTCACGCTCGTTATCGCCGATTATGCGCCGAGCGAAACCGTGCCGTACGGGAACGTGCTCACCCAGACCCCTGAAGCGGGCGTCACGGCCCGCGCCGGCGAGCAGATCTCCGTTGTCGTGAGCCTTGGGCCGGAGACGCCTGCCGTGCCGAAACTGATCGGCGAGACATATGAGGACGCGCTGGCGCTGCTCAAGGAAGCAGGGCTTGACATTGGCGGCGTCTCCTACCGGGTGTCCGACGTGGCCATCGGCTATGTCTGCGAACAATACCCCGCGTCGGGGACGGCGGCTGAACCGGGGCAGCGGGTTGACATCATCATCAGCGCCACCTCCGCCGTGCTGACGTCCATGCCGGCGCTTACCGGCCTGCCGCTTGCCGATGCGCTGTCGCTGCTCGACGGGGACGGGTTTACGCGTATCCTGCTGCGCTATGACGGGGCTTCGGAGAGCGAATCGGGGCTCGTCGCCGCGCAGTCGCCCGCCGCGCTCGATTCCGTACAGCGCGGCATGACCGTGCTGCTCACCGTGGCGGGAAGCCCTGCCGGGGAGCGGCCGTACAGCGCGGACATCGCCTACAACCTGAACATTGAGAACAACGGCACGGACGTCATGGTAACCATTGCCGAGGCGGTCAACGGCGTGCTCATCGAACGAATCCTGTACGAGACGACGCTCGAAAAGGGCTCGGTCATCCCCGTTTCGTTCACCGCGTGCGCCGCTTCCGAAGGATTGCACGAGGTCATCCTCTACATCGACGGGCAGGAGCGGCGGCGGCAGGACGTCAGCTTCCGCGCAGCGGCGCAATGACGGCGCGGGGGAGGATCATCAGGGGCGTCGGCGGCTTCTACTACGTGCAGGGGCCGGATGGCGGCGTAACCGAATGCCGTGCGCGCGGCCGTTTTCGCCGGGGGATCGGCGCGCCGCTCGTGGGGGATTCCGTCACCGTACAGCCGCAGCGCGAGGGGTATGCCCGCATCGAAGAGATCCTGCCGCGCAAAAACGTGCTCGTGCGGCCGCAGGCGGCAAATATCGATCGGCTGATCGTGGTGCTGTCCGCCTCCGCACCGCAGCCGGACTGGCTGCTCGCCGACAAGCTGCTCATCCAGGCCGCGCTGCTGCAGATCGAGCCGCTGCTGGTGCTCAACAAATGCGACGAGGCGCACGCAGAGATCCGGGCCGCGTTCCTGGCGGACTATGCCGCCTTTGACGCGCTTTGCGTTTCCGCAAAGACCGGCCAGGGGCTTGACGAGCTGCGCAAACGGCTCAACACGGGCGTTTCCTGCTTTGCCGGGCAGTCCGCCGTGGGCAAGTCGTCGCTGCTCAACGCGCTCATCCCCGGCCTCTCGCTCGAAACGGGCGATCTGTCGGACCGGACCGAGCGGGGCCGCCATACGACGCGGCACGCCGAGCTGCTGCCCTTTGGCGCCGGCGCGGTGCTGGACACGCCCGGCTTCTCGCTCTACGAACCGGAGGATGTCGAGCAGGCGGCGCTCGACGCCTGTTATCCGGAGTTTGCCGACCTGCCGTCGCGCTGCCGCTTCGCCGGGTGCATGCACGTGTCGGAGCCGGATTGCGCGGTCAAGGCGATGATCGCTGCCGGCGGCATGAGCGAGGCGCGCTACGCCCGTTATGTACAGCTTGCCAAAGAATTTGAACAAAGGAGAAAACACCGCTATGATTAAAATCGCTCCCTCCATCCTCTCAGCCGATTTTGCACGGATGGGCGACGCCGTGGAGCGTCTCTCGGACTGGGGCGCGGATTGGGTCCATTTCGACGTGATGGACGGCCACTTCGTACCCAACCTGACGTTTGGGCCGATGATGTGCGCCGCCGTGCGGCCCCTGACCCGCCTGCCGCTCGACGTACACCTGATGGTGGAGCGCCCGGCCGACTATGTGACCCCGTTCCACGAGGCGGGCGCCGACTGCCTGACGTTCCATGTGGAGGCCGACGCGCATGCGCACCGCACGCTCCAGTCGATCCGCGCGCTCGGGATGCGCGCGGGCGTCGTGCTCAATCCGGCGACGCCCGTGTGCATGGCGGAGCCGGTGCTGCCGCTGTGCGATCTCGTGCTGCTGATGAGCGTCAACCCGGGCTTTGGCGGACAGGCGTTTATCCCCGAAGTGCTCGACAAGATCCGTGCGCTGCGCGCCATGATCGACGCGCGCGGCCTCGCCACCGAGATCGAGGTGGACGGCGGCGTAAACCCTGACACTGCGCGACAGTGCGCCGCCGCCGGCGCGACCATCCTCGTGGCGGGCAGCAGCGTATTCCGGGCGGAGGACCCCGCCGCCATGATCCGCGCGCTGCGCGGCGCGCAGCTTTAGCGCGCCTGCGGCATCGCCCTTCTCCTTCCGCACTGTCGGCCGGGTTCCCGGGGCTTGTTCGCGGGGGTCAGATGGTAAGCAGATTGTAAAAAATTGCGGCAACGGTTGCGATGGGCGGCGGCCATCGTGTATACTACATTATGTTGAATTCCGTATTATTGGGATGAGGAAACGTATGGACGAGATGTTTCGGGATCTTTCGCGCACAACGCGCACTGATTCCCCGCGCAGGAGCGGCACGGGGAATTCATCGCGTGCGGATCATTCCGGCTATCTGCGCGACCTTTCGCAGGGCGCGTCCGCCGCGCCCGTTGCCGGCGGCGCCTCCCGCCAATCCGGCGCCGCGCGCAGCCGCGCGTCAAAGCCCGTCTCCGCCCCGTCTTCCGACGGTCTGGACATGATGAGCGGCGGCCGCGGCCTGGCCTATTCCACGGGCAGCCGTTCTTCCGCGGGCCGTTCCTCCGCGAGCCGTTCTTCCGCAGGCCGTTCCACGACGGGCCGTTCGTCCGGCGGCCGTTCCTCCGTCCCGCCCTCCTCGGGCGGCGGAAGGGCTTCTTCCGGCGGTTCCGACCGACGGCGCCGGCAACAGCAGAAGCGTCAGCGGGCCATCCTGTCCGGCATGGCGCTGTTGCTGCTGCTGCTCGCGGCCGCCATTTTCGTGATCGTTCGCAGCTGCGCGGCGGCGACCGGTCCGGTCGATCCCTCCCAGATCGACACCACGACCGCCACCTATGCCGAAGAAGTCTATATCAACGGCATCCCCGTCACCGACATGCTGCTGGCCGATGCGCGCAACGTCATCATGCCCGGCATCGAGGAAACAGTCTCCCGCATCGCCATCTCCCTTACGGGCGAAATGGGCGGCGTCACCTTCCATGAATCCATCACCGGCGCCGATATGGGCATCACGACGGACATCGAGCAGGTTCTGCTCGACGCGCTCGCCGGCGGGAAAAACAAATCGTATCAGACCTCGCTGGAGATCGACTATGAGGCGCTCGACCGCCGCATCGCCGAAATCAACAATACGCTCTCCTTTGGTCCCACCGACGCCACGGTGACGCTGAATCCCGTGGAAAACGGCGAACCGGAGCTGATCTACACCGAGGAGCGGGCGGGCATGGGCATCGATGTGCCGGCCACGGAGCTGCTCGTGCGCGAAGCGCTCGACGCCGGCAACTACCAGGCCAATTTGGAGCCGCCGCTCACGCAGCAGGAGCCGAGCGTCACGGTTGCCGAGCTCAAGCAGCAGCTCTCGCTGATCTCCTCCTTTACGACCGAATACCGCAACACCGGCCTCTCCGACTGGACGGAGGAAAAACGGCAGATCACCCTCAACCGCGCCTACAATGTCGAAAAGGCCGCCGGTCTGGTCAACGGTTCGGTCGTACAGCCCGGGCAGGTTTGGAGCTATAACGACACGGTGGGCGACCGCACCAAGGCCAACGGCTGGAAGGAAGCCAACGAAATCACCGGCGGCGACCGCTATGTGCTCGGCTATGGCGGCGGCGTATGCCAGGTCAGCACCACGCTCTACGGCGCGCTGCTGCGGGCCAACATCCACATCGTGGAACGCCGCAAGCACTCCATCCCGGCGGACTATGTCCCGCTCGGGCTGGATGCGACGGTCGATACCAACCACATCGACTTCCGGTTCGAAAACGATACGGATTATCCGCTGTATATCTTCGCCTATACCAACGTCAAGCGCGGCGCTTCGCGCAAGAGCGAGCTGACCATCCTCATATACGGACAGGCGCTGCCGGAGGGCGTGACGTATGAACCCCGTTCGGTGACCAAGCAGGAGATCGAACCGGGCGAACCGATCATCACCTACGACGATGAGATGCTCGCCGGCGAAGAGGTCATCACCGTCGAGGAGCGCACCGGCTATATCGTGGAGGCCTATCTCGATAAGATGGTCAACGGCGAAGTGGTGGATTCCATCCTGCTGCACACGGACGAATATGCGGCCATCGCCGAAAAGCGCACCATCGGCACGATGGTGCCCGCCACGCCTACGCCAAGCCCGACTCCCGAACCGACTCCCGAACCGACTCCTGAACCAACACCAGAACCGGTGTAGGACCCCACGGACGACATGCCGTAACGGCACGCGAAACAACGGATTTTGTTCCTTCCTCATCCCGGAAGGAACATCGCAGGAAAAACAATGCATACAGGATGGGAGCGTGGCTTTCCACGCTCCCTTTTTGATGTTTGCGCTCTGCCGTTTTGCTTCCGTTCCCCGGCCCGAACGGCCGGTTCTTCGCGTTGAAGGGTTTGGCCCTGCTGTTTTGCATCCGTTCCCCCGGCCCGAATGGCCGGTTTTTCGCGTTGAAGGGTTTGGCCCTGCTGTTTTGCATCCGCTCCCCCGGCCCGAAGGGCCGGTTCTTCGCGTTGAAGGGTTTGGCCCCTGCTGTTTTGCATCCCCTCCCTTGCCCGGTTCTTGCCCGGGAAAAGAGGAAATCCGCTACGGCGTTGTAAGTTCGTTTGGGGAGCGACTCCGCTTTGCATCCCTTGCCCGGTTCTTGCCCGGGAAAGAACGGAATCCGCTACGGCCGGTCGTCCGGCCGCAGAAAGGGCGCGCGCTTTTGTGCGTCGGTCAGCAGGGCGTACCTGTCCGGCCGGCGGTAGGCGTTGCCATGCACCTCACGGCTCCGATAACTGCGCAATTGCTCCAGATCGAGCGAAGCAAGATAGACGCCCTCGGCGCTTCCCGCCTGCAGGATACAGGTGTCCCGCGACACGGGCGCATCCGGCAGATAGGCCACGCCGTCGAACACGCTCGAACCGCCGTTGCAGTCCGGCACGGTATCCGGGTAGTTGCATGTGGCAATCGCCATCATGTTCTCAAACGCTCTGGCGCGCAGCTGTGAAAGGCGGTTGCCTTCCATCGGGCAGGCGTTGGGGACGAGAACGAGCTCCGCGCCCTTGAGCATCAGGATGCGGGCGCTTTCCGGAAATTCGCGGTCATAGCAGATCATTGCGCCGACTTCGACCGGCCCGCAGGCCGTATCCAGCGCGGCCACAAAAAAGTCGTCGCCCGGCGTCAGATGCCGCTCCGCGCCGAAAACGCACGTATGTACCTTGGCGTAGGCGAGCCTGCGCGCTCCGAACCGGTCGAAGAGGACGAGAGAATTGCGCAGGGCATCGCCATATCGCTCGAGCAGGGTGATGCAGACGGCCATGCCAAGCTCGCGCGCGAGCGCGCCGAATGCGCCGACAAAACCGCCGTCGGCCGGGATCGCATCCGCCCGCCATTGGCAAAAGGGCCGGTCCCCAATGCGGTAACCGTTGCTCCACATCTCGGGAAAGAGCGCGATATCCGCACCGGCCGCCTGCGCCCGGCGGCAGAACGCAAGCCCTTTTTCGAGGTTTGCCCGGCGTGTTGCCCCCGGCGTGAGCTGCAGCAGGGCAATCTTCAACGGGCGCATGGCTCGCCTCCCGATGGATCGGCGCTCCCATGCGCCCGGCGGCGGCGCACGATGCGGCGCACGAGCACGAACAGAAACAGCCCGGCGGCGGCGCCGATCACGTCGATGGCCACGTCGGCCGCCTGCCCGGCCCGGCCGGGAACAAAGAGCTGGTGGCACTCGTCCGCAATGGCGGCAAGGATGGAGAAGATGAACGCAAAATGCACCGGGTGCGGCATGCGGGAGGAGAGCAGCGCAAGCGAGAACAGGCACGCCAGCACGGCATACTCCGTCATGTGCGCGAGCTTGCGCAGCAGCAGCTCAAACGCCGCCAGCGTCCGCCCGTCCGCCCATGGCAGCAGCCAGGCGGCAAGCCGAGCGGACAACCCGCCGCTCTCCGCCCCCGTCTGCGCCGACATGCTCCAGATGCACGCCAGCCAGAGCGCCGTCAGCGACCAGAGCAGGATGCACAGTGCGCGTCTGCGCTTTGGATCGGTCATGCAACGCCCCCGTCTCGCAATAGGATAGTACCAGTATAGCACGATCTGCGATCGCTGGGAACGGGGGGAACGCTTTTGGAAACGTTTGTCGCGCTGCTGCTGCTGGGCGCAGGCGGGTATTTCACAATCAAAACGGGCTTTGTACAGGTGCGGCGGTTCCTGCCGTCGGTGAGCGCGTTCTTCCGCGGCGGCGAGCGGGACGGGCGGCGCGTGTCGCCGTTTGAGGCGGCGGCCACGTCGCTCGCCGCAACGATCGGTACGGGCAACATCGCGGGTACGGCCGGGGCGCTGCTCATCGGCGGGCCGGGCGCAATCTTCTGGATGTGGGTGAGCGCGTTGCTGGGCATGGCGCTCAAATACGTCGAGATCCTCTACGCCGTGCGCCTGCGCCGGCCGGCGGCGGGAGGCGGCTTTGCGGGCGGCCCGATGGTCTATATCGAGCGGGGGCTGCCGCCGCGCTGGCACTTCCTCTCGCCGGTCTTTGCCCTCTGCGCGGCGCTGGCGGCGCTCGGGATGGGAAACCTCGTACAGGTAAACACGGTCGCCGAATCGGTGGTGACGCTCTCTGGCGCGCTGCTGGGCGGCGCGCTCTCCACGGCGGCGGCGCGC
Source organism: uncultured Eubacteriales bacterium (assembly GCA_900540495.1). Classification (GTDB taxonomy): domain Bacteria; phylum Bacillota; class Clostridia; order Christensenellales; family CAG-138; genus Aphodomorpha. Next base: position 65,393 of record UQGA01000004.1, on the reverse strand, counting down.
CGCATCGCGTTCGCCACCGGCGTTGTCGTGGCGCTGCTGATCGCCCGCGCGGTGCTCGGCGGCAGCAAGCGCGTCGGCCGCATGGCGGCGCTGCTCGTACCGCTCATGAGCGTGCTGTACATCGGGGGCGCGACGTTCGTGCTGCTGCGACGTCCGGCGGCAATCGGGCCGGCATTGGGGGCGATCGTCCGGGACGCCTTCCACCCGCAGGCCGTATTCGGCGGTACGGCGGGCGCCGCAGCGGTGCTGCACACGTTTCGGGTGGGCGTTTCCCGCGGCGTATTTACGCACGAAGCGGGGCTGGGCACCGCGGCCATCGCGCACGCGGCGGCCGATGCGGAGCCAGAACGGCAGGCGCTCTACGGCATCTTCGAAGTGTTTCTCGACACGATGGTGATCTGCACGCTCACGGCGCTTGCGGTGCTCGTATCCGGCGTGCCGCTCGACTACGGCAACGGCTCCGTCGCCGGGGCGCTGGTGACGGCGGCATTCGCCACGCGCCTCGGGGATGTGGGCGCGAGCCTGTTCCTCGCGCTGCTGCTGTTGCTGTTCGCCTTCTCCAGTATGCTGAGCTTCTCCCTTTACGGCGCCCAATGCGCCGCCCACCTGTTTGGTCCGCGCGCCGTGCGGCCCTACCTGATCGCCTTCATGGGGCTGTGCGTGCTCGGCGCCATCGTGCCGCTTGCGCTTGCATGGCGCATATCGGAGGTGCTGAACATGCTCATGGCGCTGCCCAATCTGCTCGCGCTCGTGCTGCTTTCGCGCCAGATGTAAACCGCCCGCCGGGGCTATCGCTCCGGCGGGCGGCGGACACATGTGCCGAGGCACGGGCGCCGATCAAAATGCGAACGACTGGAACGCCCCGCCGCCCTCGGCGTACTTGGCGACGCCGTGCGCAAGGTAGAACACCGTAAACCCACCGGCCTCCGGCGTGGGATAGAGCGCCTGCACGCTCGGATCCATCGCCGCGTAGACGGCGGCGCGCTCCGCCGCATCCGTCACGATAACCGCCGTGCCGCTCAGGCGCACCTGATACCCGTTTGCCTGGCAGGCAAACGCCACCTTCGGGTTGGCCGTCATCTGCCGATACACAGCCTTTGTGCTGGAGGTGGTAAAATACAGGCGGCCGTCCTGCTCGTACTGGAATTCCCAGCCGCGCAGATCGGGGAAGCCCTGCTCATCAACCGTAGCGAAATAGCCGTGGACAAATTTGCCCATGATCGCGCACAATTCCTTCAGATTCATCCCGCTCACTCCTTGGTTGCTTTCTATGCAAAGCGCCTCCGCAAGCAGAGGCGCGCGCATGACGGTTGATTCGGTTTGCCGAAGGCGTTACTCCTCGGTCTTAAAGCCCTGGAACAGATCCGCAAGCGACGTGGTGGAAGCCTGCACCGGCGGCAGCTCGTAATCCCCGTCCTCGCTGCGGCGACGGCGGTCGCCCCCACGGTCGTTCCGGCGCTCGGGCGCATCGCCCTGCGGGGCGGCGGGGCGCTCGCTGCGCTCGCGGCGCTGCTGCGACTGCTGCTCGCGGTCGCGCTGGCGCTGCTCCTGACGCTCCTGATGCTGGCGCTCGCGCTCCATGCGCTCGGCCTGCAGTTGCTCGGCCACTTCCGGCTGCTCCTCCAGAATCGCCTCGCGGCGGCTCAGGCTGATGCGCTTGGCCTCGGTGTTTACATCGAGCACCTTGCAGCGCACGATGTCGCCCACCTTGAGCTCGTCCTCCACCTTCGCAATGCGGCGCACGCCGACCTGCGAAATGTGGATGAGGCCGTCGATCGTGGACTCGAGCGCGACGAACGCGCCGAACGGCACGATGCGAACCACCTTGCCCTCCACGATGGAGCCGACCGGATACTTCTGATCCGCCAGCGTCCACGGCTTGGGCTGCAGCTGCTTATAGCCCAGCGACACGCGCTCCTTCTCCACGTCGACATTGAGGATGAGCACCTCGATCTCCTGCCCGATGGTGAACACATCGGACGGGTGCTTGACGCGGCCCCAGGCGGCGTCGGTCACATGGACGAGACCGTCGATCCCGCCGATATCGACAAACGCGCCGAAATCGGTAATGCGGCGGACGATGCCCTTGACCTTGCTGCCGACGACCAGCGCCTCCCACTTGGCGCGCTTGGCCGCCGCGGCCTCCGCCAGCAGGACCTGCTTTTGCGAGGCGACGATACGCTTGCGCTGCTTGTCGATCTCAAGCACCTTGAGGCGCATGGGCTTGCCGACATAGTCGTTCAGATTCTCGATGTACTTGGTGGAAACCTGCGAAGCGGGCACGAAAGCGCGGATGCCCTCGATATCGGCGATGATGCCGCCCTTGACAGCCTCCTTGGCCACCGCTTCAAACACGCGCTCCTCGACATCCTCCTCCGCCATCAGGTCGTCCCAGAGCTTCTTGCTCTCGACGTTCTTGCGGGAAAGCAGGACATTGCCCTCGCCGTCGTTGACCTTGAGCACCTCGACCTCGATGGAATCGCCCACCTTCAACTGCTCGGCCGGGTTGGCTTCCGGATCGCTCGAATACTCGTTCTTCGGGATGATACCGTCGGACTTGTAGCCAACGTTGACATAGACCTCGCCGTCCACGATCTGCAGCACGGTACCCGTGATGATCTGGCCGTTGCGGATGCGCGTCAGGGTCTTTTCAAACGCTTCAGCGAACTCGGACGTTTCCTCGGACTTGTCGGCCGCCGCTTCTTCCGCTGCGGCGGGTTCTGCCACCGGTTCCTCCGCTGCGGCAGGCGCTTCCGCCTGCTCGGCTGCCGCCTCAGCCGCGGCGGGTTCCGACGCTTCCTCCGCCGGCGCCGGCTCCTCTGCCGGCTCGGCCGCCGCTTCGTCGGCGGGGGCGGGTTCCGCAGCAACCGCTTCCGCGGGAGCTGCTCCGGTCACAGTGGGTTCCGTGGGCACGGCGATTTCCTCGGCGGGCGCTTCCGCTTCAATGGTCTCGATCGTCGTATTTTCCAGTTCGCTCATTCGTTGTATAACCTCCATAATCATCCAGTCCGGCGTCGATGCGCCTGCGACAATACCTATTATATCATCGGATTGCAAATTGGCAAGAGAAAGTTTATCGATATCCTCTATGGTTTCGGCGTTTTTGCACAGGTTTTTTGCGATTTGCGCCAAACCGGCCGTGTTTGCGCTCGTGTGGGAGCCGAGGACGTACATTTTTGTGCTCCTTGCGGCGATCAGCGCCGCTTCGCGGCGGCGCTGCCGCGTGGTGTCACAAACGGTCTGATATACCGTTAACGACCCGACGCGCGCGTGCGCGGCGGCGACGATGGCGGCATACGGTTCGCGGCCGAGCGTCGTCTGTGCAACGATGCACGCCCGCTCCAGCCGGGGCAGGGCTGCAGCGTCCTCGGGCCGTTCGAGCACATAGGCGCCGGCGCGCGCATAGCCGCAGATGCCCATGACCTCCGGGTGCGCCGCTCTGCCGGCAATCAGCGCCGGGACGCCCGCCTGCGCGGCAGACGCGACGAGGCGGTGAATCCGTTTGACGAACGGACAGGTGGCGTCCGCCACGCGCACGCCGCCGCGCGCGCAGGCCTCCTCCACCTCCGGCGGCACGCCGTGCGCGCGCAACAGCAGCGTATCCCCCGGATGCAGCGCGGCGGGGTCTTCCGCCTCGCGGACGCCGTGCGCGGCCAGCCGTTCGAGCACCTGCTCGTTGTGGATGAGCTTGCCGCAGGTGTACACGGTGCCGGACGCATCCGGATCGGCCGCCAGGCGCTCCGCCATCTCTACGGCGCGCCGCACGCCGAAGCAGAAGCCGCTGTGTTTGCCGACAAGAATGCGCATCCGTCACGCCTCCAGTTGCAGCCGCAACTGCTGGAGCTTGTCCGCGATGGCCTGCGTTACCACGTCGACCGAACGCCCCTTGTGCGCTGCGGCGATGGCGGACGCATCCATCGGCTCGCCCACGATCATATTGACGCGCAGCTTGCGGTAGGTGCGCGGATCGGAATAGATCGGGATGATCGGCACCCTGCAGCGCAAAGCGAGGAACGCCGCCCCGCGCTCGAGCTCGTCCAGCTCGCCCGTAACGGAGCGCCGCCCTTCCGGAAAGATGCCGAATACGCGCCCCTTTTCCAGCACGGCCATCGCCTGCTTGAGCGAGGCCATATCGGCCTGCTTGCGGTTGACCGGAAACGCATACAGCCCGCGCATGAGGAAAAACCGTGCCACCGGGCTGCGAAACAGCTCCTGCTTGGCCATGAAATGGATGACCCGCGGGCTGACAAGCGCAATGAGAATCGGGTCGGACAGCGCCCAGTGGTTGCTGACCACAATCGCGCCGCCGCGCCGCCACAGGTGCCTGAGGCCGCGCACACGCGGGCGCATCAGCAACAGAAAAAGCGGCGAAAGCAGCACCTTGGCGAACAGATAGAGCATCAGCCGTCCTCCCCGCACACACAGCGCAGAATCTCGTCCGTGACGGCCTCGACCGTCATCTCCGTGGTATCGATCAGCCGGGCGCCCTCGGCCCGCCGCAGCGGCATGAACGCGCGGTGGCTGTCGTTGTAGTCGCGCTGCTCGATCTCGCGCTCCATCTGCGCGAGCGTCATATCGCCCGCCGTGCCGCGCTGGCGCATCTCGAGCAGGCGCCGCCGCGCACGCTCGGTTACGGTGGCGGTCAGGTAAAACTTGTGCGGCGTATCCCGGAGCACGTTTGTGCCGATGTCGCGCCCGTCCATGACCACATCGTATTCGCGCGCGACCTGCCGCTGCAGCCCGGACAGCCAGATGCGCACCGCGCGGTGCCGCGACACGTCCGACGCGCCCATCGACAGCTCCGGCGCGCGCAGCCCGCCGGTCACGTCCTCCCCGCCGAGCAGCACGTGCTGTTCCTCGCCCTCGTACCGCACGGCGATATCCGCGTCGGGCAGGATGGCCTCCACCGCCTGTTCGTCGTCCAGCCGCACGCCGCGGCGCAGGCCGTAAAGCGCCATGGCGCGATACATCGCGCCGGTGTCCAGATACCGAATCCCCAACCGCTCCGCCACGGCTTTGGCGACCGTGCTCTTGCCGGCGCCCGCCGGCCCGTCGATGGCGATGTTCAACCGTTGCTGCATACGCTCCTCCCGGCCAACGCGCCGGTTGACCATGCGATCTGAAGATTATAGCCGCCCGTGACGGCGTCCGTATCGAGCAGTTCGCCCGCAAAATATAATCCCGCGACCCGCCGCGACGCCAGCGTGCCGGGCAATACGTCGCGCACCGATACGCCGCCCCGCGTTACAATCGCTTCCTCGATCGGGCGCGTGCCTGCCACGGTCAGCGGCAGCGCCTTGAGCGTATCGCGCACGGCCGTCCGCTCCGCCCGGGTCAGGCCGCAAACCGGCTTTTGCGCATCCACGCCAGCTTCCGCCAGGACGCGCGCTAACAGCCGCTCCGGCAGCAGCGCGTGCAACGCGCCCTGCAACCGCCGCTGGCGGTTCGCCTCCAGATCGCGCAACAGCCGCACGTCGAGCTGCTCCCCGCTCAGACCGGGCTTGAGATCGATGGCGAGGGCGACGCCGGCAGGCTCCTGCGCAATGCGCGTGGAAAGCGTGAGCGCAAGCGGGCCGGATACGCCAAAGTGCGTGAACAGCAGTTCTCCGGGCTCCGAGCGGTACAGCAGGCGCCCGTCCCGCCGCGCCGTGAGCACGACGTTTTTCAGCGTCAGCCCCGACAGCGTGCCCGGCCACGACTCGCACGTGACAAGCGGCACCAGCGAGCCGCACGGCGGCTCCACCGCATGCCCGGTCTGTCGGGCAAAGCGATAGCCGTCGCCCGTCGAGCCGGTCTGCGGATAGCTGCGCCCGCCCGTGGCAAGGATCGCCGCGTCGCACGGCAGCGCGCCCGCCTCCGTCCGCACGGCGCGCACCGCGCCGTCCGCCGTCTCCAGGCCGACGACGCGCGTATGCAGCCGCACGTCCACCCCGCTTTCCCGCACATATCGCTCCATGGCGCGCAAAACGTCGCTCGATTTGTCGGAAACCGGGAACACCCGGCCGCCCCGCTCCACCTTGAGCGGCACGCCGAGCCGCTCCAGCAGCGCCATCATGTCCCGGTTGTCGAACGCGGCGAACGCGCTGTAAAGAAAACGCGGGTTGCGCGCCACCGCGTCAAAAAACGCCTCCCGCCCGCACGCATTGGTCACGTTGCAGCGGCCCTTGCCGGTGAGGTACAGCTTTTTGCCGAGCTTTTCATTCCGCTCGAGCAGGACAACCCGGCAACCGCCGCGCGCCGCCTCCGCAGCGGCCATCATGCCGGCGGGGCCGCCGCCGACGACGACAACGGTCACGGCGTGTCGCGCCCCGCGTTCACCATGGCCGCGCGCCTGGTCGGTTCGGTCATGTACACGCCCTCTTCGCGCCAGATCTGCTCCAACTGGTTCAAATGCTGGAACGCCTCGTCCTTGCGCGCAAGGCCCACCGCCGTGATGATCGCATTGATGAGCGAGAGCGGCGCCACGAGCGAATCGGCAAAGCTGGCCATGTTGCTGCGCGCGCAGAGCACATAATCCGCATATTGCGCCGACGGCGAATTCGGTACGTCGGTCAGCGTGACAACCGTGGCCCCGCGCTGTTTGGCATAGCGCATCGCGTCCACGGTGCGCACGCTGTAACGCGGGAAACTGATGCCGATGCACACGTCCTCCGGCCCAAGGCGCACCATGCGCTCGTAGATGTCCTGCACGGCGCCGTTGACAAACATGACGTTGTCGCAGACATAGTCCAAATAATAGGTAAGGAACTGCGCAAGCGACATGGCGCTGCGGATGCCAAGCACATAGATGCGCCGCGCCCGCAGCAGCGCCTCGATGGCGGCGTGGAAGCCCTCGTTGTCGATCATGTCGATTGTGGCGCGGATATTGTTCATATCGTCGGTCAGGACCCGGCGCAGGATGTCGTTCTGCGGCATGGACGCGGCAAGCCGAATGCGCTGCACGCTCGTGAGTCGGTGCCGGATCAGCTCCTGCAGGGCCTCCTGCAGCGCAGGATAGCCGTCAAGCCCGATGGCATAGGCAAAGCGCACCACGGTCGATTCGCTGACGCCGACCGTTTCGCCAAGGCGCGCGGCCGTCATGAACGCCGCATCGTCATACGAGTGCATGATGTATTCCGCAATCCGTTTCTGCCCCTTGGAAAACCTTTGATAGCTGTCCGTAATAACGTCGAGCAGCCCCTCCATGCGTTCCCCCTCCTTGTCGTTCGTTCCGGGTCTATTCCGCAAGGCCGTCCACGGCAAAGCCGCGCATGGCCGCAAGATCCGTCAGGTCATAGGTGAGCGGCGTGCACACGGCATACCCCTCCTCCACCCAGCGCTCGTCCACGTCCTCGCCGGCGTGCCGGGTCAGCTTGTCCCCGCCGGGCGCCCAGAAATACCGGCCGCCATACGGATCGGTGCGCTCCTCAAAGCGCAACGGATACTGGGTAATCGCAAGCGGCGCAGTGCGCACGCCGCGCAGCGCGCCCACCGGCAGATCCGGTACGTTGATGTTGAGCACCACGCCAAACGGCAACGGCCGCTCCACCAGCCGCTCCACCGCCCGCAGCGCCACCCGCGCCGCCGTCTCAAAATGGACCGGCCTGCGGCCGCAGCTCGACACCGCAACCGCCGGATAGCCCAGCAACGCCGCCTCGTGCGCGGCGGCCACCGTGCCGGAATACAGCGTATCCGTGCCGAGGTTTCCCCCGTCGTTCACGCCGGAAAGCACCGCGTCCGGCGCCGGGAACAGATTGCCGAGCGCCAGGCGGACGCAATCCACCGGCGTGCCGTTCACCGCATAGGCGGGCACCTCCGGCGCATCCGGCAGCGACACGCGTTCGGCCCGAAGGGGCTCAAACAGCGTCATCGACCGGCTGGCCGCGCTGCGCTGCCGGTGCGGGGCGGCCACATAGACCTCGTGGCCCGCTTCGGCAAGCGCCTTCACCAGCGCGCCAATGCCCGCCGCCCGGAATCCGTCGTCATTGCTCACAAGCAATCTCATGCAATTTCTCCGTCAAAAAGATGTAATATAGTCTACCATATCGCGCCCAAAAAAGCAATTCATGCAGGAAATCTTTCTGTTCCCTGCATGAACGACACAATACCCTGTGTTTCACAGAAAGAGACTGCCCAACATATGGACCAGCAGCGCCATCACATACGCCACAAGGAGCTGATAGCCGACCGTGATCCACGTGTGCTTGGCGCTGCCGAGTTCGCGCCGCATGGTCGTCACCGCGGCCATGCACGGCACGTACAGCAGCACGAACACGAGAAAGCTGTACGCCGCAAGCGGCGTAAACAGGCCGGCCAGCGCGCCGTTGAGCGCATCGCCCGTAGCGCCGAGAAACATCGAGAGGGATGAATTCACCGCCTCCTTGGCGATGAGGCCGGAGAGCAGCGCCACGGAGGCCTGCCATGTGCCAAAGCCGAGCGGACGGAACAGCGGCGCAATCCAGCCGCCCGCCACGCCGAGGATGCTCCGCTCGGTCTGCGCGGTCATGGCAAGCGCGGGCGTAAAGTGCATGAGGAACCATAGCACGACGCTCATCAGCAGGATGATCGTCCCCGCCTTCTCAAGGAAATGCCCGACGCGCTCGCCCACATGCAGCAGCGTATTCCTCATCGACGGCCAGCGATACGGCGGCAGCTCCAGCACGAACGCCGCCCGGTTCTCCCGAAACAGCGTATGCCGGAACAGGATGCCGGTCAAGATGCCGACCACGATGCCAAGCGCATAAAGGCTCAATACGATCAGGCCCCGGTACTCGTCGAAGAACGCGGAAGCGATCAGCCCGTACACCGGAAGCTTGGCCGAGCACGACACGAACGGCAGCAGCATGATCGTCATGCGGCGGTCGTTCTCGTTCTCCATCGTGCGCGCGGCCATGGCGGCCGGCACCGTGCAGCCAAAGCCCATGAGCATGGGGATGAACGATTTGCCGGACAGCCCGAAGCGTTTGAGCGCCCGATCCATCAAAAATGCGGTGCGCGAGAGGTACCCGCTGTCCTCGAGCAGCGAAAGGAAGAAGAACAACAGGGCGATCTGCGGCAGGAACACCAGCACGGCGCCCACGCCCGTGATCACGCCGTCGCACAGCAGGCTGACCAGCCAGGGCGCCGCCGCCGCACCCTCGAGCAGGTCGCGCGCCCACGGCAGGAACAGGCCGATCACCAGCTGATCCACCCCGTCGGACAGCCAGCCGCCCAGCGTGTCGAACGTGAGCACGAAGATCGCGCCCATGATGGCCAGGAAAATCGGAATCCCCGCCCACTTGTTCGTCAGCACGGCGTCGATGCGGTCGGTAAAATCCTGCCCGGCGCCGCGATGCGAAACGGCCGCCGCGCACACGCGCGTGATATATCGATAGCGGCTGTCGGCCACGCGCGCCTCGCCGTCGCCCGGCAGCCCGTCGCTCACGTAGTCGGCCACGGCGGCGTCCACCGCAGCCGCCTGCTCCGGCGTGAGGCGCAGCTGCTCCCGCACCATCGCATCGCCTTCGAGCAGCTTGATCTCCGCCCAGTGCGCCGGCAGCCCCGCGCGCGCCGGGGCATCGGACAGCGCGTCCCCGATGCGGTGATGCGCCGCGTGCGTGCGCGCGTCATACAGGTCGTCCGGCTCGATGCAAAAGCCGGCGTGCAACTGCTCGTGCGAGAGCGCCAGCAGGCCGGCGCTCCTGCGCAGCAGGTCGTCCACGCCCTCGCCCGTGCGCGCACAGATCGGCAATACCGGCACGCCCAACTCGAGCGAAAGGCGCTCGCAATCGATCGTCACGCCCATGCGGGCGACCTCGTCCATCATGTTGAGCGCAATCACCATCGGCCGTTCCAGCTCCATGAGCTGCACGGTCAGATACAGGTTGCGCTCCAGATTGGTCGCATCCACGATGTTGATGATCGCGTCCGGCCGCTCGTCGATGATGAAGTTGCGCGCGACGATCTCCTCCATCGAATACGGCGAAAGCGAATAGATCCCCGGCAGATCGACGACCGTGATGTCATGCCCATAGGCATGGAGGCGGCGCTCCTTCTTCTCGACCGTAACGCCCGGCCAGTTGCCGACGTACTCGCGCGCACCGGTGAGCGCGTTGAACAGGGTCGTCTTGCCGCAGTTCGGGTTGCCCACGAGCGCAAACTTGACCGGTTGCCCGTCCACCTCCGGCACGGTCGCTCCCGGCGGCGCGCCACGCCGCCGGCGCCGGCGGCCGCCGCCCCCGCAGGCGGCGCTGCACTGCGCGCACGCAGCCGAACCGCATCCCTCGGGCAGGCGGATGGCCCACCGCGTGAGCAGTTCCGCCCGGCGGTGCGCCTCGATATCCGCATCCGGCGCATGCGCGCCGGATGCGCCGCTCCTCTCGCGCAGCGCCGTCTCCCGCTTGCCGTACGCGGCGGCCTCGTCCTCGTCGAACAGCGCAATCTCGAGCGCGTCCTCCCGCCGCAGCGAGAGCGCATAGCCGCGCAGATTCACCTCGATCGGGTCACCCAGCGGCGCGATGCGGCGCACCTCGACGCGCGTCATGGGCGTAACGCCCATGTCGAACAGCCGCCGTTTGACGCGCGCGTTGCCGCCGCCCACCGCCTTTACGATACCGGATTGGCCCGGCTGCAATTCCCCCAGCGTCTTTCCCATGCGTTCCGTAAACCCTTTCCGACCGCCGCCGCAGGCGCCGGCCGTTGCCGTTATGCGCGCGCCGCGTCCTCGGCCGCATCCCGCTCGGCCGAATAGGCGACGCCGTCGCCCTCCGTATCCCAAAGGCGCTCGATGTTGTAATACCGGCGCTCCTCCGGATGAAAGATATGCACCAGCACGTCCGTATAGTCGAGCACGATCCAACGTCCGGCATCATACCCCTCTCTTCGCCGCAATGCGAGCCCGGCAAGCGCCGCCTTCTCCTCCAGCTCGTCGCAGAGCGCCTTGACCTGCGGCACCGCACGGCCGCTGCAGATGACGAACCAGTCCGCAATAATGGTCTTGTCCCCCACGTGGATGGCGACGATGTCCTGCGCCTTCTTGTCGTAGAGGGCCGCGCAGAGCGCCTCCACCTGTTCCGGCAAACGTGTGTTCAACGGTGTTCCTCCTTTTGTTGAATAACAGTGTTCGGTTGATCAAAGTACCGCGCCGCACGCAGCGTCGCCGGATGGACCGGCGCCCCCTGCGCCCGCAAATGGTCGAGCACGCCGGCGATCGCCGTGCGCATCGCCGCCTCCGGCCCGCCCGCCAGCGCATCCCGGTACCGCTGCGCGCCGTCGAACGCGCGCCCCGGTTCCGTCAGGTCGGAGAGGTATACGATCATATCGAGCAGCGTCATGCCCGCATCCCCGGTGCAGTGCAGCCGGATGGCGCGCAGCACCGCGTCGTCCGTCACCCCGTAAGCCATGCGCGCAAGCACCGCGCCCGCAAAGGCGTGCAGCACGTCGCCCGCGCCCGGCGTATCGTCCCCGCCGAGCACGGCAAGGCGCGCCGGCGGGAGCTGTTTGGCGCAGTCGTGCAGCAGCGCCGCCACGCGCGCGCGAAGGCGCGTCCGTCCGTCGGCATCATAGCGGCCGCACAGCCACGCCGCCTGCCGCACCACGCCCATCGTGTGCCGGTAGCGCCGCGGGGACAGCGCGCCGCACAGGCGGGCGCGCAAGGCCTCGACGTCGGGCGGCAGATACAGCCCTGTTTCATACACGTACTGCGCCACCGCCTCCGGCATGGCTCCCTCCGTCGGCAGCGCGTCGCGCACGCAGGCGCGCACCTGCGTCGAGGAGATCGCCTCCACCGGCGACGGCAACAGGCGCACCCGCGCGCCGTACGCCCGCCGCAACCGCTCGGCTGCGGCCGCATCCTCCCCGGATTCGCCCGCGCGGGGGAAGCTGACGATCTCGCAGAGCGGGAACAGCTCCTCCACCCGGTGCCAGGTCGGCAGGTCGAGCAGCATGTCGCTGCCGACGATCCAGTGGAACGACGCGCCCGGATAGCGCGCATGCAGCTCGGTAAGCGTATCGAACGTGTAGCTGCGGCCGGGGCGGCGCAGCTCGAGGTCGCTCGCCTCGATGCGCGGCAGGTCTGCCGCCGCCAGTTCCGCCATGCGCAGGCGGCGCGCGCCATCGACCGCCTCCGCCACGCGCTTGTGCGGCGGGTCGGCGGCAACCATGAGCAGCACGAGGTCGAGCCCCAGCGCATCGCGCGCGGCGACGGCCATCTGCACGTGCGCCGCATGGACGGGGTTGAACGTCCCGCCCAAGATCCCGATCCGCATGTTATCGCCTCCCCGCACAATGCCTGCCCCGTGCGGTGAATGCGCACGAAACCACAAATACAGTATAGCGCAACAACCGTTGTTTCACAAGAGAAAAGCGGCGCAAACCGCATTGTTCGCGCCGCAAGAGGGCTTTGTTTGGGATCGACCGCCAGCGCCGCCGTTACGGCTGCGCGCCGGCCGCGGCGGTCGTGTCGGGCGTCACCGGGGCAGGCGTCGCCGGGGCGGGCGTGATCGGGCCGGCTGTCAGCGCCGCATTCTCCACCGTCTCCCCCGCGATCAGCCGCTCGGCCAGCGCAAGGCATGCCTGCGCCGCCGCCGCCTCGTCCACGCCATAGGCGAACGGGATCAGCGCCGGATGCGCCTCCATCAGCGCGAGTAGCGCGTCGTTGCAATCGGCGCAGAAGATCTCCATATCGGCACGCCCGGCGGCGAGCATCGCCTCCGCCGCAGCAACGGCAAGCCCGGCGGTTTCGGCGTATACGCCGTCCACCATGCCCTCGTAGTATGCTTCGAGGCGACCCGCCATCCACTCGCCCGCCGGTTCCTCCGCCTCCGCAACATAATAGACGCCCTTCACATAGACCCGTCCTTCATCCACGCCCGCCTGCCATGCGGCGCGAGCGTCGCTCTCGCGGGTTTCAAACAGGGCGAGCAGCCGTACCGGCGTATCGTGCGGCGGGTAGGCAATGGCCGCCTCCAGCGCGTCCGTCGCCGCCGCGCCCGTCAATGCGCGCACGCAGACGGCGCCCACCGGCACCGCCGCATCCTCCGGCGCGAATACGACGACCGGGACGCCGCGCGCAAGCAGCGCCTCCACCGCCTCCGCCTCGCCGTCCCCGCCCGTCCAGTACAGCACGGCCGCAGCCTGCCCCTCGAACGACAGGCCGGCCAGCCCCTGCGCGCCATCCTCGACCGCGCACCGCAGATACTGCGCAGGGACGGTGTGCGCCCAAAAGCGTTTCGCCTCCGCCGGCGCAGACACCGCCACGACCGGCACGGGCGTGGGCGACGGCGTCGGGGTGGGGACGGGGGTCGGCGTCGGCGACGGCGTTGGCGTCGCCCGCAGCGAAGCCAACGCGCCGCAACCGGACGACAGCAGGGCCAGGCCGACGATTAACATGCAGACTGCTCTTTTCATATCAATAGTATTCCACATGCGCGGGCAAAACCCTGCATGTACGGGCAAAACCCTGCGCCCGCATGAAAAATCTGCCGTCCGCGCGGCTGCCCGAAAGGGCGCGCGGTGCCGGCAAGAGGAAACAGCGGGCGGCGGCAAGAGCAGGGGCCGTGCGGAAGGACGCGGCTCCGGCAAGAGAAAAAGGTAGGCGGCGGCCAAAGGTGGGTCGCCGGCGGGCGTTTGGGGTCGTCGCGGCGGCGAACCATGGGCCGCGCCCCGTTAAGGTGTGACGGCTCCGGGAAACGGCGGGCGGCGGCAAGAGCAGGGGCCGTGCGGGAGGGTGTGACGGTTCGGCAAGCCGAAAGGGCGGGCGGCGGCCTGAAAAAGGGGGCGTCGACAGGACGGATGGCATTGCCCGCCCGCGAAACGGCTATTTGTCCGCAGCCGGCCCGTCCGGCGGCGTATCCGCCGGTTCAAACGCCGCTTCAAAGCGCGCGAGCGCATCCGCCGCGCGGCGGGCGGCGGGCGGGGCGACCATCTCGATCAGCGCGAGCGCCGCCCGATAGCCAAGGTGAAACGAGCGCCACAGCACGCCGTAATCCGCCTCGTCCCACGCGCCGTCGGCGGCGATGACGCGCGCGCCCGCCGTTTCGTCCAGCGTGGAGACGAGGGCCTCCAGCCGTTCCGTGATCTCGATCCGGTTCCGGCGATAAGCGGCCTCCCGCCGCATGCCGGGCATGGTCAGAATCTGCCCGTACACATACCGGTCGAACGGGTCCTCCGGTGCGTCCGGCGCAAAGTGCTGTTCAAAACAGGCGTAAACGCCGCGCAGAAAAGCGGCGCGCAGACCATGGCGCGCGTTTTCCGCATACAGCGCCCCGATCCGCTCGAGCGCCGCGGCCTGTTCGGCGTCCAGCGCGTCGGCAAACGCGGCGGGCGCTTCGAGCGCGGGCGGCGCCTTCCCCGCCCATCGCAATTCCGCCGCCAGGCCGTCGTCAAACAGCCGCCGTTCCAGTTCCGCCAGAATATCCCGCACCGCTGCTCCCTCCTCCGTTGTCCCTGCCGTCGCTGCGGCAGCCATTGCCAAAAGGATATCACAATTTTTCCGCTTGAGCAACTATCGTTGCTCATTCGCGTCATATCGGGCGGTTACAATAAACGCATGCTGGATGCCGGGACGATCGGAAAAACCATACGCAGCCTGCGCGAGCAGCGGGGCATGTCTCAAGAGGTGCTCAGCGGGCTTGCGGGCATGTACAAATCCCATCTGGGGCGGATCGAGCGCGGCGAAAAAAAGCCGAACCTCGACAGCCTGTGCCGTATTGCATCCGCGCTGGGAATGCAGCCGCACGAGCTGCTCAAGCGCATCGAGGAACAGGCGCAGACCCCATGAACGGCTGCCCGTTGCGGCGCAACGGCCGGATGCGGATCGTGAGAAAACCCGGGCGCAGGGCCGCCCTTCCGTTTGTCGGGGCGACGGCGCCGATCCTGCCGCGACGCAGGCGCGGGCGGGGCGCCTTTGGCTGCTTTCCGGCCGCTGCGCCGGCAGCCGGAATATGGAACGATTGCGCGGGGACGCCACGGGGCGTCTCCGCCGTTTTTTCGCCGGGATGGGGGCGAAACACGGTTGCATTCGGCGGGCAGGTGTGATAAGATAGTTCGGATACTGGATAATTGTCGGTATACAGATACTGGAAACTGTTGGAGGGCAACATGGCGACGATTGAACGGATGGAACACAACATGGCCAAACTGACCATCACCGTGGACGCGGAGACCTTTGCCGCAGCGGTGCAGCAGGCATATTTCAAGACGGCCAAGCATTACAACATCCCCGGCTTCCGCAAGGGACATGCCCCGCGCAAGGTGATCGAAAACATGTACGGCGAGGGCGTCTTCTTCGAGGATGCGTTCGAAATCCTCTGGGGCGACGCGTACGACGCGGCGCTCGAGGAATATGAACTGACGGCGGTCGACAAGCCGGCGCTCGACATCGAGAAGATCAGCCTGCAGGAAGGCGTGGTCTTCACCGCGGAAGTACAGCTCAAGCCCGAGGTGACACTCGGCGCATACAAGGGTATAGAAGTCGAGAAGCCGACGTATACTGTGGAGGACGCGGACGTGGAGCGCGAAATCGAGCTGGAGCGGGAGCGCAACGCCCGTTTCATCGGCGTGGAGCGGCCCGTGGAGAACGGCGACAGGGTCGTGCTCGATTACAGCGGCAGCGTCGACGGCGTAGCCTTTGACGGCGGCACCGCCGAGGAGCAGACGCTCGTCATCGGTTCCGGCACGTTCATCCCCGGCTTTGAGGAACAGCTCGTCGGCATGGCCGTGGGCGAGGAGAAGAACATCGCCGTTACCTTCCCGGCGGAGTATCACGCCGAGAACCTTGCCGGCAAGGAGGCTGTGTTTGCCGTCAAGATCCGCGAGGTGCAGGTCAAGGACCTGCCCGCGCTCGACGACGAATTCGCCAAGGATATTTCGGAGTACGACACGCTGGAGGAATTGCGCGCTGCGCGCCGCAAGGCCATGGAAGCGCGCGCCTCGCAGAACGAAAAGACCGCCACGGAGAACCTGTGCATCAAGACCGTGTGCGACAATGCGACCGTTGAGATTCCGGCCTGCATGACCGACCGGCAGGTCAACTACATGCTGCAGGATATGGCTTACCGCCTGAGCGCGAGCGGCATCTCGCTTGAGGACTACTGCAAGTATACCGGCACGGATCTTGACGCGCTGCGCGAGAGCTACCGGCCGGAAGCGGAATCCCGCGTAAAGATGCAACTGGTCATCGAAGCCGTCGGCAAGGCGGAGAACCTCGACTGTACGGACGAGGAGCTGGAGCAGGAGATCGCCAGGTTCGCCGAGCAGAACGGCACGCCGGTCGACGAGTTCCGCGCGCAGCTCAAGGAGGACGACCTCGATTACCTGCGCGACCGCAAGGCGGCCGAAAAGGTCGTGTCGCTGATCGTGGACAACGCGGTGTTCACCGCGCCCAAGCCGGAAAAGAAGCCGGCCCGCAAGCGCACGAGCACGAAGAAGGCCAAGGCGGAAGCCGCGCCGGAAGCGACGGAGACCGCTCCGGAAGCAACGGAGGCTGCGGCGGAGAAGAAGGCCAAGACGGAAACCGCGGCGGAGAAGAAGGCCAAGACGGAAACCGCGGCGGAGAAGAAGGCCAAGGCGGAGAAGAAAGCCAAGGCGGAAGCCGCGCCGAAAGCGACGGAAGCCGCAAGCGCCGGGCAGGAGGACTGACGGCGAACCGGCCGCCCGCACGGGCGGTCAGACCCTGAAAAGGACGGTGATCGCATGAACCTGATCCCGATGGTCGTGGAACAGACCAGCCGTGGCGAACGGTCATATGATATCTATTCGCGCCTGCTGCAGGACCGCATCATCTTTCTCGGCGGCGAGATCGACGACGACACGGCCAATCTGGTCGTGGCGCAGATGCTGTTCCTCGAGGGTGACGACCCGGAAAAGGACATCTTTCTCTATATTAACAGCCCCGGCGGCTCCGTGTCGGCGGGCCTTGCGATCTACGATACGATGCAGTACATCAAGTGCGAGGTTTCGACCATCTGCGTTGGCCTGGCAGCGTCCATGGGCGCGTTTCTGCTGGCCGCCGGCGCAAAGGGCAAGCGCAAGGCGCTGCCCAATGCCGAAATCATGATCCACCAGCCCAGCGGCGGCGCACACGGGCAGGCCACGGACATCGGCATTCATGCCGAGCAGATCCTGCGCCTGCGCCAGCGCCTGAACGAGATCCTCGCCGCGCGCACCGGCCAGCCGGTCGAAAAGGTCAGCCTGGACACCGAGCGCGACAACTACATGAGCGCGGAGCAGGCGCACGCCTACGGCATCGTGGACGAGATTATCCCCGCAAGGAGGTAAGAAGAGAGACCCTATGGCAAAAAACGACGATAAGAACATCCGCTGCACATTCTGCGGCAAACAGCAGGACGAGGTGCACCGCATCATCGCGGGGCCGGGCGTCTATATCTGCAACGAATGCGTGGAGCTGTGCCATGAGATCATCGAGGAGGACAACGAATCCGCCCCTCTCGACCTCACCGAGGTGCCCAAACCGCAGGAAATCCTCGACACGCTCAACGAATACGTCATCGGGCAGCAATCGGCCAAACGCGCGCTGGCCGTGGCGGTCTACAACCATTACAAGCGCATCAACGCCGCCGGCGGCAAGGACGACGACGTGGAGCTGCAAAAGAGCAACATCATCATGCTGGGGCCGACCGGTTGCGGCAAGACGATGCTGGCGGAGACGCTCGCCAAAATCCTGAACGTCCCGTTCGCCGTGGCCGACGCGACGAGCCTGACGGAGGCCGGCTACGTTGGCGAGGATGTGGAGAACATCCTGCTCAAACTCATTCAGGCCGCCGATTACGACGTGCAGAAGGCCGAAAAGGGCATCATCTATATCGACGAGATCGACAAGATCGCAAGGAAGAGCGAGAACGTCTCCATCACGCGCGACGTATCCGGCGAGGGCGTGCAGCAGGCGCTGCTCAAGATTCTCGAGGGGACGGTCGCCTCCGTCCCGCCGCAGGGCGGCCGCAAGCACCCGCATCAGGAGTTCATCCAGATCGACACGACGAATATCCTGTTCATCTGCGGCGGTGCGTTCTCCGGCATCGACAAGATCATCGAGAAGCGCATCGGCCATAAGCTCATGGGATTCGGCGCCGACGTGCAGGCCAACGTGGAGAAGGACATCGGCACCACGCTCAAAAGCATTCTCCCGGAAGATCTGCTCAAGTTTGGGCTGATCCCGGAGTTTGTCGGGCGCATGCCGATCATCGTGACGCTGGAAAACCTCGATGAGGACGCGCTCGTGCGCATCCTGACCGAGCCGCGCAACGCGCTCGCCCGCCAGTACAAGCGCCTGTTCGAGATGGACGGCGTGGAGCTGACGTTCGACGAGGAGGCTTTGCGCGCCGTGGCGCGCAAAGCCATCGAGCGCAAGACCGGCGCGCGCGGCCTTCGGGCGATCCTGGAGGACGTGATGCTGGACATCATGTTCGAAATCCCCTCCCGCGGCGACATCGCCTCCTGCCGCATCACCGAAAAGACCATCGAAAAGGAGCAGCCGCCCCTGCTGGTCGAAACCGGCGTGGCCGCGCTGCCGGCGGGCAAGGGCGAAAAGAAGCCGCGCCGCTCCGCCTGATGGAAGCCATTGCCCCAAAATACACCGGCCGGCGCCTGTGCGCCGGCCGGTTTTCCTTGCGTCGTTTCCGCCGCGCAGCCAACCCCCTTCGCCGGCAACAGGGCCGCCCCCGGCGCGGCAGGGCGCCGGTTGCGAGCGCCGGCCCCCGGAAAATCCGTCTCACCCCGTCCGCCGGTCCGCGCCCAGACCCGCGCGCCCGGACAGGGGCCCGAAAGCGGCGGTTTGGGGCGAGCGCGCCCCTTGACAAGCGGGGTGCGGACGGCTATACTGATGGGCGTACGGGAATGACGCGGGAAGCAGTAGCTCCATCCCCTGCGCGCAGACAAGAGAGTCCCCGCCGCGGCTGAAAGCGGGACATGCGCCCAACGAGCGAAGACCGCCCGCCGACCTGTGCCGGCAGGCAGGGCCGATAGCGCCGCAAAGAGAAAAAAGCAGGGTGGAACCGCGATGCCCCATCGCCCCTCGCAGCAGGTTGCGACGGGGCGGTTTTATTTTGTACGACAGGAGGAAGATCCCCATGCTCATCACTTTCCCCGACGGTGCGCAGCGCGAATTTGCCGACGGCATGACCGGCGTTGAAATCGCCGCCGCCGTCAGCCCGCGCCTGGCCAAGGCCACGCTCTCGTGCGCCATCGACGGCGTGCACAGCGATGCGTTCCGCCCCATCACGGGCGACCATGCGCTGCGCTTCTATACCTTTGCCGACGAAAACGGTCGCTGGGCGTACCGGCACACCGGCTCCCACGTGCTGGCGCAGGCGGTCAAGCGGCTGCACCCGGAGATCAAGCTGGCCATCGGGCCCGCCATCGAGAACGGCTTTTATTACGATTTCGACGCGCCGGCCCCGTTCACGCCGGACGATCTGGCCGCCATCGAGAAGGAGATGGAGAAGATCACGCAGGAAAACCTGCCGCTTGAACGGTTCGAGCTGCCGCGCGAAGAAGCCATCGCCTACATGGAGAAGCTGGGCGAGCCCTACAAGGTCGAGCTGATCCGCGACCTGCCGGAGGATGCCGTCATCAGCTTCTACCGGCAGGGGGAATTCGTCGACCTTTGCGCCGGGCCGCACATCGCCTCGACCGGCAGGTTCAAAAACGCCAAGCTCATGAGCGTGGCCGGCGCTTACTGGCGCGGCAGCGAAAAGAACAAGATGCTCCAGCGCATCTACGGCACCGCGTTTGAAAAAAAGGCCGACCTTGACGCCTACCTGACCATGCTCGAAGAGGCCAAAAAACGCGACCACCGCAAGCTCGGCAAGGAGCTGGGTCTGTTCACCATCCTCGACGAGGGGCCGGGCTTCCCGTTTTTCCTGCCCAAGGGCATGGCGCTCAAGAACGAGCTCATCAGCTACTGGCGCGAGGTGCACAAGCGCTACGGCTATGTGGAGATCGCTACGCCCATGATCCTGAACCGGCGCCTCTGGGAGACGAGCGGACACTGGTTCCACTACAAGGACAACATGTACACCACGGTCATCGACGATGAGGATTACGCCATCAAACCGATGAACTGCCCCGGCGGCATGCTCGCCTATAAGACCGAGATGCACTCCTATCGTGACCTGCCGCTGCGCGTGGCGGAACTCGGGCTCGTCCACCGGCACGAGCTCTCCGGCGCGCTACACGGGCTGTTCCGCGTGCGTTGTTTCACGCAGGACGACGCGCACATCTTCATGACGTGGGAGCAGATGAAGGACGAGATCAAGGGCGTGATCCGCCTGTTCGACGAGATCTATTCCACCTTCGGCCTGCCGTACAAGATCGAATTGTCCACCATGCCGGAGGACCATATGGGCGAAGAGGCCGTCTGGGACTTCGCCACGCAGACGCTGCGCGACGCAATCGTGGAGACCGGCAAGCCCTACACCGTCAATGAGGGCGACGGCGCTTTCTATGGCCCGAAGCTGGACTTCCACCTGTCCGACTGCCTCGGCCGCACCTGGCAATGCGGCACCATCCAGCTCGACATGCAGCTACCGGAACGCTTCGAGCTTGAGTACACCGGCGCCGACGGGCAGAAGCACCGCCCCGTCATGATCCATCGCGCGGCGTTCGGTTCCATCGAGCGGTTCATCGGCGTGATCACGGAGCATTTCGCCGGCGCCTTCCCCACGTGGCTCGCCCCGGAGCAGGTGCGCGTGCTGCCCATCACCGACCGCGCCGCCGAAGCCTCCCGTCAGGCGCAGGCAGCTCTCGCCGCCAGGGGCGTGCGCGTCGAATGCGACCTGCGCAACGAGAAGATCGGCTTCAAGATCCGCGAGGCGCAGATGCAGAAGGTGCCGTATATGCTCGTGCTCGGAGACAAGGAGGTGGCCGGCGGGCTCGTGTCCGTCCGTTCGCGGCGGGACGGCGACCTTGGCACGATGACGCTCGACGCCTTTGCCGAGCGGATTCTCGAGGAGATCTCCACCAGGGCAAAGTGATCCCTGCGCAGCATTGGCGGCCGTCCCTTTGGACGGCCGCCGCGTTGTCCTGACCGGGCAGGAAAACCCGTCTTCCTCCGCTGATGGACAACTGTACGCCTTCCGGCAGGAAAGCAACCGAAGGCCCTGCTCCTCCTTCCCTTCCCGTTTCCCCCTCCCCCTCTTTCCCCGGGGTTCTTGATTAAAAAATTAAAAACGGCCAAAGGCGGGCGAGGCCCTGCCGGCCCGCCCGGTTTGTTGACTTTCATTTGGTTCTTGTCTGGTGATAAAGAAAAGAATGCCTCCCCTACGTCCCCCTTCCGTCCAAGGTGCGCACGGGTCTCAGAGCAGCGGCTCCACCGCGTCCACCCGCGCCGCCAGCCGCAGGAACGTCGGGTTTTGGGAGAGCATGGGGTCGCCATGCACGCGCATGGGCCGGAACACATCCGCGCACCGGTCGCGGTTTTTGCGCGTCAGCGCGCGCCGCGCGCCGGGCGTAACCGCAGCGACAAACCGTGCGTACGGGGTATACACCACGCGCCGGCCGGCCTCGCAACACCGGACGCAGAGCGCCGCCTCGGCCCCCGCCGTTTCAAACGTCTCGTCAAACCCGCCAAGCGAAAGGAACTGCTGCGTATCGACCATGAGCGCCCCCTGCACGGCGGAAACGTTACGCGTGCAGTTGGCGTACCGGTTCTGCGCCGGGTCCGCAAGGCTGTCCGGGCGCCCGGCAAACAGTGAGACGGGCAGCTCCGAAAGCCCGAGAACGAGCCCCGTATGCAGCAGCCGTCCCGCACCGTCCACGATCTTCCCGCCCACGGCCGCCACCCCCGCCTGACCGGCCTGTTCGACGAGCCGTTCCAGCGCATCGTGCGCGCCGAGCGCCAGCCCCGCATCGAGGAAGAGCAGCAGCTCGCCCTTTGCATGCCTTGCCGCCTCGTTGCGCAGCCGGGCGGCATTGGCCTCGCCGGGGCGGGCGACGACCGTAGCGGCGCGCTGCCCGGCGAGCGCGCGATAATAGGCGCGCGTACGCGCATCCGGCAGCGTCCCGTCCGCCACGATCAGCTCATAATGACGGTAGGCGCTGCGCCGCTCGACCGATTCCAGCGTGTGCCGCAGCGCGTCCGTATCGCCCTCGTTCTGCACGATTACGGAGACAAGCGGTTCGCCCACGATGCCATAGCGCACGTCAAAACTGCCGATGAACAGCCCCTCTTCCACCGTCCCGCACCGGCCAAAGCGCCTGAGCGCGTCCGCCACAATGCGGCGGCTGCAGCACGGCGGCGCTGGCGCCCCGCGAAACAGCGCGTGCGGGATGTGCCAGGCGCGGCCCGTCAAAGCGGCGGCACGCAACAGCAGCGCATAGATTGCGTCCGCATCCTCCCGCCCGTCCGTGCCGACGCGTGCAAACAGCGCCGCGGACAGCACGACCGGCGAGCCGGCATAGTTTGTCGCCAGCAGCGTCTCCGGCGCATAGGCCGGCCGGAAAACGGAGCGCTCCCGCCCCTCCGGGTCTGCCTGCACCGCATCGCCATAGATGAGCGCCGCACCGCCCGCCGCCGCCCGCCGGATCAGCGTCGGCGCCTCGCCCGTCAGCCTCCCGCCGGCGCACAGAGCGACATATTCCCCACGCAATGTCTCGATCCGGTCCAAGTCAGAGCACCTCCCGATACGGCTCGTGCAGGCGGCTGCAGCCTACCGCACCCGCGACGGCCAGCCCCGCCATCAGGCAGAGAAACCACAGCGTGCGGTTCCATGCCGGGAAACTGGCGCCCGCGATCAGGCAGGCGCGCGTGGCGTCCACCACGTACCCGATGGGCGAGAGCCATTGCGCCGCCCCTGCGCCAAACAGCCGCCCGGCCGGCCAAGCCACGGGCGCGAACCAGAAGAAGAGCGACAGCGTCAGCCGCATCCCGTGCGCTACAAACCTGCCGAAAAACGGCGCAAACATCGCCGCAAAATAACCCTCCGCCACCCCCTGCAACATGCCGCACAGCAGGCAGTACGGCAACAGGAACCAGCGCGGCGACAGGCAGTTTGTCGCTGCCGCCGCCACCGCCGCCGCCAGCAGCCAGGGCGCGGCGAGCACGAATGCCGCCGCCACGCGGGCCGGCGGCACGAGCGCGCTGCGGCACAGGTTCCGCCGCACGAGCGGCGCATAGACAAAATAGGCGTTGGCGCTGGCAAGCAGCGCGTTTTCGTAATAAAACCACGGCGCCAGCCCGGCCAGCAGCCATACCGCATATGGTGCGCCCTGCTGCGCGCCCAGCGGAGAAACGGCGGCAAACAGGAAGAGGCAGACGGCCGCCTGCACCGCGTCGCCGAGAAACGACGCTGCATACCCGCGCAGCCGCCCGCTGAGATCCGCCGCTACAAGTGCCATCCATTCGCGCATACCGTTAGCTTGCCCCCGCCGGCGCGCTCTATGCGGTTCCGCCGGCGCGCGCCTCCTTCAGGGTGCGCTCGATTGAGGGCGGGAACAAAAACGGGAACAAAGCGCATGGGCCCCAGCCGCGCCGCCGGCCATGGCGGACGAAAACGGCCGGCTCGGGGACGCGCCGCCGGGCGTGAACGGCACCCGCCCACGCCCGATGGAACGGCCCGGGCGCGGAGGGACGGCCGCTATCGACGGCATTGCATCCGGCTTTCGCCGGCCCCGGCGGGAAGGATCGACGGCCGGATGGAAAACACGGCTTTACCGGCGGCCGGTTTTGCGGTATGATGGTTGCAAAACAAAGCCGGCAACACGGCGGCCTGTCCGGCCGTCGCAGCTTGCGCCGGGCAGGGCGTATGCGCGCCGCAGGGACACCGCCCTGCCGAAAACGGAACCCGTACCATTGCCCGCCGCTGGGTCGCGCCGCTTCGCCCCTCCGCCGGGTCGCGCCGCTCCGCCCCGCCGCGCGGCGAACGGCCGCAGGCGGGCGCAGGGCGCAGGATGTACGGCTACGCCGGGCAGGGGCTTATGCGCGCCGCCGAAGTGGCGGCGGGGACGGACAACGAAAAAGGAGGAATGCCGATGCTGACCCATGGTGGATGCGAGGCCGCCGCCAACGTGCGGCAGGCGACGGAAACGCTGGTGCGCGCCCTGTACGGCGCCGATACCGGCGCGCTGGCCTTCCCGGAGGTTGCGGAGCTGGAGCGGGACGCCTACGGCCGCGTGATGGTGTTTGTGCGCGTGCGCGAACCATCCGGCCGGGAGGAGGCGCTGCTGCTCGTCTTTACGGCGGTCGAACCGGACGGGACGTTCCGCGCGTCGCCCAAATGCGTCATGCGCGTGCGCGAAAACGCCTTTTATGCGGGGCTGGAACACCATCGCGTCCGCAACAGCTGGAACTGCCCGATCGACAGCGTGCCCGTATTTTGACCGGCGCGCACCTTGTTTTGTCCGCAAATTTTTGCGCCGGTTTTGCGATTTTTTTCACGATCGGCATTCCGGTGACGAAAAACTCCCGTTTGCGGGGATTTCAATATTCAATTTATAAAATAACGGCATTGACATTTGCACGCAAATCCTGCAAACTAATTACATACGACATCCGGGGGTACACATCCATGTATGCAGTCGGTCTGATCGCAGCAGCCGGGATGTCCAGACGGATGGGGCAATGCAAGGCACTTCTGCCGGTCGATGGCAGGCCCATGATCGAGCGCACGGTTTCCACTTTTTCCCAGGCAGGCATTTCCGAAATCTACGTCGTCATCGGTGGCTATGCCGAACAGATTGTGCAGGCGCTCCGGCCTACGCACGTTCACTTTTTATACAACGCCGCCTATGAAACGGCGGATATGTTCGCCTCGATCCGGCTTGGGATCGACTACATCGCGTCCCATACGGATGCGGAGGCGGTTTTTCTGCTCCCCGTGGATATGCCGGCCATTCCGCCGTCGCTCCTGCCCCAGCTCCTGCGCTGCATGGAGCGGACGGATGCGGATCTCGTATTCCCCAGCCGCAACATGCGGCGGCTCCACCCGCCGCTGCTGCGCCGCCGTTGTTTTGGCGCCGTCACCGGCTATGCGGGCGGGGACGGGCTACGCGGCGCATTCCGCGAAATGAACGGCAACATCGCCTATGTGGCGACGGACGACGAGGGTTGCGCCATCGATGTGGATACCCCGGACGATTATCAAAGATTGCTCCAACACCTGCAGGAGGAACGATAGATGCGTTGCGGCGCGCTGATCGCCGCCGCCGGCGTACCGGCGGAGCTGGAACAGTTCCTGCCGCTGGCCAAGGTGGGCGGCACTTCCATCATCAAGCGGCAGATCCGCGTGTTCAAACAGCTCGGCGTCGATCCGATCGTCGTCGTAACGGGTTATCATGCGGCACTGCTGGAGCGGCATCTGGCGCACAGCAGCGTGCTCTGCATCCGCAACCGGCGCTATGCGACAACGCGCCTGATCGACTCCATTCGGCTCGGCATGGACGCATTGATGCAAACCGATGCGGTCCTGATCGTGCCGGGCGACGTTCCGTATCTGCATCCGGATACCCTGAGGGCGCTGCTGGATGCTCCCACGCCCATCGCCGGGCCCCAGCACGGGCACCGACTCGGGCATCCGATTCTGGTGCGCCGCGAATGCTTCGACGCGCTGCTCGGTTACGACGGGCCGCGCGGGCTGCGCGGGTTCATGCTGGAACATGCGGCGCAGGTCACCCGCGTACCCGTGGACGACAGCGGGGTGCTGCTCTCGGTCAACACGGCGGAAAAGCTGGCGGCGGCGCAGGCGTCCCATCTCCCGGCCATACCGGCGGCGGCGCATGTCGACCTCTCGTTGCGCTATGGCGGCTTCCTGCTCAACGAGGAGCTCATCCGCCTGCTCCGCACCATCGGGGAAACCGGTTCCCTGCGCGCCGCCTGTATGGAGATGCAGATCGCGTACAGCCGCGCGTGGATCATGCTCGGCAAGGCGGAAGAAGCCCTCGGCGTACCGCTGCTGATCCGCAAGCTCGGCGGCGCCGCAGGCGGCGGCAGCGAACTGACGCCGGAGGCGCTCGCGCTTGCGGATAGTTTTTCCCGTCTCGCGCAGGAGCTGGAGCGCGAAGCAAACCGGCTTTTGCAGCGCGAATTTTCCACACAGGGCTGATCGCCCGTACAACAAGGCATCCGGGCTCTTGACGGGCCTGACTAAATTATCTATTGGAAAGGAGAACGACCTTGAAAGCATTTGAGTACCTGCTTCCCCAGACGTTGGAGGAAGCCATCGCCCAAAAAAAGCAGTACGGTGCCGCCGCTGTCCTGATGGCGGGGGCGACGGATATCGTCGTCCGCATGCGCGACCGTCTGCTGCAACCCGACTACGTAATCGACCTCAAGGGCATCCCCGGCCTTGACGGCATCACGTTTTCCGAGTCGGACGGTCTGCGCATCGGGGCCCTGGCAAAGATGAACGAGATCGCCGCCAACGATGAGGTGCGCAAACGCTACCCCACGCTGGCCAAGGCGGCCGCCTCCGTCGGCAGCAAGCAGGTGCGCAACCGCGCCACCTGCATCGGAAACATCGTCAACGCCTCGCCGCTGGCCGACACCGCAACCCCGCTGTACTGCTACGACGCCATCGTGGAAATCGCCGGTCCGGACGGTCGCCGCGAGGTGCCCATCCGCGATTTTATCCTCTTCGTGCGCAAGGTGGATCTGAAGGAGGGCGAGATCGTCACCGGCATCCGCGTCCCGTTCGTGACGGCCCAGGGCGAGTTCTACAAGATCTCGCGCCGCAGTCAGGTCGATCTTTCCACCGTGTGCGGCACGGTGCTCCGCGTCGGGGACGACTATCGCGTGGCGATGGGTTCCGTCGCACCCACGCCGCTGCGCCTGCCCAAGACCGAAGCGCTGCTGGCGGGCAAGAAGCTCGACAAGGCGTTGATCGCGGAGGCGGCGGCGCTCGCCGCGACCGAGGTCAGCCCGATCGACGACGTGCGCGCCGACCGGCAGTACCGGCTCGACATGGTTTCCTATATCGTGCGCGACGCGCTCGGCAAGCTGGCATAAGGAGGTGGCCATCATGGAATATCGGGTGAAATTTACCGTTAACGGCGCGCCGGTGGAGCTGTCGGTTCCCGCGAACCGCACGTTGCTCTCCGTGCTGCGCGACGACCTGGCCCTCACCGGTACCAAAGAGGGCTGCGGCGCCGGCGAATGCGGCGCCTGCACGGTCATCATGGACGGGCTGGCCGTCAACGCCTGCCTGATCCTCGCGCCGGAACTCAACGGCAAGCGCATCGAGACCGTCGAGGGCCTTGCCAATGGCGACGAGCTTTCGCCGCTGCAGGAGTCCTTTATCGAGCATATGGCGCTGCAGTGCGGGTTCTGCACGCCGGGCATGCTCATGAGCGCCGAGGCGCTGCTGCGTGAGAATCCGCATCCCACCCACGACGAGATCGTCTGCGCCATGAGCGGCAACCTGTGCCGCTGCACCGGCTACAAGAAGATCGTCGAAGCCATCGAAGACGTTGCGGCCAAGGGGGTATACGAAAAATGAAGGTTGTCGGTCAATCCGTAGAACGGCTTGACGCCGTAAAAAAGGTCACGGGCACGGCGCAGTTTGCGGATGATATCCGCTTTTCGCGCCCGCTGTACGCGCAGGTCAAGCGCAGCCCGTATGCACATGCAAAGATCCTCTCCATCGATACCTCGAAGGCGGAGGCGCTTGAGGGCGTTCGCTGCGTCATCACCGGCGACTACTACAAAAAGCGCACCGGCCTCTACCTCGAGGACAAAAACTTCCTCGCCGTCGGCACCGCCAAGTTCCGCGGCGAACCGGTAGCCGCCGTCGCGGCGGAAAGCCCGGAGCTGGCCGAAAAGGCCTGCGAGCTGATCGAAGTGTCCTATGAGGAGCTGCCCGCCGTGTTCGACTCCCTCGACGGCATGAAGCCCGACGCGCCGCTGATCCATCCCGATCTGCACACCTATAAGGTGCTGCCGATCTTCTACCCCGAAAAGGGGACGAACATCTCGCACCACTACGTCCTGCGCAAGGGCGACGCCGACCGTGCGTTTGCCGAGGCGGACCGGGTGTTCGACCACAGCTTCTATATTCCGCACGTGCAGCACGTGCCGATCGAGCCGCATGCCTGCACCGCGCAGTACATGCCGGACGGCGAGCTGACCATCTGGGCGGCCTGCCAGTCCCCGTTCGCCGTGCGCCGGGCGCTGGCGGAAACCTTCGGGTTCCCGCTGAACAAGATCCGCGTCATCAGCAAGGCGGTGGGCGGCGGGTTCGGCTGCAAGGCCGGCACCACGCTCGAAGGCATCGTCATCCCGCTGGCCATGCGCTGCCCCGGCCGGCCCGTCAAGCTGACCTACACGCGCGAGGACGAGTTCCAGTACGCCTACGTGCGGCAGGGCCTGCACATCCGCATCCAGACCGCCGTACGCAAGGACGGCAAGATCATCGGCTCCAAGAACACGCTCGCCTGGGACGGCGGCGCCTACACCGAGTACGGCGTCAACATCGTCAAGGCGGCCGGTTGGGGCTGCGTCGGTCCGTACGACATCGAGAACATCAGCACGGACAGCTACTGCGTCTACACCAACCATCCCGTCGGCGGCCCGTACCGCGGCTTCGGCATGAGCGAAATCCACTTCGCCATCGAGCAGAACATCGATATGATCGCCGCCGAGATGGGTATTTCTCCGCTCGATGTGCGCCGTATCAACGGCATCCGCGAGGGCGGCATCTCCGCGACCGGCCAGACCATCGAGGTTGCCGGCTATCAGGAGTGCCTGGAGCGCGCCGCCGAGCTGCTCGAATACGACAAGCCGTGCGAGCCCTCCGGCAGCCCGACCAAGCTGCGCGGCAAGGGCCTTGCCGGCGGCTGGAAGGCGCCCTCCATGCCGACGGACGTGGCGAGTTCCGTCATCATCCGCATGAACGAGGACGGCACCTTCGTGCTGCTCTGCTCGTGCCACGACATGGGCCAGGGCTCGGATACCGTCATGGCGCAGATCGCGGCCGAAACGCTGACCGTCAGCCCGGATAAGATCACCGTGCGCACCGGCGACACCGACCACACCCCCTACGAGTGGCAGACCGTCGCCTCCCGCTCCACGTACTGCGCCGGCAACGCGACCAAGCTCGCCGCCGAGGACCTGCGCAACAAGATCCTGGAGCTGGCACAGATCAAGATGGGCACCTGGAAGAGCGACCTGTACCTCGAGGACGGGTACGTGCGCCGCAAGTTCTACCCCGACATCAGGGAGCCCATCAGCACGTTCGCGCTCGGCCTCACGCTGCCGGATCAGAGCGGCATCGGCGGCCCCATGATCGGCGTCGGCTCGTTCACCGTGCCGAACAACATCGCCGCCGACGTCAAGACCGGCCTCTCGCCCAAGCCCGTCGCCTTCTGGAGCATGGGCGTCAACGGCGCCGAGGTCGAGGTCGATACCGAGACGGGCAACATCAAGGTGCTCAAGATGGTTTCCGTATTCGACGCGGGCAAGGTCATCAACCCGCAGATGTACGAGGGGCAGGCCGAGGGGGCCATGGTGCAGGCGCTCGGTACCGCGCTGTTCGAGGAACTCAAGCTCAAGGAAGGCCGCGTGCTCAATCCGAGCTTTGTGGACTACAAGATCCCCACCATCGACGACATGCCCGAACTGATCGTCGAGGCGGTCGAAAAGCCGGAGCCGACCGGCCCCTATGGCGCGCGCGGCATCGGCGAGATCGTCATGGTCCCCGGTGCGCCGGCCATCGCCAACGCCGTGGCCAACGCCATTGGCTGCCGCTTCCTGCGCATGCCGCTCACGCCCGACGTGGTGCTTGCGGCGCTGCGCGAAAAGAAGCAGCGGGAACAGGCATAAGCGTAAAACTGCAGCGCGGCGGGCATGGCCCGCCGCGCTTGCATATGCCGTTCGCCGGCCATCACAGGACGCCCGAAGCAATTTCCGGTCGGGACCCCGTCCGGATTCGAAACGGAACCGCCGTCGCCCCGCAGGCGACGGCGGTTCCGCGTTTCCCTTGCAAAGCCGCCCCGCGGTTTTATTTGACCGGCGTGCCGGTGCGATCCTTGAGCAGCACGTCGTGCGCGCCGCCCTCCACGATGCTGACCGACGAGACGAGCGTAAGCCGTGCATTGCGCCGCAGCGCCGGGATGCTCAACGCGCCGCAGTTGCACATGGTGGAACGGATTTTGCTCAACGTAACGGCCACGTTTTCGGACAGGCTGCCCGCATACGGGACATAGGAATCAACGCCCTCGACAAAGGAGAGCTTCTGCGCGCCGCCCATATCGTACCGCTGCCAGTTGCGCGCCCGGGCGCTGCCCTCGCCCCAATACTCCTTCATATAACTGCCGCCCACGAGCACGCGGCTGGTCGGGCTCTCGTCAAAGCGGGCGAAATACCGCCCCAACATGCAGAAGTCTGCGCCCATGGCCAGCGCCAGCGTGATATGATAGTCCTGTACGATGCCGCCGTCCGAACAGACGGGCACATAGATCCCCGTCTCCTCGAAATACTCATCCCGCGCGCGCGCCACCTCGATCACCGCCGACGCCTGCCCGCGGCCGATCCCCTTGGTCTCGCGCGTGATACAGATGGAGCCGCCGCCGATGCCGACCTTGACAAAGTCTGCGCCCGCGTCCGCCAGGAAGCGGAACCCCTCCCGATCCACGACGTTGCCCGCGCCGACCCTGACCGTCTCGCCATAGCGCGCGCGGATGAACGCGAGCGTATCCTTCTGCCACTCGGAATAGCCCTCGGACGAATCGATGCACAGCACGTCCGCGCCCGCTTCGACCAGCGCCGGGACGCGCGCCTCATAGTCGCGCGTGTTGATGCCCGCGCCCACGATGTACCGTTTCTGCGCATCCAGAAGTTCGAGCGGGTTTTCCTTATGCGCGTCATAATCCTTGCGGAAGACAAACGCGACGAGACGCCCGTCCGCGGAAACGATCGGCAGCGCATTGAGCTTGTGCTCCCAGATGATGTCGTTTGCGGCCTTGAGCGTCGTGCCCTCCCGGGCGTAGACGAGCCGATCAAACGGCGTCATGAACGCGCGCACCGGCGTCTGCGGCGCCATGCGGCTCACGCGGTAATCGCGGCTTGTGACGATGCCCACCAGCCGCCCGGTCGCCGTGCCGTCCTCGGTGACGGCCATGGTCGAATGCCCCGTGCGCGCCTTGAGCGAGAGCACGTCTTGCAGCGTATCGTCCGGGCGCAGGTTGGAATCGCTCGCCACAAACCCCGCCTTGTAGCCCTTGACCCGGCGCACCATCTCCGCCTGCTGTTCAATCGGCTGCGACGCATACAGGAAGGAGATGCCGCCCTCCCGCGCAAGCGCAACGGCCATCCGGTCGTCCGACACCGCCTGCATGACGGCGGATACGAGCGGAATGTTCATCGTGATCGCGCTCTCCTCTCCCCGCCGGAACCGTGTGACCGGCGTGCGCAGCGACACGTTGGCCGGGATGCAGTCCTTGGACGAATAGCCGGGGATGAGCAGGTACTCGCTGAAGGTATGCGAGGGTTCGTCATAAAAATAAGCCATGTTTTCCTCCGTTTGCAGTCGTTGTTTCGTTCGCGCACGCCTGTTTCCGTACCCGGCCGCGCCGGGCAGGGCCGCGGAAAATGCCGCCGGGCGGGGCCGTTGCCCGAAAAGCGGTCCCACGCTCGCGGAACCGCGCGCCGCTTCAGCGCAGCGCCGCCACGGCGTCCCGGATGCAGTCGAGGAACGCCTCCTCGCCAAACGTGTTGATCTTGAAGAACACCGCCTGGCTGCCGCCGGACGTGATGGCGCTCAGCAGCAGGCGCTGCCCATCCCCCAGCAGCGTTAGATTCAGGCTGACGCGGTTGCTGCCGATCATGCTGTATCGCTCGTACACGCGCACGGCGCAGCGGCAGCCGCCGATCGTCATATCGCTCGCGTCCTCGCATGTGGCGGAAACGCTGCGGCCGAGCACCGCCTGTTCCAGCGTCTGCAGCACCGCGTCAAAATTGCCGTGCAGCGTACATTCCAATTTTGCCATGCCTTTCCCCTTCCTGATGGATCTTGTCGGCCGTGCGCGCCTCAGGACGCGAACAGCAGCATCAGCGTCATGCAGAGCAGCGAGAGCAGGATCGTGATCGTATTCCAACTGCTCGCAAGGCCTACGTCGCCCCCGCGCTCGCGCGTATAGGCCGGGCTGATGGACGAAACCGGCGAAAACGCCGCAAGCGCCGCGCCCAGCCGGATCTCCGGATCGAACGGCAACAGGTAGAAAAAGCACAGGCTGAGCACAAGGGAAACGCCGAAGCGCACGCACACCGCGCGCCCGATCCACCGGAGCTGTTCGCGCCGGATATCCAGGTTCATGCCGAGCCCCAGCATGAGCATGGCCAGAAAGCTGTTGGCCGAGCCGACCAGCTCCGCAAACTCCAGCACCGGCCCCGGCAGGCGTACCCGCAACACCGCGAGCAGCAGCATGATCAGATAAGCGAGGATGGTGACGCTGCGCGCAAGCCGCTTCAGCGTCGGCCCGAGCCGCAGTCGCCCCCCCTCCTGCAGGGCGGCGCAAACCGCGTTCGTGCCGCCGGTCGCCCAGATGGCGTTGCCGGCGTCAAACAGGCAGGCCGACACCACCGCCGTTGGGCCGAGCAGGCTCGACACATACGGCAGCGCAAAGCAGCCGATGTTGTAGCCGGAAAAGTTGAGCATGCAGAACACCTGTTCCTGCCGGCCGCGCCGCCTGCCCGCCAGATAGCCGAGGCTGACGAACAGCGCATTGCACAGAAAGCCGAGCGGGAACAGCCAGAGCAGCGCGCCGGAAGCCTCCATGTGCGCAAAGTTGGTGATCACCGCGCACGGCAGCGTCACGTTCAAAACCACGCGGGAGACGACGGCAAAGGCCGACTCCGGCAAAAAGCCGATCCGGCGCAGCACATAGCCCAGCGCGATGACGAGCAACAGGATACAGGCTCTGGTGACGATTTCTTGCATATCGAAAAGTATACCGCTTTCCCCGGCCTTCGGCAAGAGCGTTTGCGCCGTCGGGCGGTAAAATTCTTCAACCCGGCGCGCCCAGCGTCCAAAGCGCAACGGCCAGCAGCAGCGACGCGGCGCTGAGCAACGCGCGCACGCGCGGCCGGGCCATGCACAGCGGCGAAGCGAAGAGCATCGACAGGAAGAAGAGCGCATAGCCGGCGGCGCCCGGCGCCGGGACGGCGAGCGAAAGCGCGCCCCCCGCCTCGGCTACGCGCAGAATCACAGAAAGCGCCGCGCGCGGCACAACCGCCACCGCCGCGCCGAGCGGCAGCGAAAAGAGGCTGAGCACCAACGCAAGCAGCGCCGGCACAAAGAACAGCGGCACGAGCGGCAGCACCAACAGGTTGGCCACGATGGACAGCAGCGGCACCACGTCGAAAAAGCGCGCCGTCGCCGGGATCGTGGCAACGACGACCGCAAGGCCGGAGGAAAGCGCCCGCCCCGCCTGCTCCCCGAGCACCGCCAGCGGCCGCATGAGCGGCGGTTGCAGCAGCGCCAGCCCGGCGACGGCCAGGAAGGAGAGCTGAAAGCTCGCGTTCCAAAGGGCAAACGGCTTGGCCAGCAGCACCAGCACGAACGCAAGCGAAAGCGCGCTGGGCAGGTCGCGCCGGCGCCGCAGCGGCACGGCCGGCAACACCGTGAGCAGCATCACGCACGCGCGCAGCACCGACGGCGTAAACGCGGTCAGCGCCGCATAGGCCAGCAACAGCATCGCCAGCACGGCAAAGCGCAGCCACATGCGCCGGATGAGCCGGAGCGGCACGAGCAGCGCGCCCGCAAGCACCCCTACGTGCAGGCCGGATACGGCCAGCAGATGCGCAATTCCCACCGCCCGAAAGTTGTCGACGGTCGCCTCTTCCATATCGGCCAGACCGCCGCCCAGCAGAATGCCGCGCGCCGCCTGCGCCTGCACCGCATCCGGGAACAGCGTATCGATGCGGCAGGCGATCGACTCCCGCGCGGCCAGCAGCCATCCGTACAGATCCTCCCGCCCGCCGGACACGCGCAGCGTATCCGCGCCGGCATAGGCGTGGCAGGCGATCCCCCTGTATCGGTCATAGGTGCGCCATACCGCCTCCGAAGGCTCCAAAGCCGCCTCCACCTCGACGCGCTGCCCATAGCGGAGCGCAGGCGCGCCATAAAGGGTCAGCCGCACGCGGCCGCGCACCGCCACGCCATCGACGGCGGCGGCGTCCAGCAGGAGCACCTGCCGATTCTCGACCGTCTCCGGCAGCTCCGCAATGTGGCCGGTCACCACGCCGGATGTCGCCACAGGCGCCCGGGGGCATTGCAGCAGCGCGCTGAGCAGCGCCAGGCATGCGGGAAGCAGCACGAGCAGCGCGCGCCGCGAAAGCCAGAGCGCCGCAACGGAAAGCACGAGCAGCACCGCCAGCAC
The DNA here is from genome assembly GCA_900540495.1 of uncultured Eubacteriales bacterium. Lineage (GTDB taxonomy): Bacteria > Bacillota > Clostridia > Christensenellales > CAG-138 > Aphodomorpha. The sequence continues at coordinate 31,112 of UQGA01000004.1, read as the reverse complement.
GGCGGGCGCGCGCGACACATCCGCCGCGCCAAAGAGCAGCAGCCCGGCCAGCACGCCGAGCGCGGCAAGGCAGAGCGGCCGCCGCTGGAACAGGCGACGCGCCCCGAGCGCGTTTTCCGGAAGGGGATCGTTGCGCTGCTGCATTCGGTTATCCTTCCGATGTCGTCGTTTCGCTTCCCGGTGTTCTCTCCTTCGCCGCTTCTGTCCGCGCAGCGGCGCTTTTCGCCATGGCGCAGGCGGCAAGCGGCGTCCAAAAAGAAACGCCCTCCGGCAGCGGAGGGCGTTGCGGTTATGCGAGCCAGCGATGCGTCAACCGGCCGAGGATCTCCACCCCGCGCACAATATCCGCGTCCGACGGCATGGAGTAGTTCATCCGGAACCCGTTCGACGGGCGCGTCTGGTCGGTGGCGAACGCCATGCCCGGCACGCACGCCACGCCCTCCTGCACGGCCGCCTGCACGAACGGGCGCGCGTCCATGCCGTCCGGTAAAAAGCCCATGACGAACATGCCGCCCGCCGGGCGGTTGAAGCGCACGGCCGGGTGGAACCGCTTCTCCATTTCGCCGAGCATCAGGGCGCACTTATGGCCGTAGAGCCCGCGCAGGCGGGCCAGATGTCCTTCAAAATCATAGCCGGTCATAAACCGGTATGCGATATACTGGAACAGCGTGGCCGAGTGCACATCCGCGCACTGCTTGGCCGCCAGCAGCCGCTCGGCCAGCAGCGGCGATGCAACGGCATAGCCCAGCCGGAACGCCGGCGCAAACACCTTGGAAAAGCTCGCCGCATAGACCACGCGCCCGTCCGTATCCAACTGCTTGACCGGCGGCACGGGCGCGCCCGAAAAGCGCAGCTCGCCATAGGCGTCGTCCTCGAGGATGACCAGATCGTGCGCCTGCGCAAGGCGGTAGATCGCAGCGCGCTTTTCCGCGCTGGTGGTAAAGCCGGTCGGATTCTGGAAATTGGAGATCATGTACAGCAGTTTCGCGCGCGGCTCCGCCCTGAGCGCGGCTGCGAGCGCCTCCACGTCCATGCCGTCCGGCTCCATCGGGATGCCGACAAGCCGGGCGCCATAGGCCCGAAAGGAATTGAGATAGCCCACAAACGACGGCTCCTCCACCAGCGCCACATCCCCCTCGTTGAGAAGCACATGCGCAAGCAGATCGGCCGCCTGCTGGCTGCCGGTGGTTGTAAACACCGTGTTTTCCGCCGCAAGGCGCGCCCCAAAGCGCGCGGCCATGCGCGTGCTGAGCGCATCGAGCAGCGGCGCATAGCCCGCCGTGGCGCCGTATTGCAGCACGTCCGCCGGATGCTGCGCAAGCCCCTCCGCCGCAAGAGCGGCAATCTCCCGCACGGGGAAGGCCTCCTCAGGCGGATTGCCGCCCGAAAACGAGATGATGTCGTGCGATGCGGTGAGCGCCAGAATCTCCCGCACGGCGCTGTCGTCCACACCGGACATGCGGCCTGCAAATCTGATCTCCATAAACTGCCTCGTTGTTCCGACCGTTTTTTTCATTATATCGCCGGGCCGTCAAACGTGTCAACCGCATGCGGCCACGCGGGAAGGGCTTTACAAGCGAGATGGGTTGTGATATAATATGGCAATCATATTTCTGGAAAGGACTCGGTTGGGCGCGCATGGACGACGACAGTAGCGACGAAAACGGTGCTGCCATCTGCGCAAAACGGATACGGGAAACGATTGAGCATGATCTGCCTGCGGCAAGCGTCGCATGCGGAGCATGTTTTTTTGCTGTACCCGCAATACCGCGGCGCCGCGGCGCGACACAGACCGGGCATGGAAGGTAGGAAAATCATTTGAAGGATTCCGTGTGGCTATCGCTGCTGTTGCAGCTGATCCTCATCATATGCAATGCGATTTTCGCATGCGCCGAGATTGCCGTGATCTCGATGAACGACAACCGGCTGGCCAAGCTGGCCGCCGAAGGCGACAAGCGCGCCGTGCGGCTTGCCCGGCTGACGAGCCAGCCTGCGCGCTTTCTCGCCACGATCCAGGTGGCCATCACGCTGTCGGGCTTTCTCGGCAGCGCCTTTGCCGCGGACAATTTCTCCGACGGGATCGTCGACTGGCTGATCGGTCTCGGGGTCAAGATCTCGCCCAATACGCTCAACACCATCGCCGTTGTGCTGATCACGCTGATCCTGTCCTATGTGACGCTGATCTTCGGCGAACTCGTGCCCAAGCGCGTCGCCATGCGCAAGGCGGAGAAGCTGTCGCTGGCCATTTCCGGCCTTGTTTCGTTCATCTCCAAGCTCTTTGCGCCCATAGTCTGGCTGCTCACCGTTTCGACCAACGCCATTCTGCGGCTCGTCGGCATCGACCCGAACGAGAAGGATGAGGAGGTCAGCGAGGAGGAGATCCGCATGATGGTCGACGTCGGCAGCGAAAAGGGCGTGATCGATGCCGAGGAGCAGATGATGATCCAGAACGTGTTCGAATTCGACGACCTGTCGGTGGAGGAGTTCGCTACCCACCGCACGGACATGGTCGTTCTCTGGGAGGACGAGACCGTCGAACAGTGGAACGAGACCATCCGCGAGAGCCGCCATTCGCTCTACCCCGTGTGCGGCGAAACGGCGGACGATGTCATCGGCGTGCTCAACGCCAAGGATTATTTCCGCCTGGAGGATCGCACGCGCGAAAACATCCTGCGCGAAGCCGTGCGCCCTGCCTATTTCGTGCCGCAGAGCATCCGGGCGGACGTGCTGTTCCGCCAGATGAAGAAGACGCGCAACCACTTTGCCGTCGTGCTCGACGAATACGGCGGCGTGCAGGGCATCGTGACGATGAACGACCTGCTCGAACAACTTGTGGGCGATTTGGACGACGACATCGGGATGCCGGAGGAGCCGGGCGAGATCGAGCAGCTCGACGAGAGCACCTGGCGCATCCTTGGCACCGCGCCGCTCGACGACGTGGCCGAGCAGTTGCACGTCACGCTGCCGACGGAGGAATACGACACCTTCGGCGGGTTCGTGTTCGGCAGCTACGGCTCGGTGCCGGACGACGGCACGCAGTTCGAGATCGATGCCTGCGGGCTGCACATCAAGGTCGTGGAGATCGCGGAACACCGTGTCGAGCAGGCGCTCGTCTGCCCGCTTCGCGGCGAACCGGAAAACCCGGCGGACCAGGAGCGCGATTGACGCGGCGCCAAACGGTAACGATTGGGGGGCGACGGCAGGGCCTGCGGGCGTTGGCCGCCGCCCGTTTGGTTTCTCCCACCGGGGGACGGCGCAGGAAAAGCGGAAAATACCAAAAATGCGTCAGCAGTTGCGCTGGGCGAATTTTGTGTGATATAATATCCCAGTATATATAGCGGAAGCGCTGCGCGGAGGAGTCCAGAGGTGAAACCCGCTGCGATACTGGATATTGGAAGCTCAAAGATCGTCTGTCTGTGCGGCAGCTCCATCCATACGGATGGAATTCTGGTACACGGCGTCGGCATCTGTGATTATGCCGGGTTTGAGAGCGACGAGTTCCTCGATATGGCTTCGCTCGGCGAGGCGGTGCTTACCGCCATCGAAAGCGCCGAGCAGCAGAGCTGCATGCGCATCCGGGAGGTCGCGCTGGCCGTGCCGGCGCCGTTCGTCAAGCTGATCACCACCCGCGCGACGCTGCGCATCGAGTCGCGCAACGGGCGCGTAACGGTGCAGGACATCGACGATGTGATCTCCATGTCGCTCGAAAAGGCGCGCGCACCGGGCCATGTGCTCATGCACAGCACGCCCATATCGTTTACGGTCGGCGGCATTGAGCGGGCCGCGGTGCCGGAGGGCGCCCGTGCGGACGAGCTTTCCGCCGAGGTTTCGCACATGTACGTGCAGGAAACCTTCGTCCAGCAGATGGAGCGCATCCTCGCCTCGATGAACGTGGAGATCTCCATGTGCGTGAGCGCGCAGCTGGCCACGGCAATCCACATCATCCCGGAGCAGGAGCGCGTGCGTCCCGCCGTGCTGATCGATGTGGGCTACCGGCATACGGATGTGTGCCTGATCGAAAATGCGGCGCTGACCGGGCTGCAATCCATCGAGATGGGTGGCGCGCAGTTTGCTACCGACCTCAGTTTCGGGCTGGACATCCCGCTCGAATATGCCGAACAGGTCAAGCGGCGGTACACCTTTTTGCAGGAGCCGCTTTCGAATTTTGAGGTGATCCGCATGCCCACGGGCGTCAAGCGCGTGGAGCACCGCGTGATCGACCTCATCATGGATGCACGTGCGCAGGAGCTCTCCGCTCTGCTCAAAAAAGCCCTGCGCGACATGGGCGTTAGACCCGAGGCCCGCCCCGTCGTCTACCTGACGGGCGGCGGCGTCTCCATGATGCACGGTGCGGGGGAATACCTCAAGCTCCAGCTTGGGTACAACATCCGGCGGGACATGCCGTCCTACATGCACGAGATGAACTCGCCCAACTACACCAGCGCCTTTGGCGCGCTCGACTTTGTGCTCCGCGCCAGCGGGGACGATACTCCGGTACCCGAGGACACGAATTCGTTCTGGTCCAGGATTCTGGATAAACTCCGAAACTTATTGATAAAATAAGGGGGAACGAACATGTTTGAACAGGACTATGAAACCGCAACCTTTGCCCAGATCAAGGTGATCGGCGTCGGCGGCGCAGGCTGCAACGCCATCAACCGGATGGTGCAGTACGGCCTGCGCGGCGTGGAATTCATCGCGGTGAACACCGACCGGCAGGCGCTGTATCTGGCCAAATCGGAAACCAAGATCCAGATCGGTGAAAAACTGACCCGCGGTCTTGGCGCCGGCGCAGATCCCGAAATCGGCCGCAAGGCAGCCGACGAGAGCCGCGAGCTGCTTGTGGAGGCCATCAAGGGCGCCGATATGGTGTTCATCACGGCCGGCATGGGCGGCGGCACCGGCACCGGCGCTGCCTCCATTGTGGCAGAATGCGCCAAGGAACTGGGCGTACTGACCGTCGGCGTGGTGACGAAGCCCTTCACGTTCGAGGGCAAGGTGCGCATGCGCAACGCCGAAATCGGCATCGCAGCGCTCAAGCCCATCGTGGACACGCTCATCACCATCCCGAACGACAAGCTCATCGACCTCGTAGGCCGCGCCAGCCTGCCCGACGCACTGCGCGTGGCGGACGACGTGCTCCGCCAGGGCATCCAGGGCATCTCCGACCTGATCGCGGTGCCGGCAATGATCAACCTCGACTTTGCCGATGTCAAGACGATCATGAAGGAAAAGGGCCTCGCACACATGGGCATCGGCAGCGCCAACGGCGAAAAGCGCGCTGCGGAAGCGGCCCGGCAGGCCATTGAGAGCCCGCTGCTCGAGACGAGCATCAACGGTGCGCGCGGCGTGCTCATGAACATCACCGGTGGTCCGGATCTGAGCCTGCTCGAGGTCAACGAGGCTGCGGAGATCATCGCCGAAAGCGCCGATCCGGAAGCCAACATCATCTTTGGCGCGGACATCGACGAGGCCATGGGCGATTCGCTGCGCATCACCGTCATCGCCACGGGCTTCGAGTCCGAGCGGACGATCCCGCAGGCGCCGGCCGGCAGCATGTTCGGCGGCGGATCGATCTTCACGCAGTCCGCCTTCCAGCAACAGCAACAGCAGCAGGCCGCTCCGTTCCAGCAGTCCGCTTTCCGCGCGCCCGTACAACAGCAGCAGCGGCAGCCGCAGCCCTTCTCCGCCGCCTCGTATGCGCCGCGCCGCCCGGTCGCGGCCGAGGAGCCCACGCCCGAACCCGCGCCGCTCGGTGGCGACGCTGCATTCGGCGAAAGTGACCTCAGGCGCGATTACAACGAGAAGCCCAAGAACAAGCTCGACGTGCCGGCCTTCCTGCGCAAATAAGCGCGGCGGCCGTCCCCGCTGAATCGTTCCCGCTTTTGCCCCGCTCGTGATTGGAGCGGGGCATTGTCAACCAACGAGCAACCGGCAGGCAAGCGCCATGCCGGAGAGGAGGCAAACCCATGCAACCCGTCCTGATGATGATCCTGCCCAACTGCCCGCACTGCAAGCGGGCGCGCGCCCTGCTCGACGAGCTGCGGGCCGAAAACCCGGCCTATGCGTCCGTCCCGCTGCAAATCGAGGACGAAAGCCGCAACAAGGCGCTCGCAGACGCGCTCGACTACTGGTATGTGCCGTGCTGCTTTGTCGGCGGCAAAAAAATACACGAGGGCGTTCCCTCGCGCGAAGCCATGCAGGCCGTGCTCGACGCGGCGCTTGCGGGCGAGACGAAAGGCTGAACGTCGGGCGCGGGCCTTGCGGGCGAGACGAAAGGCTGAACATCGGGCGCGGGCCTTTCGGACGCGCCACAAGGTTGACCGGCGGGCGCGGGCCTTCCCAAGCGCCGCCCGCCGGCGGCTTCCTGTCATACGCTGTCGAAAAGAAAAAATGACCTCCCGCCCACGACAGGCGGGAGGCGCGGGCGCCCGTCACGGCGCCTGCAGCGTGTGCATGGGCACCTGATAAACGGTAAACCGCCCCCAATAGACCTCCGATTGCACGACGAGGCCGTCCACGCCGTTGGAAAACAGATAGCCGCTGCCCGCCTGCTCCACAAACGTGACATGCCGCGTCCGCTCCACAAACTCCAGCAGCGCGGGGCACTCGCCCCGCGGCGCGATATAGACCCCGTCGCCGCTGCCCACCTCGGCAAACGGCGTGTCGCTGTCGAGCTGTGCGGCGGCCAGCAGGTACGGGATCGGGTTGCCGCGCTGGAAGATCGCGCCGCCATAGCGCCACAGCACGCCGCCCGCCGCGAGCGACAGCGCCACGAGCGCCGCAGCCAGGCGCGCGCGGCGTTTTTTGTTGCGGGCCTTGGCGGCAGGCCGGGCCGGCCCCCGCTCCGCGGAAGACGCCGGCCCCTCCGGCACGGCGTGCAGACCGCCCTCCCGCGCAGCCGTGGACGGCGGTTCCGCTGTCGGAGACGGCGGCGCCTCGCCCGACAGCAGCGCCTCCACGGGGAGCCCCAGCGCCGCCGCCAGCGCCGGCAGCACGTCCACGCCGGGAAAGCTCCTCCCGCGCTCCCACTTGGAGACGGCCTTGGCCGTGACGTGCACGCGCCCGGCCAGCGCCTGCTGCGTCAGGCCCTGCGCGCGGCGCGCGGATGCGATCAGCGCGCCGGTCTTTCCCCTGTCCAAAGAACCACCTCCTCTTTCGAGTATAGCGGCGCGGCGCCAAAAAGGCAACCGACCGCCGGTCGACTGGCCCGGCGGCCGGTGTGTTGGAAGGCTCCTGGGCGTCCCCCGGCGGGCGGCGCCGCTACAGCAGCGTATGCTGGAGCAGTTCGTAGCGCAGGCGACCGCCCTCGCCCGTCCCCGGCGGCAGCAACGCGAGCGCGATGAACAGTTCCTCCGCCTCCGGCTGGCCCGTGCGGCAGAGATACGCATATGCCCCGTCGATGCGCGACACGACGTACTCTCCCGGCTCCCGGTTCACAGGCCGCGCACCTCGCACACGCCGATGGCCTCGCGCACGCGCGCGGCCGTCTCCTGCACGTAGGAGGGGGGGTGCGCGGGCAGATCCTCGTCCTTGCGGGGCCGGTACTGCTGCAGAAAATACCGTTGGGCGCCCTGCACGAGCATGGCTGCGCCGAGGATATCCTCCGTCGACAGCTCCGGCGCGAACGTCGTGCGGAACTCATGCGCCACGCCGCTGTGCTGCAGCAGGTAGATGCTGCGGCGCACGGCCTCCAGATCGCAGTGCACGCGCGTCACCGCGTCATATTGTTCCGGCGACGCTTTGATATCCATGGCGACATAATCGACCAGCTCGCGCAGCAGGAGCTGCTGCAACACATTCGGCTTCATGCCGTTGGTATCGAGCTTGACACGATAGCCCAGCGCCCGCACCCGCTCGATAAACGGGACGAGATCCTGTTGCAGCGTGGGCTCCCCGCCGGAAACGGTGACCGCCGTAAGCGTGCCGGCCCGCTTTTCCAGATAGTCCATGACCTCCGCCTCCGGCACAAGCGGCACGCCCCCGCGCAGGATCTCCTCGTTGTGGCAATAGGTACAGTTCATGTTGCAATACGGCGTAAACACCACGGCGCACGGCTGCCCCGGATAGTCCAGAAACGACGTTTTGCGCAGTCCCGCGATCAGCATGTTCCCCTTCCCCTCTCATCCCGGCGCCCGCATCCGCGGCGCCTTTTTCAAAAACGCGCACCCGCCGCCGGCCTGTGCCGTGGACGAACGGGTGCGTTGCGTTTCGCTGCCGTTCTTTGCCTTGCCCGCCGGCGGGGCAAGGGCGTCAGATGACGAACTTCTTGCGCATGAGGTACTCTTCCTTCTTGCCGGGGTTGTAGTTCTGTACCGGCCGCAGGAAGCCCACCACGCGGCTCCACACCTCAGCCTCGCGTCCGCACTCCGGGCAGGTGAAATGTTCGCCCGCAATATAGCCGTGCTCGTGGCACACGGAGAAGGTCGGCGTGATGGAGATATACGGCATCTTGTACTTCTCAAAGATCGTGCGGATGAGGTTCTTGCACGTCTCGATGTCCTCGATGCGCTCGCCGATATACAGGTGCTGCACCGTACCGCCGGTGTACAGCGACTGCAGCTCGTCCTGCAGGTCGCAGCATTCGAAAATATCGTCCGTATAGGTGACGGGCAACTGCGAGGAGTTGGTATACATCGGCTCCTCGATGCCGGCCTGGATGATATCCGGATAACGCGCCTTGTCGAGCTTGGCAAGGCGATAGCTCGTGCCCTCGGCCGGCGTGGCCTCGAGGTTATAGCTGTGGCCGGTCTCCTCCTGGAAGCGCACCATGAGGTCGCGCAGGAAGTGCATGACCTCGAGCGCAAAGGCAAGCCCTTCCCTGCTGCCGATGTCCTTGCCGAGGAAGTTGAGGCACGCTTCGTTCATGCCCACCAGGCCGATGGTGTTGAAGTGGTTCGTCCAATACTCGCCCGTGCGCGCCTTGACGTTGCGCAGATAAAACGCGCAGTACGGATACAGGCCGCGATCGGTCTGCCGCTCGATGATCTTGCGCTTGATCTCAAGGCTCGTCTTGCCCAGCATCGCCAGATGCTCAAGCCGCTTGAAGAACTCCTCCTTCGTCTTGGAGAGATATCCGATGCGGGGCAGGTTGATCGTGTACACGCCGATCGAGCCGGTCATCGGGTTGGACCCGAACAGGCCGCCGCCGCGCTTGCGCAACTCGCGCTTGTCGAGGCGGAGGCGGCAGCACATGGATACCGCATCCTCCGGCGACAGATCGGAGTTGATGTAGTTGGCGAAATACGGAATGCCGTATTTGCAGGTGATGCGCATGAAATCGTCCACCACCGGGCTGTCCCACTCAAAATCCTTCGTGATGTTGATCGTCGGGATCGGGAACGTGAACACACGGCCCTTGGCGTCGCCCTCGAGCATGACGTCGCAGAAGGCATGGTTGAACAGGTCCATTTCCTTCTGGAAGTCGCCATAGGTCTCCTTCTGATACTCGCCGCCGATGATGACCGGTTCGTCGCGCAGCGTCTTGGGCACCTTGATGTCGAACGTCAGGTTGGAGAACGGACACTGGAAGCCGACGCGCGTGGGCACGTTGATGTTGAATACAAACTCCTGCAGGCACTGGCGCACCTGGTCAAAGGTCATATTGTCGTAACGGATAAAGGGGGCGCAATACGTATCGAACGAGCTCCAGGCCTGCGCGCCGGCGGTCTCGCCCTGCGTGGTGAACGTGGAGTTTACGATCTGGCCGAGGAACGAGCGCAGATGCTTGGCGGGCTTGGACTCCACCTTGCCCTCTACGCCGCCAAACCCCTCGGAGAGGAGCTGCCGCAGATCCCAACCGGCGCAGTACGGCCCGAAGAAGCCCAGGTCGTGAATATGCACATCGCCGCTCTCGTGCGCCTTGCACACGTCCAGCGGGTACACCTCGTAGAGCCAGTACTTCTTCGTGAACGCTTCGCGGACATAGTTATTGAGTCCGTTGACGCTCTTTTGCATGTTGGAGTTTTCCTTGATCTGCCAGTCCTTATCGTTGAGATAATCGCCGAACATATCGATCGTGGCGCCGATGAGCGCATTGATTTCGCGCGTGCCGCGGCGCTTTTCGCGGTACAGGATATACGCCTTCGCGGTACGGGCATGCCCGGCCTCGATGAGCACCTTTTCCACGATGTCCTGCACGCCCTCCACGTCCGGCGTGCGGTCCTCATAGCGCAGCTCGGCCAGCCGGATGACCTCGTCGGTCAGCCGCTCGGACAGCGCCTCGTCGGTACCGTTGACAGCCTGCGCCGCCTTCCAAATGGCGCTCTGGATCTTCTTCCGGTTGAACGGTTCCGTTCTCCCGTCGCGCTTGATGATCTCTGTAAACATCCCATTGCCTCCCGTTCCGTTGTGTGCTTTGATAGTGTACCGCATACAAGATGTTGTGTCAATCTCGGAAAATGCATACCATATTTTGATATTTTTGGTGGATATGCGGTGGATAAAGTGGTGGAAAATCCTTCCTCCAAATGGTTTTTCTCCCAATCCGGGGAATTGCGGGCATTGTTGCAACAAGCGCCAATCGTGGATAACTCCGCGACCGGCTGCATGGAATGAATGGTTATGAATTTTGTTAAAAAAGAATTCATATTTTGTTGATGGTTTGTACAAGAATTGGTGGTCGCGATGACCTGCAAACCACAATATATTGTGGTTCCGTGTACAAACGCCGTTGTGAACCGGGTCACGCAGGCACAGGATATCGCGGCCGTCCGGCCCGGTCCCCCACAAGATGTTGTGGCCGTCCCGGCGGCAGGCGGCGTTTCCGGCGGCAGGCGGCGCTTCCGACGGCAGGCGGCGTTTCCGACGGCAGGCGGCGTTTCCGGCGGCAGGCGGCGCTTCCGGCGTCAGGCGGCGCTCCCGGCGGCAGGCGGCGCTTCCTGCGCGCAAGAAAAGGGGCGGCCGCCCGGAATGGGAGGCCGCCCGCTCGCCCGCAACGGGCGTCAGAGGCCGAACTTCTCGCTGATGATATCCACGATCTCCGCGCCGATGCGCTTTTGCGCCTCGACCGTGGAGGCGCCGATATGCGGCGTGGCGGATACGCGCGGGTGCTGCAGCAGCGCCGCACTCTTCGGCGGCTCCTCGGCGAACACGTCGAGCCCCGCGCCATAGACCTTGCCCGACTCGATGGCGGCAAGCAGCGCGTCCTCGTCCACGTTCGTGCCGCGCGAGGTGTTGATGAGAATGACGCCGTCCTTCATCTTGGCGATCGTCTCCGCGTTGACGAGCGGCTGGCCCGGCAGCGACGGCACGTGCAGCGAGATGATGTCGGACTGGGCGAACAGCTCGTCCAGCTCCACATAGCGCATGGTATCGCACACGAGATCCGGATTTTGATAGATATCGTAGGCAAGCACGCGCATGCCGAGCGCCTGGCAGCGGCGGCCCAGCGCCTGGCCGATGCGGCCGTACCCCACGATGCCCACGGTGCGCCCCGTCAGCTCGATGCCCTTGTACGCTTTCTTCTCCCAGCCGCCCTCGCGCATGGTGTGGCCGGCGGCGGAGATGTAGCGCGCGACGGAGAACATGTGCCCGAGCGCAAGCTCGGCCACGGCGTCGGAACTGGCGCGCGGCGTGTTGCGCACGGTGATGCCCTTCTCCTCGGCATAGGCCACGTCGATGTTGTCCACGCCCACGCCGCCGCGAATGATGAGCTTGAGCCGCCCGGTCTGGCAGGCTGCGTCGATGTGCGGGACGCGCACCTTGGTGGCAGAGCGGACGACGAGCACGTCGAACGACTGCACGGCCGTCTTGAGGGCCTCCGGGTCAAAGAACTCGCAGACCACCTCGCAGCCCTTCTGTTCGAGCGCGGCGATGGCGCCCTTTTCCATTCCGTCGGATGCTAAAATGCGGATCATTGCGCTTCCTCCTTTATGCGTGCTTGGCTTCAAAGTCCTTCAAAAACGCCACCAGCGCCTCCACGCCCTCCTTGGGCATGGCGTTATAGATCGAGGCGCGCAGGCCGCCGACGCTCTTATGGCCCTTCAGGTTGTCGAACCCGGCCGCCTTGCTGGCGGCCACGACTTCCGCATCGAGCTCCTTGCTGGCCGTCACGAACGGCACGTTCATCAGCGAGCGGAACTCCTTGTCCACCGTGCCGCGGAACATGCTGCTGCTGTCGAGATAATCGTACAGGATGGCCGCCTTCTCGCGGTTGCGGCGGTCCATCTCGGCAAGGCCGCCGATGGACTGCAGGTACTTGAACACCTTGCCGCACACATAGATGCACCAGCAGTTGGGGGTGTTGTACATGGAGCCGTTGTCCGCATGCGTGTCGTACCTGAGGTAGATCGGCAACCTGGCGTCCACATCCTTGCGGATCAGGTCCTCACGGATGATGACGATGGCCATGCCGGCCGGGCCGATATTCTTCTGGACGCCGCCGTAGATCAGGCCATAGTCCGCCACATTGCACGGCTTGGACAGGAACATGCTCGACTGGTCGGACACCAGCACCTTGCCCTTGGTGTCCGGCAGTTTGCGGTATGTCGTGCCATGGATCGTCTCGTTCTCGCAGATGTACACATAATCCGCATCCGGATCGACCGGCAGGTCGCTCCCGTCCGGGATGTAGCTGTAATTGCGATCCTCGCTCGTGGCCAGCAGGTTGACGCGGCCGAACTTCTTCGCCTCGGTGTACGCCTTCTTCGACCACGCGCCGGATACGATATAGTCGGCAACGCCGTTCTGCATGAGGTTCATCGGGATCATGGCAAACTGGAGCGTCGCGCCGCCCTGCACAAACAGCACCCGGTAGTTGTCCGGGATGCCCATGAGCGCGCGAAGATCCGCCTCCGCCTCGTCCACGATGGTCTGGAACACCTTGGAGCGGTGCGACATCTCCATAACGCACATGCCGCTGCCACGGTAGTTGAGCATCTCGTCCCTGCACTCCTCCAGCACCTGCTGCGGAAGCATGGACGGCCCGGCGGAAAAGTTATACGTACGGCCGTAATCCATCATCAAACACTCCTTCTTTTTTGTCCGTATTCTTTCGACAGGCGAAGTGCCCTTGACCTGTAAGCCTATTATATCGCGCCCCGGGCGGCAATTCAACCTAAAAGGGCGCGATGTGCGCCCTTTTTCTAAAATATTTTTTTATAATCTGATAATTTTTGTTTTCGCTACCGCTCCGCTTTGTTTTCGCTATCGCTCCTCCCGGAAATACGGCAGGCCAAGGCTCTCCGGCGGCTGGTCCTCGCGGCGACGGCGCAGCGACACCGCGATGAGCACGATAACCGTTGCGATGTACGGAAGCATCTTGAACAGCTCCTTCACGGCGAAGTTTTCGCCCGTCGGCAGCGACAGGTACAGGATGTACAGCCCGCCGAACAGGATGGAGGACGGGATGCTCACGCTCGGCCGCCAGATGGTGAAGATGACCAGCGCGATGGCCAGCCAGCCCCGGTCGCCAAAGGCGTTGTTCGACCAGACGCCGCTGGCATAGTCCATGATGTAGTACAGACCGCCAAGGCCGGCGATGATGCTGCCAACGCACGTGGCCACATACTTGTAACGGTTGACGTTGATGCCCGCCGCATCCGCCGTGGCCGGGCTTTCGCCCACGGCGCGCAGTTGCAGCCCTATGCGCGTGCGCTTGAGCACATACGAACAGACGAGCGCGATAATGATGGCCGTATAGGCGAGGAATCCATACGAGAGGAACAGTTTCCCGAAAACGCCCAGGTCATCCGCAAACGGCAGCGGCTTGGAGAAGTAGATGCTCGTGCCGGACAGCGCGATGGACGGCACCTCGCTGCCTGTCAGCTTGATCAGCGAACCGCCGAAAAAGTTGCCCACGCCCACGCCGAACGTCGTCAGCGCGAGGCCCATGACGTTCTGGTTGGCGCGCAACGTGACGGTCAAAAAGCAGTACAGCAGCCCCATCAGCAGCGAGCCGAGCATCGAGCACACCAGCGGAATGCCGATGGCAAGAAACGCCGTCATGTTCTCCGCACCGACGCCGTGCTCATAGAAGAACGAGCCGATTACGCCGCAGATGGCGCCCACATACATGACGCCCGGAATGCCGAGGTTCAGGTTGCCGGATTTTTCCGTCAGCGTCTCCCCCGTGCTGCCGAACAGCAGCGGGATGCCCTGCACCACCGCGCGCGGGAAGAACGAGATAAAATCAAACATGCGCTTCGCCCTCCTTCTTCGCGGACCTGCGGAAATGGATCTGATAGTTGATAAAGAATTCGCTGCCGATGATGCAGAACAGGATGATGCCCGTCAGGATATCGGCAAACGACTGGTTGAGCCCGAAGTCCGTGGAGATCTCGCTCGCGCCGCGGTTGAGCAGCACGAGCAGGAAGCTCGTAAAGATCATGAAGATCGGGTTGAACTTGGCCAGCCAGGAGACCATGACCGCGGTAAACCCGCGCCCGTCGGCCAGCGTGGTTGTGAGCGTATGCTCCGTGGAGCCCACCAGCAGCAGGCCCGCCACGCCGCAGACCGCGCCGGAGAGCAGCATCGTCCGCACGATGACGCGCTGCACGTTGATGCCCACATAGCGCGCCGTGCGCTCGCTCTCGCCGACGACGGCAATCTCATAGCCGTGCTTGCTGTAGTTGAGATAGATGTACATCAATACCGTCAGCACCGCCACGACGACGATGCTGAGGAGATATCGGTATCCCCCGATCTGCGGCAGCCAGCCGATGCCGGACGACTGGTTGATGATGCCGATCTTGCCGGCGCCCTTGGGCACCTCCCACACGATGACAAAGTAGGCGACCAGCTGCGTGGCGATGTAGTTCATCATCAGCGTGAACAGCGTTTCGTTCGTGTTCCAGCGCGCCTTGAAGAAACCGGGAATCGCGGCCCAGATCGCCCCGACGGCGATGCTGGATACGATCATGCACAGGATGATCAGCCAGTTGGGGAACACATCCCGCAGGCAGATCATGCACGTCGCGCACGCAAGCCCGCCGGCAAGCACCTGCCCCTCGGCGCCGATGTTCCAGAAGCGCATCTTGAACGCGGGCGTGACGGCCAGCGAGATGCACAACAGCACCGCCAGGTTCTGGAACAATACCCATGCCTTGCGCGCCGTGCCGAACCCGCCGTCAAAGATGGCGGCATAGATCTCAAACGGGTTTTCGCCGGTGAGGAGCATCGTGATGATACCGCACAGCACCAGCGCAAACAGGAGCGCGACGCCGCGGATGCCCCACGCCTTCTGCCACGGCAGCGCCGCGCGCTTGGAGATGTGGATGAGGGGTGCGTGGTTCATCTTACTCATTTGCGTTATCACCTCCAAGACGGGTCATCATCATGCCGACGCTGCGCTTGTCCGCGCCGCGGCCGGGAACAATGCCGCTGACCTTGCCGCTGCACAGCACGAGAATGCGGTCGGCAAGCTCCAGCAGGACGTCGAGATCCTCGCCGACAAACACCACGGCCACGCCCTTCTGCTTTTGCCGGTTTACGAGGTCGTAGATCGTATAGGAAGAGTTGATGTCCAGCCCGCGCACCGCGTACGCCGTCAACAGCACGGCGGGCGCCGAGGAGATCTCGCGGCCAACGAGC
Source organism: uncultured Eubacteriales bacterium (assembly GCA_900540495.1). Taxonomy (GTDB): domain Bacteria; phylum Bacillota; class Clostridia; order Christensenellales; family CAG-138; genus Aphodomorpha. The sequence goes on along the minus strand of UQGA01000004.1, from coordinate 15,581 downwards.
ACCTTCTGCACGTTGCCGCCGGAGAGCCGGCGCACCGGCGTAAAAATGCCCGGGGTGACCACGTCCAGCTCCTCCACCACCTGCTTTGCCAGCGCGCGCGGGCTCTTGCGGTCGGTAAACATGCTTCTGCCGTTGCGGAACGAGCGCAGCATCATGTTGTCCGCCAGGTCCATGCTGCCGGCAAGGCCCATGCCGAGCCGGTCCTCCGGCACGAACGAGAGCAGCACGCCCTTTTGCTGGATGGCCAGCGGATCGCACCCGAGCAATTCGCTCTCGCTCCCGTCGTCCGCAATATAGCGGATGCTGCCCTTTTCCGCCGGCTGCAGGCCCGCTATGGCCTCCAGCAGCTCCTTCTGCCCGCTGCCGGAGATGCCCGCGATGCCGAGGATCTCGCCGCTGTTGGCCGTGAACGTCACGTCCTCGAGCTTGAGCACGCCGTCGTTGCTGCGCACGGTCAGCCCCTCCACGCGCAAGCGCGGCTTCGGGTCCACCGGCTCCGGCCGGTCAATGTTCAGCGTGACCGAGCGGCCGACCATCATGTTGGTCATCTCCTGCGCGTTGGTCTCGCGCGTGACGAGATCCCCCACGAACTTGCCGTGCCGCAATACGACCACCCGGTCGGAGAGCTCCTCCACCTCGTTGAGCTTGTGCGTGATGAGCACGATGGCCTTGCCCGCATCGCGCATGTTGCGCAGCACGGCGAAGAGTTTCTCGGTCTCCTGCAGCGTCAGCACGGCGGTCGGCTCGTCAAGAATCAGGATGTCCGCGCCGCGATAGAGCACCTTGACGATCTCGACCGTCTGCTTTTGCGACACGGACATGTTATAGATCTTCTGGTTCGGGTCCACCTCAAAGCCGTAGGCATCGCAGATCTCCCGAATTCTGGCGGCAACCGCCTTCAGGTCCAGCCGCTGCTTGCCCGGCAGACCGAGGATGATGTTCTCCGCCGCCGTCAGAACGTCCACCAGCTTGAAATGCTGGTGAATCATGCCGATGCCAAGGTCGAACGCATCCTTCGGGCTGCCGATGGTAACCTTGCGCCCATCCACTTCGATCTCGCCGTCATCGGGGAAATAGATGCCCGAGAGCATGTTCATGAGCGTGGTCTTGCCGCTGCCGTTTTCCCCGAGCAGCGACAGAATCTCCCCGCGGTAGATATCGAGATTTACGCTGTCGTTCGCCGTAACGCGGCCAAAGGTTTTGGTGATGTTGCGCATGCGGACTGCGGCGGGTTTCGTTTCCAAAGGCTTCCCTCCCTATCGTCTCAAGTGTGGCGGCTGGCTGCAGCTCGCCGGCGGCAAACGCCCCGGTCTCGCCGTCGAACGGGGCGAAGCGGCGGCGCGCAGCCGGCGTGCCGCCCCCTTCGGCGGGAAATGAAGGGGGAAGCCCCGTCCGCTGGGCGGGGCTTCCCGTCGGTCAGAATCAGAATGCTTCGTCCAGCAGCTTGATGCCGTCGATCCGCAGATCGAAGTACGGCGCGCTGCGATACTCGGACTCGTGGAAGTAGCCGTCGCTGATGGCCTCGGTGTCCGGGGTATAGTCCTGGTCCGTATCCACATCCGCCATGTAGCTGGTGAGCGTCTCGCCGTTCACCGTGAAGGTGGAGGTGTCGAACACATGGAGCTCGCCTGCAATCAGCTTGGCCTCGGCTTCCGCAATCGCCTCCGCGGTGCCCGCGGCGGCAGCCTGCTCGTTGACCTCGGTCAGCACGACCGAGCCCTCTTCAATGCCGCCGCACCAGTCAGCCGGGATCTCCTCGCCCTTCATGGCAGACTCAATGGCCAGCTTGAAGTACGGCGTCCAGTCGATGCGGGAGGAAATGATGAACGTATTCGGGCAGGCATCGACCGTGCTGCCGTTGTAGGACACGTTCGGCACGCCGGCCAGCTCGCAGGCCGTCGGGGCGCCCATGGAGTCGGCATGCTGGCTGATGAGCTTGCAGCCGTTGGCGATGAGCACGTTGGCGCCTTCCTTCTCGGCCGTTTCATCATACCAGGAACCGGTGAAGGTAACCTCCATCGTGGCCGTCGGGCACACGGAGCGCACGCCGAGGAAGAAGGAGGTGTAGCCGGAGATAACCTCCGCATAGGTGAACGCGCCGACGTAACCGACCTTCGCTTCCTCTGCGGTGAACTCGCCCGCCTCGATCATCTCGTTGAGCTTCATGCCCGCCGCGATGCCGGCAAGGTAACGGCCCTGATAGATGTGGGCAAACGCATTGTGGTAGTTGTCAACGCCCTCGGTGTGGGCGCGCGTGCCGGTCGAATGGCAGAACTCGACGTCCGGGAATTCCTTGGCCGCGTCGATCATGAACGGCTCATGGCCAAAGCTGTCGGCAAAGATGATGTCGCAGCCCTCGTCCACAAGCTCGGCCGCCGCATCGTAGCACTCCTGTCCCTCGGGGACGTTGACGCGCAGGATGTACTGATCCTCGGTCAGCCCCAGCTCGGAGCAGGCCTGCTTGGCAGCGTTGATGAAGTTGAGGTCGTAGGTGGAGTTTTCGTCGTGCAGGAAGATGAATCCGACCTTGAAGGTGTCGGCGTCATCCCCGTTGTTGCCATCGGTCGTACAGGCGACGATACCGAACACCAGCGTGAGGCAAAGCAACAGAGCAATGAGTTTCTTCATTCTTTTAACCTCCTTATTGTTTGTTGCCTATTCTACATCCGTTTGGATGCTGCAACCGGGAAAAGACGAGGGTCCGCAACAGCAAAGGTAGGACAAATCCATTCGCGGGTCGTCTACGCGGCAGATCCGGCCGCGTAACGCGCCTTCATGCTCCGGCGGCACTTCCCACCGCCGCCGGGGGATCTCCCCCGGCCGAGCACCGTTGCGGCTTGCCCGCCGCGCGCGGCGCGTTTTTCGTTCCTGTATGTATGAAAGGCGGCCCTGCGCCTTTGTTTTTCTTCGTCTTCCGGCGTCCTCAGTCGAGGATGCCGCTGCGCTCGAGCGCCTCGAGGTTCGGCTCGCACAGGCGCGGCCTGCCCGCCGCGCGCAACGCGTTCTGCACGTCCTTGAGCCCGCTGCCCGTGCTGATGACGGTCACGCTCTCGTCCGGCCGGATCAACCCCTCGGACACCGCCCGGATTACGCCCGCCGTCGCGGTCACGCCCGCCGGCTCCCCAAACACGCCCTCATGGCGGCCCAGCACGCGCATGGCCTCCAGAATGCGCTCGTCCGGCACGGCGATCCAGGCGCCGTGGCTCTCGCGCACGGCGCGCAACGCCTTGACCGGGTTGCGCGGCACGCCCACGGCGATGGAATCCGCCAGCGTGTTCTCCGGCACGGGCTGCAGCGGACGGTTCTCCCGCGCCGCTTCCACAAACGGGCAGCAGCCCGTGGACTGCACGCCCAGAATCTTCGGAATGCGCTCGATCATGCCCAGCCGGTACAGGTCGTAAAACCCGTTGTACACGCCGCCGATGGTGCAGCCGTCGCCCACGGAGCAGGCCACCCAGTCGGTCACCTGCCAGTCGAGCTGCTCGGCGATCTCCAGCGCGACGGTCTTCTTTCCCTCGGCCATGACCGGATTGATGCCCGCATTGCGGTTGTACCAGCCATACTTCTCGATGGCCGCGCGCGACAGCTCGAACGTGGCCCGGTAGTCCCCGCGGACGGATACGACCCGGGCGCCGAAAATCATCAGCTGCGCGACCTTACCCTCCGGCGCGCGTTCCGGCACAAAGATGACCGCCTTGAGCCCCATGCGCGCGGCGCTGCCGGCGCAGGAGGAAGCCGCATTCCCCGTGGAGGAACAGGCAATCGTGTCGTATCCGAGCTCGATGGCCTTGGCCACCGCCACGCCCGAAGCGCGGTCCTTGAGCGAGGCGGTCGGGTTGATGCCGTCGTCCTTGACGTAGAGCGCCCGCAGCCCCAGCTCGCGCCCGAGCGAGAGCGAGCGGTACAGCGGCGACCAGCCGATGCGCAGGAAGGCGGAAACGTCCACGTCATCCCCAACGGGCAACAGCGCCCGGTAACGCCACATGCTGTTGTCGCGGCATGCGGCGAGCGACTCGCGCGAAAACCGGCGGGCCACTTCGTCATAATCATAGAGGATGTCGAGGATTCCTTTCTCTCCGCAGTCCGGGCAGGTCATCCTTTCCGGCCCAAACGGAAACTCCCTGCCGCAGATCGTACAGCGGTATCCGGCTACTCGGCGCACGGTTCCCTCCCACCAGCTTTGTGAATATATCAGTATCATAGCAGTTTTTTCAGGAAATGTACAGCACCATTTTGCAGACCAAATAAATTTTTGTTTGCAAAAATAAATTTTAGGTTTTCTGGCGCTTTCTATTGCGCCGGCAAACCGTACATAGTATAATGTAACCATCATCCCCGATGCACGTGCTGTGCAGGGAACGGCATTTCTTTACCATCCTATTTCGAAAGGAGATCGTTATCTATGCTTTGGATCGGCAATGGCAGGGTCGTCACCCGTGACAATGGCGCTTTCTGGGAGAACGGGGCGGTCGTCACCGACGGCGAAAAAATCGTCGAGGTGGGCGACAGCGAGGCGTTGCGGCAAAAATATCCCGATGCGGAACGCATTGACGCCCACGGCGGCGTAATCATGCCGGGGCTGATCAACATGCACAACCACATCTACAGCGCGTTTGCCCGCGGCCTTTCGATCAGGGGCTACGCCCCGAAGGACTTCAACGACATCCTCGAGGGGCAGTGGTGGAAAATCGACCGCCACCTCACGCACGAAAACAACCGCCTGTCCGCGCTTGCGGTCTATGCGGACTGCATCAAAAACGGCGTGACCACCGTGTTCGACCACCACGCCAGCTATTTCGACGTGCCGGGCAGCCTGGATGACATCGCCGCCGCCGCGACGGAGCTGGGCGTGCGCGCCAGCCTGTGCTATGAGGTCTCCGACCGCGACGGCGAGAAGAAGGCCATGGAGGCCGTGCTCGAAAACGAGCGCTTCATCCTGCGCACACAGCAGGAGGGATCGGACATGTTGCAGGGCATGATGGGCCTGCACGCCTCGTTCACCGTATCGGACGAGACGCTGCGCCGCTGCGAGGCGCACCGCCACGGCGCCGGCTACCATGTCCACTGCGCCGAGGGCCCGGCGGACCTGGCCCATTCGCTCAAAACGTACGGCAAGCGCATCATCGAGCGTTTCTACGACCTCGGCGTGCTCGGCGATCGGACGCTTGCGGTACACTGCGTACACATCAACCGCGGCGAGATGCAGCTGCTGCAGGAGACCGGCTCGATGGTCGTGCACAACCCGGAATCAAACATGGGCAACGCCGTCGGCTGCGGCCCGGTGCTGCACATGATGCGCGAGGGCGTGACCGTAGGCCTCGGGACCGACGGCTACACCAACGACATGCTCGAAAGCTACAAGGTCGGCAACATCATCCACAAACACCATCTCTGCGACCCCACCGTGGCCTGGGGCGAGATCCCGGCCATGCTGTTTGAGAACAACGCGGCCATGGCCGGGCGGTTCCTCAAATCGCCGGTGGGCGTGCTCAAGCCGGGCGCCTATGCCGACGTCATCGTGACGGACTACGACCCGCTCACGCCGATGGACGGCGCCAACGCCAACGGCCACATCCTGTTCGGCATGACCGGGCGATACGTGACCCATACCATCTGCAACGGCCGGGTGCTCATGCGCGACCGGGCGCTCACCGGCATCGACGAAAAGGCGCTCATGGCCGAATGCCGGGCCAGCGCGCAGCGGCTCTGGACTTCCATCAACGGCTGACCGGACGGCAACCAGCAAAGGAGGCGTTTTATTCATGACCGATCATATGACTCCCATCCCGTTTGACCAGCTCATGCGCTGGATCCTTGCGGAACGGAAAAACGGCAGCATATTCGGCGTCCGCCGGCCGTTCCGTCCCGTCCCCGGGCAGGCGCTCGACCTGTTCGGCGAGCGCCTGGAAACGCCCTTTGGCCCGGCCGCCGGGCCGCACACGCAGCTGGCGCAGAACCTCATCGCCGCATACTACGCCGGCAGCCGCTTCTTTGAGCTCAAAACCGTGCAGATCATGGACGGCGAGGAGCTCGCCCGCTGCGTGCCAAAGCCCTGCATCCATGCGGTGGACGAATGCTATAACTGCGAATGGTCGACCGAGCTGACCGTGCAGGAGGCGTTTGACGAATACGTCAAGGCATGGTACGCGCTCAAGCTCCTCACGCGCGCATTCGGCTGGGGCGATCCGGACGGATTCATCTTCAACATGAGCGTCGGTTACGACTACGCCGGCATCACGAGCGAAAAGATCGACCGCTTCATCGAGGGGCTCAAGGACGCTTCCGCCACGCCGACGTTCGCCGCCTGCCGCGCCTGGGCCGAAGCGCATCTGGACGAGTTGCCGGGCGTGGACAATGCCTATCTCGACGGCATCAACCCGCATGTGTGTACCTCCATCACGCTCTCGACGCTGCACGGCTGCCCGCCGCAGGAGATCGAGCGCATCGCCTCCTATCTGATTGAGACAAAAAAGCTGCACACGTTCGTCAAGTGCAACCCGACCATCCTCGGATACGACTTTGCGCGCCGCACGCTCGACGAGCTGGGCTACGACTATATCTCCTTCGACGACCATCACTTCCGGGAGGACCTGCAATACCGCGACGCCGTGCCCATGATCAAGCGCCTGCTCGCGCTTGCGGCGGACAATGGCGTGACCTTCGGGCTGAAGCTGTCCAACACGTTCCCGGTCGACGTGCGCAACGGGGAGCTGCCGAGCGAGGAGATGTACATGAGCGGCCGCTCGCTCTATCCGCTGACCATCGAGATGGCGCACCGCATGAGCCGCGAGTTTGACGGCAAGCTGCGCCTGTCCTTCTCCGGCGGCATCGACAGCTTCAACATCGTGCCGCTGTTCGACGCGGGCGTATGGCCCATCACGCTGGCCACGACGCTGCTCAAGCCCGGCGGCTACCAGCGTCTCACGCAGATGGCGGGACAGCTCGCCGCGCACGGGTATGCGCCGTTTGACGGCGTATCGGTCGGCAAGGTGGCGTATCTGGCCGAACAGGCGCGCCGCGACGCGCGCCATGAAAAGGCCATCAAGCCGGCGCCCATGCGCAAGCTCCCCCGGCAGGTGCCGCTCCTGGACTGCTTCACCGCCCCGTGCAAGGGCGGCTGCCCCATCCGGCAGGACATCCCGGAATACGTGGAACTGGTCGGCAAAGGCGACTACGCCGGCGCGCTGCGGCTGATCCTCGAAAAGAATCCGCTGCCGTTCATCACCGGCCGGATCTGCAGCCACCGCTGCATGGACAAATGCACCCGCAATTTCTATGAAGAAAGCGTTCACATCCGCGACGCAAAGCTGGCTGCCGCACGCGGCGGCTTCGACGCGGTGATCGACACGCTCGCGCCCGCACCCGCGATCGACGGGGTGCGCGTCGCCGTCGTCGGCGGCGGGCCGGCGGGCATGGCTGTTTCGTTCTTCCTCGCCCGCGCCGGCGCGGCGGTCACGCTGTTCGAGCGGCGCGAAAAGCTGGGCGGCATCGTGCGCCATGTGATCCCGCCGTTCCGCATCGGCGAGCTTGGAATTGACCGCGACGTGCAGATCATGGAACGCATGGGCGTGGACGTCCGCACCGGTACGGATGCGCCCGCCGCCGATGCGCTGCGCGCGGACGGGTACACGCACATCGTCTATGCCGTCGGCGCGTGGAAGCCCGGCAACGTCCGTCTGGAAAAGGGCGAGGCCATGAACGTTCTGCGCTTCCTCGAGGACTATAAGGCCGGCACGCTGCCCCCGCTCGGCGAGGACGTAATCGTGATCGGCGGCGGCAACACCGCGATGGACGCCGCGCGCGCCGCCAAACGCGCGCCGGGCGTGCGCCGGGTGCGGCTGGTCTACCGCCGCACGCGCCGCTACATGCCCGCCGACGAAGAGGAGCTGCGCATGGCGCTCGACGACGGCGTACTGTTCTGCGAACTGCTCGCACCCCGCGCGCTTGAGAACGGCCGCCTGCTCTGCGACGTGATGCGCCTCGGCGAACCGGACGCATCCGGCCGGCGCGCCCCCGTCGCCACCGGGGAAACGGCCGAGCTGCCCTGCACGGCGCTCATCGCCGCCGTGGGCGAACGGGTGGACGGCGACTTCCTCGCCGCCAACGGCATTGCGCTCGACGGACGCGGTCGGGCGGCGCTGGACGACCTGTTGCAGACGAGCCGCGACGGCGTATACGTCATCGGCGACGCGCACCGCGGTCCCGCCACCGTGGTCGAGGCGATTGCGGACGCGCGCACCGTGGCGGACGCCATCGTGGGCGAACACGTCTACGACCTGCCCGCCGGCGGCGCCGTTGCCGCCGGTCGCTGCCTCGACCGCCAGGGCGTGCTGCGCGTGTACGACCGGGCGGAAAAGGAGGCGGACCGCTGCCTGCACTGCGCGACGGTATGCGAGTGCTGCGCGCAGGTCTGCCCGAACCGCGCCAACGTCGTCCTCACGGTCAGGGGGCTCGACATGCCCCAGATCCTGCACGTCGATCGCCTGTGCAACGAGTGCGGCAACTGCGCAATGTTCTGCCCGTACGACAGCCGCCCGTATCAGGAAAAGCTGACGCTGTTCTCCACGCGCGAGGCGTTCGAGGAAAGCGACAACCCGGGCTTTCTCCCGCTCGGCGGCAGCCGCGTGCTGCTGCGCGCCGACGGCCTGAGCGGGGAGATCGACCTGAACGACCCGCCCGCCGCGCTCTCCCGCGCGCTCGAAGCGGTGCTGCGGGCGGTGCTTGGCGAATACAGCTACCTGATCGCCTGACCCGGCGGCCGCTCAGCCGCGTTCATTACGACAAGGAGGCGCCCCATGGCTGCTACCTTTACCGTCAATCAGACGACCGTAACGGTCGAAAACAATCAGAGCCTGCTGCGCTATCTGCGCGACACGCTGCGCCTCACCTCCGTCAAGGACGGGTGTAGCGAGGGCGCCTGCGGCACCTGCACCGTACTCATCGACGGCAAGCCCGTCAAAGCCTGCGTCCAGCGGACCGACCGGTTGCAGGGCAAGCACGTGCTCACCGTCGAGGGGCTGACCGGGTTTGAAAAGGAGGCGTACGTTTACGCTTTCGGCACGGCCGGAGCGGTGCAGTGCGGCTTCTGCATCCCGGGCATGGTGCTCTGCGCCAAGGCGCTGCTCGACACGAACCCCGACCCCTCCGAAGCGGAGATCGCCCATGCGCTGCGCAACAACATCTGCCGCTGCACCGGATATGTGAAGATCATCCAGGCGGTGCGCATCGCCGCCGCCGTGCTGCGCGCCGGCCGCGTGCCGGAGGGCGAGACGAGCTGGCGGCTCGGCGCGCGCGTGCCACGGCTGGACGTGCGCGAAAAGGTGCTGGGCTACGGCGAATACGCCGACGACATCGTGCTGCCCGGCATGCTGTACGGCTCTGCCGTGCGCAGCAAATACCCGCGCGCGCGCGTGCTGGCCATCCGGACCGAGCGCGCCAAGGCGCTGCCGGGCGTGGCGTGCGTGCTTACGGCGGACGACATCCCGTGCCTGCACAAGGTCGGTCACCTCAAGCGCGACTGGGATGTGATGATCGGCGTGGGCCAGATCACCCATTACCTCGGCGACGCCGTGGCGCTCGTCGCAGCCGAAACGCCGGAGATCCTCGAGCAGGCCAAGGCGCTCGTAGAAGTCGATTACGAAGAGCTGCCCCCCGTCCGCTCGGCCGCCGAATCGATGGCGGAGGGCGCGCCGCTGCTGCACGAGGACGGCAACCTGCTGGCGCACCGGCACGTATGCCGCGGCGACGCGGAGGGTGCCATCCGGCGCGCGCCGCACGTGCTTTCGGCACATTTTTCCACCCCGTTCACCGAGCATGCCTTCCTGGAGCCGGAGTGCGCCGTGGCGGAACCGTGCGACGACGGCGGCGTGCTGATCCACTGCTCCGACCAGAGCGTGTACGACACCCAGCACGAGATCTGCCCGATGCTCGGCCTGCCGCCGGAGATGGTGCGCGTGGAGAACAAGCTCGTCGGCGGCGGCTTTGGCGGCAAGGAGGACGTGACGGTGCAGCACCACGCCGCGCTGATCGCCTACCTGCTGCGCCGCCCGGTCAAGGTCCGGCTGACGCGCGCCGAGAGCATCCTGATTCACCCCAAGCGCCACCCGATGGAGATGGACTTCACGCTTGCCTGCGACGACGAGGGCAACATCCTCGGCGTCAAGGCGCAGGTCATTGCCGATACGGGCGCGTACGCCTCGCTGGGCGGGCCGGTGCTCGAGCGCGCCTGCACGCATGCAGCCGGGCCGTACCACTATGAAAACTTCGAGATCGACGGCAAGGCATACTACACCAACAATCCGCCCGCCGGCGCGTTCCGCGGGTTCGGCGTGACGCAGACGTGCTTTTGCATCGAAACGCTGCTCAACCGCATGGCCCACAAGCTTGGCATCTCTCCATGGGAGATCCGCTACCGCAACGCCATCCGGCCCGGAGAAACGCTACCCAACGGGCAGATCGTGGATGAATCGACCGGGCTGGTCGAAACGCTCGAGGCGGTACGCCCGGCATACGAATCCTCGCCCTATGCGGGCATCGCCTGCGCGCTGAAGAACGCCGGCCTGGGCGTCGGTGTGCCGGACACCGGCCGCGTGCGCCTGTGCGTGGAGCAGGGGCGGCTCGCCATCCACACCGCCGCCTCCTGCATGGGACAGGGCGTCGGCACCGTGCTCGTGCAGATCGTCACGGAAAACACCGGCCTGCCCCGCGACCGGATTCATTACGACCGGGTAAACACCTTCGCCGCCCCCGATTCCGGCACCAGCTCCGGCTCCCGGCAGACGCTGCTGACCGGCGAGGCGTGCCGCCGCGCCTGCGAGCTGTTCAACGCCGCGCGCGCCGGGCGCTCGCTCGACGACATGGAGGGCGAGGAGTTTTACGCCGAGTATCTGACCAAGACCGACCCGCTCGGTTCCGACAAGCCGAACCCCGTCAGCCATGTAGCCTACGGCTATGCCACGCAGGTCGCCATCCTCGGCGAGGACGGGCGGCTGGCCCGCATTGTCGCCGCGCATGACGTGGGGCGCGCCGTCAATCCGCTTTCCATCGAGGGGCAAATCGAAGGCGGCGTGGTCATGAGCATGGGGTTTGCCCTGACCGAGCGCTATCCGCTCGACAACTGCCGGCCCACGGCGCGCTTTGGCACGCTCGGCCTGTTCCGGGCGAACAATATCCCCGATATCGAGCCGATCATCGTCGAAAAGCCGGGGCTCAACGTGGCCGGCGGCGCCATCGGCATCGGGGAGATCACCTCCATCCCCACCGCCCCCGCCATCGCGGAGGCATATTACCGCTTCGACGGGAAGGAGCGCAACAGCCTGCCGCTTGCCGACACCCCGTACAGCCGGAAATAGCCAGCAGCAACAGCAAAAGCGCGGGGTCGGATCGCCCCAAATGGGGGTCCGGCCCCGCGTTCTGTCATCGGGCGGCAAACGCGCCCTCATTCCCCTTCCTCCCTTGACGCGGCCGGCGCAAGGTCGCACACCATCTGTTCATAGGCCAGCGGGACGAAGCCTTCGCGCTCGTACAGCGCGCGCGCCCGCGCGTTGCCGTTTGTCAGCTCCAGCCTTAAGCGCGCCACATCCTGCAGCGCATGGGCGCGCAGATGCGCAAAAAACGCGCGTCCCAGCCCGTGGCCCCGGTACGCCGGCAGCACAAACAGCTCCTCGATCCAGAGCGTCATGCCGCCGGCCTCCGCCGAATATGACCGGGACGTGAGCGCATAGCCGGCCGCCTTCCCGTCCAGCTCCAGCAGATATCCCTGCACATAGACGTCCGAGCGCAGGAGCTCGTCAAACGTGCGCGCATGATAGGACGCCGGCACCGCATGCGATACCGCATCGCTCCTGTAAAAGCGTTCGGCCATGTTCAGATAGGCCTGCCGGTCTCCCGGCTCCATACGGCGTACCATTTCCCGTTCCTCCCTTCCGCCCCCGCTGCCCCGGCGGCGACACAGTAAGTATAGCATATCGACGGGCGATATGCTATACTGATACCATCTTTTACAACGCAGGAGGATAACCCATGTTTCGTGACAAAGCGGGCAATCTGTCCATCGGCAGGATCATTCTCGCGGCGGTAGTGCTGGTGGCGCTGATCGCGCTCGTCGGCTCGAGTTTCACCGTCATCCCGGCCGGGCACACCGGCGTCGTACTCACGTTCGGCCGTGTGAACGACGTGGTCTTACAGGAAGGCCTGCACTTCAAGCTGCCGTTTGCCCAGCAGATCGTGACCATCGACAACCGCATCGTCAAGCTTGAGGTCACCACCGAAGCGTTCAGCAAGGATTTGCAGACGGTCTCCACCGTGCTCGCGGTCAACTACCGGGTCAACAAGGACCAGAGCCAGAACATCTACAAGGAGATCGGCCCGAATTTTGAGGACGTGCTCATCACGCCCGTGGTAAACGAGGTGCTCAAGGCCGTCACCGCCCAGTATACGGCCGTGGATCTGGTCGGCTCTCGCGTCGAGGTCAGCGTGCTGCTCAACGAAGGCCTCAACAGCAAGCTCAACGAATACGGCATCTATGTCAACGAGCTCAACATCATCAACTGGGACTTCTCGGCGGAATACATCGCCGCCATCGAGGCCAAGCAGGTCGCCGAACAGAACCTGATCAAGACCCGCACCGAGCAGGAGCAGGCGCTGGTCATCGCCAACACCGAGGCGGAGAAGCGCGTCATCGCCGCCGAGGCCGAGGCCAACGAGATCAAGGTCCTGGCGGAGGCCAACGCCGAGAGCAACCGCATCCTGACCGAATCGCTGACCGAGCTGCTGCTCCAGTATCAGTCCGTCCAGAAGTGGGACGGCAAGCTGCCCACCGTCATGACCGGCGGGGAGAACACACTCATCGATATCCCGCTGCCGGTGGACGACGCATCCTGATTCCCCGGCCCGGCCTGCCTGGAAAGGGCGTCCCTTTTCTTCCTGAAAAGGGGGCCCCGGCCAAACAGACGAAGGGAGCGGGCCCGTCTGCCCGCTCCCTTTTCTTCTTTATTCATCCAGGGTCCTTTTTCCTGGCGCTCGTTTCAAAAGGCCCCCATGCGCGGCGCCGGTGCGGCGCTCAAACGCCCAAGCGCTCCGCCCAGGCGGCCAGTTCGGCGCGGTCCAGCCGTCCATTGAGCACCCGGCCCTCCAGGACGGTTGCATTCCCTGACACGCTGTCCCGCAGCGCTGCGGCCGTGCGTCCAAGGCTGCTGCCGCCGGATGTCGCAAACGGCACGATGGTCTTGCAGGAAAAATCATACGCCTCGAGAAACGTATGGATGAGGGTAGGCGCCACATAGCACCAGATCGGGAAGCCCAGAAAAACCACGTCGTACGCGCCGATATTGGCCCGTTGATCCGCCAGCGGAGGACGAAACGTTCGATCGCGCATCTCCCTTCTGCTGCGCGAATCCCTGTCCGTCCAGTCCAGATCGGCCTTTGTGTAGGGCGTTGCCGGACGGATCTCATAGATGTCGGCGCCGACTGCCTCGGCGAGCGACTTTGCCGCCGCGGCCGTAACGCCGCCGGCCGAGAAATAGGCGACCAGTTTTTTGCTCATCATCGCTCCTCCCGATTGCAGGGGAACCCTTCCGAGAACCCGCCGTTTTGAAGAATGCCCGGTTGCGCAGCGCCTGCCGACGGGAAAGGCCCTGCCGCGTGAAAGCGCGCTATCCCTCCCGCACGAGCGAGACCACCTGCGCGCCGATGAATCGCTGTCCCTCGTCGGTCAGGTGCAGCCCGTCGTCGCAGAGCATGAAGAACATGTCCCTGTCCAGCAGGCAGCTCTGACGCAGGTCCACGAGCATACACTGCATCTGCCGGGCCACGCGCTCGATGAGCAGCGAGTACATCTCCTGAAAGCGGTAGATGCGCTGTTTGTCGCCCAGCCAGCGCAGGATGTTGGCCGCGTTGAGCTTGTCGCCTACGAGGAAGCGGAAATACTTCTCCGCGTCGATGGGCGGCAGCGTCATGAGGATGGGCCGGATGCCGCGCTCGCGCAGCAGCGTGACCATGCGCCGGAGCGTGTCGGCAAAGACGTGCGGCAGCGTGTTGGGCTGGTGCTCCGCTTCCGGATCGTCCGAAATGGCCTGCCAGTTAAAGTTGCAGTCGTTGCCGCCGAACTCAATGACCGCCGCATCGGCCGTCATGCCGCCATCCAGATCCTTTTCCATCAGCGCCAGCCCCTGCGGCGCAGTGTAGCCAAAACGGGCGCGGTTGATGATGCGGATATCGAGCTCCCGCTCCGCCACGGCCACGGCCGTCTCCTGCGCGTAGGCGTGGCGGCCGCGCTGCCCGTTCCAGATCACGCCCTTGGCCAGCGAATCGCCCCAGAGGGCGACGGTTTCCTTTTTCGGTTCCTGTTCCCGTTGCTGTTCCAGCGGTTGTTGCGCGATGTCCGACATGACTTTCGATCTCCCGTTCGGCACGGTCTGTCGCCGTACCGGTATAAAAATAGTATATCAAATTTTTGCTAACGGTGTTAACCGGAATTGTGAATTCATGGAAAACTCTGTGCGGCAGGCGCCCTCCGCGGCTCCGCCGCTGCGGCAACCGCAGACCCGGAAACGGGCTGCATGGGGTTTGACATCGAGAAAGGCCGGTTTCTCTTTCCGTCTGACCACCCCTTACGGCGAGGAACGTCGGAAAGCCCGCCAGTGAAGCGGCGAAAGCTACCGCAAGCGGCTTTATCAAAAGCATGGTATAATTTTTTGAAAAACTATTCTCTTTCATTTAGTATTTGAAGATAAAACCGTAGTACATGGGTGAAGCCGGAAAGGAGGCGGTGAAATGATAGACGATGAAAAAATTATAGACCTGTTTTTCGAGCGCGACCAACAGGGCATACGGGAGCTGGACATGAAATATGGAAAAATCTGTCATAATCTCTCGTACAATATTGTGAACAACAGACAGGACGCAGAGGAATGTGTCAATGACGCTTACTTGGGCGCATGGAACGCCATTCCCCCGGTACGGCCTAATCCCCTGCTGTCTTACATAGTGAAAATCGTTCGGAACATTTCCCTCAAAATCTATTGGAGAAAGGAAGCCGCCAAGCGCAACAGCATTTACACAATCGCCATGCAGGAAATTGAAGCCTGTATCGCAGACCAGAAAACCGTGGAAGATGAAGTGGGAGCCAGAGAGCTTGCCCGTATCATTGAAGAATTTTTGGACACGCTGACCGCAAAAGAGCGTGTCATTTTCATGCGCCGTTATGCGTACATAGATACCTATGCAGACATAGCAAATCGCGTAGGAATATCTGAAAAAAATGTATCCGTCCGACTTACCTTAATCCGCCAGAAGATGAAACAATATTTGATAGAAAGAGGGTTGCTTGTATGAACGCCAAGCTGTTTTCCGAAGCAATAGCCGAAGTCGATAACAAATATTATGAGGAAGCTGCCACCTATGATTATCGGGCTGACAACAAAGTAAACACCGCCTTTCGCGCCTTTGCCTTGAGGCGAAAACTGAAAACTGTACTGATTGCTGCCGTAATTATGGCACTTGCGTTTACCACCGTTGCGGCAGCGGCATGCCTTTACCATGTATTTATTGCTAACCGAGATACCGAATTGCCGTCTTATGAA
>UQGA01000003.1 GCA_900540495.1 uncultured Eubacteriales bacterium | reverse complement strand
CCCAGAGGAATTGTGGGAACGACTTATGTCCACTTATAATATGGATTCCTATCCCCATATGTGGGAATCCTTTGAACAATGTATGGCATTGTTCCGGGAGGTTTCGTCAGAAGTGGCATGCCAGTTGGATTACCAGTATCCACTATATGATGAAAAAATCAGTAATTATGTGATTCGGCAAAAGAAAAAATATGGCATTGAAGATGATAACAAATAAAATTTTTTCAATCGAAAAAATTTATTTTGATTATTCAATTTTGAAAAACTGAATACCTCAAAATCAGAAAGAGCGCGGACAAGCACTTTGAGGGATTGACCGCCTTGTCCACCCATTCAGTGGGACGGCGGGCGGCGGTCAAGGCCGGGTGTAAACCCGTTCATTTCAGCCTTGACGGTTACCCGCTGTCCTGTTACTTTTCCGGGAGTGTAGCCACAACTTCGGGACACTTTGTCCACAAGTCAGAGCGTAGGACGAAGAACGGGGGTGTTCATATACGCCCTGTCTGCTGTCGAAAACAGACCTGCGCTTGCGGCTCCACGCCACACAAGCACAGCCCTGTTTTCCTGCCGCTTCAAATGCCCTTGCCCTCCCCGGCGGCAACGGCATTTTCACGGCAACGCCGACAGAGCGTATAACACACTACACTTTGCTTCGCAAAGTCGTGTGCCAAATGGGGGCGTTGCCCCCTTTGGAAACCCCCACAAGAAAAGGCGGTACGCTACCCCTCCACGGGGCGCATACCGCCTTTTCTTGTTATCCAGCCCTCCGGCTGTATCGGTTGAGCAAAAGTCAGCGTGGGATTGGTGTGGTATCTTTATCTAAGTGATACCCCGCGTTCCCATTTGGATATCGTCTTATCGCTGACGCACAGCAGATCGGCGAGGCTGCGCTGGGTCATTCCCTGCGCTTTTCTCATGTCCGCAATAAAACTCCCAATTCGGATCTGGTCCAACTGTATTCCACTCCTTTCCTCCTCAGAATAACCCGTTTGGGAGGCTGTGTACACATACGAAACGTAGAGTTTTGGCTTTCCGCCCGAAAATTTCGCCATTGCCGCTTTGCAGGCGTTCAGAAGGAAACGAAGAGCCGCCTTCCAGCAAGAGAAGAGCGTTGTGGGTTCAGACATCCGGCATGACGCCGCGTTCTGCATGCGCATCGACTTTATTCCCATTTCCCCGATTACCGGAATTCTTGATTTATAAAAAATGGACATCCGGTGCGACGATAAGGACCGCGGGATGTATACGCAAGAATCATCGCCTCTCATATATCGCACGACAGGAAATGCTTGTCTGCGGGCGCAATCTGCGGTATGCTAATTTCAGGAAAGAGATACCGTGCATTTCAGGATCAAATGAATCAAACGGAGGGAGAAGGATATGCTGCTCATTCAGAACGCCCGCATTCTCGGCCACAGCGGCACGGAGGATATTTTGATCGGCGACGACGGCCGGTACCTGAAAATCGCCCCCCAAATTGATGCATCCGCCTGCCCGGACGCGAAGCGCATCGACGCCGGGGGGATGATGGCGGCCCCTACTTTTGTCAACACGCACATGCATTTTGACAAGGCCTACACTTCGCTGCGTGGGCGGGAGGACAGCACCGAGACGCTGGAGGATTCCATCCGCATCATGCACGACCGGATCCGGCAGTATACCGTGGAGGACGTCTACCAGCGGGCCCTGCGCGCCATCCGCGAATGCGTTATGTATGGCACGACCAAACTGCGCACAAACGTCGATATCAGCAGCCTTGACCCCAAACTCGTTGCGCTGCAGGGCGTGCTCCTGGCAAAGGAAGCCACAAAGGACATTTGCGACCTGCAGGTGATCGCCTTCCCGCAGGAGGGCATTTTTCGCAACAAGGGCACCGACAGGCTGCTGCACGAGGCGATGGAGCTGGGGTGTGATGTGGTCGGCGGCATGCCCGCAGCCGAGTGGCTCGACGAGCTGAAGCTGCGCCATGTGGATTTTGTGTTCGACCTGGCGGAGAAATACGGCGCTATGATCGACATGCACATCGACCAGTCCAAGGACGCGTTTGACCGTACGCTCGAATATACCGCCTGGAAGACGCTGGAGAAAGGATGGGGCGGCCGCGTCACCGGCGGACACTGCACGTCCATCGCTTACCAGAACCAATCCCATGCGATTAAGGTCATGCAGCTCATCAGGGAATCCGGCATGAATATCTGTACGAATACGCAGGTGCTGGCCATCATGGGGATTGACGCGGAGCCGCGCACCCGCGGCGTCACGCGCATCCGCGAGATGGTGGACATGGGCATCAACGTTGCGACCGCACAGGATACCATCTGCGATGGGTTCCACCTGTATGGAACGGGCGATCCGCTTGATTATGGCCTGATTGGCGCCTATACGGGGCAGTACAACACGCCCGAAACGGCCAGGCTTGTGTTCGACATGCTTACGACCCGATCGATGAAGATTTTCGCTCCGGAGGCGGCCTACGGCATTGCGGAGGGTTACGACGCGGATCTCAATATCATCGATGCGGACAACGTGCAGGAAGCGCTGCGCACGCGTGCCTCGCGCCCATACGTCATTCGGCATGGCCGCGTCATCGCCTCCTTCCAGAGAACGGCCACGCTGTACTGAGGCCGCGCCCGACCGGCGCCGGGAATCCACAACGGCATTGACGCGACCTGGGAGCACATGTTATACTGTATTAAACAGCAATAGGAGGTGCGCGATGCGCCATTCTTCCTGCAAATAAGTTCATAGGCGTTCGTTTCGCTTTGACGGGACGAGTGCGCCCTTTGCAGGAAAAGCGGTCGATGCACCCATATATCCGTTTCACCGCCCGATAGGGAGGGAGGCTTTGTGCGATGAGCTGCGGGAACCGTTTCCTGCAGCTTTCATCATTTATACGCCTGTATGGAAACGGAGTGATGGCATATGGCAATGATTCGGGTGGAGGATCTCACTTTTTCCTATCCTTCCAGCTATGATAATATTTTTGAACATGTCAACTTTCAGGTCGATACGGACTGGAAGCTCGGCTTTGTCGGCCGAAACGGCAGGGGAAAGACAACGTTTCTGAACCTGCTGCTCGGGAAGTATGAATACAGCGGGCGCATAACCTCGCCCGTACGGTTCAATTACTTTCCGTATTCGGTGGAGAATCCGGAAAGGGAGACGATGGCGGTTCTGCGGGACGTGTGCCCGACCGGTGCGGACTGGGCGCTCGAGCGCGAACTGTCCCTCATCGGTCTAAGGTCCGATGCGCTGTTTCGTCCCTTCGACACGCTCTCCGGCGGCGAACGCACCAAAGCGCTGCTTGCCGCACTGTTTGTAAACGAGGAGAGCTTCCTGCTTGTCGACGAGCCGACAAATCATCTGGATATCGTCGCGCGGGAATTGGTGGCCGCCTACCTGCGCCGCAAAAAGGGGTTTATTCTCGTTTCCCACGACCGGTGTTTTCTTGACGGCTGCGTGGATCACATCCTTTCGTTGAACCGGTCGAGCATCGAGGTGCAGAGCGGGAACTTTTCGTCGTGGTTTTCGAATTTCGAGCGCCGCCAGGCTTTTGAACAGGAGCGGAACGAGCGGCTGATGAAGGACATCGTCCGCCTGAAGAAGGCGGCGCAGCGTACGTCGGACTGGTCGGACCGCGTGGAGGCGGGCAAAATCGGAGAAGGGGCCGGCGATCGGGGTTATATCGGCCACAAGGCGGCCAAAATGATGAAGCGGTCCAAGTCGATTGAACAGCGGCGGCAGCGGGCGATTGAAGAAAAATCGGGCCTGTTGAAGGATTTGGAACGGGCTGAAAGCCTGAAATTGCAGCCGCTCTCCCCGCACTGCGCAACCCGGCTCATATCCTGCAGGGACGTGACCATCCGCTATGACGGCCGGCGGGTTTGCGGACCCGTTACATTCACGCTTGCTCCTGGCGAGCGATTGGCGCTGTCCGGCGCCAACGGCAGCGGCAAGACGACCCTGCTCCGGCTTCTGGTGGGGGAACAGCTCGACCATACGGGAAGTCTGGAAATCGCTTCGGGGCTGCTCGTTTCCTATGTGCCGCAGGATACCGCCCATCTGCAGGGGTCGTTGCTCGATTATGCAAGACGGTGCCGGATCGATACAACACAGTTCCTGACCATACTGCGCAAGCTGGACTTTGCAAGGTTGCAGTTTGAAAAGGATCTGCGCGATTTTTCCGGCGGCCAGAAAAAGAAGGTGCTGATTGCCCGCAGCCTGTGCGAACGGGCGCACCTGTATGTCTGGGACGAGCCGCTTAACTATGTGGACATCTATTCGCGCATCCAGATTGAGGAGCTGCTTTTGGCGTATGCCCCGACAATGGTCTTTGTGGAGCATGACCGGGCGTTTCGGGATGCCGTCGCCACGCGGACATTCCCGCTATAATGAAAAGGCCCCGCAACCTGCCCGCGCTTCTGCCGCCGGCTTTCGCCCTGCATGTGGCGCGAGGCGCTGCAGAACCGGCGGCACCTTGTCTGTCGCCCGGCCGACGGCGATCAACCCGGGAATGAGGCGAAGAAACGGGCGCATCTTAACGCCATCTTAACGTCAGTTGCGGGACGCTTATTCCATCTTAAGACGATTTGTTATATAATCGTTCAGATGAAGGCTGAACGGGAAAGGAGAAACGGCATCGAATGGATCTGCCCAAAAGACGAAGAGTCCTTAATTCCTTTCAGATCATTGTCCTCGGCTTTGCGGGCGTGATTCTGCTTGGCGCACTCCTGCTGATGCTGCCTGTTTCTTCGGCCTCCGGGAGCGCTACGCCGTTTGTCAACGCACTGTTTACATCCACGACATCCGTCTGCGTAACGGGACTGGTGGTGTACGATACGGCGACCTATTGGTCGGGTTTCGGTCATGCCGTCATTCTCGTGCTCATCCAAATAGGCGGCATGGGCGTTGTCACGGTCGCGGCCTCATTCGCCATGATTTCCGGGAGGAAGATCGGGCTGTTTCAGCGCAGCACCATGCAGGAGGCCATGGCGGCGCCGAAGATGAGCGGCATCGTCCGCCTGACCAACTTTATCGTCCGCACGACGATTCTTATCGAGCTGCTTGGCGCGGCGGTCATGGCGCCCGTATTCTGCCGGGACTTTGGCGTTGGACGGGGGCTGTGGATGGCGTTGTTTCATTCCATCTCCGCGTTCTGCAACGCCGGCATCGATTTGATGGGGATGAGGGAACCGTTCTCTTCGCTGACTTCCTATGTGGGGAATCCGGTCATCAACATCACTGTCATGCTGCTGATTGTTATCGGAGGCATTGGCTTCCTGACCTGGGACGACGTTCGTACCAACAGGCTGCATCTGAAGCGGTACAGGATGCAGAGCAAGGTCATCCTGTGCACCACGGCGGTGCTGATCGTGCTGCCGGCCCTGTACTTCTATTTTTGCGAGTTCGCGGACTTTGCGCCGGGCAAGCGCGTGCTCGCCTCGCTGTTCCAGTCCGTCACGCCGCGCACGGCCGGTTTCAATACGGTTGACCTTGCCGCCATGAGTGAGCCCGGGCAGGCGCTGACGATCCTCCTGATGCTGATCGGCGGTTCGCCGGGTTCAACGGCGGGCGGCATGAAGACGACGACCGTGGCCGTCCTTGCCGTGTGCGCTGTCGCCGTGTTTCGGCGGCGGGGAAATCCGGAGGTCTCCGGCCGCAGCATTGCACTCGAAACGGTCGCAAATGCCGCCACCATACTGCTGATGTATGCCGCGCTATGTTTTACCGGCGGCATGGTCATCAGCTGCGTGGAGCAGCTCCCCATGCTTACGTGTTTGTATGAGTCCGCCTCTGCCATCGGCACGGTGGGACTCAGCCTGGGCATTACACCGTCGCTCAAGACGATTTCCAAAGCCGTTTTGATCGTGCTGATGTTTTTCGGGCGCGTGGGCGGCCTGACGTTGATCTATGCGGCCATGTCCCGCACCGTTCAGAGCGGCAAACTTCCTCAGGAAAAAATTACGGTAGGATAAAGGAGGTTTTTCAGATGAAATCCATCCTGCTGATCGGCCTTGGCCGTTTCGGCAAGCACATCGCCATGGAACTCAACGACCTCGGCCACGAGGTCATGGCGGTGGATGCCAGCGAAGAGAGGATCAACGACGTATTACCCTTTGTAACGGGCGCTCAGATCGGCGACAGCACGAACGAGGAGTTCCTTTCCTCGCTTGGCGTTCGAAACTTTGACGCCTGCATTGTCGCCATCGGAAACGATTTTCAAAGTTCGCTGGAGACCACGTCGCTGCTCAAGGAGCTGGGCGCAAAACTCGTCGTCTCGCGTGCGGCCCGGGATGTACAGGCGAAGTTTCTTCTGCGCAACGGCGCGGACGAGGTCGTCTATCCGGAGCGTCAGCTTGCCAAATGGACGGCCATTCGTTACAGTTCGGATCATATCCTCGATTATATCGCTCTCGATCAGGATCATGCGATTTTCGAGGTGGATCTGCCGGCGGACTGGATTGGCCGGACGATTGAACAGATCGACATTCGCAAGAAATACGGCATCAACATTCTGGCCGTCAAGCACGACGGCAGGATGGATCTTTCCGTCCTGCCCTCCACGAAGCTGACGCTTCGTGACACGCTCCTTGTACTTGGCGAGTATAAGAACCTGCAAAAATGCTTCCATCTGTAAGAAACCGGATGAACAATAAGGGGGTGGTTCTGTGCGCGATGTGCTGGTTATCTGCATTGCCGTTGCTGCCATGGCCGCCGGATTCTTACCGCTTTTGTTGTTGGATGGTTTGCTGGAGACCAAACGAAGCGTCCGCGCCGACTGCGCGGACGGGGACTGCTTGCGCATCGGCATTTGCGCGCCATCCCTTGCGCCCGGACTCGAGGAGGCGCTGCTATCGGTTTTTGATGAGCGACCGTCGACGGCCGTATGCTTTTACCATGCCGCATCCGCACGGTTGTACGAACGACTGGAGGATCGTACGATTGATATCATCGTCCAGCCGGATGACGGCAATGATGTGCCTCCGGACTGCCGGGCGGTCACCCTGGTACAGCCGGAGGCAGTTTTGCGATTTGGCGGCAGGCCTGTCACGGCGCGCGCCTGCCCCGGCGAGAATCCGCGGCAGAGCGTTGTCTGGAAAAGGGAGGCTCCTCCTGCGCTGGTTGTCCTGCTTGCCGACAGGCTCCAAGGAGAGGGAGCTTTACAGAGCGTTTCCAACCCTTTGAATTTCACAGGAGGTGCTTGCGCTGGATCGGCATGATGCTTCGTCGGGCGCACCAACGACGGTGCAGGAGTGGAAATCCCAGGGTCAATTGAAGATTTTCTTTGGCGTTGCTCCCGGCGCCGGGACGACCTGTGCCATGTTGCGCGCAGGTCTTGACGTCGCGCGACAGGGTACGAATGTCGTGGTGAGCGTCGCTGCCGTGCATGGTTGCCCGGAGGGCGAACGGCTGCTGGAGGCGCTGGCTGCGTTGCCCCATGTGCGTGTGCTGCGCAGTGATGACGCGCAGCTTGACCTTGCCGCGGCCCTTTTGCACCGACCACAACTGCTGCTGGTGGAGGACCTGGCGCATGAAAATTTGCCGGGAAGTCTGCATGGCAGGCGGTATCAGGAGGTGCAGGAACTGCTGCTTGCCGGTACAGATGTCTATACAACCGTTGACGTGCGGCAGATCGAGAGCCTGAGCGATGCGGTCTACGAGATTCTGGGAGCCCCCGCCCGGGCGAGAATTCCGGACGAGCTGTTCGACGGGGCCGATTGTGTGGAACTGGTGGATGCCGATCCGCGGAGGGCGCCGGAGCGGTGGGAAGCGCGCCTTGGCCCGGCTGCGCAGGAAAAAATTGATGCGCTGCGGATGCTTGCGGCGCGCCGCTTTGCCGAACGCCTGAGCCGGCGTCTGAGCATGGCGGACCGGGGAATGCAGGGCGGTTCTTCCGTCGGCGAACATATTCTGGTGTGCCTTTCCTCCGCGCCATCCAATCCAAAGATCATTCATACCGCCGCCCGGATGGCCGCAGCATTCGGCGGTACGCTGACGGCACTGTTTGTCCGCACGCCGGGCTATGAGACGATGACGCCTGAGGATCGAAAACGCTTGCAGGACAGCGCACGCCTTGCGGAACAACTCGGCGCGCGCATTGAAACGGCCTATGGGGAGGATATCGCCTATCAGATTTCGGAGTTTGCCCGCCTGTCCGGCGTGACGAAGATCGTTTTGGGCAGGAGCGGCGTGACAAGGCGGCATCCGTGGAGCAAACCAGCCCTCACGGAGCGGCTCGCAGCCATGGCGCCCGGATTGGATATTTACATTATACCTGACGGCACACAGCAGGCAGGATACCGGCAGGACGCTGTGGTGGCGACCTCAAAACACCACCTCGCGCTGCGCGACCTCGGCAAGGCGGCCGGCATTCTGCTCCTGACAACACTTGTCAGCCTGATTTTTCAAACGCTTGGCTTTCCGGAGACGGCGATCGTGGCCATCTATATTCTGGGCGTATTGCTGGTGTCGCTTGCCACAAACGGCTGGGTGGCCAGCTCAATTTCCGCCGTAGCAGGCGTGCTGGTTTTCAACTTTTTCTTTACCCGTCCGCGCTTTACGTTCATGGCCTATGGGAAGGACTACCCGCTCACCTTTGCCGCCATGTTCATCGTGGCACTGCTCACAGGAACGCTTGCACAGCGACTGAAAGAGCATGTCAAGCAAACGGGACAGGTTGCCTTTCGAACGAAGATTCTGTTTGATACCAATCGCCTGCTGCAACGAGCGGTGACGGCCAATGACGCCGTCGAATCGACGGCGACGCAGCTTGGGAAGCTGCTCGGCCTGAACATCGTGATGTATCTGCTTGAAGATGGAAATTTGTCGGAGCCGAGGGTTTTTCCCGCCACCCGTCGCCGCGAGGGAGGCGCTCCTTCTTGCAACCCTGATCTGCTCACGGGTGGCGTGGAACGTGCCGCCGCCATGCTGGCCGCTCGCAACAAGCGACGCGCCGGCGCAACGACGGATACGTTGCCGGACGCAGTCTGCCTGTATCTGCCCGCTCGCCTCGGCGAGCGCGTCTATGGCGTTGCAGGCGTGGATGTGACCGGCGGCACACCGGATACGTTTGAGTCGAGCATCCTGCAATCCATTCTTGGCGAGTGCGCGCTGGCGCTTGAAAACATCCGCAATGTCCGCGAGAGAGAACAGACGGCGCTGCTTGCACAGGGGGAGCAGCTCCGCGCAAATCTGCTGCGTTCCATTTCACACGATCTGCGCACGCCCCTGACCGCAATCTCCGGCAACGCCAGCAATCTGCTTTCCAACGGCGATAAGCTTGATGACGCGGCGCGTACCGCCATCTATGCCGATATCCATGACGACGCCCTGTGGCTCATCAATCTGGTGGAGAATCTGCTCTTTGTCACGCGCATCGAGGATGGGCGGATGAAGATCCGGTTGACAACGGAGCTTGTGGACGAGGTCGTTTGCGAGGCGCTGCGACACATCGATCCCCGCCGAAGCGAATATACCGTCACGGTGGAACACGAGGACGAACTCCTGCTTGCCCGTATGGATGCGCGGCTCGTCATGCAGGTCATTATCAATATTGTAGATAACGCGATTCAGCATACGCCGCCCGGTACGAGCATCCGCATTCGCACCGGCCGTGCCGGACGCATGGCGCGTATCGAAATTGCCGACGATGGACCCGGCGTGCCGGACGAGATGAAACCCCGTATTTTCGATATGTTTTATTCCGGCAGCAGTCCCGTCGCCGACGGACGAAGGAGCCTCGGCCTCGGACTTGCGCTTTGCAAATCCATCGTCTGCGCGCATGGCGGGAACATCTCCGTCCTTGACAACCGGCCGCATGGCGCCATATTTTCCTTTACTTTGCCCTATGGAGGTAAAACGCATGAGCAAGCCGCTGATTCTGGTCGTTGAGGACGATCCGCCGGTACGAAACCTGATCGCCACGACGCTCAAGGTACACGACTATCGCTATCTGACCGCGTCGAACGGTGAGAGCGCCATACTGGCCGCATCCACGCATAATCCGGATATCATCCTGCTCGACCTTGGACTGCCGGATCTGGATGGCGTGGATGTCATCCGTCGTATACGGACCTGGAGCAATTTGCCGATCATCGTTATCTCCGCACGAAGCGAGGATACGGATAAGATCGATGCGCTGGACGCGGGGGCGGATGATTACCTGACAAAGCCGTTTTCCGTAGAGGAGCTGCTGGCGCGCCTTCGCGTGACCCGTCGCCGCCTGTCCTATATGCAGGCCGGCGGCGCGCCGGCAGGCGCCGTCTTTGTCAACGGGAAACTGCGTGTGGATTACGCGGCGGGGTGCGCCAGTATCAATGGCGAGGAGCTGCATTTGACGCCGATCGAGTACCGCCTGCTTACCGTGCTCTCGCAAAACGTGGGCAAGGTGCTGACGCACAGCTTTCTCGTCGAACGCGTGTGGGGCGGTGCCAGCGAGAGCAACGTCTCCTCTCTGCGCGTGTTCATGGCTACGCTTCGTAAAAAGCTGGAACCAACTCCGGACGGCCCACAGTATATCCAGACGCATATCGGCGTCGGATATCGGATGCTGCGCGTGGAGTGAAGGGGGTGATCGGCGCGCCGACGGCGCGGTGATTGCCGGGTTTAGCCGGTCGTGTTATAATGGCGGGGAACGGAGGTTGCCATGCCAATATTTGCAAAGGGAGAAACTAAGGACAAGCTGACGATTCTGTATTTTACACGCGCTGCGGATCTCGATCTTACGCGGGAGCAGCTCTACCGCGTGATGGTCGAAAACGATTGCATGTCCTATTTTGCCTTTCAGACCGCGCTTGCCGAGATGGAGGAGGACGGCCTGATCGCCGCAATTCCGCGCACGTTCGGGCAGGGGTACCGTGTTTCCGCGCGCGGAGCGGATACGCTCGCAATGTTTGAGGAAAGCCTGCCCTTTTCCCTGCGGGAGCGGCTTGCCGCCTATGCGGCGCAACACCGCGCCGACCTGGAAAAGGAAACGCAGGTGGTCTCCTCCATGCGGGAGCTCGAAGGCGGAGCCTACGAGGTAGAGCTGCGCGTGCAGGAGAAGAACGCGGTTGCCGCGGAAATCCGGCTGCGCGTAATTTCCCGGGCGATGGCCCAGCGCGTGCGGCGGGGTTGGCAGACGCGCGCGGAGGAGATCTATCTTTACCTGCTCAATCACCTGCTCGAGGAGCCGGAGGCGGAGGATGGGGAGCCCGGGGAGGATCGGACGGGCGATCGGTGAGCGCCCTTACACGACCCTTTGCGCGCTCGGCGCAGGAATTGCAGGAGAGCTTGAAGGAATTTATATTTATGCACTTTATACCTTGACACATGCAGACCCGCACGCTATACTGCAAAGAACGGCGAAAGGAGCGGGCGCATGAGCTATACGTTCAGCTTTCAATTTATCAGCACCTATTGGCAGTTCTTCCTGGACGGCCTGTGGATGACGCTTGCGCTTTCGCTCATCTCGCTCGTGCTGAGCACATTTTTCGGCACGCTCATGGGCCTGCTGCGCATCGCGCGCAACAGGGTGCTCCGCACCGTCTCGGCGGCCTATGTCGAGTTTGTGCGCGGCACGCCGCTGCTGGTGCAACTGTACCTGTTCCGCTATGGGCTCATCATTCTGTTCCCGGCGCTGGCCAAGATGAGCGTGTTCATCCCCTGCGTGGTCGCCATGGCGTTCAATTCGACCGGTTATGTGGCGGAGATCATCCGCGCCGGCATTTCGGCCGTAGATGCCGGGCAGACGGAAGCCGGGCGCAGTCTCGGCCTGACGCACGGGCAGACCATGCGGCATATCGTTTTGCCGCAGGCTTTCCGCAATATTCTGCCGGCGCTCGGCAACGAATTTGTCGCCATCATCAAGGAAAGCTCCATCTGTTCGGTCGTGGGCGTGTTTGAACTGATGTACATGTCCGATATGGTGCGCGCGGCCATCGCACGGCCGTTTGAGCCGCTGCTCGTCGTGGCGCTGCTGTACTTCTGTATCACGTTTCCACTGTCCAAGCTCATGGGCGCGCTTGAAAAGCGGATGAAACGGGGGGAGGGCTGACGATGGGCGAACCGATGATTCTTGTGGAAAACCTGACCGTCCGTTTCGGCAAACTCGAAGCGCTCAGTGGCGTCAACCTTTGCGTTGAACAGGGAGAGGTCGTCGGCGTGATCGGCCCTTCCGGCTCCGGCAAGAGCACGCTGCTGCGCTGCCTAAACCTATTGGCCACGCCCAGCGAGGGGCGCGTCATCTTTGAAGGCGTGGACATCAGCGACCGCAATGCCGATATCAACCGTCACCGGCAACGCATGGGCATGGTGTTCCAACAGTTCAATCTGTTCAACCATCTGTCGGTGCTGGAGAATATCACGCTCGCGCCGATGCTTGCCAAGAAGGAGCCGCGAGAAAAGGCCGAGGCGTACGCGATGGAACTGCTTGCGCGCGTCGGCCTTGCCGACCGTGCTTCCGCCATGCCTCGACAGCTCTCAGGTGGACAGAAGCAGCGCATCGCCATCGTGCGCGCGCTGGCCATGCGGCCCGATGTCATGCTGTTTGACGAGCCGACCAGCGCGCTCGATCCGGAGATGGTCGGCGAGGTGCTCGACGTAATGAAGACGCTTGCTGCCGAGGGCATGACAATGGTCGTGGTCACGCATGAGATGAACTTTGCGCGCGAGGCCTGCAGCCGCGTTCTGTTTATGGACGGCGGCCAGATTCTGGAGGATCGCACGCCGCAGGCGCTGTTCGACGACCCGCAGAACGAGCGCACGAAACTGTTTCTGTCCAAGGTGCTCTGAAGCGGAGCGCCGGATACAATACATCCGAAAGGATCAAGGAGGAAATACCAAAATGAGAAAAGGAAAGAAAGTCCTGTGCCTTGCGCTTGCCGTCGTGCTGGCGGCTGCACTGTTGACCGCCTGTCAGCCCGCAGCGGAAGAAAAGACCCGCCTGGACGCCATCAAGGAAGCGGGCGTGCTCGTCGTCGGCACGTCGCCGGACTACCCGCCGTATGAGTTCATCATCGCGGGCGAAGACGGTTCCATGGAGACCGTCGGCATCGATATGTGGATCGCCGCCGATATCGCCAAGGCGCTCGGCGTCGAGCTCAAGATCGAAGCGATGGATTTTGCCGGCCTCGACAGCGCGTTACAGATGGGCACCATCGACATGATCATGGCAGCCTATAACCCGACCGAGGATCGTGCGGAGATCATGGATTTCTCCGAGGTATACTACATCGATACGGTTGTGGCGCTGACGCTTGCGGAGAATGCGGATCAATATACGGATCTTGCGAGCTTCTCCGGCCAGAAGGTGGGCGTACAGCTCGGCACGACGCTCGAAACGGATTACTTCACGCAGCTGGAAGGCGCAGAAAAGGTGGCGCTCAAGAAGATCACGCAGCTTGTGCCGGAACTCAAGGCCGGCGCGCTGGCGGGCATTCTCGTGGAGGAGCCGATTGCCAACGCGTATATCGCCAACAATCCGGACCTGGCCATCGCGCCGCTGAGCTTTGATACGGGCGCCGAGGGCTATGTCGCCGCGCTGCCCAAGGACGAGCCGGAATTCAAGGCCGCCGTGGACGAGGCGATTGCCGCGCTCGTCGAGGCGAACACCATCGCCGGCTATGCAGAACAGGCGCAGGAAATCCAGGATCAGGCCATTTTGGAGTAGACCTGCCGCTCGAATCTTTGGACCCAAGCGGGCCGCGCGTTGCGCGGCCCGTATTCTTTTGCCGCAGCCGTCGGGACAGCAAAATATGCAATATGGCCCGATTTTGTATTTACAGAACGGCGGGGTATGATATAATGGCGAACGTATGAGGAAGCTGCTGCATTATTTGAAGGATTATCGAAAGGAAACCGTGCTTGCGCCGCTGTTCAAGATGCTGGAAGCATCGTTCGAACTGCTCGTGCCTTTTGTTGTCGCAGCAATCATTGACCGGGGCATCCCGGCTGGCGATACCGGGTACATCGTGCGCATGTGTCTGGTGCTCGTTGCGCTCGCCGTGGTAGGTTGCGTGTCGGCCATCACGGCGCAGTATTTTGCTGCGCGTGCGGCGACCGGTTTTGCCACGCGCGTGCGACACGCCGCATTTGCACATCTGCAGTCGCTTTCCTTTTCGGAGCTGGATCGCATTGGAACGCCCACGCTGATCACGCGCATGACCAGCGATATCAATCAGGCGCAGTCGGGCGTGAATCTTGTGTTGCGCCTGTTCCTGCGCTCCCCGTTCATCGTATTTGGCGCGGCGATCATGGCCTTTACCATAGATGCGGGCGAGGCCGTGACGTTTGTGGTGGCAATACCGGTGCTTTCGGTGGTCGTGTTTGGCGTGCTGCTGCTGTCGCTCCCGCTGTACGGCCGCGTGCAGGCCGCGCTGGACAAGGTGCTCGGCAAGACGCGCGAGGCGCTTTCCGGCGCGCGCGTCGTGCGCGCGTTCAACAGGGAACAGGACGAGATCCTTGCTTTCGACGCGGAGAATGACCGACTGACAAATCTGCAGCAGCGCGCACAACGGCTCTCCGCCGTCATGAATCCGGCCACTTACGTGATCGTGAACCTTGCCATCATTGTTTTGCTGCAAACCGGCGCGGTCGAGGTGGACGCCGGCAGTCTGACGCAGGGCAAGGTTGTCGCGCTTG
The DNA here is from genome assembly GCA_900540495.1 of uncultured Eubacteriales bacterium. GTDB lineage: Bacteria > Bacillota > Clostridia > Christensenellales > CAG-138 > Aphodomorpha. The sequence continues at coordinate 104,824 of UQGA01000003.1, read as the reverse complement.
TGAACTATATGTCCCAAATCCTTGTGGAACTCATCAAACTGGCGAATCTCATCATTACCGTGACGAAGGCGGTCGCCTGCGGCAACCGCGTACAGGCCCTGCTGGAAACGCCCGCCGGTTTGACCGTTCTGCCGCCACAGCCGCAGGAAAACGACGACGCCGTGACGTTTGAGCGCGTGTCGTTTACCTACAGCGGCGCGGGCGCTCCGTCGCTCAACGGAGCGAACTTTTCCGTGCCGTGGGGATGTACCGTCGGCATCATCGGCGGCACGGGCAGCGGCAAGAGCACGCTCGTGAATCTGATCCCGCGGTTCTATGACGCGACGGAGGGGCGCGTGCTGGTGTCCGGACGGGATGTGAGAACCATCCCCGTGGCGGAGTTGCGCGGACGGATCGGCATAGTGCCGCAGAGGGCACAGCTCTTTGCGGGCAGCATTGCGGACAATTTGCGCTGGGGCAATCCGGAAGCGACCGACGCGGATCTATGGGCGGCGCTCGCTTTGGCGCAGGCGAAGGATTTTGTGGAGGACAAGCCGGGCGGTCTGGCTTTTGCCGTTGAACAGGGCGGCCGCAATCTTTCCGGGGGGCAGCGCCAGCGCCTGACCATCGCGCGTGCGCTCGTGCGGCGGCCGGCAATTCTGATTCTGGACGACAGCGCGTCGGCGCTCGACTATGCCACCGATGCGCGGCTGCGGCAGGCGATCGCATCCCTGGCCGGCATGACGGTGTTTATCGTCTCGCAGCGCGCCTCCTCCGTGCGGCATGCGGATACCATCCTCGTTTTGGACGACTGCAACGTGGTTGCGCAGGGCACGCACGAAGATCTGCTTGCGCACTGCGCCGTTTATCGGGAGATCTATGCCTCTCAATTCGAGCCGGAAGAGGGGGTGGACGCATGAAAAAACCGTCGAGACAGGAAGTCAAGCGGCGCCTGTCCACCGTCCGCCGGGTGCTGCGTTATCTGCGCCGCTACTGGGCGCTCATGACGCTTTCCCTCGCGCTTGCCGCGCTCACCGTGGCGCTGACGCTGTATGTGCCGGTGCTCACGGGCGATGCGGTAGATCAGATTGTTGGGCCGGGACAGGTCGACTTTGCCGAGGTGGCGCGCATCGCGCTCACCATCGGCATCTGTGTGGGCGTAACGTCGCTCGCGCAATGGATTATGAGCATCTGTAACAATCGCGTGACCTACTGTGTCGTGCGGGATATCCGGCGCGATGCGTTCCGGCGCATCAACGAGCTGCCGCTCTCCTATATCGATTCCCATGCCCATGGAGAGCTGGTCAGCCGCGTCATTGCGGATGTAGAGCAATTTGCCGACGGGCTGCTGATGGGGTTTACGCAGCTGTTTACCGGCGTGCTCACCATCCTGGGCACGCTCTGTTTCATGCTGGCAATCCGCCCGTTCATTGCGCTGGTCGTCGTATTGATTACGCCCGTATCCTTTCTTGTGGCTGCATTTGTCGCCAAGCGCACCTATGAGATGTTTCGCGTGCAGTCCGAAGAGCGCGGCGCGCAGACCGCTCTGATCGACGAGATGGTTTCCGGCCAGCGCGTGGTGCAGGCCTTTGGGCAGGAACAGGCCGTGCAGGACCGGTTTGATGCGATCAACGCCCGCCTGGAAAAGGCCAGTTGCCGCGCAATCTTTTTCTCCTCCATCACCAACCCGGCGACGCGGTTTGTCAACAGCCTCGTGTATGCAGGCGTCGGCCTTTCCGGCGCCCTGCTGGCCGTGGGCGGGAGCTTCAGCGTCGGCAATCTCGTGAGCTTTTTGAGCTATGCCAACCAGTATACCAAGCCGTTTAACGAGATTTCGGGCGTGGTGACGGAACTGCAAAACGCCATCGCCTGCGCTGAGCGCATTCTCTCTCTCGTGGAGGATACGCCCCGTGTACAGGACGCTCCGGATGCAGAAACGCTCGCCCACCCGGACGGCCGCGTGGAACTGTCGCACGTGGCGTTTTCCTATCGGAAGGATCGCCCGCTGATCGAGGATTTGAATCTGTCCGTCAGCCGCGCACAGCGCGTGGCGATCGTGGGGCCGACGGGGTGCGGGAAGACGACGGTCATCAACCTGCTCATGCGCTTCTATGACGTGGACGGCGGCAGCATCTCCGTATCCGACCGGGATATCCGCACGCTCACGCGGCGCAGCCTGCGCGCAGCCTATGGCATGGTGCTGCAGGAGACATGGCTCAAGAGCGGAACCGTCCGGGAAAACATCGCCTTTGGCAAGCCGGACGCAACGGAGGAGGAGATCGTCGCCGCCGCCAAAGCCGCCCACGCGCACGGATTTATCCGCCGCCTGCCACAGGGCTATGATACCGTGATCGCCGAGGATGGCGGAAATCTTTCACAGGGACAGAAGCAGCTGCTGTGCATCAGCCGCGTCATGCTGCGCCTGCCGCCGATGCTGATTTTGGACGAGGCGACCAGCTCCATTGATACCCGCACCGAGCGCAAAATTCAGGATGCGTTTGCCCGGCTGATGGAGGGCCGGACAAGCTTCATCGTTGCGCATCGCCTCTCCACCATCCGCAGTGCGGATGTGATTCTCGTCATGTGCGACGGACATATCGTGGAGTCTGGGAATCACAGCGAGCTGCTCGCACGCAAAGGGTTTTACGCCGAGTTGTACAACAGTCAGTTCGCCAGATAGATCGTCGGCGGCGGGCGATGCGTCCTTGGACGTGCCGCCCGTCGTTTATATTTTCCACGAAACCCATCGAAGAAATAATATATATTTTTCTATTGATAAAAAAGGCTTGATTCTTTTATAAGATGCGCGTACACTTTATATGAACACGTTCATAATAGAAGGAAGGCGACCAGGTCCATGCCCAAACGCATTGCAGCACTGCGCGAAGCCATGTTGCGCGTCTCCCGCGAAATGCTTTTGCGCGACGGGTATGACGGCCTGACCATTCGCGCCGTGGCGAAGGCCTGCGGCGTTGCCGTCGGCACGGTATACAACTACTTCCCGTCAAAGGATATGCTTGCCGCCTCCATTATGCTCGAGGATTGGTCGGCTGCCCTTGTGCGCATGGCCTCCTGCGCCGCCGCTGCCGAAAGCGCCCTGGAGGGGCTGCGCGCGGTTTTTGAGACGATTCGGGCTTTTGCCACGCGATATGCCGGCGCGTGGGCGCAGTACAGCGCGCGCTATAATGCCGAGCCGGTGATCCGTGCGCGCCATCGCCAGCTCATCGAGCAGTTGGAGGCGGTTATTCGCCCGCTTGCGGAGCGGTTCGGATGTTTGTTTCATCCCTCGATGCCGGGTTTTCTGGCGGAAACGCTGCTCTCGTCGTCGATCAATCCGGATGCGGAATTTCAAGACCTGACGCCCGTGCTGGAACGGTTGGTGAGCCAATGATAGGAAACGGATGTATCCGATGGCCGAGAGGCTTTTATAGGACCAAACAGTTCATGACAGGAGGATTTTTTCATGAGTAGCTTTAAGAACCTGCGCATCGTCGACAACTTCTATCAGACCTCTGCCTTTTTTCCAATGCCGACGGTGCTTATCAGCACGCTGACGGCGGACGGGAAAACAACGCTCGGGCCGTATTCGCTCGTCGCCCCCTACTACATTGCCGGCAAGGATTATTATGCAATGCTGTTGTGCGCGCGCAACTCGTCGAACACGGCGCAGAATTTGCTGCGCTATGGGAAGTGTGCGCTCAACTTTATCCCCGATGACCGCCGCTATTTTAAGGAGGCGGTGCGCATGGGCTTTCCGGGGGACACGCCCGAGGAGAAAATGAAGAACTGCATCTTTACCCTGGAGGACGGGCAAATGGCCGCCGAACATCCCGACGAGCAGTTCCCGAAAGTGGTGGCCGAATCGTTCCAGGTGTTCGAATGCACCTGGATGCGCGAGCTGGACAATGCGCAGGATGATCAACCGGGCAACCTGAACGGCTATCCGGGCCCATACCACGATTTTAACGGCATCACCTCGCTCTGGGGCGCGCACTTCATCCTGCGCGTGGACAAGATCCTGATCAAGGAGCGGTACTACAACGCGATTGTCAACGGTGTCACTGCGGGCGAGTTCCCCCGCGTTCCGGTCGATTATGGCTATCGGGACAGCAAGAATTTCTGGTACACGAAATTCCGCCGCCCGCACGGGGAATTGTTGCCGGTGCGCGAGGCAAGCATCGAGTCCGTCCGATATGCGGCAAACCGTGCGGACGATACGGTGAAGTTTACGGATGCGGCCTGCATGAAGCTCATCAAGGTGCCGCGCATCTTTTTGCCGACGGCACTCAAGGGCTGCGTCCAGTGGGCCAAGGAAAACGGCGTGACGCTCATTGACGAGGAGCACATGAACATCATTAACGACAAGCGTGCCAAGGAAAAGCAACGCTGAGTCAGGAAAAACGGAAAGGGGCGTTGATTATGAAGGTAGTATTAGCGGGCGCTTTCGGCAAACTCGGCAGCGATATACTGCGCGCGCTCGTCCGAGATGGGCATGAGGTGCTGGCCATCGATATGATCGTGCGCGAACTCGCGGATGTTCCGGGCGGATATGAGGCGAAGCAGGTGGACGTGACCAAGCCGGAACAGCTTGCCGGCATCTGCGACGGCGCCGACGCGGTCATCACGACGGTCGGACTCACGCGTACGAGCGCGGAGGTCACAAACTACGATGTGGATTATCAGGGCAACCTGAACCTGCTCAACGAGGCAAAGCGCGCAGGCGTCAAAAAGTTTGCCTATGTCTCCGTGCTCAAGGCGGACAAGGCGCCGAAGGTGCCGATGCTCCACGCCAAGTATCTGCTTGAGCAGAAATTGAAAAAGAGCGGCATCCCGTATGTGATCTTCCGTCCAACCGGATATTTTTATGACATCGCCAAGGTATTCCGGCCCATGATCGAAAAGGGGGAGGTGACGCTGCTGGGCAACAAACCGGTCAGCGCCAATGTGATCGATACAACCGACCTTGCCGACTTTATCCTCCTGCATCTGGACGACCGGAACGAGACCTACGATATCGGCGGCACGGAAACATATACCTACGAAGAGATCGCGCGCATGTTCTTCGCCGCCGCCGGCAAGGAACCGGTCATCAAGCATGCGCCTCCGTTCCTGTTCGATGTGCTGGCGTTTGTTAACCGGCTCAGGAAGAACGGCAGGGAGGCCATCCTGCGCTTCAGCAAATGGACGCTGACGGAGGACATGGTGGCCGACCACCGGTTTGGCAGGCTCAGCTTTGCTGAGTATATCAAAAATAATGGTCAATGAGGTGAACGGGGATGGGACTTGAACGGCTCTGGATTCTGCTGGCCGTCTGTGCGGCCTTGTGCGCCGTCGGATTCTACCGGTATGTCTACTTTCTTTCCATCGGCTACGGGTTTGCCGTGGCCGGAGGCGCTGTTGCGCTTGCGGTGATGTTTTTCGACCGGCTGCAGCCCGTACACATCGTGCTGCTGCTTCTGTTCATCGCGTATGGCGCGAGGCTGTCCGGCTTCCTGTTGGTGCGCGAATTTAAGAACGCCGCCTATCGCAAAACCCTGACGGAGGTCACCTCCGATGAGAAGCGTATGCCTGCGTTTGTCAAGGTCGTGATCTGGGTAACGGTTGCCGTACTGTATACCGCGCAGCTCAGCCCGGTATTTTATCGGCTGTACAATGGTTCAACGGATGCGGCGCTGCCGCTCATTGGCGCGGCAATATCGCTCTTCGGGCTCGCGGTCGAGGCGGTGGCAGACCGGCAAAAGAGCGTGCAAAAGTCTGCAAATCCGAATATGGTCGCTACAAAGGGGCTGTATCGCGTCGTGCGCTGCCCCAACTATCTGGGCGAAATCGTGTTCTGGACGGGCGTGCTCGTGGGCGCGCTCAGCACGCTGCAGGGCGCGGGGCAGTGGATACTGGCCGTCCTCGCCTATGTGTCCATCGTCGGCGTCATGTTCAACGGGGCGCAGCGGCTGGAGAAGCGCCAGATGGCGCGCTATGGCGACGATCCCGATTACCGGCGCTATGCCGACAGCACGCCGATCCTTATTCCGTTTGTACCGCTGTATCACCTGTGCGGCAGGGAGAAGGAGGGAAAGCAATGACCGTTCCGATGGCGATTGTCGATTATATTCCCGTTGGGCTGTTCGTTGTCGCAGCGATCCGGCTGCAACGCGACCTCTACAATAAGATGAGCAAGGGCGCGTTTGCCCTGTTTTCAGCAGGGACTTTGATGATCATGATAGCTGGCCTGTTCAAGGCGACGTGGAAACTGCTCTACGCGATGAACGTGTGCGACTTCGTGGCGCTCAACGAGGTGTTCCTGCCCATGCAGGCCACGGGGTTCCTGCTGGCGGGTGTAGCGCTCGTCGCATTGCTGGTAGCGCGTCAGGGGGGCTGCACAACCTGCGCGGTTGCCGCCGCTCCGCTCCCCTACACCAGCGGTCTGATCTTTATCGTGCTCATGGTGCTCGGCACGTTCGGCATCTGCGCAAGCCTTGCTGTTATCGCTGCGCGGATGAAGCGGCGGGGAGCGGCAGCGCTCTTTGCGGTCGCGTTTCTGTTCATGCTGGGGATGGGATACCTTTCCTCCCGCGACTTCACGCAGGCATCGATGAACTGGATTGCGCAATGTACAAATATCATTGGGCAGGGCTTGTTGCTGCTGGGCGTACAGATGCTGCACCGCGCCGGCCTTGCCAAGCCGGACAGCATTCCGGGCCTGAAGAGAGCATAGCGCAAGCGACGGACCGCCCGACAGGGCGGTCCTTTTGGTTCAGCCCTTGACGCGGGACCCGGCTTGACACGGCAGCTCCGACATGGTATTTTTATTTGCTGCGCGTGGTGGGGGAGGTTAGTTCCAGCGCCGGCAGATAATGGAGGGATGGGAATGGAACGGCTTCTGCTCGTAGACGGCAGCAATCTGTTATTCCAGATGTTTTACGGCATGCCTGCTCGCATTACCGCTCCGGATGGCCACGCCGTCCACGGCACGCTGGGGTTCGTCGGCGCCCTGTTGCGGGCCATCAGGATGCTTGCGGTGACCCATGTGCTTGTGGTATTCGATGGCGAACATGAGAATAAACGGTGCGCGCTTGACGAGGATTATAAAGCCAATCGGCCGGATTTTTCCGCCATGCCCGGGGAGGAGACGCCGTTTTCACAGTTGCCGGACATTTATTCTGCGCTCAACCATCTCGAGATCAAACATTTGGAAACGACGGATTGTGAGGCAGACGACCTCATAGCCGCCTATACGCTTGCCCTGAGCAGCGAGGCGGAGATCGTCATCCTGTCGCTCGACAGCGACTATTTTCAGCTCGTTTCCGATACGGTACGCGTGCTACGCTATCGCGGCGCGCATTCTCAGTTGTGCGATGTCGCTTATGTAATGGAGCGCTTCGGCGTTTCTCCGGCGCAGTATGCGGACTTCAAAGCTCTGACTGGGGACGCTTCGGACAATATCCGGGGCGTGCGGGGCATCGGGCCAAAGACGGCTGCCGGACTGCTGCGCGAATTTGGCACGCTGGATGCGCTGCTCGAGCGTTCGGCAGAGATTCGCCGCCCGTCGGTGCGCGCCGTTGTTTCAGACGCGGCTCCGCGGTTATGCCGCAATCGCGCGCTGATCCGCCTGTGCGGCGGGAGCGTGTTGCCCTTTGCGCTTGGCGAGCTTGTTTTTGAGGACAAAAAAATGGCCACCGGCGAGATCCTGCACGCCGTTGGCCTGCGGTAACGGGAGAGATCACCCCCGAAAGACGACGGGCAAAATTTCGGGGAAGCTGTGAATGATATAATCCGGCTGGATCACGCCCTCGCTGAGATGCCGGCTGAGCCGCGCCTCGCGCTCGCAGTCCTCCTGTGACCAGCTCGTGATGGCCGTCAGTTTTTCCCGATAGTCGTTGTCTTCATGCGGATAATTTGCCCATACGGCGGTCACGCCGGCCATCTTGCCCATATAGACGTCCTTGACAAGGCTGTCGCCGACATAAACGACCTCGGCGGGCGCGTATTGCTCTCGCTCGCAGATACGCAAGAGCACGGCGGTATCGGGCTTGCGCGTCTGCACGGTCATGACCTTGTCGCTCGGCGCATACCCGCTTTGGAACCGGCTGTGATAGGTGTAAACATGTTGAAAGTATTTTGCAATGCCCAGCCGTTCCAGACGGTAGAAACCGTTCTCCTGCGAGGACTCCGTATAACCAATGACGGGGATGCCGCGCCCGGCAAGCGCGGCAAGCGTCTCCTCAACGCCGGGGAACAGGCGCAGGTTGTTATCCCGAATGCCGTTGAATCGCAAAAAGGCGGGGCGCAACGCCGCCTTGCAGGCTGCATCGTCCATGCCGGAAAAGTATTGCCGGATGGAGGGCAGTTTCAGCGTTGCATACGGATATTCCACCGTGCCGAGCCGTTGATGCGTCTGCCGATACTCGCGCAGGAGGCCGTCCCTGTCAAGTCCGGTAATCGCTACAATCTCATCGACCATGGCGTAGAACGCGGGCACAAAGAACCCGGCCCAATCGTACAGGGTATCATCCAGATCGGTGATGAGCAATTTCTTGTCCATGACAGCCACCTCCTCGTCACAAAAGTGTGGGGTAGTTTGCATATTACAGCATTGTCGTTGGGAAGTCAACCCGCGTTGGGGGATCGGCCTTCGTCCATGCGGCATATCGGAAGTAAAATTTGTGCAGCGCGACCAAATCTTGAGCAAAATGCGGACAATGAAAACAAATGTATTGAAAAGTATGTACAAACCATGTACAATAGACTTGAACCGCTGATTTGGGAGCCATGATTCGCCCCAATTTGGTTCGACGGGGGCTCTATGCAACGCAACGCACGCTTTTAAGGCGTCGTGCAGAGAGGGTAGCTGCGTGTTTGATTTGCAAAAGGCAAGCGTCTGGAAGCGGGCGTCCGCCTATCTGTTGGATTGGATCCTGCTCGGTATTCTGGCGGTTGGGTTTGCGTTTTTCATTTCTTATCTCGTCGGTTACGACGGATACAGTGAACGTCTTCAAGAGTATTATTCGGCTTACGAAACGGACTATGGCATTACCTTTAGCATTACGGAGGAGGAATACGGTGCGCTGAGCACCGAGGAGCGGCAGCGCTACGACGACGCCTATGCGGCGATTCAGGCGGACACCGGCGTGATGGAGACCTTTGCCACGGTCATGCGCCTATCGGTTCTCATGGTTACGTTTGGCGTGTTATTCGCCTACCTCGTGTTGGAGTTTCTTGTCCCGCTGCTGTTCGGGAACGGCCAGACCATCGGCAAAAAGGTCTTCGGGCTGGCCGTGATCCGCCGCGACGGCGTGCGGCTGAGCCCGCTGCTGCTTCTTGTTCGGACGCTGCTGGGCAAGTATACGATCGAAACCATGATCCCGGTTTTCATTGGTTTTCTGATCTTCTTTGGCGGCCTTGGGATATTGGGACTCATTGTGCTGGGCGGCATGTTGCTCCTGCAGATTATCCTGCTCGTGCGCACGGAAAACAATTCCGTGATCCACGACCTGCTTGCGCAGACGGTGGTGGTGGATATGGAAAGCCAGATGATTTTTGACAGCGAGCAGGAGATGCTCGCATACAAGGAACAGGCGCAGGCGGAACGCGCGGCCCGGCAGCCGTATTGAGAAAGACGCCTGACGGCAATACCACAAAATCTTGCAGTAAGGAAAAAAGATGGTATGAAAGTTGAATTGCGAAACGTCACCAAGGTATTCCCGAGCCGGAACAAGAAGTCCAACGAAGAGGTCGTAGCGGTCAGCAACTGCAATTTCACGATTCCAGACGGCAAGCTGATCGGCCTGCTGGGTCCGTCCGGATGCGGAAAGAGCACGACGCTGTACATGATCTGCGGGCTCCAGAAGCCGACGGGCGGCCAGATTTTCTTCGGGGAGGACGATGTAACGGATCTTGCGCCGGAAAACAGGGGCGTTGGGCTGGTGTTCCAGAACTACGCGCTGTATCCGCACATGACGGTCAAGCAGAACATCCTCTTCCCGCTGCAGAATCTCAAGGGCGCCGACAAACTCGGCAAGGAGGAGATGCTCCGCCGCACGCTGGAAACGGCCAGGCTTGTACAGATCGACGAGCTGCTGGACCGCAAGCCAAGCGAACTCTCCGGCGGCCAGCAGCAGCGCGTGGCCATTGCGCGCGCGCTGGTCAAGATGCCGCGCGTGCTTCTGCTGGACGAGCCGCTCTCCAACCTTGACGCGCGTTTACGCCTCCAAACGCGCGAAGAGATCCGCCGCATCCAGCGCGAGACGGGGATCACAACCGTGTTCGTCACGCACGATCAGGATGAGGCGATGAGCATTTCCGACTTCATCGTGGTGATGAAACTCGGCGTTGTGCAGCAGATCGGCAAGCCGCAGGATGTGTACGATGATCCGGACAACCTGTTTGTGGCCAAATTCCTCGGCACTCCGCCGATCAACGTGTTCGAAGGCCGGGCTGCAGATGGTCAGGTTTTCATCGGAGAGGAGCGCGTGCTGGCCGCCAGGGGCGTGCCGGACGGGGATGTGATCGTCGGTGTGCGTCCGGAGGGTTTTATCCTTTCGGAGGAGGGGCCGCTGACCTGCCGGCTCAGCAGCGTGGAGGTCATGGGCCGGGATGTGAGCATCGTCTCCAATCATGCGGCGGCGATCAGCCCGACCATCCGCTCGATCATCGACGCGGACAACCGTCCGGCGGCGGAGGCCGAAACCGTTCGCTTTTCACTCAAGCCGCACAAGACGTTCCTCTTCCGCAAGGGGACGGAGGAGAGAATCCGTTTCGAGGTGGAACAGAATGGTTGAGAGCAAACAGAAATGGAAGGCGTGGTTATATCTGTCGCCCGCCATCATCCTGCTGCTGGTGTTCACCGTATGGCCCATCTTCAATACGGTGCGCATGGCTTTTCTGGAGGGTTACAGCGGTCTGAAGGCTGCCGGCGGGCAGGTGTTTTCGTTCGGCGTAAGCAATTTTGTCAAGGTCGTTGAATACCAGCGGTTTGTGGACTGCCTGCGCAACACGGTGCTGCTGTGCGTCTTTACCGTTCCGATTTCCACGATCCTGGCGCTGCTCATCGCCGTATTTTTGAACTCCATCAAATGGCTGCAACGGCCGTTGCAAACCATATTTTTCCTGCCGTATGTCACCAACTCCATCGCCATCGGCATGGTGTTCGCCGCCATGTTCAACATTGTTGGCAGCTTTTACGGCACGGAGAACGAGATCATCGTTACGGCCGGTATCATCAACAACATCATCGAGTTTTTCGGCGGCAAACCGGTCAACTGGATCAATTACGGTTCGACTTATACGGCGAACCTTACGGTTATGATCATCTACATTGTGTGGAATGCGCTGCCGTTTAAAATCCTGATCCTGCTGGGCGGTCTGCAAAGCGTAAACAAGCAGTACTACGATGCTGCCCGGGTGGACGGCACGTCCCGCCGGCGCATCTTTTCCCGCATCACGGTGCCGCTGCTCTCCCCGATGATCGCCTATGTCGTCATCACCGGTTTTATCGACGGGTTCAAGGAATATACCAGCATCATCGGCATTTTCGGCGAGACCATGGGACCGCCGGACGCCGCCGGCCGACTGAACACCATGGTCGGGTTTATCTACGATGCGCTGGCGACCAACAACCAGGGGCGCGCCAGCGCAGCGGCGCTGATCCTGTTCGCCATCATTCTTGCGGTCACGCTTCTGAATCTGCAGGTCAGCAAGAAGCGCGTACACTTTTAGGGGGGCGTGCCTATGTCAAATCCGGATGGAATCAAAACCATGCATGTGCGCAATATGCGCAGCGAGCGCGCCCGGCAGACAGTCGTCACTGCGCTGACGCATGTATTCTATTACGCGTTTCTGTTCCTCATGGCGCTGATCGTCCTGTTCCCGTTTTACTGGATGATCAACTCCTCGCTCAAAAGCCTCATGGAATATCGGCTGAGCGTGCCGACGTTCTGGCCACAGTCCATGTTGTGGAGCAATTATGCAGAAGCGTTCAACACGGCGAACCTCGGAAGACTGTTTCTGAACACCGCGATTGTCGGCATCGTGTCTACAATACTGTCGCTTGTCATTACGGTCCTGTCCGCGTTTGCGTTTGCGCGGTTGGAGTTTAAGGGACGCGACCTGATGTTCGCCGCCCTGCTTGCCACCATGATGATCCCGGGCGAGCTGTTTACGATCACCAATTACAGCACGGTGACGACCCTGGGCTGGATGAACACGTATACCGTCCTCATCGTGCCGTTCCTCGTCAGCGTCTTCTACATCTATCTCCTGCGGCAGAATTTCCTGCAGATCCCCAACGAGCTGTATCTGGCCGCCAAGGTGGACGGCACGAGCGATTTCAAGTATCTGTGGAAGGTTATGATCCCGCTGGCGCTCCCAACGCTCATCTCCATCACGATCCTGAAGATGATGAGCGCCTGGAACGCGTATATCTGGCCGCGGCTGGTCGCCAACGATGAAGCGCATCGCCTGATTACAAACGGTCTGCGCAACGCGTTTACGGAGACGAGCGGCGACGTCAATTACCCGGTGCAGATGGCCGCCGTCGCGCTTGTGTCTGCGCCGCTGTTTCTCGTGTTCATCTTCCTGCGCAAGTACATCATGCGCGGGGTGAGCCGCAGCGGCATTAAAGGCTGATCCCCAAACAGGCTTTTGTCCCAAATACACGATAAGGAAAGGAAGGAAGAAGCAATGAAAAAACGTATTCTATCCACGTTACTCGCAGTTTTGCTGGTTATCGGCGCGGTGTTCATGGCCGCGTGCGACCAGCAGCCGGCCGAACAGCCGCCAGCCGACGATTCGGGCGCCACGCAGTCCCCGGACGATTCGGCTTCCGGCGCAGTATCGAACTTTGACGTACCCGAGGACGGCTACGACGGCAGCGAGGTGACCATTACGTTCTACCACACGATGGGCGCCAACCTGACCGAGGTGCTGGATCTCTACATCGCAGAGTTCAACAAGCTGTATCCGAACATCCACATCGACAGCCAGTCGGTCGGCAGCTATGACGATGTGCGCGACCAGATCAGCACCGAGATCACCGTCGGCAACCAGCCGAATGTCGCGTACTGTTATCCGGATCACGTGGCGCTGTACAATCTTGCCGGCGCGGTGGCAACGCTGGACAGCCTGATCGACAGCCAGATCGAAGTGACCCGCGCGGACGGCAGCACCGAGATCCTTGGCCTGACCGACGAGCAGAAGGCGGACTTCATCGCCGGTTATTACGAGGAAGGCCGTCAGTTCGGCGACGGGCTGATGTATACCATGCCGTTCTCCAAGTCCACCGAGGTGCTCTACTACAACAAGACCTTCTTCGATGAGAACGGCCTTACCGTTCCGACGACGTGGGATGAAATGGAGGCGGTCTGCGCCAAGATCAAGGAGATTGACCCCGAGTCCATCCCGCTTGGCTATGACAGCGAGAGCAACTGGTTCATCACCATGTGCGAACAGTATGCCTCCGGCTACACCAGCGCCACGGGCGACCACTACATCTTTGACAACGAGACGAACCACGCCTTTATCAAGGAGTTCCGGGACTGGTATCAGAAGGGCTATCTGACCACGCAGATGCTCTATGGCGCATATACCTCCGGCCTGTTCACCTCCACCACCGATCCGGTGAGCTATATGTCCATCGGTTCCTCCGCCGGCGCGACCTATCAGCGTCCGGCCAAGAGCGAGGACGGCACCTATCCGTTCGAGGTGGGCATCGCCACGATCCCGCAGGTGAGCGCGGACAATCAGAAGGTCATTTCGCAGGGGCCGAGCGTTTGCATCTTCAAGAAATCCAACCCGCAGGAGGTTGTAGCTTCCTGGCTGTTTGTCAAGTACCTCACCACGTCGGTGGACTTCCAGGCGGAGTTCTCCATGGCTTCCGGCTATGTGCCGGTGCTGAAGTCGGTTGCGGAAAACGAGGCGTATGCCGCGTTCATCGCACAGGCTGACGGCGGCGATTACATCTCCGCGCTCAGCGCCAAGGTCTGCCTTGAGCAGGAGGAGTACTACTATACCTCTCCGGCATTCAACGGCTCCTCCACCGCGCGCGATCAGGTCGGCTCACTGCTGGCGCAGTGCCTGACGGCCGAGGACAACGGCGATGTGGACGCAATGATTGCGAATGCGTTCGCCAACGCAATTGCGGAGTGCGAGTACAACAGCTGATCTGAAGGGTAATTGCTATGAACAGACCGTCGTCCGCAATCGTCTGGGTGCTGCTTGTCTGCCTGCTGTGCGGGTGCTGCTTCGGCTGCGCGCCACAGAAGGGGGAGGAGGAGCCGTCTCCGTCCGCCGCCGTGCCGTCGGACGGTGCGGATGCTGCCGCAACGCCGCTTGAGGAGATAGATTATGCGGTTGCGGTGCAGCCCGATGCGGAAGGGGAGACCCTTAAGGAGGCGGTCACGGTCAAGGGCTTTGTGGACGGGGATACGACGCACTTCTTCGTTCCGACCGATGTGGTTTCCTCCGGGGTGCTCAAGGCGCGCTATCTGGCCGTCAACACCCCGGAGATTACCGGCAAGGTGGAGGAGTACGGCAAGGCGGCCGCTGCGTATACGCGCGAGCGGCTGTCCGAAGCCACTTCAATCCTCATCGAATCGGACGACGGGCGCTGGAACCTTGATTCCACGGGCGAGCGGTATCTGGTATGGGTATGGTACAGAACGGATAATGCCGAACCCTACCGAAACCTCAACATTGAACTGCTCCAGAACGGACTTGGCATTGCGTCTTCTTCGGCCAACAACCGATACGGCGATACCTGTATGGCCGCCATCGAACAGGCCAAGGCGTTTGGACGCAACATCTACTCCGGCGAACCGGATCCTGACTTCTACTATGGCGACGCCGTCGAGCTTACGCTCAAGGAATTGCGTCTCAACGCCGCCGCCTACGACGGGGTGAAGGTTGCCTTTGAAGGCGTCGTTACGATGAACGGCTTCAACTGCGTCTATGTCGAGGACTTCGACGAGGAGACGGAGCGTTATTACGGCATCCTCGTCTACTATGGGTATTCGCTTTCCGGCGGCGGACTGGATGCGCTGACGGTGGGCAACCTGACTCGCGTGGTCGGCACGATGCAGTATTACGAAGCAGGCGACACCTATCAGGTGGCCGGAGTCTCCTACCGGCAGATGCGTCCCGACGATCCCGATAACCTCCAAAAGCTCGGCGAGGGCTATGCGCCGGCCTATGCGCCCATGACGGCCGACGAGTTTGTCAACGGCCGCGTCGTGCTGGATACCGAAGGGGACCGGTCGGAATATGCCGTCGCTGAACTGGCGCTGCACACCTCCGTTTCGATGGAAGGCCTTCTGGTTCAGCAGGTTTCTGGGGGGTCTGAAACGGATGGCGAGGCGACGCTGCTGTGCGAGTCGGAAGGCGTGTCCGTCACGATCCGCCTTGAGAGCGGGGCGTCCGACCTGCTGGAGGAGGAGACGCTCGAGGGCAGGACGATCGACGTGCGCGGCATCGTCGATTGCTTTGGTGGAAATTACCAGATCCTCGTGTTTTCGAAGGAAGGCATGACCATTTATTAACAGAAAGAGGGAGATAAGATGAAACGAATCATTGCTTACATCATTGTTCTCGCGCTCTGCTTCACGGTGTTTACGGCTTGTGATACGCAGCAGCCGAGCGAGAACGAAACGCCAACGGAAGCGCCGGTGGCAACGGAAGTCCCGGTCGAAGAGGACGACTCTCTGGAGCGCGCAAGCGACTACCTGCACATGATCTACAAGGACAGCGCCGTCAAAACCCCCGCCGACTATCAGGTTGTCGCGGGCGTTGTCGTTGACGACGTGACCCTCCCGGTCACCTGGACCGTTGCCGTAACGGGCGGCGCCGAGGATGCGGTCGTTGTCGGAGAGACCGTGGACGGCATGGTTACCATCGACATCAACGAGTCCGCGAGCGAGGAATCCCCCTATACGCTCACGGCGAGCATTCTGGGCGCGGATGGCAAGACCGCCGAGCTTTCGTTTGAGCACATCGTCCCGCAGGGCTTCAATCTTGGTACCGCCGGCTATGAGGAGATCGTGAACGCCGGGTATGAACTTGAGGAGGATGCGGCGCTGCAGGATACGGCTCGCCTGTACGGCACGGTTACGTCCATCGACACGCCTTACAGCGCCGAGTATGGCAACATCACCGTTACCATCGTGGTCGGCGGCCTGACGGAGTACCCGATCCAGTGCTACCGCCTGGCGGGCGAAGGTGTTGACACGCTGGCCGTTGGCGAAGCGATCACCGTGGAGGGCGTCATCAAGAACTACAAGGGCACCATCGAGTTCGACGCCGGTTGCACGCTGGTTGGCCGTGGCGAGATCCTCGACCAGAGCAAGCTCCTTGAAGCCGCCTATGCGCTTGAACAGGATGCCGCCATGGTTGCGCCGACCGCTCTGCGCGGCGTGATCACGAGCATCGACACGCCCTACAGCGCCGAATACGGCAACGTGACCGTCACCATCGTGTGCGACGGGCTGGAGGACTACAAGATCCAGTGCTACCGCCTTGAGGGCGAAGGCGCGGACGCCCTGGCCGTTGGAGATGAGATTGCGGTTTACGGCGTCATCAAGAACTATAAGGGCACCATCGAGTTCGACGCCGGCTGCACGCTGATCGATCTCGACGCCGTTATGCAGGCGCGCACGGTTGGTAAGGCGTATCAGCTGGAAGCAGGCGCCGCGCTCAAGGGCCTGCGCACGCTCACCGGCGAAATCGTCAGCATCGACACGCCTTACAGCGCCGAGTACGGCAATATCACGGTCACCATCGTGGTCGGCGGGCTGGAGGAGTATAAGATCCAGTGCTATCGCCTCGCGGGCGATGGCGCGGATGCGCTGGCTGTTGGCGACGTCATCACCGTGACCGGAGCCATCAAGAACTATGAGGGCACCATCGAGTTCGATGCCGGCTGCACGTTCACAAAGTAAGCCTTGTCGGCTTGCACATTCAACACAGGAGGGCTGCTGATGCAGCCCTCCTGTTCTGTCCAGTAAAATCGATAGGGAACCATGGAACTGGCCGCGCAGGCCGGCGCACGCCGGTGCCGGCAAGGCAGGCTCATTGCCAGCCGGTGTGCGTTTCCTTATAGGCGGCGATCAGACGATCGGCGTCCCGCAGCAGTGCGTGCATCTGCTTCCTGCCGGTCACGGTGGCGCCGCTGGCGCAGGCATGGCCGCCGCCGCCGTATTTCTCAGCCAATTCGTTGATGGTTATGAAGCGTGAGCGCAGACGCACGCGGATGGAGCCGTCGTCGTTTTCAATAAACGCGATCCAGACGATGCTGCCCCGCAAGGAATTGAGGTAATAAACGGCCGTATACGCCTGTTCGCACGTCAGGTGCAACGCTTGCCGTATCCTGCGGCTGATAAACAAATGTGCTACGCCGTGTTGTGTGATCTTCATGCGCCGAAGCGCATAGGCGTGAAATTTCAGCGTTTTGGAGTCGCACAGATATAAGTGCGAAAAGAGCGTTTCCGTGTCGACCCCGCGGTCGAGCAGCAACGCCGCAAGGCGCAGGGTCTCGCCGGAGACGGAATCAAACCGGAAACGGCCGGAGTCCGTAACCATGCCCGTATACAGGCAGGTCGCCGCCTCCCGGTCAAGGCGGAGCTCATCCGCAAATGCAGCGTAAAAGGACACAATCATTTCACACGTGGACGACCGGTCCGGCTCCACCCAGGCCAGGTCGCCGTAGGGCTGCGTCTCGATGTGGTGATCGATCACGACCAACTCCCGCCCGAGCGCATAGCAACGGTTCGAAATGCGATTCTCGCTGCCGACGTCGAGCACGATTACCAGCGCATCCCGGTAAAACGCTTCGTCCGGTTGCGCATCCTCGGGGCCAAGAAAGGCCATGGCGGCGGCATAGTCCTCGTTGACGACCAACACTTGTTTGTCCGGGAAAGTGGCGCGAATAATGCCCTGCAGTCCTTTTGTGGCCCCGACGGCGTCGCCATCCGGCAGGGCGTGGCGCGAAAGCACGATCCGGTCATAAGCGCGGATCTTTTCCAAAATGTCCCTTTTAACATCCCGTTCCATCCATGCCTCCCGCAAGTTCGTCGAGGTCGTCGAGCATGCGCATGGCCGTTGCGCGGTCAGCCACGGTCGCGCCGCTCGCCTTTTCGTGTCCGCCGCCTCCGTATTTGACGGCGACCGGGTTGATGTTGCGCCGGCTGGATCGCAACTCACACAGGACGCCCTGCTCCAATTCGGTAAAGTTGACCCAGACGTCTACGCCGCGGATATCCGACATCAGGCCCACCATGCTGCGCGAAAGCATGGAGGCGTCCATGCGCATCGCCCTTACCGTTTCAGCATCCGTATAAAGGTAGGCGACGCGATGGGGCGTAAACCGTATTTGCAGAGAAAGCTCGGCGCGCAGGCGAAGCATGTCAAAATCCTGAGCATATAGTTCGGCATATACATCGTCCGGCTTTGCGCCGGCGCGCAGCAGAAAAGCGGCGCGTTCAAACGTTTCGGCTGTCGTCGCGTCATAACGGAAGCGCCCTGAGTCGGTCACCATACCGGTAAACAGCGCCGTTGCGGCAAGGGGCGGTACGCGCAGATTTGCCTCCATTGCAAGCGAAGTGATCAGGCCGCAGCAGCTCTCATAAGTGGGATCGACGACCTCAACATCTGCAAAGCGGCCCGCAAAGAGATGGTGGTCGATGCGTAACGTTCGATCGGCAAGCGCATAGCGCGCGTCGCTCACCAGGTGCGCCGATCCGCAGTCCAGGATCACGGCAAGCGCGCCAGCATAAAAGGCATCCGGCACCGCATCGATAGAAAAGCCTTCCATAAAGGCATAACGGCCGGCGCCGTCGCCAACCATGCGGATGTCTTTTTGGGGAAAGTTTTCCGTCAGGATGTACTTCAGACCGATCTGACTGCCGAGCGCATCTCCATCGGGATTTGCATGGCGATGCAGAACGATGCGGTCATAGCGGACAATCTCGTTTAGCGCAGGTTCAAACATGCGTTCGGCTTCCTTTCGGCGGGCCGCCGCGGCGATGCGCGCTCCGGCCTGCTTCATTTTTAGTATAACATCGTTTATTTCCCGCGTAAAGCCACTTCACTTGTGCGGACCATACTGCAAGGCCAAAAAGGCGGGAAAAGTGTTTGACAAGTTCCGAGAACATCACTATAATATCAGGATAATGTTCGGAATCGAGGCGTGACACCGTATGGAAAGTGGAGTAACCGGCTTTGTGGTGGCGTTGCTCGGCGGAGTTGCGATTGCCGTTGTAAATGCCCGCATCAGCCAAGCTGCATATTTTCGGAATACGTCGCGCCTTTCCCTCTGCTTTTTGGCGCGGCAGCTGCTCAACGTCGGCTATTTGGTCGCCCTGTATTTTCTTTCCGACATCCTGCCATGGGATGCGGTGCCGCTGCTGCTGGGCGGCGCACTCGGGTTAACGCTGCCGTCGTTTTACTTTGTCCGCCGCATGGTCGCCCGCAACGATGCGGAAGGAACGGCGGCCGCACAAAACGAGCAGGAACCTATGGGGAGGTGAGTTGGCATGGGCGAAGCGTCTGAGGTGATCATTCCCCTCTTTGGTGTGCTGGACGTGACGGGTGAGGTGCTCCTCATGTGGGTCATCTGTTTCGTGCTCATCCTGATTTCGGCCCTGGTGACCAGGCGGTTGAAGGAACGGCCCGGTAAACTGCAGAACCTGCTGGAAGCGGGCGTGGAATACCTCGATAATTTTTTTACCGGTATTATTGGCAAGCGAGCGACGCGAAAGTATTTTTACTTTCTCGGCTCATTGTTCGTTTTTATCATTTTTGCCAACTATTCGGGCCTGATACCCGGTGTGGGCCTGACGCCGTATTTCAAGGCGCCGACGTCTTCGCTGTCCGTCACGCTGGGCCTTGGCGTCGTAACGTTCGCCTTTTTACAGTTTGCGAGCATTCGGGCGGGCGGAGGGCGGCACTATCTCAAACGGTTTGTCACGCCCATCGCGGTGATGCTGCCACTGCTCATCCTGGATGAGTTTATCAAACCCGTGTCGTTGTCGTTGCGACTGTTCGGCAACATCTTTGGCGAAGAGACCGTGACGGAGGAGCTGTACGGCCTGCTGCCCATCGGCGCACCCGTTATCATGATGGCGCTCTCGCTGCTGTTTTGCGCCATTCAGGCAGTCGTGTTTACGATGCTCGTCTCCATCTATCTGGATGAGGCGATCGAAGTGGAAGCATAAACATATAAGAGAAACGCATTTAACCCTGAAAACACAACGATAGGAGATCAAGACCATGACAGATTCCGCAATTATTGCAATCGCCGCTGCACTTGCCATCGCAATCAGCACGATATTCCCGGCACTCGGTCAGGGACGCACTGCAAAGGCGGCGATGGAGAGCATCGCCCGTCAGCCGGATGCCGCACGGGATATCCGTTCTGCGCTCATCATTTCGATGGCGCTCATGGAGGCGTTGACGATTTACGGCCTGCTCATCGCGTTTATCCTCACAACGAAGATCTGAGGCATCGTTACGCCCCGGGAGCGCCGGGAAGCGAAGTTCTGCACAGAGATTCGGAGGGGGAACGGATGACCATACAAATTTCCGTCCTGATCTGGACGGTCATCACTTTTTGTGTGCTGATGTTCTTTTTGAACAGGTGCCTGTTTCGACCGCTGCTTGCATTTATGGATGCACGTGAGGAGAAGATTGCCCGCGCCCGTCGGTTGCGGGAGGAGGCATTGCTTGCGCAGGAGGCAGCACGAAAAGCGGCCGAAGAACGGCATGCTCTCGCCGAAAAGGAGGCGCGTGCCGCCCTGGAAGCAGTGGTCGCTCAGACGCGCGAGTCTGCAATGCGTGAGATGGACGCGGCAAACGAACGGTATGCGCGGCTGCTTGAGATGCAGCACGAACAGATTGAAACGGATAAACGGTCGCTGCAGCAACAGATGAACGATGGCGTGGAGAAGCTTGTGTCGTCCTTTCTGCAGCGGCTGACATCCTGATGGTGTGGCTATGGAATTTGTATACGCACTCATCAATTTCCTGTTACTCGTGGGTTTGGTCTTCCTGCTCGGCCGCAAGAAGGTCACTGCCATGTTTCGTGAGCGTCGAGAGCGGATCAACGGCGGGCTCGATCTGGCTGAAGCGGTTGATCGGATGCCTGCGGAACCGCCGGAAGAGGAACCCCTCGCCATTGTGGAGCCGGAGCGTGCGCCCGAAGCTGAGCTGACGGGACCAATCCGCGCTGCAGTTCGGGAACACGCGTATCGGCTGAAGGCCCAGTATGACCACAGCTGTGAGGACATGCGGCGGGTCATGCTGCTCGATGTGCGGGATGAAGTCGTGCGCAGAGCGCAGAAGCTTGCCGCACAGCGCATGACGGAGGAACCGTATCGTTCGGTCCTGCGCAGCCATGAGGCGGAGATGGTGGACAGTGTTCTGGACGATATCTGCCTGTCCCCCGGCGATATGGTCTATCTGGCCGAGCATGACGTACTGTATGTGACGTTGACTGCTTCGCACCAGATGGATGAAGAACTCATCGATCGCATGCGCGAACGCGCCGAGCAGATGTTGGCTGCCGTCAACGGCACGGTTTCGTTCTGGTCCAAGGTAGACGAGTCTCTCATCGGCGGTTTTCAGTTGCGTGTGGGCGATACGGTGTATGACCGTTCCGTCGCAAATGCCATTGTTCGCCTTGGGGAAATGCTCCACGAGCAGGAGGTCGCAGATCTCAGCGCCGACGCCATGTTGTCCGCCATGGCCGACACCGTGGCGCACTTACCGGTGGAACACGACGAATACCAGGTGGGGCGGGTGCTTACCGTATCCGACGGCATCTGCTGGCTCGATGGCATTTCCGACATCATGTTCGGCGAGGTTGTGGAGTTTGCCTGCGGCGAGCAGGGAATGGTGCTTGACATCGAACCCAACCGCGTCGGCTGCATCATTTTCGGCCGGTATGAACACATCGAAAGCCTGAGCCGCGTACACCGCCTCGGCATGATGATGAGCGTACCGGTGGGGGATGCGCTGCTCGGCCGCGTGGTGGATGCGCTTGGCAATCCCATCGACGGCAAGGGCCATATCTGGACCAAAGAGCGGCGGCCGATCGAGTGCCATGCTCCTGCAATCCCGGATCGCAAGTCCGTCTCCGTGCCGTTGCATACTGGCATTAAGCCCATTGACGCGCTTGCCCCCATTGGCCGCGGCCAGCGGGAGTTGATTATCGGCGACCGCCAGACCGGCAAGACCTCCATCGCTATTGATGCAATTCTGAACCAGCGCGGCAAGAACGTCGCCTGCATCTATGTGGCCATTGGGCAGAAGGAGGCCGCTGTGGCCGAGATCGTGGCAAAGCTGCAAAAATACGGCGCGATGGAGTATACGACGGTGGTGTGCGCCACCGCGTCGGACTCGGCCTCCATGCAGTACATCGCCCCGTTCTCTGGCGCGGCGATGAGCGAATACTTCATGTACAATGGCCGCGACGCGTTGATCGTCTACGACGATCTCTCCAAGCATGCCGTCGCGTACCGGGAGCTTTCGTTGCTGCTGCACCGTCCGTCCGGCCGGGAGGCGTATCCGGGCGATATCTTTTATCTGCACGCCCGCCTGCTCGAGCGCGCCGCCCAGCTTTCCGACGAGGCCGGCGGCGGCTCCGTGACCGCCTTGCCGATCATCGAGACGCAGGCCGGCGACATCTCGGCCTATATTCCGACAAACGTGATCTCGATTACCGATGGCCAGATTTTCCTCGAGACCGATCTGTTCAACGAGGGCCAGCGGCCGGCGGTCAACGTGGGCCTGTCCGTGTCCCGCGTCGGCGGCGCGGCGCAGACCAAGCTGATGAAGCAGGTCTCTTCGCAGCTGCGCATGAACCTTGCGCAATACCGGGAACTGGCGACGTTTGCACAGTTTGGCTCGGATCTGGATGAGTCGACGCAGCGGGTCCTTGCCTCCGGCGCACGCATGATGGCGGCGCTGCGCCAGGGACGTTATGCGCCGCTTGCGGACTGGCAGCAGGCGTTGCTGCTCTTTGCCGTTTCCGGCGGCCATGCATCAAACATCGAACCGGAACAGATGGAGGCGTATGAGGAGCGGCTGTACGCGTATTTTGAGGCGGAGCAGCATGATCTGGTGCAGCTGCTCTCCACCGGGAAGAAACTCGATGCAGAGGCAATCGCGCGACTGCAGGTGGCGTTGACCGCATTTACGGAGGCAGCCTGAGATGGCCGCATTGCGCGAACTCAGAAAACGGCTGCGGAGCGTTCGGGCGACCGGCCAGCTTGCGGGTGCGATGCGTACGGTTGCCACGGCGAAGTTCTCGCGCGTCAACGCCATGCGCGAGGCGGCGAGGCCCTATGCGTCGATTTGCAGTGAACTCGCCGCACTGTCCGGGGATGCGACGCTTTCCGTGCCGCCGGAAGCGGCCGGGAAGCCGCGTTGCGCGGTGTTGTTTTCCGGCAATCGTGGCCTGTGCGGCGCCTTTCATTCAGAAATGACGGGGCTGTTTTATGAACACTACCAGCAGGCGACACAGAAACCGCTCGTCGTGCTTTGCGGGAAGATGGCCACTGCGTTTTGCCGGGAGCATGGCATTGCCGTAACGCGGGAATTCCCGTTTGATGACGTACCAACGTTTGCACAGGCAAAATGCCTGGCGGATTTTGTCCGGCAGCTTTGCGACGACGGGCTGGTTTCCGGCGTGGACGTGTATAGCCAGCGATACGTGAACATGTTGCGGCAGTCGCCGTCCTGTTGCCAGCTCGTGTCCTTGGAAGATACGGCGCCGCATGCGGATGGGGACGATGGGATTCTGTACTTTCCGGACCGCCAGACGGTCGCTTCCTGGCTGCGGGTGCGGTCGCTGGAGACCGCGCTGTTCACACACGCGCTCGAGCACGCTGCCGGCGCGCAGGCGGCCACGCTGATGGCCATGCGTTCCGCCTATGACAATGCCGAGCAATCCGCACAGGATCTGGAAACAACGATCAACCGCCGCCGTCAGGCGGAGGTGACTGCAAGCATCATCGAGACCGCATCCGACGTCTCGGCGCTCGAATAACGATCGATTAAACGGAGGTGGGCGGCGCAATGTCCGCAAAAGGCATCATTACAAGAATTACCGGCCCGGTCGTGGATATCCGGTTCCCGTCGGCGGAGCACATTCCGGATATCTTCCACGCGGTTGAGGTAAAGGTGGATGGCGAGACGTATACGCTTGAAACGCTCCAACAGCTCGGCAATGGCGAGGTGCGCTGCATCTCCATGCACTCGACCGACGGCATGTCGCGCGGCATGGCCGCCGTCGACACCGGCGCGCCGATTTCCATCCCGGTCAGCGAGGCGCTGCTCGGGCGCATGATTGACGTCACCGGCCAGCCTATCGATCGCGGCGGCCCGATTGCGGCTGCCAAAAAGTGGCCCATACACCATACGGCGCCGAAGTTTACCGACGTGGTACCCGCCACGGAGATTCTGGAAACCGGCATCAAGGTCATCGATCTCATGACCCCTTACGCCAAGGGCGGCAAGATTGGACTGTTTGGCGGCGCAGGCGTGGGGAAGACCGTGCTCATCATGGAGCTGATTCGCAACATTGCGTCGGAGCATAACGGGTTTTCCGTGTTTGCGGGCGTGGGCGAGCGCTCGCGCGAGGGCAACGATCTCTGGCAGGACATGAAGAACTCCGGCGTCATTGACAAGACGGCGCTCGTGTTCGGACAGATGAACGAACCGGCCGGCGCGCGTCTCCGCGTGCCGCTGGCCGGGCTGACAATCGCGGAGTATTTTCGGGAATGGAAGCACAAGGACGTGATGTTGTTCATCGACAATGTGTTCCGCTTTACACAGGCGGGCGCCGAGGTATCCGCCTTGCTTGGCCGCATGCCATCGGCGGTCGGCTATCAGCCGACGCTCGCATCGGAGATGGGCAAGCTGCAGGAGCGCATCGTGTCCACCCGCAACGGCTCCATCACCTCCGTGCAAGCGATCTATGTACCTGCCGACGACCTGACGGACCCTGCGCCGGCAACCACGTTTTCGCACCTGGACGCGACGACCGTTCTGTCGCGGAGCATTGTTGAGCTGGGCATTTATCCGGCCGTCGCGCCGCTGGAGTCCAATTCCCGCATGCTGGCGCCGGACGTGGTTGGCATGCGTCATTATGCCGCGGCCAAAGAGGTGCAGCGCGTTCTGCAGCGGTATAACGAACTGCAGGATATCATTGCGATCCTCGGTATGGATGAGCTCTCACCGGAAGATCGGCTCACGGTTCGCCGCGCCCGTAAGGTACAGCGGTTTATGAGTCAGCCGTTTTATGTGGCGCAGGCTTTTACCGGCATTAAGGGTCGCTTTGTCCCGATTGCAGAGACCATCCGCGGCTTCGAGGCGATTCTTGGCGGCGATTGCGACGACATACCGGAGCAGGCATTCCTGATGGCCGGCACGATCGACGACGTCTACGAAGCAAACAAACAGCAGCAGGGGGCGTAATCGTGGAGCGGAGTGGAGAGGGACGGACGGCGCCGCTCAACCTGAGCATTGTCACGCCTTCGGGCATTCTTGCCGATATGCCCTGCGATTCGGTCGTCCTGCCCGTCGCAGACGGCCCCGACGGCTCGCCCGGTGGCACCGTTGGCGTGCGGCACGGGCACATGCCTGCGCTGTTTGTGCTGTCCTCCGGAACCGTCGTAGCCAGGCTGGAGGGGCTGACGGTTTTGCGCGCGACCGTGGCGGCCGGACTGGCCGCGGTTCGGGACAACGTGGTGCGCGTGCTTGCCGATGAGGCGTCCGTTGAAAAATAACCATTGGAGCAAACCGTCCATTCCCGCCCGTTGCCATCGCGTCAACGGGCTTTTGCTTGCTTGTGGCAGACCTGTCGCCGTTGCCGGTCCGTTGCGTTCGGCAGGCCGTGCTGGCGCGCACGTACAAACAAAAGCGGCTCTGCCCGAATAGCGGCGGGGGAAAAGAACCGCATGCCGCGAAACGGTCGGGGGCCGTTTTCGAGCTTGAATTTACAATCTGATTGCACCAGACCTGATGGTTCATGAGAAGGAAACGCCGGATGAACCGCATGAAAAAGCCCGCTTCCGCGGGCTTTTACCGTCGGGACAAAGCCCGAACCGAGATGGTACCCGGTAGGGGAGTCGAACCCCTGTTACCGCCGTGAGAGGGCGGTGTCCTAGGCCACTAGACGAACCGAGCGTGGCACCTTAAACATAGTACAGGATATCACACATATTGTCAAGCATAATTTTCGCGCATATTTGCCCTGTATCCAGCGGCATTTCCTGCGCAAAGGAGCGGCAAGGCGAGCCTGAAATCACCTCCGTCAGGAGATCGGACGGCGACCGCAAACGAAGTTGCGTCGGCTCCACGAACCAAGCGAACGCTTGACGACCTTGCCCTCGGAGGCGGAGGCGTCAATCATGGTGTTCCCACCCAGATAAATGCCAACATGACTGACACGGTCGCTGCTGTCGGACTTGAAGAAGATCAGGTCACCGCGCTTGAGACTGTTGATGGAGGTGATCTTCTTCCAGGAGGAGGTTTCCGAAAAGCCGGCGGCGTTCAGTCGGCGGGTGTAGACGCTGGCCTTGCGCAGACAATAATACACAAGTCCCGAGCAATCATAGGAATCCGGGCCGCTGTCACCAAGAATATAGGGCTTGCCAAGTTGATCCTCCGCCGCGTCGATAAAGGTTTCGATGCGTGCGGCAACCGTCTTTTTGGCCGCCTCTTCGGCCGCCTTTTTCTTTTCCTCCTCGATTTCCTTCTCGCGCTCTGCGGAGGGACGTGCGGAATCGGAGTTGATTGCGGCTATTGTCAGCTCGCCGGCCTTGCCGTCCTGCGCCAGATTGTTGCGCTTTTGAAACGCCTGCACGGCAGCAATGGTATCCGTTCCATAGTAACCCGTGATCTTATTGCGCTCAAGGTACCCAAGTTCATAGAGCGAGCGCTGGAATGCCTCGATGTCCTTACCCTCAGCCCCCTCAAACATGACATAGGGCTTGGCGTCGCCGGACATCAGCAGGTTGTAGGTGATGTTGCCGACGATACCGTCCTTCTGCAGCTCGTGTTGGCGCTGAAAAAGCTCAACCGCCGTTTGTGTTGCCGGGCCAAAGTATTCCGTAGGTTCGTCCGCCGCCATGTAACCAAGGTCCATCAGGCGCTCCTGAATCTCCGCGATGACCGGGTCCTCGTCCCCCTTCTCGTATTGGATGACAGGCGTGGGCTCCGGCGTAACGGAAAGGACAGGATCAGGCGTCACAACCGCCTCGACAGGATTGTCCGGGACGACGGACGGCTCCATATCGGCGTCGGGATCGATCGATATTATATCGGATTTAGCGTCGGTGACGACGGGGGGGAGGGTCGTGCTGCTGTTGGCTGCCGCCTGCGCTTCCCTTGCCCGCGGCACGGTGATGAGCAGGATGAGCGCCGTAAACACAAAAAGAACGACGCAGCCGCAAAAAATGCAGGTAGGCGCGCCGAGTCGATAGCAGGTTCGCAGGAAGCGGCGGAGCAGCAGGACGGACTTCGTGGAAAACCGTTGAAGCAGACGGACGGTTATTTGGGAAAGTCGATGAAAAAGCGGCGCCGTCGTGCGCGACAACTTTCTGAAAAAGAGGACCGCTGTTCGGCATACCTTCCGCAGGATATTTGTCAGCATCTGCATTTGTGCCTTCCTTTGTCCGTCGTTATAATAATACAGATATAATTTACCGGTGGAGCGGCGGTTTGACAAGCGGTTCGGCCAAAATGTCATACAAAGTTAATTTTTTGCCGGACGGTTGCGCCGGTACGGATGTTCGGGGTATAATGAGGACAAATCAGAGGAACGGGGGAGCCGTTATGGAACAGTATATCATCACCACGGAGTCCACGGTGGATCTGCCGGCATCGCGCCTGGAGGAACTGCGCATTCCGGTCATCCGCATGGAATACACCGTGGATGGCGGAGATCCAAAGCAGGACGACATGATGGAGGAGTCTGCTTTTTCCGTATTTCGCAACATGCGGGAGGGAAGCATGGTCACCACTGCGCTGGTCAACACACAGCGCTTCATTGAGTTTTGGCGTCCGTTTCTTGAAGCGGGCAACGATATCCTGCACGTTGCGTTTTCGAGCGCGCTCAGCAGCACGTGCCAGTGCGCAAACCTGGCGGCAGAGGAGCTGATGCAGGCGTATCCGGAACGCACCATTCGCGTCGCGGACAGCCGCGGCGCCTCCGGCGGGCAGGGGCTCGTTGTGGAGCACACCGCCATGCAGCGCGACAGCGGGTTAACGCTGCTGGCCTGTTATGATTGGGTGAATGACAACCGCTTCAGCTTCCATTACCTGTTTACCGTAGACGACCTGAAATACCTACAACGCGGCGGCCGCTGCAGCTCGACGGAGGCGTTCGTCGGCTCGCTGCTGCGCATCAAGCCCGTTTTGGATATGGATCTGGAGGGAAGGTTGATCCCGCGCGCCAAGGTCAACGGGCGCAATGCATCTCTGCGCAACATGTTGCAGAAGTTCGAGAATACGTTTGAAGAGGCGCTCAACCCCTTCATCATTATCTGCAATGCCGATTGTCCCGCCGATGCGGAGAAGATGGCGGATATGATCCACGGCCTGCACCCGTCGCTGGAGATCCGCCACTCCTTCATCGGCACGGTCATCGGCGCTCACTCCGGCCCCGGCACGCTTGCGGTCTTCTATCGCGGCCATGGCCGCGTCTGAACGAAGGCGTCTTAGCAAAATTTTCGGCCGCTGTTCTGTGCCGGGCGTCATGCCGCCGGGCAGGCGCACCGGCGCGCAGACCGTCCATGGATAAAGCGGCGGGCGCCCCCATGTGGGGTGCCCGCCGTATCTTCTATGAAGTTATCATTCTGCCGTCCGGCGGGGCGCACACTTCAGCCCGCCCGCCGCCTACCGCCGTTTCGCATGGGCAGCGGGCGCACAGGCCGTCCTGCCCGCCGCAGGGAGACGGCCTGGCCGGCTGGTGCATCCGAAGCGACGCGTCCGTCATCGAGACGCTTTTGCAAGAATCTCGCGCTGCAGCCGTTTCGTCAACTTTTCCCATACGAGCCGGTAGGACTGGTCGCACATACCGCGCAGGATTTCATCCGGCACGGCGCCGTCGAGATAGACGGAGTTCCAGTGGCGTTTGTCGCTGTAAAACCCGGGCACCACGTCCGCGTACTTGGCGCGCAGCAATTCGGCAAGAGCTGGCTCACACTTGAGAATGACCATCTCGCGCCCGGCGTGCGCGCCATAACGCTCATCCGGACAGCAGACAGCCGCGAACAACCGCTCTCCCACCCGGTAGCGCAGCCAGGCCCATTCTGCTTTGTAGTCTTTTTCGACGCCGGGCTTTTCCATCAGGTAGGCGTCCAGCCATTGGTAGCGATTCATGACTGATCCTCCAAAGGGTAAAGCGACGCCCGCGCCTTATTTGCGCGGGCGTGGCGATCCGTGCGTTACCGCTGCGCGCGGATGACGTTGAGCGCGACCTCCGCTACGTGTTCCGGCGTAAAGCCCATCTCTTTGAACAGCGTGGCCTGCGGACCGGACGCGCCGAACGCGTCGCGCCCAATTACGGCGCCGTCAAGCCCGACATATTTATGCCAGCCGAACGTGGCGCCCGCCTCGATGGCGACGCGCGCGCGCACGGCCTTGGGCAGCACACTCTCCCGGTACGCCTCGTCCTGCGCGTCGAACAGCTCCATAGACGGCATGGAGACGATCCGCGCCGTATACCCCTGCACGGAGAGCATATCCGCCGCCTTAAAGGCCAGCTCCACCTCGGAACCGCTGGCGATGAGAATGACATCCGGCCCGCCCTTGGGCTCCCGGAGAATATATCCGCCGCGCAGTGCGCCCGGCCCTGTCTTTTCGTACAGCGGAAGCGACTGCCGCGTCAGCGCAAGCACGGTCGGCCCTTTGGCATTGAGCGCGGCGATATAGCCGGTGGCGACTTCCTTTGCGTCCGCCGGGCGGAACACGAGCGTGTTGGGCGTGGCGCGCAGCGCCGCCAGTTGCTCGATGGGCTGGTGCGTTGGCCCGTCCTCGCCTACACCGATGCTGTCGTGGGTGAGGATGAACAGCACGGGCAACTGCATGAGCGCGCTCAGGCGCAGCGCCGGCTTCACGTAGTCGGCGAACACGAAAAACGTGGCGCAGAATGTGCGCAATCCGCCATAGAGCGCAATGCCGTTGCAGGCGCAGGTCATGGCCATCTCGCGCACGCCAAAGTGCAGCGTCTTGCCCGCATAGTTGTCCGCAGAGAAGGAGGTCTCGCCCTTGAGCGCCGTCTTGTTGGAGGGAGCCAGGTCGGCGCTGCCGCCGAACAGGTTGGGGAGCAGCGCATTGATGCGGTTGAGCACCTCGCCGGACGTCTGGCGCGTGGCCGCCTTGCCCTCAAAATGCCAGAACGACTCGTCATTGAGCAGATCCACCGGGAGCTCCTCGCAATGATCGGCCTTCCAGCGGGCGGCGAGCTCCGGGTATTCCTTTTCATAGGCGGCAAACAACGCGTTCCAGGCGTCCTCGGCAGGTTGCTTGCTGTCAATAATGGCCTGCATGTGCTCGTACACCTCGGCCGGCACCTCGAACGGCCCGTAGTTCCAGCCGAAGTTGCGCTTCATTGCGTCGATGTTTTCCTGCCCCATCGGCTCGCCATGCACCTTCGCGGTGCCGGCAAGCGGGGAGCCGTGACCGATCTCTGTGTGGTAGATGATGAGGGAGGGATGGTCCCGATCCTCGCGCGCGGCTTCGAGGGCGGCGGCGATAGCGCCCATGTCCTCGCCGTCTTCGACCACCTGGACCTGCCAGCCGTAAGCGGCAAAGCGCTCGGCGACATCCTCGCGGAACGCAATATCGGTCGAGCCCTCGATCGTGATGCGGTTGCTGTCATACATGGCGATGAGCTTGCCAAGGCGCAGCGTGCCCGCCAGGGAGGCAGCTTCGGCGGTCGCGCCTTCCATCATGCAGCCGTCGCCCATGATGGTATAGGTATAGTTGTCGACGATCGGATAGCCGGGACGGTTAAAAATGGCGGCCAGGTGGGCTTCCGCCATGGCCATGCCGACCGCCATGGCAAAGCCCTGGCCGAGCGGCCCGGTCGTCGCTTCGACGCCGACGGTATGCCCGTGCTCCGGGTGGCCCGGCGTGCGGCTGCCGTACTGGCGGAAATTCATGAGATCATCGATGGTCAGTCCGTACCCGAACAGGTGCAGCAGCGTATATTCGAGCATCGAGGCGTGGCCGGACGAGAGCACGAAACGGTCGCGCGCCGGCCAGTTCGGATTTTTCGGATTGTGCTTCATCTGCTTCCAAAGCGTGAAAGCGGCGGGGGCGCTGCCAATGGCAAGGCCCGGATGGCCGCTATTGGCGCGCTGTACCGCCTCGGCGGTGAGCACGCGCATCGCCGTAATGGCAAGCCGGTCGTTTTGCATCTTTTTCCCCTCCATCATTTGAATGAGATATTATACAATCTGTAGTATAGCAAACGCAAACGATTTCGGCAACCGCCTTTTGCATTCGGCGCAAAATCCGGTTCAAAATCTCGTCGTCCACTCGACGGGTGTCCGCCGGTTTACCGCCTTGCCAAGCCTTTTGGACGGCCGTCGGACAGCGATTTCCTTTCTTTTGCCTGCCTGCTGGATGATCATACGCCTGCCGGCATGGTTGTGGCCGCTTTGCCTGGTTCGTGGAGATGCGAAAATCCGGCGATGGGAGGGGGCTGGAGACGGCTGATATTGGGGGCGGAGGTGCAAGCGGCGTTGCTGTTCGATGCTGTTTGCGGCAGCTTCGCCGCTCGATGCAGGCCGACTTTACAAACAGGAGCCGCCCCGGGGAGCGGCTCCATTGCATCATCGGTCAAGCAATACACGAGTCCTGTACTTGTAGGCTTAAGGCGCAGGCACCTCGCCGTCATCGGCGCCTTCCTCTGGTACTTCTGCGGCGGTTGGAGACGGCGTTGCCGTTGGCTCTGGAGTGGGGCTCGGTGTAGGCGGGGGGGTGACCGGCGCTGGCGCGACTGTGGCGGGCGGCGGCGTCACGGGCGTCACGGTCGGCTCGATAGTCGGCGTTGGGCTGGGCCCGACAAGCTTTTTGCCGTTAAATGCGCTGTATGTGGAAACCGCCAGCTCTTCGGTGCGCACGAGCTTTCCGTTCTTGTAGTAATTCTTGTAGGATTGCCAACGCTCGCCGTTCTTGCGCTCTACCACAATCTCTTCCGAACCGGCGGGCAGCGTTGGATCCAGCTCTTCTTCCATCTCGCCGGATGGATAAATGGTGTCGATTTTTTTACTCGACAAGCGGATCTCGTCATACTCGTCCGTATCGAATTGACAGCGGTACACCTTGAAATAAACGGTGTTGCCGGACGTCCAGGCAAAGATGATCACATCCGTCTGCGTGTTGTTCTTAAACTTGAAGTCAATGATGTTACCGACGGAGTTGATCGTCGCATCCAGTCCCTTGCTCATATAGGAGACGGGCATGGAATGGTTGCGACGGCTGACGATCTCCAGATCGGCCTTGACGACGGCATTGTAAAGCGTCGAGGAAAGCTGGCAAACGCCGCCGCCGGCCTGCTCTTCGGTCGTGCCGCCCACATAGGCGTTGGCCATCTTCCAGCCGTTTGCCAGCGTACGGGTCCCCAATACGGCGTTGGTGGAGAAGGTTTCCCCGGGGGCGAGCACGGTGCCGTTGATCATGTCGGCGCCTTTGCGGATGTTATATTTGCGGTTGCTGGTGCTGCCGCTGAAGCTCGTCTCCGCAGAGGTGGAGATGAGCGACATCTGTTCCTTGACAAGCGTTGCCGGCGTTTCCGTCACGGGAATCTGGATGGGCGTAGAGAAATCGCCGTTCATGAGCGCCGTAGTAATGGTTGAAACGAGCGCCTCCTGATTGATCTCGATGCCGTCGACGGCGTCGATGACGGACACGGTGTGATTCTCCTTGTCGATCTCGCCAAAGGCGGCGTTTTGTGCGGGCTGGTCGAACTCAAGCGCCAGAGCCGCCACCTGCGAGCTGATGGAGGAGAAGTCATACTGGATCGTCAGCGTAAACGCCTTGCCGTTGGTGCGGATATTCTCCGCTTCCGCCAGCACATCCTCGACGCTGCCGGAACGGGCAAGCTGATATGCCTGCGCCAGCACGTCCGAGAGATTCGTCGTGATGGCCACGTTCGACAGATCGAAGGTATAGGATGTTTCTCCATAGGCAAGCGGCAGCGTACCGGTCAGCTTCTTCGACTCGATGACCTCGGTCAACAACGCTTCCGCCTCGGACATGGTCTTGCCGCCGATGTCGATTCCCTCTACCGTAACGCCCTCGAGGAAGGTCGTGGAATTGACGATGGCGTCGTATTCCTGTGATTGGATCAACGCCATCTCGGCCTTCTGGCGTTCCGCCTCTTCTTCGGCGGCGATCTGCGCGGCGATCTCCCGCTCCGCGCGGCTTTGCGAAATGATATAGTAGACGCCGCCAAAGAGCAGCGTCGCAACGAGGCAGGCGCCGACAATCAGGATGGCGGTACGCTTGCCACCTGGCCTGTGATGGCGCTTGGCGCCGAAAAGATCGTCCAGTTCTTCCGGATCAGGCGACAGGTCAACCTGCTCTTCGTCCGTCACAAGGCCGAATTCCTGATCCGGCTGATCGTCAAAAATCAATTTATTTCCCATTCTGATCCCCCTGCGTGTGTGGAGTTCTTATATTATGCACCAAATCCATCAGCCAATCCTATCCAAATTGGCATTTGTTACAATTTGTTCATCACTGCGCCGGACTTTTTACAAAGCTCGTGCGCATACGAAGATTTTTGCATCCGCTCCTCTATATATAAGACTACGGTTGTGGTAAAATGGTTGCATGAAAAGGAAAAACATTTTTGGCCATGTGCCAGGCACATCCAATCCGATGGACGCAGCGCTGCAGTTCCTCGGCTATCGGGCGCGTACCGTACGCGAGGTGGAGCGCTATCTCGACGGGAAGCAGTACGGCGAGTTTGAGGTCGCCCAGGTGATCGACCGGCTTCTGGAGCTTGGGCTTTTGGACGATGAACGGTTTGCAGGCGATTTTGTGGAATCGCGGCTTCGCACAAAGCCCGTCAGCAGGCGGCATTTGCGCGAGCAGTTGTACGGGCACGAGTTGCCGGCTGAGACGATTGAGAGGGCGTTGCAGGCCGTGGACGAGGAGACGGAGCGAAAAAACGCAGCGCTTGTCGCGGAGAAGTACTGGCGGCAGTTCGAAGCGCTGCCCGTTCGGGACAGGTGCGGCCGCGTGATGCAGCGGCTCCTGGGGCGCGGTTATGACGCGGAGCTGGCTCGGTCGATCATCCGTGCGCTCGACGAGGAAGGATACGGGGAGGAGACGCCATGAAGGAGGTGCTGACGCCTGCGCAGGCGCGTGAAGCGGACCGGCTGTTGATGGAGGAGCACGGCATTCCCGGCACAGAGCTGATGGAGCGCGCCGCCGAGGGCGTCGTTTCCGCCGTGCTTGCAAAAATCCTGCCTGCGGACAAGGTGCTGGTGCTCTGCGGCGCAGGCAACAACGGCGGGGACGGGCTTGCCGCGTTGCGCCTGCTACAGGATGCGGGCGTGGCCGCCGAGGCGTATCTGGCGTGCGATCCACAGGCATATCGCGGCGATGCGCAAATCAACCTGCAGCGGGCGAAGGCTTCCGGCTGCCGTTTTCTGGAGGAGTGGCCGGCGTTCAATCGGTATGCCTGCATCGTGGACGCCCTGTTTGGCACCGGGCTGTCGCGCGAAGTCTGCGGCAGTACGGCCGACTTGATCGAAGGCGCCAACGCCTGTGCCGCCTACCGCATTTCAGTCGATATTCCCAGCGGCATCGACGGAGCGACCGGCCGGAGCCTTGGGGTTGCCTTTCGTGCGGACGAGACCGTGACGTTTCAATACGTCAAGCGAGGGTTGCTGCTGTTCCCGGGCCGGGCGCATGCCGGAAAACTCACCCTGCATCCGATTGCACCGGTTTATCCGGTGCAGAGCGACGTGCACTGGCTGGAAGAGGTGGATATTGCCGCGCTGCTGCCGCCCCGCCCGCTTGATAGCCATAAGGGCAAAAACGGGCGCGCACTGCTGCTCGCCGGCAGCAACCGGTATACCGGCGCTGCGCTGATGAGCGCCATGGCTGCGTTGCGCGGCGGGACCGGGCTGCTCACCGTAGCGGTGCCTGCCGCGCTCAAGGAAGCGTTTGCAAGGATTCCGGAGGCCATGTGCGTCCCCTGCGGGGCCGGCGGCACATGGGACGGCGCGGCGCAGGCGGACGCCGCTCGGCTGCTTGCAGACCGCACGGCGCTCGGCCTTGGTTGCGGTATGGGCGAGATGGAAGGGCAACTTTTGCTCCGGTCGGCGCTAATGGCGGGGGTTCCGACGGTGCTCGACGCTGATGCGCTCAACGCCATGTCCCGTTGCCGCGATCTGTTGGCATTACTGCACAGCCGCTGCGTTTTGACGCCGCATCCGGCGGAAATGGCGCGACTCATCGATACCAGCACCGCGGAGGTTCTTGCCGATCCAATAGGCATTGCCCGGGAAACGGCGGCCCGTTTTGGCTGTGTTGTTCTGCTCAAGGGTGCCACTTCCTGTATCAGCGACGGGAAAGACGTCTTCCTCAATACCAGCGGCAATCCGGGGCTTGCCAAGGGCGGCAGCGGCGATGTGTTGACCGGTTTGCTGCTGGCCATGCTGTCGCAGAGGCTCGCCCCCTTAAAAGCCGCGTGCGCCGCAGCATTCCTGCTGGGCGCATCCGCAGACCGTGCCTATGCTGTTCTGGGGAATCGCATGCTGCTTGCAGGCGATGTGATTGACGCGATCACGCAAGAAATACACGCGGAACGCGTTCGCTGATGGAGAGCAGGATTTCATAACTGATCGTATCCGCCCATCCCGCCATCTCGTCGGCGGTGATGCGCTCGTTCCCCTGCTCGCCGAGCAGGACCACCTCATCGCCGATGCGCACGTCGGGAATCGCCGTGACGTCGCACATGATCTGATCCATGCAGATGGTGCCGATCTGCGGCGCGCGCATACCGTGGATGAGCACAGCGGCCCTGTTGGACATGCAGCGTTTGTATCCATCCCCGTAACCGACCGGCAGCGTCGCCACGCGCGTTGGCCGCTCCGCTGCGAACGTGCGGCCGTAGCTGACGGTTTCCCCCGGCGCGATTTCCTTCACGTTGACGACGTTCGTCTTCCAGCTCAGGACCGGACGGAGGTCTACGCCGCCGACCGTGTGGCCGATCGGGTGATAACCGTAAAGCGCGATGCCGGCGCGCACCATGTCGTACTGCTGATCCGGCAGATCCAGCGCGCCCCCGCTGTTGGAAGCGTGCAGGAGGGGGCGATAGCCATGCGATCGAGCAATGCGCACGTATCTGTCAAATCGTGCCGCCTGGCGCAGCGTGAACGTTTTGTCCGCCAGCTCGGAGACTGCAAAATGCGTAAACATCCCTTCGAACCGCAGGTTGGGGCAATCCTTCAACCGGACAAGCGCCGCTTCGAACGCTTTCTCATCGACAAATCCGATACGGTTCATGCCGGTATCCACTTTGAAGTGAAACCGGCATGTGCCGCCGCAGTGCGCTGCGGCACGTTGCAGCATTTCGAGCGTATGGATGGAGAAGACCGTCGGCGTCAAATCATATTCCAAGATGCAGTCGATGTGCGTATCGAGCGACGCCCCGAGAATCAACACCGGCGCGTCGATGCCCGCTTTGCGCAGACGAATGCCCTCCTCCGCAATCGCTACCCCAAGAAAGTCCGCCCCGTGCGATACGGCATAGCGGGCAACCTCTTCGAGGCCATGGCCGTAGGCATTGGCCTTGACCACGGCGAGCAGCTTTGTGCCGGGGCGGAGAAAACGCCTCACGACGGCAATATTATGCGCCAGATTCGGCAGGTGGATCTCTGTTCTCGTTGCGCGAAGCATGATCGGTCAAGCCTCCTCATTCCGTCACGCCGTCACGATAGACGATGCGGCCGTCGATAAAGGTCATGCGGCAGCGCGTGCGGAAGTCAAGCGGATGTCCGTCGAAGACCGCCACATTGGCGTCCTTGCCGCTTTCGAGGGAACCGATCCGGTCGGCGAGCCCAACGGCGCGCGCTGCGTGCAGCGTAATGGAGGCGATGGCCGTGGCCTCATCCAGCCCTTCGCGTACGGCAAGCGCCGCACAAACGGGCAGATACTGCACGGGGATGACGGGATGGTCGGTCATCAGCGCAAATTCAATGCCCGCCCGGTGCAGCAGCAGCGGCGCGCGAAAGCTCTGGTTGCGCAGTTCGATCTTGGAGCGATCAGAGAGCAACGGCCCAAGGATGACCGGTACGCCGCCGAGCGACTCGATCTGCCGTTTGAGCTCCTCCGCAATCAGATGCCCTTCCGTGCAGTGTTCCAGCGAGATGCGCAGGTGAAACTCCCGCGCAAGGCGCAACGCCGTGAGGATATCATCTGCGCGGTGCGCATGCACTTTCAGCGGCAGTTCGCCGCGCAGCACGGGCAACAGCGCCTCCAGCCCAAGGTCGAGATCGGGCTTCTTGGAGGCATCTTTTTCCGCTTCCGCCTTGGCTTGCGCATACTCTTTTGCGTCAAGTATTGCCTTGCGAAACAGCGCTGCGATGGCCATGCGCGTATACGGCGAGGCCTTCTGCTCGGCATAAACGCGCTTGGGGTTCTCACCCATCGCCGCCTTCATGGCCACGGGGAAATGGATGAGCATTTCCTCCACCGACCCACCGGCGGTCTTGAGCGCGGCAAACTGACCGCCGATCACGTTTGCGGAACCGGGGCCGGTCACGACCGTCGTCACACCGGCTGCGCGCGCCTCCGCAAAGCATGGGTCAAACGGATTCAGCCCGTCGATGGCGCGCATCTCAGGCGTGATGGGGTCGGAGTACTCGTTCCCGTCCGCACCTTCGTCGCCCATTCCGTCCTCGAACATGCCGATGTGGCAGTGCGCATCTATGATGCCCGGCAACACCCAGCAGCCGGATACGTCGATCGTGGTTGCCTCCGGCGCGTCGAGCGAAGAGCCAAGCGCGGCGATCCTGTTGCCGTCGAGCAGCAGGTCGCCAACA
This sequence comes from uncultured Eubacteriales bacterium, assembly GCA_900540495.1. GTDB lineage: Bacteria > Bacillota > Clostridia > Christensenellales > CAG-138 > Aphodomorpha. Next base: position 66,788 of record UQGA01000003.1, on the reverse strand, counting down.
AAGGGTTCCGAGGCGACGGGGCAGATGTGTCCGTTTTTCAGCAGGATCATGGCAAGCCCTCCGTCCGCCGCCGTTGCGGCGGGAATTTACATTCTCTACTATTGTAGCAGATAAATGAAAATTTACAATTGGTTTTCTGATACTTGTATCTTGCTGGATGAGATGGTATAATGCAGTTGAAATATGGGTAATTAGGGTGAAGGCCTTGCGCGTTATCGCAGGAACCGCCCGTGGGCGGCGGTTTGAAACGCTGCCGGGGCTTGCAACACGACCCACGCTTGACCGCGTGAAGGAATCCGTATTCGGCAGCCTGCAGTTTGATCTGCCGGGCAGCAGCGTGCTCGATCTGTTTTCGGGGTCGGGCAGCCTTGCGTTTGAAGCGCTTTCCCGGGGAGCGGCGTTTGCCGTCTGCAACGACGTCTCGCCCGCCTGTACGGCGCTGATTCGCCGGAACGCGGCGGCGCTTCACCTGGATGAACGGCTGACGGTGCTCCAGCTCGACTATCGGGCGGCGATTGAACGAATTGCCGGCATGGGCGTCCGGTTTGATTTTGCCTTTTTGGATGCACCTTACGAGAGCGGCTTTGGCGCCGATGCTGCCGAACGCCTGTTTCGGCAGCGACTTATGCAGCCGGATGGACGTATTTTGATCGAACATGCTGCGGGGGGCGAGATTGCTGCGGTGCCGGGCGTGATGCGACCGGTCCGGACGCGGCGATTCGGGAAATGTGCGGTAACGGAAATGGAGCGCGACGACTGAATGGAGAAGATCGGCGTTTATCCCGGCAGCTTCGATCCGCTGACGGTTGGCCATATGGATGTATTGCGCAGTGCGTCGGCGCTTTTTGAGCGCATTTATATCGGCGTGCTCTGTAACTCGGCAAAAAAGCCGCTGTTTTCAACAGGTGAACGCGTGTCCATGATCGAGGCGGCTGTCGCGGAAGCGGGTTTGACAAACGTCTCGGTAGATAGTTTCGACGGCCTGTTGGTGGAGTATACAAAGCGTGTCGGCGCTCGATACATCATCCGCGGTCTGCGCGCGATCACGGATTTTGAGTACGAGTTTCAGCTCGATGCGACCAACCGCCATCTCGAACCGTCGGTTCATACGGTGTATTTCATGGCTTCGCCGTCGCTGTCGTTCCTGAGCTCGAGCACAGTGCGCGAGATCGGCACCTATGGCGGGAATATTGCGGGATTGGTTCCCGATTGCAACCTGAAAATTATTGCAGAAAGGTTATTGAGAGCATGAGTACTGCACAGACGATGAAGATTTACAGCATCATTTCAAGCATCGAACAGGAGCTTGAAGAAAGCCCCCGCACAAAGTTCGGCGGCCAAAGCCGGCGTGTTGTCGAAATCGAGCGCCTGTACGACCTGCTGGGCGACCTGAAAGTGACCATTCCTGAAGACATTCGCCGCGCTACGGGCGTTTTGGCAGAGGCGGATAACCGCATCAACGACGCCAAGGAGCAGGCCGAGGAGATCCTCGCGCAGGCACACGAAGAGGCGGACAATGTGCTCTCGCAGGCGCAGGCAAGCGCCGAGAACCTCTACCATCAGGCGCAGGTCGAGTATGAGACCCGCATCAGCGATGCCGAGGTATACAAAGAGGCATGTGCGCGTGCGGCGCAGATATCCGCTGAGGCGGAGACCAACGCCAACGCCATCTATAACGGCGCCAGAAAATATGCCGATGATATCCTGGCCGATGTGCAGCGGTATCTTTCCGAGTATCACGGGATGATCGCTCAGAACCGCACCGAGCTTGGCGTGCCAGCTTCGCAGGAGCAACAGCCCGCTTACCAGCCGGAGCCGCAGCAGTCCTATCAGCAGCCCGCCTATTCGCAGCAACCCGTATATGCGCCGCAGGAGCAGCTCACATACCAGCAGCCTGCGGGTGCGCAGCAACCATCCTATGCGGTAGACGACGGAATGACCCGCCAGTTTGAGCGCCCTGCCGCGCCGCAGCGCGCGCGTGCAAATGATCGCGCCTATGAGGATGAAGCCGAATACGAGCCCCCTCGCCGCGAGAAACCAAAGAAGAAGGGCTTTCTTGCCAAGATGTTTGAGGTGGAGGACGAGGACGAGGAGTTCGACGAGGAGTGGGAGCAGGAGAGGCCGAAGCGCGAAAAGCCGCAAAAGCAGCGCAAAAAGCTTTTCGACTTTGGCGACGATGAGGAGGACGAAGACTTTTGATCGCTAGATGCGTGCAGTACGGCTATTAGGTTGCCGGGACGGCGGGGCGTGGCCCCGCCGTTTTTTTGATCCGCTCGATCCTTGGCGTGCCCGTTTTCGCCCCTTGTCAGGAGCCGCTGCTTCCCGTTTGCCGAAACACCGCCGTCAGCGTGATTGCGCCGAGATAGGTGGCAAACACGGCCACGGCGGACGCAAGCAGAAGGCTGACGCCGCTCAAGGCGTTGATCGCATAGGTTTCGGCCTGTTGATGCATCACGGCTGCCGAAGTGGGCAAAAAGAGCGGTGTGGCCAGATAGGCGATGACGGCTGCGACGGCGCCTTGCAACAATTTGACGCTAAAATAATGGCGGACGCCGCCGCTGACAAACAGCCGCGTTTGTAAAAAGACGCATACGCCTCCGAACGAGGCGACAAAAGCGCAGCAGGTCGCCGCCGTTCTCAGAGGCAGACCAAGGCTGCAAATCGCCTTGCAACCGCCGGTAAATTCCAAAAGGCCCTGCGTCAGTGCGGGCAACAGTCCTTCCGGAATGCCCAAACGCCGCGCCAGAGCATCCAACAGGGCATACAGGCCGAATTGTTTTAGCAGCGAAGAGAATACGAGCGCCGCCGCAATGCAACCGCCGATCTGCAACATGGCGGCCATGCCGTCGCCCACCATGCGCATCGGCCCGCCGTTTCCCTTCTGCGGGTCAGCATCCTGCTTTGCAGGCGTGCCGGCGGTGGTGTTCCGAGGCGCGATCAGCAGCAACAGAAGGCCGCTGCCGTAGTGCGCCAGGCAGAGAAGCGGCACGCACGCGCGGCTGTTCAACATACCGGCGGCGATAACGGCGATCAGAAACATGGGGCTGCACAGGTTGCAATAGGCTGCATACCCCGGTATGCCCAGAGCAGCGGACAACTTGGCGCCAGTCGGATACCCGGCGACGCCGCCGAGGATAAAGCAGGGCAGCGCCTCGGGCGGGAGCCGCAACAGCGCGGCGGGGCGGCGCATTGTGCGCGAAAGGACTGGGAGAACGCCTTGCCGAAGCAGTATCGAAGTGCACAGATAGAACGGAAACAGCGCCGGCAGCACGCTGTTCCACCAGAGTTGGAATGCTTCGGCGGCCGCGAGTGCGCTTGCCTGCGAAAAAACCAGCAGACCGGCGCATACCAGCAGGATCGGCAGGAAGCGAAGCAATCGTTTCCCCGTAAGCGACACCTCCCGGCACATGTTTTGCTTGCGCGAACGCGCAGGCCATATTATCATCATAGTGGAAAATACAGACTGTTATGCGGGAGATGCTATGGAAAAGAAGGTTGGCATTGCGCTCGGTGCGGGAAGTACAAAGGGGTTTGCGCACATCGGCGTGTTACAGGTGCTGGAAGAGAACCATATTCCAATCGACATAGTCGCCGGTTCGAGCATCGGTGCGATCATCGGCGCCATCTATGCGGCGGGAACCGATCTGCACCTGCTTGAAAAGTTTGCTACACAGATGAACATGCGCGAATATTTCGATATCGGGAAACCCAGTGCCGGGGGGCTGTTGCGCGGAGACCGGCTTGAAGAACTGATCGCGGTCCTTACGCACCGTTTGGATTTTTCCGACACGCGCATCCCGGTCTACTGCGTCGCTGTGGACGCTGCGCGCGGCGAAGCCGTCGCCTTGCACGACGGGCAGGTCAGTCGGGCGGTGCGCGCAAGCATGTCCATTCCCGGCATCTTTATGCCCGTGCAGATCGATGGGAGAACGTATATTGACGGCGGCGTGATCGATCGCATTCCGTGCGGCGTTCTGCGTGAAAAAGGCGCGGATGTCGTCATCGGCGTTGACGTCGGCTATTCGGGCGGATATTATGAGGTGTCCGGCATGAATGCCTACGAGTATATCAATCGCTCGATTGATATCATGCAGTGGGAGATGGCGAAACTCCGGCGTGAGGACGCGGATGTGATGCTTGTGCCGCAGGTGCTGTTCGTCAGGGGACATTTCGACACGAAGACGGCCGAGACCGTGGTCGAAGAGGGCCGGCGCGTCGCCAACGAAGCGTTGCCGGCAATCCGCGAGGTGCTCGAGCGGGCAGGGATCCCCCTTAGAGGATGAGCGGCCCTTCGCTGTCGCGGTGCATCTCGTTCTGTGTGGCGATGGCCAACACGTCGGTGCTGAACGCGTCGGTCGTCAGGTTGCGCTGTACGATGGCGGGGCATGCGGGGATATCCGCGTTGCGCAGGATCAGCGGCGCATGCGGGCGCTTGGCGATCTCGGAGAGCAGCGAACGGGCTCCGGAGGCCATCGCCAGCACTTTCAGATATTCGCTCCTGTTGTCCCGCACGGTCGAATGGACCTGCTCGTTTGTGATGCCGAGCATCGCGCAAAGGCCGATTCGCCGGCAGCGGGCCAGGGTGAAACGCTTGGATTTGACGGATTCATAAAACGCATCCAAGGTCTCACATTTTCGGGCCGCTCTTGCCAGGATGTTTTCAAAACCCTCGCTGACGTCCGGCAGTTCCGCGAGGCTCTTTGCGGACATGCTGCGGATGGCATACAGCACGAGCGGGCCGACCGCCTCTGGCCGTATGGGGAATTGCGGGTCATACAGCATGGCGCCGCCTACAAAGGAGGGCATGGCGTCGAGCACGCTCTCGTCGCCGCTCAGCAGCGCCTTGCGGATGGCCGACGCGCTTGAATATGTGCCGGTCAGCGTTTCGGTGTGGTAACCGCCGCCAATGCGGGTAACGGGAACGGGCCGGATCTCCGGAGCGTAGGTGCCGAGCGCGCGCAGGTATTCGATGGCGAGAATGTTGTTTGGTTGGGTCAGCGCAAGGAGCATATCCTCCGGCACGCCAATGTCCGCGAGCGCATCGTATCGGGCGCGGGGGTAAGACTTGCCCATGGAAAGGTGTCGGTGCAGCGCGCTGCGGAAGGATGGCGGCTCGGAAACCAGCACCTCGCAGAGCCTGTAGAGGGTCTCCACGTCGGTTGCCTCGCAGCCGAAAGCGAGGTCGGTGACCACGCCGGCGCTCAAAAGCGTGCGGACGCCGCCGAGTGCAAACCGTTCCGCGCTCGCAACGGCATAGACGCTCGGCAGCTCCAGCACCAGATCCGCCCCCGCCTTGACCGCCCAGCCGGCGCGCGTATACTTGTCCATGCAGGCGGCCTCACCGCGCTGCACAAAATTTCCCGAGAGCACGACGATACAGAAGTCCGCATTGCTCAGGGCCTTTGCGCGCTCCAGGTGATAGATATGCCCGTTGTGCAGCGGATTGTACTCCGCGATCACGCCGACGACTCTCATCCTGACCCCCTGTGTATAAAAACAGTATACCATTTTTTCAGCTTCTATGGTATAATTCGCTTGAAAAATATTGGGAGGCACATGGATCATGTCATTGATGGAGCAAATCAAGACCAAAGCCAAATCTGACAAAAAGCGCATACTCCTGCCGGAGGGAACCGAGGAGCGCACCGTACAGGCCGCTGCGATCATTGCGCGTGAAGGCATCGCGGACGTAACGCTGCTCGGCAAGCCGGACGCCATCGAAGCGGTTGCGGCAAAGTTTTCTGCCGATCTTTCCGGCGTCTCTCTGCTCGACCCGGAGACCTCGCCGGATCTTGCTCGTTATACGGACATGTTCTATGAGCTGCGGAAAGAAAAGGGCGTCACGCCGGAGAAAGCGGCCGCCATGCTGAGGAACCCGCTTTTCTTTGCCGGCATGCGCATTCATGAGGGCGGGGCGGATGGAATGGTCGCCGGCGCAATCAGCACAACGGGCGACACGCTTCGTCCCGGACTGCAGATCATCAAAATGGCGCCGGGCATTTCGGTCGTGTCGAGCTGCTTCATCATGGAGGTGCCGAACCGCGCCTATGGCGACGACGGCCTGCTCGTATTCGCGGATTGCGCGGTAAATCCATGTCCCAGCGCGGAGCAGCTTGCAGCTATCGCCGTTTCCTCGGCTGCGACGGCGCGCGCGCTGTGCGGTATTGAACCACGCATCGCCATGCTGTCCTTTTCCACAAAGGGCAGCGCCAAGCACGAGCTGGTGGACAAGGTCGTCCGCGCAACGGAACTGGTCCATGCGCTTGCGCCGGATCTGAACGTCGACGGCGAGTTGCAGGCGGACGCCGCGCTGGTCGAATCGGTCGGTCGTCTCAAATCTCCCGGCAGTCCTGTCGCGGGCCGTGCAAACGTGCTTGTCTTCCCCGATCTGCAGGCAGGAAACATCGGCTACAAACTTGTACAGCGGCTCGCTGGCGCGGAAGCCATCGGCCCCATCTGCCAGGGCTTCCGCCGCCCGATCAATGATCTTTCCCGCGGATGCAGCATTGAGGACATCGTGTCCGTTGTCGCCATCACCGCCGTTCAGGCGCAAAATATGTAAGGAGATTTGAAAAAACAATGACCAATATCCTCGTTATCAACGCAGGCAGCTCATCGCTCAAGTACCAGCTCATCGATATCGATACCGAGAGCGTCATCGCCAAGGGCATCTGCGAACGCATCGGCATCCCCGGCTCGCTGCTCAGTTATCGGCCAACCGGCGGCGAGAAATATGAGAAGCAGCAGGATATGCGCGACCACCAGGACGCCATCCGCATGGTGCTCGAAATCTTGTCCGATCCGAAGATCGGCGTCATTTCCGACATGTCCTCCATTGCGGCGGTCGGCCATCGCGTACTCCACGGAGGCGAGAAGTACTCCGAACCGGTTCTCATTGACGACAAGGTCCTCGAAGCCATTGAGGAATGCGTCCCGCTTGGTCCGCTGCACAACCCCGCCAACCTGATGGGAATTCGGGGCTGCATGGCCGTCATGCCGAACGTTCCGATGGTCGCGGTGTTCGACACGGCGTGGGGCCAGTCCATGCCGAAAAAAGCGTTCATGTATGCGCTGCCCTACGAGGCGTATGAGCAGTTCAAGGTGCGCCGCTATGGGTTCCATGGCACCTCGCACCGGTATGTGGCGGGCCGTGCAATCCAAAAGCTCGACATGCCGAAGGAACAGACGCGCGTGATCACCTGCCACCTCGGCAACGGCTCGAGCCTCAGCGCCGTGAAGGGCGGCAAGTGCATTGACACCTCGATGGGCCTGACGCCGCTTGAGGGCGTGCCGATGGGTACGCGTTGCGGCAGCATTGACCCGGCGATCATGCCGTTTCTCATGGATAAACTTGGCCTGAGCGCGGCGGAAATGGATACCTATATGAACAAAAAAAGCGGCATGCTCGGCGTTTCCGGCGTATCCAGCGACTTCCGTGATCTGGATGCCGCCTCGCGGCAGGGGAACGAGCGCGCAGAGCTGGCGCTGCAGATGTTTGCCTATAAGGTCAAGGAGTACATCGGCGCATATGCTGCGGCGCTCAACGGCGTTGACGCCATTGTGTTTACGGCTGGCGTCGGCGAGAATGACAGCCGTATGCGCGAGCTTATCTTGACGGATATGGACTACCTCGGCATCGATGTGGACTTTGCCTATAATCGCAGCTGCCCACGGGGCGAAGAGGTGGAGATTTCCAAACCCGGCAGCCGCGTGCGCGTGTTCGTGATTCCGACCGACGAAGAGATGACCATTGCGCGCGATACGGCCGCTCTTGCGCTGTAGGGCAAAACGTTGTATACTGTGTCCATAAGGTTAAGTTTGGAGGAATCGAATATGAAGCATTTTGAAACCGTCCAGCAGCCCTGCATCAAGTCCGGCGCGCAGACCGCCTGCGGCGAATGCCAGGCGAGCTGCCAGTCTGCGTGCAAGACTTCCTGCACCGTTGCCAACCAGAAGTGCGCCAAGGAAGAGAAGTAACCGCCCGGTATCGCGCAAACATGTCTTTGTAAGGGGCGTTGGCATTGGGAGTCCGGTTTCCCATGCTGCGCCCTTTCTCCGTTTTTGCCTGCGCGGGATGGGATCGAGGGAGATGCGATGATCCATACGTTTCGTTTTCATGACCTGAACATCGTGCTCGACGTGGAGAGCGGGGCGCTGCATCTGCTCGACGCGGGGGCTTTTGCCGTGTTGTCCGCCCTTGAACGCGGCTTAGACCCCTACGAGGCGGCCGGGCTGCCGCATGATGATGTGGCAGAGATTCTGAATGAGTACGACTCTCTACGTGCGGCCGGCCTGATCGACACCGCGGCGCAGGAAGCGACGCCGGTAAAAGGTGGCAGCGCGATAAAGTCGCTGTGCCTGCATGTGGCGCACGACTGCAATTTGCGCTGCAAGTACTGTTTTGCCGCCACGGGTGAATTCCATGGCACACGGATGCTGATGCCATTTTCCGTGGGCCGCGCGGCCATCGACTTTTTGATGGCGCGGAGCGGCGGCAGGAAACATTTGGAGGTCGACCTGTTTGGCGGCGAACCACTCATGAATTTTGGCGTATGCCGGCAGATCGTCGCCTATGGGCGAGAACAGGAGCGGCGCTTCGGCAAGAAGATCAATTTTACCATGACGACCAACTGCGTGGCGCTGGATGAGGAAAAGATTGCATTTATCAATCGAGAGATGCACAATGTGGTCATCAGTCTCGACGGCCGCCGCGAGGTACATGACGCGCTGCGCCCGACCGTCAACGGCGGCGGCTCCTACGACATCATTTTGAGCAAGGCAAAGCGCCTGGTTGCCGATCGCGGGGAAGGGGAGCATTATATCCGGGGGACATTCACGCGCAACAACCTTGATTTTACCGAGGATGTCAAATCGCTCCTGAACGAAGGCTTCCGCCAGCTTTCGCTTGAGCCGGTCGTCCTTCCCGATGACAGCCCGTACAGTATCCGCGAGGAGCATCTGCCCCGCGTGTTTGAAGAATACGATCGCCTTGCCGATCTTTATCTTGCAGAACGAAACGGCGGCCGCTGGTTCAACTTCTTTCATTTCATGATCGACCTGTCCGGCGGGCCCTGCCTGCGCAAGCGCCTGTCCGGCTGCGGCGCCGGGACGGAGTACGTCGCCGTTACGCCGGAGGGCGACCTGTACCCCTGCCATCAATTCGTCGGCCTGCCGGAGTGGAGGCTTGGGAACGTCTGCGACGGCACGCTGGACGAGTCGAAACAGGCGGTGTTCGCCGGCTGCAATGTGCGAACCAAACCGGACTGCCGCGCCTGTTGGGCCAAATACTATTGCAGCGGCGGGTGCGCGGCAAACGCCTTTCAGTTCAACGGCGACATATTCCGCCCGTATGCGCTTGGCTGTCAGATGTTGCGCAAGCGGACGGAATGCGCGATTGGCATTGCGCTGTCGGAGCGCGGCAAAAACGGGACGCAAACGCCGTGAAACCGCTGTGCGTCTGCAACTATGAAGGCGGCTATGACGCCGCGCTTTTGACGCACATCTGTACGCTGTACGATCTGCCGCCGCTCGTTGGCCGCGCGCTGATCCGACGCGGTGTGACGGACGACGGCGCGATCAACGCATTTTTGCACCCTTCGTTCCGCGACCTGTGCGACCCGTTCGCCCTTCCGGATATGGAAGCCGCGGTTTCCCGCATTCGACGGGCCGTCGCGTGCGGAGAACGCATTTGCGTCTATGGCGACTACGACGCCGACGGCGTTTGCGCAACGGCCATTTTGATCGACTGTCTGCGCAGGCTTGGCGCCGACGCCTTTTATCGCATTCCTTCCCGCCATGGGGAAGGTTACGGCTTACATGCGGAGGCGCTTCGAGAAATCGCGCGGGATGGCGCCCGGCTCGTCATTACGGTGGACAATGGCATTTCTGCGCTTGACGAGGCGCAGACCTGTCGGTTGCTCGGCATGGAACTCATCGTGACGGACCACCATCTGCCGCGGGAGGTCCTGCCGGCGGCTTGTGCGGTTGTCGCCGCGACCCGGGGCGACAGCGCCTACCCCAACGCAGCCCTGTGCGGCGCCGGCGTTGCGCTTCAGCTGTCGCGCGCGCTGGACCCGGGCGGGGACCATGGCAACTGGTTGGCGCTTGCAGCCGTTGCGACCGTGGCCGATGTGGTGCCGTTGCTGGGAGAAAACCGGGCGATCGTTTCCCTTGGATTGGAAACGATCTCGGATCACGTTGGACTCTCCGCCCTGTTGTCCTGCGCTGGGCAGGGCGACCGGCCGCTGACCGGCGAAACGTTGGCGTTTCTGCTTGCGCCACGGCTCAATGCGGCCGGCCGCATGTCGGACGCGGATCGCGCCGTGACGCTCTTGCTTTCGCAGGACGCGGCGCAGGCAGCGGAACTTGCCGCCTGGCTGGACGGGCAGAACCGCATGCGCCGTACAGAGGAACAGCGCATTTTGAACGACATTGAAACCCGTTATCCGCCTGATACGCTTTCCGACAGACGTTCGATCGTTTTATTCGGGGAGGACTGGCATCTCGGCGTGATCGGAATCGTCGCTTCCCGGCTTACGGAGCGGTTTCATCGCCCGACGCTCCTGTTTGGCAAAAGCGGCGATCTGTTGACCGGTTCCTGCCGCAGCATTCCCAATCTCGATCTCCATGCCTGCTTAACCGCGTTTTCAGATCGCTTTGAGCGCTTCGGCGGCCATGCGCGCGCTGCCGGGATCACCATGCTGCCCGAGCGGTTCGATGCTTTTGCGGCTGATCTTGAGAGCTATTTGCTGCGCCACGTTCCCGCGGAAACGTTTGAACCGGTTTCGCCCTTTGAGGAGGATATCGATCCGGCCGAGCTGACGGTGGAGGCCGTTTCTGCCCTGCAACGCCTCGCCCCATTTGGCGAAGGAAATCCGGAACCCGTTTTTCGCATGATCAATGCGGAGCTCGCGGATGTGCGCCGGATCGGTGGACAGGGTACGCATGCTTCGATGACGGTGCGGCGCGAGGCCAGCGCCTTTCGGGCGGTTGGCTTCGGCTTTGGCGGGCGGACGGCCGAACTTGCCGCTCCCGTACACTGGACGCTGCTGTATGCGCCGCAGCGCAACGAATTTGGCGGGTGCGCACGCGTCGAATTGCGGCTTGCCGAGGCGTTCCCCGTCGATGCAGCAAAAGTTTTTCGTGCATTTTTATCAAAAGTGCTGTACAATACGGATGTCGATTATGATAAACTGTGTGAAGTGTTTGTCGCTTCGCACGGCGTTTCTCCGTTTGCGGCGCTTCATCTTGAGGCGGATGCTTTACGGCGACGATATGTGCGGCTGCGCAGGATGATTGGGGATGGCGTTCCGATGAGAACGGCATCCGAGCTGGTGGATGCCGACGACCTGTTTGCCTGCTGCCTGTTTCTGGATTTGGGCTTTCTGCTGGCGGATCAACAGCGGGGGCAGATCGTTCCGGTGCCGCAGCCGCTGCAGCGGCAGTTGACGGATAGCGCGCTGTACCGTCGTGCGGTACGAGCTCAAATATAGCGTTACATTGGAGGTAGAGCACATGGACCTGAAGGAAAAGATTCGTAGCATTCCTGATTTTCCGATTCCCGGCGTGCTGTTTCGCGACATTACCACGCTGCTCAAGGATGGGGAAGGCTATCGGGCGCTCATCGATGAGCTGGCAGCTTCGCTCGGAGACGAAAAGGTAGACCTGGTCATCGGCCCGGAGGCGAGGGGGTTCGTCATCGGCTCCGCGCTGGCCTATGCGCTTGGCGCCGGCTTTGTCATCGCGCGCAAGCCGGGCAAGCTGCCCTGCAAGACCATGCGCTATGAGTATGGGCTGGAGTACGGTTCAGATGTGCTGGAAATCCATGAGGACGCCATTCGGCCGGGCCAGCGCGTCGTAATCGTAGACGACCTGCTCGCCACCGGCGGCACGGCGCTCGCCACGGCCAAACTCGTCGAACAGGCGGGCGGCATCGTTGTCGGCTTCCGGTTCGCCATCGAGCTCAAGTCGGAATTCGATGCGCGTAGGGTCCTCAGCGGTTACGATGTCTGGTCTGCGATTCAGTACTGATTCGCGCAGCGCAGAAAAATCAACGGTTGTCCGTTGATTTTTTCCGTTCTGTTGGATGCTGGCTCTGAAAGGAGGTGGATGGGTTGGATAAGCAGGAAATTCTACAAAAATTCCGCGAGCGATATACGCCGGAACAGGCCGAACTGTTTGAGCAGGCGCTCGCCTTTGCCGAGGACGCGCACCACAACCAGCGCCGGGAATCGGGCGAACCGTACATCATCCATCCCATCGCCGTTGCCGGCATCGTCATGGATATGGGCATGGACGCCTCCAGCGTGACGGCTGCCGTGTTACACGACGCGGTCGAGGATGGCGTGGATGTTACCATTGAGGATGTACAGAAGGCATTTGGGGAAGAGATTGCGCATCTCGTTGACGGCGTAACCAAGCTGACCATTTCCGGCAAACAGACCTACATTACCAAGAAACAGGAGCAGGCGGAAAACCTGCGCAAGCTGTTCCTTGCCATTGCGGCGGATGTGCGCGTCGTCATCATCAAGCTGGCCGACAGGCTGCACAACATGCGCACGCTTGCCTACTGCAACCCTTACAAGCGGATGCGCAAGGCGAAGGAGACGCTCGAGGTGTATGCGCCTCTTGCACACCGCTTTGGCATGGGCGCGATCAAAGGCGAGTTGGAGGACCTTTCGTTCCGCTACCTCATGCCGGACGAATATGCCGACATCAAACGCCAGTTTGAAAAGCAGCGCGCCGACAGGGAGACGGTGTTGAACGACGCGATGCAGCGCATTACCGCCAGGCTGGAGGAAGCGGGCATTCACGCTTCTATCAGCGGCCGGCCCAAGCACCTGTACAGCGTTTACCGCAAGATGCAGCGGATCAACGGCAGCATCAACGAGGTGTACGATCTCATCGCCATCCGCGTCATCGTGGATACCGTCAACGACTGTTATGCCGCACTCGGCGTGCTCCATGCAGGGTGGAAACCGCTCCCCGGCCGCTTTAAGGATTATATTGCTACGCCAAAGCCGAACATGTACCGCTCGTTGCATACCACGCTGCTGAGCGACAACGGCATTCCGTTCGAGGTGCAGATTCGCACGCATGAGATGCACCGCACGGCCGAATACGGCATTGCCGCGCACTGGATGTACAAGGAGGGGCGATCCACGCAGAATATGCTCGACCGTAAGACGAGCTGGCTGCGACAGATCCTGGAGGCGCGCGACACTACCGAGGACAGCAAGGAGTTTGTGGACAACATTCTCAAGGACTTTCTTGGCGAATACGTGTTCGTGCTCTCTCCGCGCGGGGAAATTTTTGACCTGCCCAAGGGTTCTACACCGCTTGATTTTGCCTACCGCATCCACACAAACATCGGCCACCACTGTCAGGGCGCCCGCGTCAACGGGAACCTGGTGCGGCTGGACTACAAGCTCAAGACCAACGACATGGTGGAAATCATCACGTCGAACAGCCAGCAGGGGCCCAGCCGCGACTGGCTCAAGATCGTCAAAACGCAGACGGCCAGAAACCGCATCCGGCAATGGTTCAAGCGGGAGAACCGCGAGGAAAACATCCAGCGGGGACGGGAGATGCTGGAGGATACGGCGCGCCGCCAGGGGCAGCCGCTTGCAACCCTGCTCAAACCGGAGTATTCCGCCGAGGTGCTCAAGCGCCTCAACATGACGTCGTTGGACGACCTGTACTCCGCCATAGGCTTTGGCGGCATTTCGGCGTCGCAGGTGCTGCACAAGCTGAGCGACCGGTATCGAAAGGCCGTTAAAGCTGAGGAATTAACCGGACAGCTCTCCGCAGCGCCCTCCGCGCAACAACAGGCAAAACCACGCGCCGTGCCCGTCAACGGCGTGATCGTACATGGCGATCCGGGCATGGCCGTACGATTCGGGAATTGTTGCAATCCGCTGCCGGGCGACGCCATCATCGGATATATTACGCGGGGACGCGGCGTTTCCGTCCACCGGGCGGACTGCACCAACGCGGAGAACCTCTGTCGGGATCCCGACCGGATCATCGACGTGGAATGGGCGATTACTGCCGACACGTCGTTTCATGCTGCGCTGCAGATTCATGCGGAGGATCGCGCCGGCACCCTGCTTGAAATCTCGGCGCTGCTCTCCGGCATGAACATCAACATTCAGGGTCTGAGCGGCAAGCCGACTGGCGATGGCAAGTATGTCGTGGACATGACGTTCTCCGTGTCCAATTCCGCCGAGCTGGAGCAGATCATTCGAAGCCTCAAACGCCTCAAGTGCGTCAACGAGGTCTATCGCGTGCATCATTGACAGGAGGCGGTTGACGGATGCGGGCAGTTGTGCAGCGTGTTACCAGCGCATCGGTTTCGGTCGAGAATGAGGTGACCGCCCAAATCGGCATTGGGCTCGTAGTGCTCCTTGGCGTAGAGCGCGGCGATACGGAGGAGGATCTCGCCTTTATGACGGGCAAGCTGCCATATCTGCGCATCTTTGAGGACTCGGCCGGGAAGTCGAACCTCGATGTCATGGAGGTGGGCGGGAGCATCCTTCTTGTATCCCAGTTTACGCTATGCGGAGATGCCCGCCATGGCCGTCGTCCCGGGTATACGGACGCGGCTGCGCCTGCGGAGGCGCAGGCGCTGTATGAGGCCTGTGCGGCGCGTCTGGCCGAGCGCGTTCCGGTACAGACGGGCGTCTTTCGCGCCGAAATGCAGGTTTCGCTCGTCAACGATGGACCGTTTACCATTCTTTTGGATAGCAGGAGAAGATTTTGATGCAGCTTATTTCCTTGCCCTGCGGACCGCTTGCGGTCAACACCTATATCGTTTCAGACGGCGTCGGCGGCCCCTGTGCGGTCATCGACCCTGGCGACGCCCGGGTCGTTCTCGACTGCCTGCGGCGCGAGGGGAACACATGTGAGCAAATCCTGCTTACCCATGGCCATTTTGACCATATCTGGGGCGTTTCTGAGCTTATCGCCGCCACCGGCGCTTCCGTTGCGATCCATGTGAACGATGCGGACAAGCTGCAAAGCAGTCGCAAAAGCCTGGCCGTGCTGATCGGGCGCGCATTGCCTGCGGCGAAAGCCTCTCGGCTTTTGCGCGACGGGGACACCATTTCCTGCGGCGAGCTGTTGTTTTCGGTCATCCATACGCCGGGGCATAGCGAAGGCGGCGTCTGCTATGTCTTGGAGCAGGAACGGGTCATTTTTTGCGGTGACACGCTGTTTCAGGACAGCGTGGGCCGCACGGACTTCCCCGGCGCAAATCCGGCAACCCTCGTTCGCTCTGTGCGGGAGCGGCTGTTCCCGCTTTTGGGCGATTATACGCTCTACCCAGGTCACGGTCCCGCGACCACGCTCGCGCACGAGCGCCGCTGCAATCCGTTTGTGAATACGGGGGAGGATGGGCAGTGATCGTTGCATTGCAGACCAATCGTCCGGAATACCGCAACGACATTGCTGAGGAGATTCGCCTGTTCCTGGGGCCTGCTGAGATTGTCGAGGTTGCAGAGGGGGCGGCGTATGCATTCACCGTGACGCTGGAAGAACGCGAGGATCGTTTTTTTGCGTGCGCTGCCGCTCTCAACGGCCCCTGCGCCACGGCGGAAACGGCCATGGAGGGAACCGACCGGTTAGAGCGGAAGCGCCAGGAGAAGCGCGCGCTCAAAATTGCGGCGTTCCGCCTGCTGCGCATGCTGTTCCCGCAGGTTGCCGTGCCTTGGGGGTCGCTCACCGGCATCCGCCCGACGAAGCTGCTGCGCGAGCTTGCCCGATCGCATGGGGAGGCAGAGGCTGGCCGCCAGCTTGCCGAGATATTCGATGTAACGGCGGAAAAGGTGCTGCTGGCTGTGGAAATTCACCGCGTTCAGCAGCCCTTCCTTGCATCCGCCGATGCGCAGCGGGATCTGGACGTATACATCGGCATCCCATTTTGTCGGACCAGATGTCTGTACTGTTCGTTTGCATCGGAAGTCATCGGCAAGGGTGAAAAGCTCGTTCCGTACCTTCAGGCCCTGCGGGAGGATATTGCGGCTGGCGCGCATCTGATGCGGACGGCAGGGCTTCGCGCACGCGCGCTGTATATCGGGGGCGGCACGCCAACCGTGCTTTCCGCTGCGCAACTCGACGACCTGCTTGCCCTTGCGCTCGATTGCTACGGCGGATTTTCCGAAATCACCGTGGAGGCCGGGCGACCGGATACCATTACACCCGAAAAGCTTGCGGTCCTGCGTGCGCATGGCGTCGGCCGCATCTCCATTAACCCGCAGACGATGAACGATGAAACGCTGCGGCGCATCGGCCGCGGCCATGAGGCGGCGGATGTGGAACGCTGCTTTGCTGCGGCGCGCGAAGTCGGCTTTGCGGCAATCAATATGGATCTTATCGCGGGGCTGCCGGGCGAGGATGCGGCAGCATTTTCCCAAACGTTGCGCAGAATAGCCGCCATGCGCCCGGAGAACCTCACCGTGCATACGCTTGCGCTCAAACGCGCTTCCCGGTTGATGCAGGAGCGCGGCGAATGGGTGTTGCCGGATGCGGACGTTACCGGCGCGATGCTGTCCGCCGGCGCGACGACAGCGCGTTCGATCGGCATGCGCCCGTACTACATGTACCGCCAGAAGTACATGAGCGGGAATCTCGAGAATACCGGTTATGCCTTGCCGGGCATGGAGTGCGCCTATAACATCGATATGATGGAGGAGACGATCTCGATCCTCGCCCACGGCGCCTGTGGCATGAGCAAGCGCGTCTTTGGCGCGGAGAATCGCGTGGAGCGGATTCCCAACCCCAAGGATATAGCGACCTATTGTCAAAAGCTGCCCGAGCTGCTCGAGAGGAAGCGCCGCCTGTTTTGCGGCCGGAGCAATTGACAGGCCGAAATCGGGCCAGTATAATGAACGGGAATTGATACGGACCGTTCCCCGCCAGACGGGCGGCCGGCCCCGTGTTTGCGCCGGTGGCGCGGGAGGGATGAACATGGCTTATAAAGCGCCAAAGGGTACGCGCGACGTGCTGCCGGAGGAGAGCTATCGCTGGCAGCGCCTGGAAGCACTGATTCGGGAGATCGTTCAAAAATATGGCTTACAGGAGGTTCGCACTCCTGTTATTGAGCATACGGAGCTTTTTTTGCGCGGCGTTGGCGGTACGACGGACATCGTGCAGAAGGAGATGTACACCTTCGAGGACAAGGGCGGCCGTTCGATCACGCTCAAGCCGGAGGGGACGGCCGGCGTGGTGCGCCTGTTCGTGGAACACAATCTGTTTGGCGACGTGCAGCCCACGAAACTCTTCTATCTCAACAGTCCCGTTTTTCGCTATGAGCGCCCGCAGGCAGGGCGCCTGCGTGAGCATCACCAGTTTGGCGTGGAGATCTTCGGCGCGCCGCAGCCGAGCGCAGACGCTGAGTGCATTGCCATCGTGCTCGAGCTGCTTCGCCGCGTCGGGCTGGACGGCCTTTCCGTACGGCTCAACAGCATTGGCTGCCCGGCGTGCCGCCCCAAATACCATGAGGCGCTGCGCGCTTATTTGCAGACCCGCTATGACGATCTGTGCGAAACCTGCCGGTCGCGCTATGCGACCAATCCGCTGCGCATACTGGATTGCAAGACGCCGTCCTGCGCGGATATCGTTGCCAATGCGCCGAACATCATGGATTTCCTTTGCCAGGATTGCCGTTCGCACATGGACGAACTGTTGCAGCGGCTCGACGTCATGGGCGTGCGCTACGAATTGACGCCGACGCTCGTGCGCGGTCTGGATTACTATACCAAGACCGTGTTTGAGGTCTTCTCGGACCGGATCGGCTCACAGGGAGCAATCTGCGGCGGCGGGCGGTACGACGGCCTGGTCGCTGAGCTTGGCGGCCCCGCCTGCGCAGGCGTAGGGTTCGGCCTTGGCATGGAGCGGCTGCTCCTGCTCATGCAGGAAAGCGGGGCTGATTTTGAAAAACCCGCGCGGCTCGATTTGTTCATCGCGTCCATCGGCGCTCAGGCCGGCCTGCGCGCATTTGCGCTTTGCCATGCGTTACGCGACCTTGGTCTTCGAGTGGACACGGATCATGTTGGCCGCAGCATGAAGGCGCAGTTCAAGTACGCCGACCGCGTCGGCGCGCGCTTTGTGCTGACCGTCGGCGATGAGGAGCTTGCGTTGCAACGTGCGCGGCTGAAGAATCTACGTGATGGAACGGAACGGGAAGTCGTCCTGGAAGCCGGTCCGATTAGGGAATCGATCTAAGGGAGGATCTCTGCAATGGGAGAATTGTTGAACGGCTGGAAACGCACATGTTACTGCACGGAACTCACGGAAAGCGATGTGGGGCGCGAAGTCACGCTGATGGGCTGGGCGAACGTCCGGCGCGACCTCGGCGCGCTGATCTTTGTGCAGTTGCGCGACCGTACGGGTCTCATGCAGGTCGTGTTTGACTCCGGCGCGCTTTCGCAGGAGGATTTTGCGCGCGCTTCGTCGATACGGCAGGAGTATGTCCTCGCCGTGCGTGGGAAGCTCGTGGCCCGCACCGGCGCAATGGTGAACCCGAACATGAAGACGGGGGCGCTGGAGGTCCGTGTAGCCGAGTTTAAGATTTTAAGCGCGAGCGAAACGCCGCCCATCGATGTGGAGGACGACTGCAAGGCAAACGAAGCCATCCGCCTCAAATACCGTTATCTCGATTTGCGCCGCCCCTGCATGCAGCGCAACCTGATGTTGCGGCACCGCATTGCGCATTGCGCCCGTACCTACTTTGATGAGCAGGGTTTTCTGGAGATCGAAACGCCGGTGCTGACCAAGAGCACCCCGGAGGGCGCGCGTGATTACCTCGTGCCAAGCCGTCTGCATCCGGGCACGTTCTATGCGCTGCCGCAAAGCCCGCAGCTATTCAAGCAACTGCTCATGCTCTCCGGCTACGACCGGTACATGCAGATAGCCCGCTGTTTCCGCGATGAGGATCTGCGCGCGCACAGGCAGCCGGACTTTACGCAGATCGACATGGAGATGTCGTTCGTTGAGGAAGAGGACGTCATGCAGATGAATGAGGGCTTTCTGCAGCGACTGTTCAAGGAGACGCTCGGCGTGGACGTGCAGTTGCCTTTGCTGCGCCTGCCCTATGCGGAAGCGATGGCGCGCTACGGTTCCGACAAGCCCGATATTCGTTTCGGGCTGGAGCTGTGCGATGTGAGCGACCTTGTGCGCGAAAGTGGGTTTTCCGTGTTCCGGCAGGCGGTGGAGGCGGGCGGCAGCGTCCGTTGTATCAACGCCAAGGGCTTTGGCGGTGCCTTTTCCCGCAAGGAGATCGATGCGCTCGGCGAATTTGTGAAGACGTATCGCGCCAAGGGGCTCCTGTGGATGAATAACAAGCCGGACGGCCTGCAATCGCCGTTTTTGAAGTTCCTGAACGAGCAGGAACGCAACGCCATCTGCGAGCGCATTGCGCTCGAACCGGGCGATATCGCCTTCTTTGTCGCCGACAGGGATGAGACCGTATTTGCCTCGCTCGGCGCGTTGCGCCTGAAACTCGGCGAAAAACTGGGGCTGATTCCCGAAAATGAGTATAAGCTGCTCTGGGTGACGGACTTCCCGCTGTTCGAGTGGAGCGAGGAACAGAACCGTTTTATGGCGAAACATCATCCCTTCACCAGCCCGAAGGATGAGGATATTGATAAGCTCACCACCGACCCCGGTTCAGTGCGCGCCAAGGCGTACGACATCGTGCTGAATGGTGTCGAAATTGGCGGCGGCTCCATCCGTATCCATTCGGCGGAGCTGCAACGGCGCATGTTTGAGGCGCTCGGGTTTACGCCGGAGGAGGCGCAGGCGCGCTTTGGTTTTCTGATCGATGCTTTCCGGTACGGTCCGCCGCCGCATGGCGGGCTGGCGTACGGGCTTGACCGCCTGGCCATGCTGATCTGCGGGACGCAGAATATCCGCGACGTGATCGCGTTCCCCAAGGTCCAGAACGCTTCGTGCCCGCTTACCGGCGCGCCAGACGTGGTGGACGATAAACAGCTTGCGGAGCTGCACATCCGTTGCGTGACGGAGGAGGACCGGTGAACGCCGCCCATTCCGGCACGGTTGTCGCCCTGGATGGGGAGATGGCCGTCGTCCGCTTTCAGCGCAGCAGCATGTGCGCGCATTGCGGGGCCTGCCTTGCGGCCGGGGAACGGGAGATGGAGACGCGGGTCAAAAACTCGCTCAACGCGTCGGTCGGCGACCGCGTACACGTCGAGCTCTCCGCCGGGACGGTTGCCGGCGCCAGTTTCATCGCCTATTGCATCCCGCTTGCGGGGCTCCTGCTGGGCGTGCTGATCGGCAGCCTGATTTCTGAGATTGCGGCAATCGTGTGCGGCCTTGGCTGCTGCGCCATTGCCTATCTGCTGCTGCGCGTGTTGGACAAACGGTTTGCACGCATGCAATCCTTTCAACCGCGCATGATATCCCTAGTGACGAAAGAGGAGGAGGATGAAAATGGCGAAGGAACTGTCAGCTGCGAACTTTGATGAGGTCGTCCGGAGCAATCCGGTAGTGCTGGTGGACTTTTGGGCGCCCTGGTGCGGGCCGTGTCGAATGGTGGGACCTTTTATCGACCAGATTGCGACGGAATACGAGGGCAAGGCCGTCGTGGGGAAGGTCAATGTGGATGACAACCCCGATATCGCCAGTCGTTTCCAGGTGTCAACCATTCCCACCATTATGGTCTTTCATAACGGGTCCATGGTGGAACGGACGGTCGGCGCCCGGCCGAAGGCGGCGCTCAAACAGCTTCTGGATAAGTATCTGAACTGAAAATCTGTGGCCGGAAAGAAGCGGGGGCCTTCGCGCTCCCGCCTTTTCTTTTTGCCAAATTCTGTTGACACTTGCGGACGTGCGTGGTATGATACCGCTTGGAAAGGCGACCAAGTTGGTCGGGTATAGCTGTGAAACTGTCAACCAGGGGCCGTTATGGTCTGAAAGCAGTGGTCGATCTGGCCGTATATTATGGCGATGCGCCGGTTACGCTGTCCGTGTTGGCAGGCATGCAGGGCGTTTCCGAGGCTTATCTTGAGCAGCTTTTGCGTGTCCTTCGCCGTGCAGGTATCGTGGAGACCGTGCGCGGCGCGGCGGGGGGTTACCGGCTTTGCTGTGCCCCGGCGGAACTGGATGTGGGGCGGGTTCTCGCCGCACTTGAGGGTAGCACAGCCGTGGTGGACTGCGTCGGGACGGGCGATGCCTGCTGCGACAGGGCCTGCACCTGCTCGGCGCGCCCGTTGTTTTTGAAGCTGCAGGCGCGCATCAACGATGTGCTGCGCGATACGACCATCGCGGATCTGGCCACCGACTATATCGAACAAAAGAGGCGAATGGAACATGCAAAGGGTTTATCTTGACAATGCGGCCACCACGCGCGTCCACCCGGACGTGCTGCAGGCGATGCTGCCCTATTTTACCGAGTATTATGGCAATCCTTCCAGCCCGCATACCTTTGCGCAGGAAGCGGCCGCCGGTATTTCCCGCGCCCGCAGCCAGGTGGCGAAGGCTCTCAACGCCGTATCGCCGGACGAGATCATCTTTACTGGCGGCGGCAGCGAGAGCGACAACATGGTCCTGCGCGGCGTGGCCGCCGCCTATGCCTCAAAGGGGCGCCATATCATCACGAGCGCGGTGGAGCATCATGCGGTCCTGCACACGCTCGAAGCCATGGAACGCGAGGGCCTTGTCGAGGTGACATATCTTCCCGTGGACGAGTATGGCAGAGTGAACGCGGATGATGTTGCCGGCGCAATTCGGGAGGATACGATCCTTGTCTCCATCATGTTTGCCAACAATGAGGTCGGGACAATCATGCCAGTCGCCGAGATCGGCGCGCTGTGCCGGGCGCGCGGCGTCCTGTTCCACACCGACGCTGTGCAAGCCGTGGGGCATGTTCCGGTAGACGTACAGGCACAGTGCATCGATCTGCTTTCGCTTTCCGCGCACAAATTTCACGGCCCGAAGGGGGTTGGTGCGCTGTATGTCAAAAAGGGCGTGCGCGTCCCGGCGCTCATTCTGGGTGGCGGGCAGGAGCGCAAAAAGCGCGCCGGTACGGAAAACGTGCCCGGTATCGTGGGGCTCGGCGCCGCCATTCAGCGCGCCTGTGAACACATGCAGGAGAATGCAGCCCATATGTGCGCGCTGCGTGACAGGCTGATTGCAGGTATACCGGCTGCCATTCCGGATGTCAAGCTCAACGGTCACCCGACCGACAGGCTGCCGGGCAACGTCAACTTCAGTATTCGGTATATCGAGGGCGAGTCCATCCTGCTCATGCTCGACATTAACGGCGTCGCCGCTTCCAGCGGGTCGGCGTGCACATCCGGTTCGCTTGATCCGTCGCACGTACTGCTCGCAATGGGACTTTCGCACGAGGTGGCGCACGGTTCGCTCCGGCTGACGCTTTCCGAGTTCACAACCGAGCAGGAGATCGATTATGTGCTGGACCTGCTGCCCAAAGTGGCAAAACGACTGCGCGACATGTCGCCGCTATATCATGGAGGAAATTAACAATGTATACCCAAAAGGTCATGGACCACTTTGAAAATCCGCGCAACGTGGGCGAGATCCCGGATGCGAGCGGCATCGGCACGGTAGGCAACGCCAAGTGCGGTGACATCATGCAGATGTTTTTGAAGATCAACGACGAGACCGGCGTCATTGAGGACGTGAAATTCAAGACGTTCGGCTGCGGCGCTGCAGTGGCCACGTCATCGATGGCGACAGAGATGATAAAGGGCAAGACCGTGGAGGAGGCGCTGCAGCTTTCCAATGCCGCTGTTGTCGAGGCGCTTGAGGGTCTGCCGCCACAGAAGATCCATTGCTCCGTGCTCGCCGAGGAAGCCGTCAAGGCGGCCATAGACGATTACCGCAAGAAGAAAAAGGCAGAATAAGCGCGAATACTTCATCGCCGGACGTGCGAAACTATTTGCGTAGCGCAGCATGAAAGGCGAGGTGAGAATATGCGGTCTTTTGCGATGGGTCTCGGCGCGATTGCCGGCGCTGCGATCACGCTTACTGCAATCGGCTCCCTGTATCCGGACGTACCCCGCAGGATGATGCGGGACGGCCGCCGGCTGGTTCGCAGCACGCGGCGTACGGTCTGTAACATGGGCGATCTGATCGGCAAGTAAGCGCGAGAGACATGCGGGGCTGCGCCCCGCATGTTTTGCTTGTTTTGGGGAAATCGGCGGCCACGGCTGTACGGCAGGCAATATTCTGCACTTGACGGCGGTTGTGGTTTCCTATATACTGATACCAATACATTTGAAAGGTTAAGGACTTCGCTTCATGGGTACTGATACGGTAAATTTCTTCTCGACTTACGGCATCTTTATCATCCTGATCATCGCCATGTTCGCCATCATGATCATTCCGCAGCGCCGGCGCGACAAGAAGATCAAAGCAATGCTGGCTGCGCTCAAGCCGGGAGATCGGGTTCGCACCATTGGCGGCATTTACGGAACCATCAGCTCCGTGCGCGACGATGTAATCATCCTTTCCGTGGGGCCCGACAAGGTCAAACTTGTGTTTGCCCGCGGCGCCGTCTCTCAGGTGGAGGATACCGGCGTGGAAAACAACCTGACCGAAGAAGTGACGGAAACCAAATAATTCGGGGAACCATTCATGCCTGCGACAAATTGTTGCAGGCATATTTTTTTGCCACCCCGTATATAGTGAATACTACGAGGGGGTGTATACGGATGAAGAAACGCAGGAAAAGCCGCAACAGCGCGCCGACGCCGCTTCTGCTTTGCACACGCAGCGCGATTCTCGCCTGTATCGTCACGGCGCTGCTCGTACTTATATTTGCGTTTTTGCTCAAGTGGGGCGTGATGCAGACGGGGACCATTCGCACGGTCAACTCCGTCATCAAGGCGCTTTCGGCCGGATTGGCCGGTTACCTTTCCGCCAAAGTGATTGCGGAGCGAAGCTGGCTCTTTGGCGGCCTGGCCGGCGGCCTGTACGTTGTGTTTTCTTATCTTGTATTTTCAATACTGGAACGGGAATTCAGCCTGAGCCTGGTTTTTCTTTCCGATGTGCTGCTTGGGTTTGTGTGCGGGGCGGGTACAGGATTGATGCTTTCCCTCATCAAAAATATGCGGGCCGAGGCATAACCCCGGCCCGCGACGCCGAGATTCACTTTTCTTCGGCTACAATTCGTTCCGCAATACTGTTATCGACCAGCGACGCAAAGTCCGGTCTGGCGTTCAACTCGCCAGCTTCCTCCATGATATCCAGCAGACGCGCAAAATCCTCCTCCTGCATGATCGGGTCCGACTTCCAGGAATCGGTGGCGCGGTAGCTGTTTGCGACGATCATGAGGCTGTCGATGGAGGCATCCGGGAAAAAGGGCTCCATGGCTTCGGCCACCTCGCGGTCGGTCGCTGTTGCAATCCAGCATTGGGCGCGGTAGATGGCACGCAGAAAGCTCTCCACAAACGCCTCGTCCTCCGAGAGCATCGTCTGGCTGACGAGATAGACGGTATACGGCACTTCGCCAGAAGCAAGGCCGACATTGGCGACGATATGGCCCTTCCCGGCGCGCTCAAACTCAGTCGCAGTCGGCTCAAACAGCGTCACATAATCGCCCATGCCTCCTTCGAACGCGCCGCCCATCAGATTGAACTGAATCGAGTCGATCACTTCCACATCCACACCGGGTTCAAGGCCGTGAGCTTTGAGCACATATTCGAGCGTCATGAGCGGCATGCCGCCTGCACGTCCGCCGATGATCGACTTGCCCCTGAGCGATTCCCACGTAAAGTCCGGCTCATCCTCGCGGCCCACAAGGAACGATCCGTCGCGCTTGGTCAACTGGCCGACAATAATCGGATGATCCGCCTTGCCTTCGTTCATGACATAAACGCCGGTCTCCGGCCCGGCGAGACAGATATCCGCCTGCCCGGCAAGCAGCGCGGTCATTGCCTTATCGGATCCACCAGAGGTTGTGATGGACACTTCCAGCCCCTCGTCCTCGAAGAACCCCAGTGATATGGCGACGTATTGCGGAGCATAGAAGACCGATCGGGTGACCTCGTACAGCTCTACTTTCCGCAGTTGGTCTGCTTGCTCGCATCCCATGCAGGGCAGGACGAGCAACAGCAGGAACAGCAGGATTGCAACGGCTTTTTTCATAGGCATCCTCCTTCTTTTTGTAGTGCCATCCTATGTGGCGGGGCTCGTTTTGGTGCATGGCATGCATGTGGACGCCATTTCGCATTGAGCATTGAAAAAACAACGAATGTCCGCTATAATACAAAAAAGGAGGTGGATGCCATGCCTGCCGAGCGCAACGATACGATGGAGTTTGCCCTCCAGCGCGAGGCGCGCACCGCACGCGACGTGCTGCTGACCGTGTATGACGCGATGCGCGAAAGAGGGTATGACCCCGTCAATCAGATCGTCGGTTATCTGATCTCCGGCGACCCGACATACATCACCAGCCACAACAACTCCCGCTATCTGATCTCCCGCATGGAACGCGACGAGCTGATCGAGGAACTCGTACGCTTCTATGTGGCCAATCGGGGCAGGGCATGATGCAGCGTGTCCTCGCGCTTGATGTGGGGGAGCGCCGCATCGGCATCGCCGTGAGCGACGCAATGGGATGGACCGCGCAGGGGGTGGAAACCTATGCGCGCGCCCAGAACGATCTGGAGGCGGATGTGCGGCACATTCTGGATGTGGCGGAGCGATATCGCCCTGTGCGGTTGCTCTTTGGATTGCCCCGCAATATGGACGGGAGCTTTGGGCAGCAGGCGGAGCGGGTGCGATCGTTTGCGGGCGCAGTTCTTGCAAACTGGGATGGAGAGCATGACTTTTTCGACGAACGGTTGACCACCGTTTCCGCACAGCGCGTTCTGATCGACGCGGATCTGAGCCGAAAGCGGCGCAAGCAGGTCGTAGACAAGCTCGCGGCGGTCATCATCTTGCAGGCGTATCTGGACAGCGGCGCCGCTTCCCGCGCGCCACGGCAATCATAATTCGCCCGCCCAAAGCGGAGGAAGGAGAGGAATCGCCATGGAGGATCAGGACGCCCTGTTTGTGACGCTGCTCGACGAGTCGGGGGTTTCTGAACGATTCGAATTGATCATGACGTTCGATTATGAGGGCGCCAGATATGCCGCCCTGCTCCCGGCTGGCGTACCGGACGGGGCGAATGCCGGCGCGGAAGAGGAAGCGGATGTTGTCCTGCTGGAGATCGTACGGGGAAGTGACGGCGAGGTCTACCGCCCGGTGGAGAACCCGATCCTGCTGGATGAGGTGTTCGCTGAATTTCTTGCCCTGCTTGACGAGCAGGAAGGCGAAGATCAGACGAGTTGACACGGCGTGCTGATTGCGCTGCATACGACAATTTTTTCACGGAAAAAGCGGCAGTTTCTGCTTGCTTTTTGCTTTTGGCGATGCTATAATGCTCAAGGTATCACGCACTCTCGCGGACTTGCAGGCTCGTGCCGGATTCCGGTTTCCTGCGGGGATGAAGCGGAGGTGGAAATAAGAACGAGGAGGTTCAATTCGTATGTCCGTGATTTCCATGAAACAGCTTTTGGAGGCAGGTGTCCATTTTGGTCACCAGACCCGCCGTTGGAACCCGAAGATGAAGGAATATATCTTCACCGAGCGCAACGGCATCTACATCATCGACCTGCAAAAGACCGTCAAAAAGATCGAAGAAGCGTACAATTTTGTGCGCGACCTTGCGATGGAGGACAAAAGCATCCTGTTCGTCGGCACCAAAAAGCAGGCGCAGGAATCCATCGAGCAGGAAGCCAAGCGCTGCGATATGTTCTATGTCAACCAGCGTTGGCTCGGCGGCATGCTGACCAACTTTAAGACCATTCAGGGCCGCATTGCCCGCCTTCGCCGCATTGAGCAGATGGAGGCCACCGGTCAGTTCGATCTGCTGCCGAAGAAGGAGGTCATGCAGCTCAAGCTTGAGCAGCAGAAGCTCGAGAAGAATCTTGGCGGCATCAAGGAGATGAAGAAGCTCCCCGGCGCGCTGTTCGTCGTCGACCCGCGCAAGGAGCATATCGCCGTTGCGGAGGCCCGCACGCTCAAGATCCCGATCGTGGCGATCATCGATACCAACTGCGACCCGGACGAGGTCGACTATCCAATCCCGGGCAATGACGACGCCATCCGTGCCGTCAAGCTCATCACCGCCAAAATGGCGGACGCCGTCCTTGAGGGCCGGCAGGGGGAGCAGATGAACGACGAGGAAGCGGCGACCGAGACAGAAGCCGCCGAGTGAACGAGGAGGAAGAGGAGCATGTTTACCGCTAAGGATGTTATGGCGCTGCGCGAGCGCACGGGCGCCGGTATGATGGATTGCAAGAAAGCGTTGACCGCCTGCGAGGGCGATGCGGAAAAGGCCGTCGATTTCCTGCGCGAAAAGGGACTGGCCGCCGCCGCCAAAAAGGCAGGGCGCATCGCTGCGGAAGGCATCGTCGGCGCGTACACGAGCGAGAACGGCAAGGTCGGCGTGATCGTCGAGGTGAACTGCGAAACGGATTTTGTCGCCAAGACGGACGACTTCAAGGCGTTTGTGGCCGCCATTGCCAAGCAGGTCGCTGAAAAGAACCCGGCGAGCGTCGAGGAGCTGCTGGAGCAGCCGTATGTCGGCAACCCGTCCGAGACGATCAGCGCGCTGCTGAACGCCGCCGTCGCCAAGATCGGCGAAAAGATCAGCATTCGCCGCTTTGCGCGCGCCGAGGGCGTTGTGGACACCTATGTCCACCTGGGCGGCAAGATCGGCGTCCTGGTTGACGTCGAGGGCGAGGCGGATGCGGCTGTGCTGCACGACGTGTCCATGCAGATTGCCGCCGCCAAGCCGAGCTGTATCAGCCGCGAGGATGTCAACCAGGCGGACGTCGAAAAGGAGAAGGAGATTCTCCGCGCGCAGGCGCTCAACGAGCCGAAGCCGAAGCCAGAAGCCATCATCGAAAAGATGGTGAACGGCCGCATCGAGAAATACTACAAGGAGGTCTGCCTCCTCGAGCAGCCTTTCGTCAAGGATCAGGATGTTTCCGTCAAGCAGATGATCGGCGGCCGGTTCAAGGTGCTCAACTTTGCGCGGTTCGAGATGGGCGAGGGGCTCCAGAAGCGCGAGGACAACTTTGTGGACGAGGTCATGAGCCAGACCAAGGCGTAACACCGGTGTTTGTTCTTCTCTAACCGCGGCGGCGCACGTTGTTCGCCCAAAACGGGCGGACCGTGCAACGAAACGCGAATCAAAAGGAAGCGTCAAGTCGGAACGGCCTGGCGCTTTTTCATGTACGTCACCGGCTACGCAGCTGTGACGCACCACCCGTACCTGCGCTCGCGCCGACGTGGCTGCCCTTGCTGCACGTGCCAAAGCCGCCGTGGCGGTCGAAATAATCGGTAGAAAGAATTGTAAAAATGGAGATTTTTATTTTCTTCCTGTACGATTTGTTATATACTGAATAAAGAATATATTTTGCCCTCTGGCATTCCAGATATGGACCGACGGGAAACTGCTGTAACGGCCTGCCCGCAGGCCCATGAGCGCTGGAATGACAGATGACACGGGAGAGCGAAACGGGGCGCTTGGTGAAGCAGGGTCTATCAGCAGATTGTACGGGTACACGTGCGGTTCGTGGTTGCGCAAACCAAACACGGGAGCACAGCATAGGCGCCGGACGTGATTGCCCGGCGCCGCTTTTTGCTTCCCCGTCAAGCATATTTTGGCAGAGATGCCGCCCCGGCTTTTGTGATGCCCCGTAGTGCGAACAAAGACGATTGAAAGGAATCCGTAATGAAAGCGCGTATCATTCGCTGTTTACTCGTTTCGCTGTTGCCGTTATGTCTGCTTTGCGCCTGCGACAGGCTGGCGCCCCTTGGACCGGCGCCTACGCCGGCGGCGTCGCAGTCTCCAGTACCCGCAACACCAATGCCGGCTGAGGTTTTATCATTTTCCGGCTTGAACGGCGTAACGATGGAGACGGTGCGTGGCGAGCTCGCGTCGGTTCCGTCCGCCGTGGAGATAGACCTGCGGGGTTGCGATCTCGATATCCTGTCGGCGGCTGGGGAACTGCGCACGCTCGGACTGAAGAAGATCTATTTTTCGGCAACGATCGGTGGCGCGACGATCAGCGATGAAAGCACGACGGTTACGCTTGCCGATCCGCTGCCGCCGGCGGAACTGCTTTGCGACGTTCTCAGGCTTGTCCCGTCGTTGCAGACGCTGGATGTAAGCGGGTGTGCGTTGACGCCGGATTCCATTTCCGACATTATGGCCGCCGTCCCGCAGGCGGAGGTGATCTGGTCGTCGACGCTGTGCGGCGAGATCGTCGGGCCGGACACGGTTTCGTTGAATTACAACAATATGCCGCTTGACGACCTCAATCCGTTCTACGAAACGCTTCCCCTGCTTGGCAAGCTGGAGTCGCTCGAAATGTGCGGCTGCGGCGTGGACGATGAAGAGATGGCGGCATTGCGCGAGTCATTTCCCGATGCGGGGATCGTCTGGTCCATCGATACAAAATTCGGGACCGTTCGCACGGATACCACCCACTTTGCCACCTGGAAAATCAAGCGCGAAAACGAGCAGGGGCTGATACTCAGTGCAGAAAACATTCGCAACTGCCGGGATGCCGATGTTGAATTCCTCAAATACTGTCACGATATCATCGCGCTTGACCTCGGGCATAACAATTTGACGCACTGTGAATTTGTGCAAAATATGCCGAACCTGCGGTATCTGATTCTGGCAGACAATAGAATTGCGGATCTGTCTCCGCTATCTTCGCTGCAAAACCTCATCTATCTGGAAATCTTTTCCACGCGCGTTACCGACCTTTCGCCGCTTGCATCGCTGCCCAATCTGCGCGATCTGAACCTGTGCGGCTGCAATGTGGGCGGAGATCTGACGCCATTATACGGCCTGCCCATCGAGCGCCTCTGGCTGACCAGCACGGGCATGTCCCACGTCAAGGAGACCGTTGCTGCGTTTTCCGCACAGAACCCCGACTGCATCGTAACGCTCGCACGCTTTCCCGACTACACGGAGGACGGCTGGCGCACGCATGACCGGTATTATGAGATGCGCGCCGCTCTTGGTTGCTACGTGGAGCGGTGATGCTTTCGCCCTGTCTGTCAGGCGGCGCGGGCGCTCGGCAAATCTGCCAACGCTGCCGGCCGTTGCCGGCGGACTCCCGTATTGCCGAGCATAGGCGCCACGTGCTATAATAGGCAGAAAGTTTCCGGGCGGCAATCGTTCCGGAGAATAGGAGCAAAAACACCTGTGAAGAGATGTGCGGTTGGCGGGCAGGCGGTTCTGGAAGGCGTGATGATGCGAACGCCGGCTGGCGGCGTCGCCGTCGCGGTCCGCAAGAGCGACGGCAGCATCGTAACCGAGTATACGGAATATCCGACCAGAGCAAAGAAGGGGACGTTCCTCGGCTGGCCCGTCGTGCGCGGCGTTGTCGCTTTTGTGGAATCGCTCGTCACCGGGATGCGGATAACGATGCGTTCGGCAGAGCTGTTTGGCGAGGAGGAAGCGCAGGAGCAACCCTCCCGTTTTGAAGTATGGCTTGCCGAAAAACTGGGAAAGTCTGCCATGGACATCATGATGGGCGTTGCCGTCGTGCTGGCCGTATTGTTGGCGCTCGGCCTGTTTTTCTTTTTGCCAACCTTCGTGACACAGCTGATCCCCTGGCACGAGACGGCGCGCACGATCTGGAAAAGCCTGACGGAGGGCGGCGTGCGGTTGCTGGTCTTTGTGCTGTATCTGGTCGCCATTTCCGCCATGAAGGATGTGCGCCGCCTGTTCATGTACCACGGGGCGGAACACAAGGTCATCGCCTGCTACGAACACGAGGCGCCGCTAACGCCGGAGAGCGCCATGCGCTTTACGCGTCTGCATCCCCGTTGCGGCACGAACTACCTGTTCCTCGTGATGGCAATTTCCATCCTTTTCTTTGCAGCGTTGCCGTACAGCGAAAACTTCTTTCTGCGCTTCGCCACGCGCGTGATATTCCTGCCGCTCGTGGCCGGCCTCTCCTATGAGGTGCTCAAACTCGCGGCCGCCAGCGATGCGCTGCCGGCGCGCATCGCGCGCGCACCCGGGTTGGCGCTGCAATACCTGACCACGCGCGAGCCGGACGAGCAAATGCTGGAGGTGGCGCTGGCGGCCTTCCATTTGGCGATGGACCCCGACAGCCGCAGCGGGGGTGGCGCATCCCAGCAGCCGGAAACGCCGGCGGCAGCGGAGGGGGTTGCCGGCGATCGGGAAACCCGCGACGAACCAGCCGAAAAAGCGGACGCCGGAGACGCTGCTGAGCGGCCATCCGGGGACAGCCCGGCATGACCGTCGCACAGGCGCTTCGATCGGCAACGGCGAAGCTGCGCGCTAGGTTGGATAAGGATGTAGCGCCGCACGAGGCGAGGCTGATGGTCGCCCATTTGCTCGGCACGCAGCCCGCCGGTCTTGCCGTCCGGCGGGAAGAGCGTTGGAGCGCCGAAAACGACGATTTGCTTGCGCAAATGATCGATCGCCGACTGCAGGGCGAGCCGCTGCAGTATCTGCTCGGCGAATGGTCGTTCCTGGGGCTTTCCATGCTCGTGCGTCGGGGCGTGCTCATTCCCCGCGCGGATACGGAGGTCGTGGCGGAAAAAGCCATATCCTTTCTCCGGAAGAGACGGTCTCGCCGCGTACTCGACCTCTGCTGCGGCACCGGCTGTATCGGCATTGCTCTTGCGGTGTACGCCGAAGCACAGGTGGCTGCCGCCGACATCAGCGCCGCCTGCTGCGCGCTGGCCGGCGAGAACGCCGCGCGCAACGGCATTCATCTCGACATACGGCAGGGAGATCTGTTCGAACCGGTGCAAAGTGAAGAACGGTTTGATCTCATGGTGTGCAACCCGCCGTATCTGTCCGCCGCCGACTTGACATCCCTGCAGGCAGAGGTGGCTTTCGAGCCTCGCCTTGCGCTCGATGGCGGGGTGGACGGGCTTGATTTTTATCGGCGAATTGCCGCCGGGTTTGAACAACACCTGGTTGACGACGGCGCGTTGTTGGTCGAAATCGGCAGCACGCAGGCGGCTGCCGTGCGCGCGCTGCTGGGCGATGGGGAAGTGCTGCGCGATTATGCCGGCCTGCCGCGCGGTCTGCTTGTCGGAAAGCAGGGGAACAGGGAGGAGGAAACGCCTTGCTCGAAAAACTGAAGGGCATCTGCGAGCATTATGCCGCGCTATCGGACCGAATTGCAGACCCGGAAACCATGCGCGACATGGATCAATGGCGGGAGCTGGTGCGCGAACATGCCTCCCTGGAAGAGATTGTCACAGCGTACCATGCCTATGAATCCACGCTCGCTTCCATCACCGAGTGCAGGGATATGCTTGCGGAACATCTGGAACCGGAGATGAAGGAACTCGTCCATGCGGAGCTGGCCGAGCAGGAGCGGCTGGCCGCCGCACAGGAGGAAGCGTTGCGGGAGCTGTTGCTGCCAAAGGACCCAAACGACGAGCGGGACGTCATCCTAGAAATCCGCGCCGGCACCGGCGGCGACGAGGCGTCGCTCTTCGGCGCCGATTTGCTGCGCATGTATCAGCGTTATGCCGAGCGGCATGGGTATCGGATCGAGTATCTCTCCTCCAACCTCACCGATATGGGCGGCGTCAAGGAGGTCGTGCTGTCGATCGGCGGCAAGCGCGGCGCATACAGCAGGCTGAAATATGAAAGCGGCGTGCATCGCGTGCAGCGCGTGCCCGAGACCGAGTCCCAGGGACGCATCCATACAAGCGCTGCGACGGTCGCGGTGTTGCCGGAAGTGGACGACGTGCAGGTGGAGATTCACGACGCCGACCTGCGCATCGATACCTATCGTTCCAGCGGCGCCGGCGGACAGCACGTCAACAAAACCGAGTCCGCCATCCGGATCACGCACCTGCCCACCGGCATCGTCGTCCAGTGCCAGGACGAAAAGTCGCAGATCAAGAACCGGGAACAGGCGATGCGCGTACTCAAAAGCCGGCTTTATGATTATTATCGGTCCGCACAGGACGCGGCGGTGGCTACCGAACGCCGGAGCCAGATCGGTTCCGGCGACCGGAGCGAGCGCATCCGCACCTACAACTTCCCCCAGGGGCGCGTCACCGACCATCGGATCGGTCTGACGCTCTACCGACTGGAGCAGTTCCTCGACGGGGATATGGATGAGCTGATCGATGCGTTAATCGTCGCCGAGCGCGCGGAGAAGCTCAGCGCGCGGGAGTAGCGTATGGTTACGGACATCATTTCAACCATATCGCAACCGGAGGCGGGCACGAACCGCGGGGCAGAGATCATCCGCTCCGGCGGGCTCGTCGCGTTTCCCACGGAAACGGTGTATGGGCTTGGCGCAAACGGATTGAACGCAACCGCGGTGCGCGGCATTTACGAGGCGAAAGGCCGCCCGACGGATAATCCGTCCATTCTCCATGTGGCAAGGAAAAGCGACGTGCGCCGCCTCTGGAAGCGCATCCCGCGCCTCGCGCAGCAACTGATGGATACCTTTTGGCCGGGTCCGCTGACGCTGATCGCAGAGAGAAGCGACATTGTGCCGGACGAGGTGACGGGCGGGCTTGATACCGTAGCCGTGCGGATGCCTGCCAACCCTACGGCGCGCATGCTGATTCAGAAATCCGGCGTACCCATCGCGGCGCCTTCCGCCAACCTGTCCGGCCGTCCAAGCCCTACGTGCGCGCAGCATGTGCTTGCGGACATGAATGGTCGCATCCCGCTCATACTCGACGGCGGCCCCTGCCGTTATGGCGTGGAGTCCACGGTTGTCTCCCTCGTCGGCGCTCCGACCATCCTGCGCCCGGGCGCCGTCACGCGCGAAATGCTCGCCGCCGTTATTGGGGACGTTCGCACGGCGCAGAGCCTGCTTTCCCCGCTTGCGAAAGGCGAAGTCGCCGCATCGCCCGGCATGAAATACCGTCACTATGCCCCTGACGCGGACGTCATCGTCGTCACCGGGGAGCCGCGCGCCGTAGCCAAAAAGATCTGCGAGCTTTATACCGCGCAAATTTTGCAAGAAAAAAAATGTGAAATTGCAGCAACTGAACAAACAAAACACTTTTATTATGGCAAAAAGTGTGTTATACTGGGTGACAGGGATCATCCGGAGACCCTTTGTGCCAATCTTTTTTCCGCCCTGCGCGAGATGGGGGAGCGCGCAGACTGTATCCTGGCAGAGGGGGTTTCCATCGAAGAGGCTGGTCTTGCCTATATGAATCGCCTGCTGCGTGCGGCAGGGTTCCACGTTGTTAGGGTATAACGGGAGTACGAAAAGCATGCGCAACGAAATGTATAGGATCGCCGTCGGCAGCGACCACGGTGGATTCGAACGCAAGGAACACATCGTGCAGTGGCTCAAGGAGCGCAACTACGCGGTGTGTGATTTTGGTTGCCATGATTCCAAAAACGGCTACGATTATCCCGACATTGCGTTCCCCGTGGCCGAATCCGTGTCGGACGGCCGCTTTGATCGTGGTATTTTGATCTGCACGACGGGAATTGGCATGTGTATTGCCGCAAACAAGGTCAACGGCATTCGTTGTTCGCTTTGCCTCGATACGTATTCTGCGGAGATGACTAGGCGGCACAACGATGCAAACGTCCTCGCCCTCAGCGCCCATTCGCTTACCGACGAGCAGACCGATCGAATTGTTGAAACCTGGCTCGACACCTCCTTTGAGGGTGATCGCCCTGGACTGGAGCGGCATAAACGCCGCGTCAACAAGATTACCGAATATGAGAAACGGATAAAGGAGGATGCCCTTGTCTAATCTGATTGTAATTGACCATCCGCTCGTACAGCACAAGTTGTCCATGTTGCGCGATAAGGAAACGGGAGCCAAGGCCTTCCGGGAACTCGTTACCGAGCTCGCCATGTTGATGGCATACGAGGTCACCAGAAATCTGGAGCTCAAAGAGATTGAAATTCAAACCCCCGTTTGCAGGGCGACTGCGCGTGTTCTTGCAAATGAGAAACTCGCGGTCGTGCCGATTTTGCGCGCGGGCCTCGGCATGGCGGACGGCATGATGAATCTTTTGCCGAACGCAAAAATGGGTCATATCGGTCTTTATCGGAATCCCGATACGCTTATGCCCACTTCTTACTATTGTAAACTACCGCCGGATGTGGAGGAGCGTGACGTTATCATTGTCGATCCCATGCTGGCCACCGGCAATTCCGCTATTGAGGCCGCCCGCATCGTAAAGGATGCCAAGGCCAAGAGCGCCCGGCTCGTATGCCTCATCGCTGCGCCGGAAGGCGTGAAAGCGATGCAGGACGCACACCCCGATGTCGACATCTATGTTGCTAATGTCGATGAGCGCCTGAACGACCATGGTTATATTGTCCCCGGCCTTGGCGACGCCGGCGACCGGTTGTTTGGTACGAAATAAGTTTTTACCCCTGCGGGGTTTTCAATTATTATACAAGCATGTCGGCGCGCCTCGAATCGTTTGCCGCGGAAAAGATTGCATAGTTTCAACGTCACTTTAATCAGCAAGTATTGATGGCACGGAGGTAATGCAATGCGCTCAATCATCAATGAGATCGCAAATGCGGAAACACAGGCTGACACAATCCGTCAATCGGCTGCCGCCGAAGCGCGGGATCTGTTGCAGTCGACCAGAACAGCGCTCGCAGAAGAGCAGGACGCACTGGAACAGCGCGAACGCGATCTGACGCGTGCGCGCCTTGACGAGGCGGAAGCGGTTGGCAGGCAGGAATCTGAGGCCATGCTTCGTGAACTTGGCGAGGCGGCCGACGCACAGTGCGCCGAAGCGCGCGCGCGACTCGACAAAGCCGCTGCCTATCTGCTTGAGAAAGTGCAGGAGATCGCATGATTATTCCGGTAAAACGCCTGTCGCTTGTGGCGCACAAGTCGGACGAGGCGGACATTTTGAAGGCGCTGCAGCGTCTGAATGCGGTCGAGGTCATTCCGGACGGGGAAGCAACGGGGCCGGCGAATGCGCTGGATGAGGCGGAGGCACGCGTGCAGCGGCTTTCGGCAGCCATGGCCGCCGTCCGTCCCTTTGCTGCCAAACGCAGCATGCTCTCCCCACTGCCGGGGACCTCTGTAGGAAAGATTGTCGACACGTTGCCGACCGCCATGCAGTACAGCGAGGAGATCGAGGCCCTGCAACGGGAGATTTCCGGCACGCGCGCGAAGATCGACAAAAATCTCGGCATGCTGGAACTGCTGGAACCATGGCTTGCCTTCCCGGCCGATATGCAGTCCTACCGCAATGCCAAATCCGTCCGGTATTTCACCGGCATGCTGGCCGCTGCCGATTATGCGCGCCTTGCTGAGCTTGGCGAAGCGGTGGAATATCAGGCCTTTGGCGATGGGGCGAACATGCCCGTGCTCGTTGCCTGCCGCCCGGACGATGCAAAAGCCGTGGCCTCTTTCCTGAAGAATCTCTCCTGGACGGACGTGGCTTTCCCGAAGCTCTCCGGAACGCCTGCTGAGGCGCGCAGCGCGCTCCTTGCGGAGAACGAATCCCTTGAGAAGCAGCTCGCAGCGCTGGAAGCGCAGTTGGCCGAGAAGGGCTCCTATGGCGAGCTGCTTGGAGGAGCCTATGATGCGGCCGTGATTGAGCGGGACCGGGCGTTCGCTGCAGCGGAGCTGGCACGATCGGCGGCCACGTTTGAGCTGGAAGGCTGGGTGCCGGAAAACCGCATCGCCGATGTGGAGCAGGCCGTCTCCGGCATTACCGATGCATATTGCTTGTTTATCCGTGAACCCGCGGAGGACGAAGTGCCGCCTTCGGTGGTCAAAAACAATCGTTTCGTCACGCCGTTTGAGGTCGTCACGGATCTGTATTCCCGTCCGGACCCGCGCGGCATGGATCCGACGCCTTACATGGCCGTCCCCTATATTATTCTGTTCGGCATGATGTTGAGCGACTCCGGCTACGGTTTGTTGCTCACCATTGGCTGCGCGCTGTTCCTGAAGCTGAAAAAGCCCACGGGCGGCATGATGGGCGGCCTTGCTCGCGTGTTGTTCTGGGGCGGCATTTCCACCGTGGTATGGGGCGTGCTGGTCGGCACGTTTTTCGGGCTTGATTTTGACGTGCTGTTCGGCACGCAGAATGTGTTCCCGCTCATCCTCGATCCGATGACCGATCCGATTGGGATGCTGATTCTCTGTTTCGGCCTTGGCGTGGTGCATATTCTGTTCGGCTACGGGCTGCGCGTCAAGGAGTCCTTTGCGCAGGGCGATTGGCAGGGGGCCGTGTTCGACACGCTCTCCTGGATTTTCATCATCGTGGGTCTGCTGGCGTGGCTCGGCGGTCCGATGATCGGGCTTGACTTCCTGTACTATCCCGGCCTCGTCCTGGCCGCACTCGGCGCACTGCTAATTCTGCTGTTCAAGGGCCGCGGCAAACGCAATCCGTTGAAGCGGACGATCTCCGGCCTTGGCGAGCTGTATAATATCTCGAGCGTGCTGTCGGATATCCTTTCCTATGCGCGCCTGTTCGCGCTGGGCATTGCTACCGGCGTCATTGCGTCGGTCTTCAATGACATCTGCGCCATGCTGATGGGCTCGCCAAACATCATCCTGAAAATTCTCGGCGTACTCATTGCCTGCGCACTGTTGGTTGCGCTGCATCTGTTCAACCTTGCGATCAATACGCTCGGCGCGTTCGTACATTGCGCAAGGCTTCAATACGTTGAGTTTTACGGGAAGTTCTACGAGGCTGGCGGCAGAGCGTTCCGCCCGCTCGGTTATCGCACAAAACACGTACAGATTACGGAACCATAACACCATTACCATTTCAAGGAGGACACACACATGGAACTCAATTGGGGTATTCTTTTTGCAGCAGCTGGCGCGGCAATGGCAGCGGTCCTGGCGGGCATCGGCAGCGCGCTTGGCGTCGGCAAGGCTGGCCAGGCTAGCGCCGGCGTTTGCTCGGAAGACCCGGATCGTTTCGGCTCCTGCCTGCTGTTGCAGCTTCTGCCGGGTACGCAGGGTATCTACGGCCTGCTGATCGCATTCGTCATTGCGACCAAGGCCGGGCTGCTCGGCGGTGGAGCTGACATCACGGCGACGGCCGGGCTGAACCTGTTCTTTGCCGCCATTCCGATCGCGTTCGGCGGCCTGCTCTCCGCCATTGCGCAGGGGAATACGGCGTGTGCGGCGATCAATATGATCGCCAAGAAGCCGGAAGAGTCCGGCAAGGGCATGTTGATGACCGTCATGGTCGAGACGTATGCGGTGCTCGCGCTGCTCATCTCGTTCCTGCTTGTCAATGGCGTTGCCGTCTGATTGGGGACGGGGGTGCGCGCGATGGAAGCGAACATGAACGGCGCCAACAAACTGGCGGAACGCATACTGGGCGACGCCCGTGCGGATGCCGATCGCGTTCTGCAGGATGCGAAGGTCGGCGCCGAAGCGCTCCGGCAGGAGGCTGCGGCGCGCATGGAGGCATACTCCGCCGACTGCGCGGCCAAGCGGGAGGCTGCGGCCGCCGCGTTGATCGACGGCAGCAGGACGCGTGCGTCGCTCGATGCGCGCAAGGCGACTTTACAGAAGAAGCGCCTGGTCATCGACGAAGCATTTGTGCGTGCCTATGATGGGCTGTGCGCACTGGATACGGCCGCACGCGGCGCGATCTGCCGCCGTCTGCTGGAGGCTGAGGCTGCCGGCGAGGAAACGGTTATCCCCGCAAGGGCTGATCGTGCGGCGATTGCCGCCATGCTCGGTGAGCTGTCGGTATCCGGCCTGCATCTCTCGGAGGAGGATGCTCCGATCGACGGAGGATTCCTGCTTGTCGGTCGCAGCTATGAAAAGGACTGCTCCTTCCGCGCAATTCTGGGCCAGTTGCGCGATAACGAGGAAACGAATGTAGCCGAGCTGCTGTTCGGCTGATGGGAGGGACGCGTATGCAACAGCCAAGCTACGCATATGCCTGCGCACGAGTCAGCGCGCTGGAGAACGGCTTGTTCGACGCCAAGACCGTCAAGCGGATGGCGGACGGCAGCCTGGAGGATGCCATGCGCATCCTGCTTGATGCGCGTTACGGCGGCGTTCCGGATGCTACGGCAGCCGATTGTGAGCGCCTGATCGATAACGTGCGCGCCGAGGCAGCGCGCAGCATCCGCGAGATCTCGCCCGAGCCGGAGCTCACCGATCTGTTTCTGTTGGAGACGGACATTCACAACCTGAAACTGCTTGTCAAAGCGCGCCTGCTCGATCAAGCGGAGACGCCGCTGCTTTCCGGCGGGTTGTTTGATCCTGCCAGGCTGAAAACAGCGGTCGCCGAGCAGGACTATGGCTTTCTGCCGGCCTCGATCGCTCAGGCAATGGATGCGCTGGAAGAGCGGCTCCGCATCGAGGTGGAACCGCAACGCGTGAGCATCGCGCTCGACCGTGCATACCTGTCGCATGCACTGGCAACGGCTCGCGCGGGACGGGACGCGTTTGCGCTCGCATACTTTACGGCGCTGTGCGATTTTGACAATGTTATCACGTTGCTGCGCTTGCGCGCCATGGGCGCCGGACGCGACGACCTGCGTGAGGCGCTGCTCCCGGAGGGCGGTCTCAAGCATGATGTGCTGCTCCAGGCATATGAACTTTCCGATGACGCTCTGGTACGCGCATTGTCGGCGAGCCCTGCCCGGGATGCCCTTGCGGCAGGCATTGCCGACATGCAGCGAACCGGCAGCATAGGTGCGCTGGAGCGGGCGCGGGAAAACCACCTGCTTTCGCTTGTGCGCCCCTATCGGCACGATATTGACTCTGTGCGCAGGCTCGTCGGCTATCTGCTCGCGCGCGACCGCGAGGCGCGTGCAATTCGGATGATTGTGACGGTCAAGCGCAACGGGCTTGACGATGCAGTCATGCAAGAGAGGTTGTGTGAGCTTTATGGCTAAGATGGGCGTCATTGGCGACAAGGATTCCGTCATGCTGTTTCAGGCGGTCGGCCTTGACGTGTTTTATGAAACGGATGGCGAGCGTGCCAATCGCTGCATGCATCGCCTGGCAAGAGAGGGATATGCTGTAATCTTTGTTACGGAAAAGCTTTATGCGGCCTGTGCGGAAACCGTTCAGGAGTACAGCGCGGCTGCATATCCGGCCATCATCCCGATCCCGGACAATCAGGGCTCGACGGGCATCGGTCTGCAAACGCTCAAGCAGAACGTGGAAAAGGCTGTCGGCGTTGACATTTTATTCAATACTTAACGGAAGGGCGAAGACTATGCAAGGTACGATCATCAAGGTTTCAGGACCTCTCATCGTGGCGGGCGGCATGGCTGATGTACAGATGTACGACGTGGTGCGCGTTTCGGAAAAGCATTTGATCGGCGAGGTCATTGAACTGCGCGGTGACCGCGCATCCATTCAGGTTTATGAGGAGACGGGCGGCATTGGGCCCGGCGAACCGGTCGTGTCAACCGGCGCGCCGCTGTCGGTCGAATTGGCCCCCGGCCTGATCGAATC
This sequence comes from uncultured Eubacteriales bacterium, assembly GCA_900540495.1. GTDB lineage: Bacteria > Bacillota > Clostridia > Christensenellales > CAG-138 > Aphodomorpha. The sequence continues at coordinate 26,327 of UQGA01000003.1, read as the reverse complement.
CATTTATGATGGCATTCAACGTCCGTTGAACATCATACGCGAACAGGCGGGCGACCGCATCGCCCGCGGCATCTTGGTTAATGCGCTTGACCATGAGCGGCTTTGGGATTTCGTGCCCGTTGCTCAGGTGGGCGACGAATTGACCGGCGGCGACGTCCTCGGCACCGTGCAGGAAACGGAAGCGGTACTGCACAAGGTGATGGTTCCGCCGGGCGTTTCCGGCAAGCTCACCTGGATTCATGCGGGCGAGGCCAACATCATGCAACCGATCGCCCGGTTGGAGCAGGATGGCAGGACCATCGAGCTGCCAATGTTGCAGCGTTGGCCCGTTCGCCGTGGCCGCCCCTATGCGGAAAAAATTGCGCCAACCGAACCCATGATCACCGGACAGCGCGTTATCGATACGCTGTTCCCGGTCGCAAAGGGCGGCGTTGCCGCCGTACCGGGCCCGTTCGGAAGCGGCAAAACGGTCGTTCAGCATCAGCTGGCCAAGTGGGCGGACGCCGACATCATCGTCTATGTCGGGTGCGGTGAACGCGGCAACGAGATGACGGACGTGCTCATGGAGTTCCCGGAGCTGAAGGACCCGCGTACCGGCCTTTCCCTGATGAAGCGTACCGTGCTCATCGCCAACACCTCCGACATGCCGGTGGCCGCGCGTGAGGCGTCCATCTACACGGGCATCACCATTGCGGAATATTTCCGTGATATGGGCTACAAGGTCGCCATCATGGCGGACTCCACCTCCCGTTGGGCGGAGGCGCTGCGCGAGATGTCCGGCCGTCTCGAGGAGATGCCGGGCGAGGAAGGATATCCGGCATACTTGTCGAGCCGCCTTGCCGAGTTCTATGAACGCGCGGGCGTAGTGCGGACGCTTGGCAGCGACGGCCGAACCGGCGCGGTATCCGCCATCGGGGCCGTGTCTCCGCCGGGCGGCGACATTTCCGAACCGGTCTCGCAGGCCACGCTCCGCATTGTCAAGGTTTACTGGGGCCTGTCCAGCAAACTTGCCTATGCGCGCCATTTCCCGGCCATCGACTGGCTGCAGTCCTATTCGCTCTACCTCGATCGGCTGGAGAGCTGGTATAACGAAAATGTTTCGCCCGAGTGGTCCAATCTCGTGCAGCAAACGATGAATTTGCTCCAGAAAGAGAACGAGCTGGAGGAAATCGTCCGTCTCGTGGGCATCGACGCGCTTTCCTACCGGGATCGCATGACGCTCGAGGCGACCCGTTCCATCCGCGAGGACTACCTGCATCAGAACGCGTTTCACGAGGTTGACACCTACACCTCGCCGCGCAAGCAGTATCTGATGCTCAAAGCCATCCTTCTCAACTATGAGAAGAGCCTCGATGCGCTTAGCGCCGACGCATCGTTCAACCGCCTGATTCAGTTGCCGGTGCGCGAGCGCATTGGCCGCTTGAAGTATGTGCCGGAAGACGAGGCACAGGCCGAATATGATGCCATCCTTGCCGATATGAACGCGCAGATCGGCGCACTGACCGAGGGAGGGGAGCAGAATGCGTAAAGAATACCGTACCATCAAAGAGGTCGTCGGCCCCTTGATGCTTGTGGAGGATGTTTCCGGCGTCAAGTACGATGAACTGGTCGAGATCGTACAGGCCGATGGATCGATCCGCCGCGGCCGGGTGCTGGAGATCAACGGCGACAAGGCGCTGCTGCAGCTGTTTGAAGGCTCGCAGGGGCTGCGCATCGCAGATTCAAAAGCGCGTTTTCTCGGCAAATCCATTGAGCTGGATGTTGCGCCGGATATGCTTGGACGCGTGTTCGACGGCATGGGCAAGCCGATGGACGACGGCCCCGCCCTGATCCCGGAAAAGCATCTGGATATCAATGGCATGCCGATGAACCCGACCGCACGCGACTACCCGTCCGAGTTCATCCAAACGGGCATTTCCGCCATCGACGGGTTGAACACGCTCGTCCGTGGGCAGAAGCTGCCGGTGTTCTCCGGCTCCGGTCTGCCGCACGCAAATCTTGCCGCGCAGATTGCCCGGCAGGCGCGCGTGCTCGGTACGGACGAAAAGTTCGCCGTGGTATTCGCCGCCGTCGGCATCACGTTTGAAGAAGCTGACTTCTTCATCAGCGATTTCCGCAAGACGGGCGCCATAGAGCGTACGGTTACGTTCATCAACCTTGCCAATGACCCGGCCATCGAGCGCATCGCCACGCCGCGCATGGCCATCACGGCTGCGGAGTATCTGGCATATGATCTGGGCATGCATGTGCTGGTTATTATCACGGATATCACCAACTACGCCGAGGCGTTGCGCGAGGTTTCCGCCGCGCGCAAGGAGGTACCCGGTCGCCGCGGCTATCCCGGCTACATGTATACCGACCTTGCCACCATGTATGAACGTGCAGGCCGTATCCGCGGAAACGCCGGTTCCATCACGATGATTCCGATTCTGTCCATGCCGGAGGACGACGTGACGCACCCGATCCCGGACCTTACCGGATACATTACGGAAGGACAGATCATCCTTTCGCGCGAGTTGCATCGCAAGGGTCTTACGCCGCCGATCAATGTGCTCCCCTCGCTGTCGCGTCTGAAGGACAAGGGCATCGGCAAGGGAAAGACGCGCGAGGATCATGCGGACACGATGAACCAGCTGTTTGCGGCATATTCCCGTGGCTGCGACGCGAAGGAACTCGCAGTCATACTGGGCGATGCGGCGCTCTCCGATACGGATAAGCTGTACGCGAAGTTTGCGGATGCATTCGAACGCGAATATGTGTCGCAGGGATACTATACCAACCGCAACATTGAGGAAACGCTTGATCTCGGATGGAAGCTGTTGAGCATTCTGCCGAAAGCGGAGCTTAAGCGCATTCGGGACAGCTACATCGAAAAATACTATCCCAAGGAGGCGTAAGTCGTGGCGGCCATTCAAGCAAAGCCGACCCGCATGGAACTTAGCAACCTCAAAAAGCGCAAGCAGGTTGCAGTTCGCGGGCACAAGCTGATGAAGGACAAACGCGACGAGCTGGTGCGGCGCTTCATTGTGTATGCACGTCGCAACAAGGACTTGCGCCTGGAGGTGGAAAACAAGCTGTCTCTGGCCATGCGCTCTTTTGTGCTGGCCCGCGCATCGATGAGCGGCGCGCAGATCGAGGAGGCGTTGCTGTATCCGGCGCGCGCAGCGTCGGTGGAGACGAGCACGGAATCGGTCCTTTCCATCCCGGTGCCGAAGCTGTCCATGCAGACGCAGGAGGGGTACAGCTACCCATACGGCTATGCGACGACCAGCGCCGAACTCGACGGTGCGGTCCAACAGCTTGCGGAGGTGCTGCCCCTGCTGCTTCAACTGGCGGAAACGGAGAAAGCCTGCGGTCGTCTTGCCGATGAGATTGAAAAAACACGGCGCCGCGTAAATGCGCTCGAATATGTCATGATCCCGCAATTTACGGAGACCATCCGCAGCATCCAGATGAAGCTGGAGGAGAACGATCGTCAAAATACGACTCGCCTGATGAAAACGAAGGAAATGCTCGAGGCTACCCGCTGAACATTCCCGGCTTTCTGAGCGCACGGCGCAGACCGTGCGCTTTTTCTGTATTCCGCTCTTGCATGATTGGCGCATATGGTGTACACTATCTGCTGTACGAATTCGGTTTGCCGCGCTAAGCGGGGAGTTAGCGGTGCCCTGTACCTGCAATCCGCTATAGCAGGGCTGAATTCTTGTCCTGAGGCATTCGACTGCGGGGCTGAGTGCGGTAAGGAGCGTTGATCGTTGGGTCCCGTGCAACCGAACGCCGTGAACCATGTCAGGTCCTGACGGAAGCAGCATTAAGCGGATGGTGCGGTGTGCCGCGGGGAAGCCTGAAAGGAGCCGCCTGCCGCATGCCCGCCCGTGGCCGATCTGACGAAGGACAAGTGCGCGGCAATATGGTTGCACCGGCGTCTTCAGCGGCGTCGGTGTCCTTTTTCCGCCGCTTGAGGGGCGGCAACAGGGAGGTTCGTTTTGGAACAGTTTTCCGTATTTGACATCATTGGGCCACGCATGACCGGGCCTTCCAGTTCACACACTGCCGGCGCGGTTCGCCTTGCCAACATTGCCCGCAAGATTGCCGGGGACGATGTAGCGGAGGTCGCTTTCACATTGTACGGCTCCTTTGCGGAAACGGGACGTGGTCACGGTACGGACAAGGCGCTCATTGCCGGGGCGCTCGGCTTGAAACCGGATGATCCCGGTATCAAGGACGCCTATCAGATTGCCAGGAGGGACGAGGTGCTCGTTCAGGTCGAGTATTCCGATGAGCCCGTTCGTCACCCAAACACCGCCCGTATCCGCATCACCGGCTCGGATGGGAACATAACGGATGTTTTGGGCGTTTCGGTTGGCGGCGGCAATATCCTGGTTACGGAAATCGACGGACTTGGCGTTGAACTGACCGGAGATTATCCGACGCTGGTGGCACAGTACCGTGACGAACCGGGAGTCATTGCAGAAATTTCGCATGTGCTTGCCCAACTCAAGATCAACATTGCGTTCATGCGCGTGTTCCGCCACGGCAAGGGCGAGGATGCATACATGACGATCGAGACCGACCAGCCAATCACCGACGACATGTTGCGCATGATCCGCATGCTCTGCCCTACGTTGCAGCGGGTTTTCGCCGTGTAAGGAGAAGGTATGAACAGCGACGTTTTTGAAAACGGGGAATCTATCCGCAAATTCTGTCTTGAAAACCGCATTACCATTGCGGAGGCCATGCAGCGCCGCGAAGAATACCTATCGGAACTGCCGCGAGCGGAGATCCGTGCGGAAATGTATAAGAATCTTGTCGTCATGCGCGATTCCGTTCGCAAGGGGCTTTCCGAACGTGTGGAATCCGTCAGCGGCTTTTCCGGCGGGGAGGCCATGCGACTGTTTCGCTATGCCAAGCTAACGCCGTTTTCCGGAACAAACGCCTGCCGCGCAGCCGCTTCGGCAATGGCGGTGGTGGAAGTAAACGCCTCCATGGGCTGCATTGTAGCGGCGCCAACAGCTGGTGCAAGCGGTATTCTGGCGGGCGTACTCATTGAATGCGGGCATGAGCGAGGCTGGTCGGACGATCAGCTTGTCGACGCACTGTTTACCGCCGGCGCAGTTGGCCTGCTCTTTGCCAAAAATGCGACCATCTCCGGCGCGGGCGGCGGTTGTCAGGCGGAAACCGGCGTGGCGGCGGCGATGGCGGCAGCAGCGCTTGTGGAAACCAGCGGAGGCGCTGCCGTGCAGGCGCTTGATGCAGCGGCAATGGCGATCAAAAACGTGCTCGGCCTGATCTGCGATCCCGTTGCAGGCCTTGTGGAATGCCCCTGCATAAAGCGCAATGCCCTCGGCGCTGTCAACGCCATGATCTGCGCCGACATGGCGCTCGCCGGCGTCACCAGCCTGATTCCGTTTGACGAGGTGGTCTCGACCATGCTGCAGGTCGGTCAGGATATTCGCCCGGAATACCGGGAGACGGCGCGCGGAGGCCTTGCCGCTACGCCGACCGGCAAAAAGGTCGCCGATCGCGTGCGCCGCATACAGGGCTGACAGGTATCCAATACCGACGAAGCCGCCTCAAACGGTTTGACGCACCCATCCATGATGGGTGCTCTTTTTCTGCCTGCCGCTCCGTTCCTATGCTGCAGCGTCACAGGCCGGCATTGCGCTCGCGCAGAAAGGACGGCCATACAGATCCGGAGACGCACCGGTAGAATAGCCGGGCCGCTCAGACGAAACCTCGACGCGCTTTGGGCGTGGCGTGCCATGGATCGAGCCGCCGGCCGGCAGGCAAAACGCGCCTAAGGCTGGCAGCGCGAGCCGGCAAGCATGCGATGCATCAACAGTAAATCGCTGTTTGCAGGCAAGAGCAGCCGCTCGCCAGAAAAATTCCCGCCTTTTCGTTTGCCACGACAGATCACTTCCAAACCGCTAAGAGTATCTGGCAGCAACGCGGGGGATGGGGGAAGAACCCGTGTAATATCAGGAAAAGGAGCAACGGCCAGGTTCCAGACCATCAGAACGCCAAAGCTTTTGGAAACGGTCCGGTTTTGACGGGCTTTTAAGAACAACGCAACGCAAAAGCAGAATGCGGGCAATCCCACGGTTTTCATAAAATAACAATTTTGAGCTTGACAAGCGTCTGCAGTTAGTGTACTCTAACTTATGGTTAGATAAAACTAACCACGACATTTTGTAGAATTCGCTCCTGCGAATTCCAATCTGGAGGTTGGATTTATGCCGCTTGTGCTGGCGCCCGTTGGCGAAGAGAACATCATTCGAAAGATCGGCGGGGGATCGGAAACAAGACAACGTCTGGAGGAGATGGGCTTTGTCGCCGGCAGCAGCGTGACAGTGGTCGCTGCCGTCGGCGGAAATCTCATCGTTAACGTTAAGGAGTCGCGCATCGCTATCAGTCGGGAAATGGCCTGCAAAATCATGGTTTGAAGGAGGAGGATATCATGACTACACTCAGAACCGTCAAAATCGGAGAGACGGTAACGGTCGTCAAGTTGCACGGAGCCGGGGCAACGAAACGACGCATCATGGACATGGGAATAACCAGAGGGACGGAGGTGTTTGTGCGCAAGGTGGCGCCTCTGGGCGATCCGATTGAAATAACCGTGCGCGGCTATGAGTTGTCCATTCGGAAGGCGGATGCGGACATGATCGAGGTTGAATGAACCCGCGCGTCGCACAATCGCTATTTGGTGATGACAGACTTGGGAAAAAGTGATCAGAAGGAGTGGAAAGATGAAAAGGACGATCCGAATTGCTCTTGCCGGCAACCCGAACAGCGGCAAGACGACACTGTTCAACGCGCTGACAGGCGCCAATCAATTCGTTGGCAACTGGCCTGGCGTAACCGTTGAAAAAAAAGAGGGCAAGCTCAAAAAGCACGACGATGTGACCATCACAGACCTGCCCGGAATTTACTCGCTTTCGCCCTACACGCTTGAGGAAGTCGTCGCAAGAAACTATCTTGTCGCCGATCGCCCGGACTGCATCCTCAACATTGTGGATGGCACAAATCTGGAGCGCAATTTATATCTGACCACGCAACTGACGGAGTTGGGCATTCCGGTCGTGGTAGCCGTCAATATGATGGATATCGTGCGAAAAAACGGCGACCGCATTCATGTAGAGGAGCTGAGCAGGTCGCTGGGTTGCAGGGTTGTAGAGATCTCCGCTCTGCGAAACGCTGGCGTGATGGAAGCTGCGGAGGCGGCAATCGATGCGGCACAAAACGCCAGTACCGTGCCGCAGCACGCTTTTTCCGATCATGTCGAACACGCCCTCGCGCACATTACGGAGGTTGCCGCCCACAACCTGGCGCCGGAGCAACGGCGCTGGTACGCCATCAAGATCTTTGAGCGAGATGAAAAGGTTCTCGAACGGTTGCAGTTGAGCGAGGACATCCTCTCGAATATAGAGGATGAAATTCAGGCTGCGGAACGCGTGCTGGACGACGATGCCGCGAGCATCATCACCAACGAACGCTACCTCTACATTGCCTCGATATTGAAGGGCTGCTACAAAAAGAGGGATGCGGGCAGGGTGTCGGCGTCTGACCGCATCGACCGGGTTGTGACCAATCGATGGCTTGGCCTCCCGATTTTTGCGGCGATCATGTTCCTCGTATACTATCTCTCCATGGTCACCATCGGCGATGCGGCCACCAGTTGGGCCAACGACGGCCTGTTCGGCGATGGTTGGCATCTGTTTGGGCACGGCAGCGCGGCATATGCGGCGGCCGAAGAGGCCTATGGCGATACCGATGCGATCCTCGACGCGTTTGTTTCTGCCTACGGCACGGAGGAGATCGCCTCAGCGATCGACATCTCGTCCGAATCGTTTGACGAGTCGTCCGCCAGGGAAGCGCTGTCGGAGCTGGAAGCGCGTACGCCGTCGAACGCAAGCGTCACATACGCGTTGGTGGACGAGGAGACGCTCGCGGTGACGGAGGTAACAGGAGCCACGAAGGCAGTCCTGCTCGACGCCGTCTCCGCCTATTTGGACACATCCTATAAGGCGGACTATGGTGCGCCCATGCCGGACGCCTATGGCACATGGGTTCCCGGCATCCCGGTTCTGCTTGGCACTGCGCTGGAGAAGGCAAACGCTGCCAACTGGTTGAGCGGCCTGATTCTCGACGGCATTGTTGCAGGCGTTGGCGCCGTGCTCGGGTTCGTGCCGCAGATGTTCGTACTGTTCCTGCTGCTGGCCATTCTGGAATCGTGCGGCTATATGGCGCGCATCGCTTTTGTTCTGGATCGCATCTTCCGCAAATTTGGCCTTTCCGGCAAGTCGTTTATTCCCGTGCTCATCGGGACCGGTTGCGGCGTTCCCGGCATCATGGCGTCGCGCACGATCAAAAACGAGCGCGACCGTCGTATGACCATCATGACGACCACATTCATCCCCTGCGGGGCAAAGGTCCCGTTCATTGCCATGATTGCGGGCGCAATTTTTGGCGGCTCCGCATGGGTGGCCACTTCCGCCTATTTCGTCGGCATGGCTGCGATCATCGTTTCCGGCGTCATGCTGAGGAAAACCCGCATGTTCGCCGGCGATCCGGCTCCCTTCGTCATGGAACTTCCCGCCTATCACTGGCCGACGGTCGGTAACGTGCTTCGCTCCATGTGGGAGCGCGGCTGGTCGTTCATCCGAAAGGCCGGTACGATCATCCTGCTCTCGACCATAGTCATCTGGTTTACCAGTTTCTTCGGCTTTGTGGACGGCGGCTTCCGGATGTTGAGCGAAGAGGAGTTGGGCAGCTCGATCCTGGCGATGATCGGCGGCGGCATCGCCTGGATCTTTCGTCCCCTCGGCTGGGGCACGTGGGAGGCCGCAGTCGCCTCCATTACCGGCTTAGTCGCAAAAGAAAATATCGTGGGCACGATGGGCATCCTGTATGGCGCGGCAGGGAACGTCTACGCGACGCTTGCGGCAACGTTCACCGCCGTAAGCGGTTACTCATTCCTCTGCTTTAACCTGCTCTGTGCGCCTTGCTTTGCTGCGATCGGCGCGATCAAGCGTGAAATGAATTCCGCCCGATGGACCTGGTTTGCGGTGGCCTATCAGTGCCTGTTTGCCTATGTTGTGGCGCTCATGGTCAATCAATTCGGTTGCCTGTTCACCGGAAACGCCAACGCGGTCGGACTGGTCTTTGCGGGTGCAATTCTTGCAGGCATGCTGTACATGCTCTTCCGGCCCTGCCCGCAGATGCGCCAGAGCAACCGGCCGGGCGTTAGTCTGACCGGAGCGGGGAGGCAAGCGTTATGATCCCGTGGCTTGTAGAAAATTTGACGAATATCCTGCTCATTGCGGCGCTGCTTGCGGTCGTAACAGCCATCGTCGTCTATCTATACAGGCGCAGGCGCTCGGGCAAATCCGCTTGCGGATGTGGCTGTGCTTCCTGTCCCATGAAGGGGAAATGCCACGCCAAGCAGCAGTAAGCCCGCCCGTCGCCTCACTGCATCACAGTCATTCCGCACATCTTCGGGCGGCACGTAATTGGTCGTGCCGCCCGTCGTTCCGTGCGGCTTTAGGCCCGTTGCCGAAAGCGCGCGGCATCCTCCATTGCAAAACTAATGACATTAGTTTATAATGGTGACAAATGGAGTAGTAAGGAGCATTATTACGGCACAAAAGGGACTCAAGAGGGATACGATTGTTGCACAGGCGCTGGAGTTAATCGCGGAGCGCGGGCGACCGGAAATTTCCATGCGGGAGCTCGCCGAGCGCCTGCAAATCAAAACGCCTTCGCTCTACAACCACGTTAAAAGCCTTGATGATCTGCTCACCAGCGCCAGCGAATGCGCTGCCGCCCGGATGAAGGAGCTGCTTTTTTCTGCAAAACAGGGGAAATATGCCGACGCAGCCGTCTACGCCGTGGCGGATGCCTACCGTCGCTTTGCAAAGGAGCAGAAGGGGCTGTACCGCTTGGTCATGTCTTCCTCCGGACGGATGGCGGAAGACGGCCACCCCGTCGCTGAGGCGATGGTCGCTCCGCTCGTCGATCTTCTGTCCGCATATGCGCTCGACGCGGAGCGCGCCATACACTGGCAGCGCGTCTTGCGAAGCATCATGCATGGGTTTGTGTCGCTGGAGGAGGCCGGCTTTTTCCAGCGGGCGGCAGCAGATGCGGATCAAAGCTATCATCTTGCCATCCACGCCTTTTTGTGCGGCCTGCGGGAGGAGAACGGGGCGAACGGGCATGCGTGACGAGCGATATTTATACGAACAGGCGCCGGTCGGAAAAGCGATCATTTCCCTGACGGTTCCCACGGTCATCAGCCAGCTGATTACCGTAATCTACAATGCGGCGGATACCTTTTTTATCGGCCAACTGAACGATCCGTCACAAGTTGCGGCCGCTTCCCTTTGTATGCCGCCGTTCATACTTTTAACGGGAATTGCAAACCTCTTCGGCATCGGAGGTTCCAGCCTAATTTCCAGATGCCTTGGCCTCGGGGAGAAGGAGAAGGCAAAGCGGGCGGCGGCGTTCTGCATCTGGTCGGCTGCCGCCGTTGCATTGCTCTACGGGTTGCTGTTCCTCCTTCTCAAACCCTATGTACTGCCGCTCCTTGGCGCAAGGGCGAGCACCTATGGTTATTGCTATTCCTACCTGTTTTGGACGGTGACGCTGGGCGCCGTCCCCACGGTGATGAACGCCTGCCTTGCACACCTCATCCGTTCAGAGGGCCTGTCGAGACAGGCGGGTTTTGGCGTCATTCTGGGCGGCTTGCTGAATATTCTCCTGGACCCCATCTTTATCTTTGTGCTCCGCCTGGAGATTGTCGGCGCAGCCATGGCAACCGCCCTCTCCAATCTGGTTGCCATGCTGTATTTCGTGTTGATTGTCTGCCTGCGCAGAGGCCGCACAGTCATCACGGCAAGTCCCAGATTCTTCACCCTGCGCCACGGCATTCCCCGCGAAGTTTGCGCGGTGGGGCTGCCCAACTTTGTTATGAACCTGCTGGGGATCTTTTCCAATACGGTGCTGAACAACCTGATGGCGGCCTATTCCGATGCCGCTATCGCCGGCATGGGAATCGCCAAAAAGGTCGACATGCTGACCTTCGCCGTTTCCATGGGAATGACGCAGGGGGTACTGTCGCTCATCGGCTATAATTATTCTGCAAAGAACCATGCGCGCATGGTGAAGGTCATCAAAACCACGTTTTTCTATACCATGGTGGTTGCCGTATGCACCACGCTGTTCCTGTATTTCTGCGCCGCTCCGGTGTCGCGCGTGTTTATCGCAGATGTTGAAACGATTACCTATGGACAGCATTTCATACGCGTGCTCTGCCTGATCTGCCCCATGCAGGCGACGAGCATGGTCGTCATCACGACCCTGCAGGCCATCGGCAAAAAGGCCAAGCCGCTGCTCCTTTCGCTCATGCGAAAAGGGACCCTCGATCTGCCGTTCATGTTCCTGCTGAACGGCCTGACGGGCGCTATGGGGGTTGCCTGGGCGACGCCGATTGCAGAGAGTATCGCCTGCATCGTCAGCCTGTTCCTGTTTGCGCCGATCTTCCGCAGGATGCTTGCACAGGCAAAGGCTTCCTCTTCGAATACCGCCTCTGCTTCGAATGCCGGAGAGACGGGCGATGTCGTCGCCCTACCGAAAGCCGAGTCGGGCAATCCGTAGCATGGGACGAACCGTCCTCTCGCTCGGCCGCCGTTCGCCGGTGATTTCTTATAAAAGCAAAAGGCGACGGGCGCGTGCCCGCCGCCTTTTGTTTAGCCTTCAGTTTTTCGTTGCGGCGAGGTAGGCGCGCCATCCACCATAGCAGGTGATTTCGCGCATTTGATCGACCGCGATCGGCTCGGCGATCACGCCGAACACCTCCTGCCCGTCAAGCAGCCGTACCTTCCCGACGGACAGGCCGGCCGGTTCGCCCGCCAGAATCGCGGCAAGGCCGCCCGCCGGCACGCTCCAGATCTCGACCGCGATGGAAGCGCCCGCCGGATCGCCGGGCGCGACACGGAGCATGGCGGGGTACTCGTCCCGTATGCTCCAAAGGCGATAGCAGGCAGCCGTCTGTGCTTCGCGGCAGAAAACCGCTCCAACGTCAAGCAGGTTCTTTTCCAGCGCCAGGCCGCGCATGAGTGTGCCGTTGACTGCCAGCAGGCAGGACATATCCTTCGTCATATCCGCATCCCCCTTTTTTTCAGTATAGCATCAAAGGGAGCACAGCGCAACAGATCGACCCTGCAACAGATCGCCTGTTGCTTTTCGGCGTTCACTTTGGTATAATACGTTCGATAAAGGCGGCGAATTCGCGCCGCGGAGACGGCCAGGGAGGAGAACGGGGAACCGCCATGGGGAAGCCCACAGGAAAGAACGCGATCCTGTGCGCAAATGCGCAGCCCACCGCCGGCAAGGCGCCAGGCATGGGTGCATTGCCTGTTTTGGCGACTCCGGATTGAGCATTTGGGAACACGCGAGCGTGTTCCTTTTTTACAGAAGGAGGACTGGACATACCATGTACAAAAGGGTACTGTTGAAAATCAGCGGCGAGGCGCTTTCGTCGGAAACTGCGCCGCTTTGCGAGGAAACTATCGACAAAACCGCAGAGATCATCGCCGAACTGCACCGGCGCGGCGTGGAGATCGGCATTGTGGTTGGCGGTGGGAATATTCTGCGCGGCCGCAATGCTGCCGGCGTGGATCGCAACCGGGCGGATCATATGGGAATGCTGGCTACCGCCATCAATTCGCTGGCACTGCAGGATGCGCTGATCCGGAAAGGCGTACCCTGCGACACGCTGTCCGCCGTGGCGATGCACCGCATCTGCGATGAGTATACCGCCCGCGATGCGCAACGGCTGCTGCTGGAAGGGCATGTGCTCGTTTTTGCCTGTGGCACCGGCTCTCCGTTCTTTTCGACCGATACGGGCGCGGCGTTGCGCGCGGCAGAAATCGGCGCGGACGTGCTGTTACTGGCAAAGAATATCGACGCTGTGTATTCCGCAGATCCACGCCTTGACCCTTCCGCCGTGCGATACCAACATCTCTCATATGCACGCGTCATTGCGGACAATCTGCAGGCCACCGACCTTACCGCGATTACGCTGTGCCGGGAGCAGAGAATTCCGATCCATGTGTTCCGCCTGTCGGAGCTGCCCGCCGTTTTTGACGGAAAAACGACCGGAACCGTCATTGACGAACGGCCGGGGGTTGAATCCTGACCGTAATTTATTGTAAAATAGAAAATCGAATGAATTGAGGAGGAAGCGCCATGGCCACCGATGTAATGGATTTTGCAAAGGAACGAATGAATAAAACGATCTCCGTTCTCCAGCAGGAGCTGGGCGGTTTGCGCGCCGGTCGCGCCAATCCGCAGCTGCTTGACCGTATCCTGGTTGATTACTACGGCTCGCCTACGCCGATCAACCAGCTTGGCAACATCAGCGTGCCGGAGCCGCGCATGCTCGTTATTGCCGCGTGGGACAACAAGGCAATCCCGGCGATCGAAAAGGCCATACAGAAATCCGAGCTCGGCATCAACCCGGCCAACGACGGCAAGGTGATTCGTCTTGTATTTCCAGAGCTTACGGAGGAACGGCGCAAGGAATTGGTAAAAGTCGTGCGCAAGAAGGGGGAGGAGAGCAAGGTTGCCATTCGAGCGATCCGGCGGGACTCGAACGAGCAGATCAAGGCGCAGAAGAAGGACAACCTGCTGACCGAGGACGATCAGAAGCGCCTTGAAGAAAAGATCCAGAAACTGACCGATGATCTGATCAAGGATATCGACCGGATCATTGCAGAAAAGGAAAAGGAGATCCTCTCGGTTTGACCTGTGTGCTTGGCTATCCGCTGCCCATGGCGCTCGCCCTGCTCGAAGCGGAGGGGAGAACCGTCCGCACGCAGGAGCTTTCCTGCCGCAAGCCCCTGCCCGGTGGCGAAGAGCGCGTGGTACGGCGGCAGGTTTTGCCGGATGGTACGGTGTTGCTGACGTATTCCCGGTTTCATACCGGGGCGGCAGCGGCACAGGATGCACAAACTGATGGCGAAGCGCGTCCGCTTGCACCGTGTTCGCCGATTGTCGAGAAACCATGAATGAACGGCTGATTCCCGGATATGCGGCGTCGCTCGGCTTGGATGCCGACCGGCTGCCCAAACATGTAGCAATCATTATGGATGGCAACGGGCGCTGGGCGACCCGGCGTCATTTGCCGCGCGCCGTTGGCCATCGCGCCGGTGTGGAACGTCTGCAGGGGATCATCCGTCTCGCCTCCGATATCGGGATCGAGGCGTTGACGTTGTACGCCTTTTCTACGGAAAACTGGAAGCGGCCGGCGGAAGAAATCGCTTCCCTTTGCGGCCTGTTTGTCGAGTATTTTGCAAAGGAGTTCGACGAACTGCATGCAAACGGCGTCGTGATTCGCGCGTTGGGAAACGTGAGGGCCTTTCCGGAGCGTGTGTATACGCTTGTTGAGCGCGCCGAGTCGCGCACCGCACAAAACAATGGGCTTTTGCTGAACATTGCGCTCAATTATGGCAGCCATGATGAGCTGTTGCGCGCCGTCAACCTGGCAGCCGCAACGGGCAGGACGGACTGGGACGAGCGAACCTTTGATTCGCTTCTCTATACGCATGACCAGCCGCCAGTGGATCTGCTCATCCGCACGGGCGGGGATAAGCGCCTTTCCAACTTTTTGTTATATCAGTGCGCCTATGCGGAGCTGATGTTTATCGACGATTACTGGCCGGACTTTTCAGACACGACCTTCCTTGAACTGCTCAAGGCGTATGAAGGGCGTGCCCGTCGTTTCGGCGGACTGGAGCAACGGATATGAAGGTCAGGATCCTTGTCGGCGCCCTGCTTGCGCTGTTTCTCATCTCCACGCTGTACTTTGGCGGCTATTATTACCTGACCGCCATTGCGCTTGTTTCCTTTGCCGCCACGTATGAGGTGGCGCATGTGATCACGCGGAAGGGATACCGGCCACTGGTGTTCCCGGTCTATTTGTTTGCGCTGGCCTATCCGTTCGTATACCGCTTCTTCGGGTTGACCGTGCTCGTGATCTTTTACCTGTTCAGCATTATTGTCTCCATCTGCTGCAGCGTATTCAACGGTTCGCTTGATGCATCCATTGCGGTGGGCACGCTGCTGCTGTACGTTTATCCGCTCTCGCTGCTGCTGTGCATGCTGCTGGTTTATGCGCACTTCGACCGCCCCATCGGCCTGACCGCCGCCTGTATGGCCTTTGCGGCGCCGTCGTGTGCGGATATGTTTGCATACTTTGGCGGGACATTTTTCGGCAAGCACAAACTTTGCGCGCACATCAGCCCCAAGAAGACGGTCGAGGGCGCGGCGTTCGGCCTGTTGGGCGGGATCGTCTTTGCCCTGCTTCTCATTCCGCTGCAACGGCTTTGGGACAGCAACGTTTCCTGGGGTATTCTGCTGGCCCTCGGCGTCCTGTGCGGCCTGTTTGGCCAGATTGGCGATCTGTTCGCCTCGATCATCAAGCGATGGGCCGGCGTCAAGGATTTTTCCAGCGTGTTTCCAGGCCATGGCGGCATGATGGACAGGATCGACAGCGTCCTGCTCTGCACGCCGATTGTGCTCTGCACGTTTACTATTCTCCAGTTGTTTGGAATATACTAAGGGCGGGACTTGTATGAGAAGGCAGTTTGTTACGGTGCTCGGCAGCACCGGTTCCATAGGCCGTCAGGCGCTTGACGTCATCCGTGCACGCTCGGATCGGTTCACGCTGTTTGGTATTTCGGCAAATGAGAACGTCGATCTGCTGATTGAGCAGGCACGTCGCTGGAAACCGCAGTATGTAGCATGCCGTCATCCGCTCCGTGCGGAGGATTTCCCGGAGGGAACGACCGTATTGAGCGGGCCGAGCGCGCTGGCGGAGCTTTCTTCGCTCGACGAGCCATCTATAGTCGTAAATGGCATCAGCGGCCTTGCGGCGCTTGAGCCGCTCCTCTGCGCGCTCAAGGCCGGCAAGCGCGTAGCGCAGGCAAATAAGGAGAGCATTGTCTGCGGGCATCGGCTCGTGGAAGAGGCGCTGCGTGATTTCGGCGGGGAACTCATCCCCGTGGACAGCGAACAATCCGCTATCTTCCAGTGCCTGAGCTGCGGCCGGAACGACGAGATTTCCCGGCTCTGGCTGACCGCCTCCGGCGGACCGTTCTGGCGTCTGAGCGACGAGGAACTCGCACATGTGACCGTGCGCGATGCGCTGCAGCATCCCACATGGCATATGGGGAGCAAGATTACCATTGATTCGGCGACCCTGTTTAACAAGGGCTTGGAGGTCATCGAGGCAAGCTATCTGTTCCATGTGCCCGCAGAATGTATCGATGTGCTGATCCACCCGCAGTCCATCGTCCATTCGATGGTGGAGTTTTCCGACCGTACGCTGATGGCAAACCTGAGCTGCCCTGACATGCGTCTACCCATTCAGTATGCTCTGACCTATCCAGAGCGTGCGCCTACGCCATGTGACCGGCTGTCGCTCGCCGAGATTGGCCAGTTGACCTTTCACGCCGCGGATAGGACCCGTTTTGCCGGCCTGCGCCTGGCCTATGAAGCATTGTTTGCGGGCGGGACCATGCCCACGGTATACAATGCGGCAAACGAGGCTGCCGTCGAACTGTTCATGGAAGAGCGCATTGGCTTCACAGACATTGCGGCCTTTGTGGAGGACGCGATGCTGCGGCACGCCGTACGCCCGGCCGTCCTGATGCAGGATATTCTGGATGCCGACGAACAGGCGCGGCACAGCGTCGACCGGTTCCTGCATACACACTTTTAATGAAAGCAGGCGTTTAGTTGGATACGACGTTGATACTATCCATTCTGGCAGCTATTGTACTTGTCGGGGTACTGATCACCGCGCACGAGTTCGGCCACTATATTGTGGGCCGGCGGCTTGGGTTCACAATTTTGGAGTTTGCCGTCGGCATGGGACCGGTATTGCTCAAGACCACGAAGAACGGTACGCAGTATAGCCTGCGCGCCCTGCCCATCGGCGGCATGTGCCGCTTTCTGGGAGAGGATGAGGAGGCGGTTGACGGCCGTTGTTTTAACGCGCAAAAGGCGTGGAAGCGGTTTTGCGTCATCATTGCCGGCCCGCTGATGAACCTGCTGCTTGCGCTGGTCCTCTCGACCGTGACACTTCTGGCGTATGGCAACTATGTCCCGAGCGTGCTTGAATTTTCCGGCGAGGATACGCCTGCCGCCGCGGCCGGGTTCATGCCGGGTGATATCCTGTATGCGGTCGATGGGAAGCGCATCACCTATTATGCAGACGCCGTCCCCATGATTCGTGCGGCCGACGGCGAGAATGCCACCATCACTGTTGAGCGCGACGGCGAGCGAATCGACCTGCAGGTGCAGGATCTGTACGACGAGGAAGCGGGCTACAACGTTCTGGGCATTACCATTGGCCCGGTTCGTAAGGCCTACGGCTTTTTTGCGGCAATCGGCGAGTCGTTCAACTATCTCTGGGGAATCGTTCGAGAAACGTTCCGGTTTTTTGGCTCGCTCTTTCAGGGTGAGGTGCAATCCACCGACATGGCCGGCATGGTCGGCTCCATCGCCTACATCAGCGAGGCCGTTCGGTATGGTCTGGAAACGACCCTCCAGATCCTTCTGCTGCTCAGCATGAGCCTTGTGATTTTCAATCTGCTGCCCATTCCGGCTCTCGATGGCGGCCGTCTGCTGTTCATCGTCATTGAAATCATTCGCGGCAAGCCGGTCGATCCCCAAAAAGAGGGGATGGTGCATTTTATCGGCCTGGTCGTCCTGCTCCTGCTGATGGTGTTTTTGATGTACAACGACATCATGAACTTGATTCGCGGATAGGAGGCACTTAATGCAAAGACGCAATACGCGCAGCGTCTCGGTCGGTAACGTCCGCATCGGCGGCGACGCGCCCATCAGCGTGCAGTCCATGACGAATACGGATACAAGGGACAGCGACGCAACCATCGCTCAGATCCTCGAGCTGGAGCGCGCGGGCTGTGAAATTGTGCGCGTTTCCGTATTCGATGAAGCCTGCGTGCATGCGATCCCCGCCATCCACAAGGCCATCCACATCCCGCTCGTGGCGGATATCCACTTTGACCACCGCCTGGCCATCGGCGCCATAGAGAACGGGGTGGACAAGCTTCGCCTCAATCCCGGGAATATCGGTTCTCAGGCGCGTGTGGAAAAGGTCGTGGATTGTGCAAACCATCATCATACGCCGATCCGCATCGGGGTCAACGCCGGTTCGCTCGAGCCTGATCTCAGACGGCAATATGGACCTGATTCCCCCGTCGCCATGGTGGAAAGCGCGCTACGCCACGTACGGATTTTAGAAAAAGCGCATTTTTACAACATGGTCATTTCGCTCAAGTCTTCCACGGTTTCCACAACGGTGGAGGCGTACCGGCGAATGGCGTCGCTCGTGGATTATCCGCTGCACATCGGCATCACGGAGACCGGTACGCCTGAAAGGGGCCTGATCAAGTCCGCCGCAGGCATCGGGGCCTTGCTGCTGGAAGGCATCGGCGATACGCTGCGTATTTCCCTGACGGATTCGCCGATACAGGAGGTGCGTGCGGGCGTGGAGATCCTGCGCGCTCTCCGCCTGCGCCGGGACGATATCGAGATTGTGAGCTGCCCCACCTGTGGGCGTACGCGCGTCGACCTCATGCAGGCGGTCGCCCGTGTCAATGCGGCGCTACCGCACGAGTGCGGTTATCTTCGCGTGGCGGTCATGGGTTGTGCGGTCAACGGCCCTGGAGAGGCTACGGATGCGGACATCGGTATCGCTTTCGGCGATGGGAATGGCGTGCTGTTCAAGCACGGAGAAAAATTTGCACACGGGCAGGCGGAGGACATGATCGCCCTGCTCGTACATGAAGCGACCGCCATGTTGAATGCACGGCGGACAGCGGACAGGAACTAGGGGAACATGGAACTCAAATCGGCTCCCGGCGCTCCGTTTGACGCCGGCATCGACTCCAGCTTCAACGCCATAGAATCCGTCAGGCTCAACCGCGACAACCGGCAGCTGACGGTGTTATTGCGTGCGGATATGCCGCTCGCTTCGGAGCGCCGCGCTGCGCTGTTGCAGGCATTATCCGAGAGGTTGCCGGGGCTTTCCGTAAGATTTGAGGCCGAGCAGGCACCGTCGTTTGATGCGAAACAGGACGCGCCCTCCGCGCCCAAACGCGCCGCCATGCCCAAACCATCCCCAAAAGCAAACGACAACGTGCTCTGCGGCAGCGCCATCCATGCGAACGCCTTTGCACCCATCCACGAGCTTACCGAAGGGAAGGACCCCATTGCCATCCTGGGCTTTGTGGTCTCGGCAGAGATGCGCGAGGGCTGGAAGGGCAGGGATGGGCGGCTGAGCTACCGCGTGCAGCTGAACGTTACGGATCATACGGACTCGATCTATTGCATATGCACCTTTTATGAGGAAGGTCGCGCGCAGCGGCTTTTGGAACGGGTGCAGCCTCTCGTGGGTACGCGGGAACGGGTTGCCGTGCGCGGGATTTGCAAGTTGCCGCACTATGCCAAGGAGCTTCATCTGTTCGTCAACGATATCAATATTGTCCCGGCTGCCTATCGGGAGGACAGGGCGGAGGAAAAACGCGTAGAACTCCATCTGCACTCCCGCATGTCCACCATGGACGGCCTGACCGATGTGACACAGGCGTTTCAGATGGCAAAGCGGTGGGGCCACCGCGCTCTGGCCATTACGGATCACGGTGTGGTGCAGGCCTTCCCGGAGGCAGCAAAGGCTGCAAAGAAAACCGGCGTCAAAGCGATCTTCGGCGTCGAGGGGTATCTGTTGCCGGATTGTGAGCTCATTGATATCAGCGAGACCTATGTTGTGTTCGACATCGAGACCACCGGCCTGAAACCTGAACACGCAGATATCATTGAAATTGGCGCCGTCAAGATCTCCGGCGGCGTGGTCGTCGATCGATTCCAAACGTTCATAAACGACGGCGTTTTGATCCCGTCCAACATCACGGAACTGACCGGCATCGATTCCGAGATGCTCGTCGGTGCGCCGCCGGCGCGCGAGGTGCTGCAGCGGTTTGCATCTTTTTCCAGCGGATGCTGCCTTGTGGCGCACAATGCCGGTTTCGACGTCGGCTTTATCCGGTATCATGGCGCGCGATATGGCATCTCCTTTCCAGCGCCGTATGCGGATACGCTGCTGCTCTCCCGCTATCTGGCGCATGACCTGCCAAACCACAAGCTCGATACGGTGTGCGCACACTTTGGGGTAAGCCTGGACAATCATCATCGAGCCATCGATGACGCCGCGGCGACCGCGCAGGTTTTTCTGCGCTTGCTGGATTTGATGCGCGAACAGGGCGTCACCACCATCCCTGTCCATCGCTCGCCTGCCGTAAAACAGCAGGACCATGCAAAGCAGAAATCCGGCGATATCGCGCTGCTCTCCGGTTTTCGGGAAGGCGAGGAGCGGGAGCGGCTGCGCCAGAAGACCAACCATATTGTTTTACTTGCCGTCACGCAGGAAGGCATGAAAAACCTGTACCGCCTCGTCAGCTATGCGCATCTTGACCATTTCCGCGGCAGGCCGACCATTCCGCGCAGTCTCTTGTCGCTGTTTCGTGGCGGGCTGTTGCTCGGGTCCGCCTGCGAGCAGGGTGAGCTGTATCAGGCGGTCCTGCGCGGCGAACCGGAGGAAACGCTTGAGAGCATCGCCCGGATGTACGATTATCTGGAGATCCAGCCGCTTGGCAACAATGCGTTCATGGTGCGTGAGGGCATCGTTCCGGATGATGATGCGCTGCGGGAAATCAATCGCCGCATCGTCGCGCTTGGGAAGAAACTCGGGATTCCGGTTGTGGCGACCGGAGACGTGCATTTTCTCGAACCGGATGACGCCATCTATCGGAAGATCCTGATGATGAAGCTTGGCTTTGCCGATGCGGCGGAGCAGGCGCCGTTGTACTTTAAGACCACGGACGAACTGCTGGACGAGTTTTCTTACCTCGGTGAAGAAACGGCGCATGAGGTTGTCATCGAAGCGCCAAACAAAATTGCCGACCGGTGCGAAACGCTCAAACCGTTTCCGGACGGAACGCATGCGCCGGAGATCCCGAACGCGGAAAACGAGTTGCGCGATATGGCGCTTCGCAGGGCGCATGAGATCTACGGTGACCAGCTGCCGGAAATCGTGCAGCAGCGGCTCGACCGCGAACTGGGGTCCATCATCGGCAACGGATTTGCTTCGCTGTACCTCATGGCGCAGCGGCTGGTCCATAAATCCAACAGCGACGGCTACCTCGTCGGCTCCCGCGGCTCAGTCGGCTCCTCTTTTGTCGCCACGATGGCGGGTATCACGGAGGTCAATGCGCTCCCGCCGCATTATGTATGCCCGAACTGCCGCCATAGCGATTTTGATATCGATCTGCAATGCTATACCTGTGGGGTAGATATGCCGGACAAGGATTGCCCCGTCTGCGGCACGCGGTATCAAAAGCAGGGATTTCTGATCCCATTTGAAGTGTTTCTGGGGTTTGAGGGCGACAAAACGCCGGATATCGACCTCAATTTTTCCGGCGAATATCAGCCGGTTGCGCATAAATATGTGGAAGAAATGTTTGGACAGGGCCATGCTTTTCGCGCGGGCACGATTTCCGGCCTGGCGGAGCGCAAAGCGTATGAATGCATCTATCACTACATGGAAACGACAGGCATTACGCTGCGCAAAGCGGAGATGGAGCGGCTTTGTCAGGGGTGTCTGAACGTCAAGGTCACCACCGGGCAGCATCCGGGCGGCATCGTCATCGTACCAAAGGGCGATGATATCCTGGACTATACGCCGATCCAGTATCCGGCGGACAAAAAGGACAAGAACACCATTACCACACATTTTGATTTCCATGCGATGGATGATCGGCTCGTCAAGCTTGACATTCTTGGCCACGACGATCCGACCGCTTTGCGCATGCTGCAGGACATCACCGGATTAAACCCGCGGGAGATTCCCCTCGATGACGCGCAGACCATGCGCATCTTCGTCTCGCCGGAGCCGCTTGGCATTGATCTGAGCGCGCTCGATTGTTCCGTAGGCTCGCTGGGCATCCCGGAATTCGGGACGGACTTTGTGCGCAAGGTCCTGGAGGACACGCAGCCGCACACGATGGAGGAACTCGTGCGTATTGCAGGGTTGACGCATGGTACCGACGTCTGGCTCAACAATGCGGAAACGCTCGTCAAAAACAAGATCGCCAAGCTGTCGGAGGTCATCTGCACGCGCGACGATATCATGAACTATCTCATTGCGCACGGCATGGAAGCGCGGCTGTCGTTTACCATCATGGAACGCGTGCGAAAGGGCAGGGGGTTGACCGACGAGATGGAGGCCGCCATGCGCGAAGGCAAGATCCCGGCGTGGTTCATCGACTCCTGCAAAAAAATCAAATACATGTTCCCGCGCGGTCATGCCGTCGCCTACGTCATGATGGCGTTCCGCATCGCCTATTTCAAAGTGCATTATCCGGAAGCATTCTATGCGGTCTACTTTACCGTCCGCGCGGATGCGTTCGACGTGGAGGTGGCTTCAGGCGATCCGGAGGCATTGCTGCGAACCATCCGCGAACTTGAAAAAAACGCCCCGAACAAGGATGCGGCCGAGCGCAAGCGCGATAAAGAACTCATCACGATTCTGGAGGTCGTTTATGAGATGAACCTCCGCGGCATCCGCCTGTTGCCGGTCGATATCTACCGGTCGGACGCAACGCATTTTCGCATCGAGCCTGAAGGGCTTCGTCCTCCGTTCAACGCGATTGCCGGCGTCGGCGACAACGCAGCGATTTCCATAGCGGAAAAGCGGGGGTCGGAACCGTTTTTGTCGGTGGAAGATTTTCAGACACGCACCGGCGCTAACAGCGGAGTCATCGCGGCGCTGGAGCGTTGCGGCTGCTTTGGAAACTTGCCGAAGTCCAATCAGATTTCCCTGTTTTAACCTTGACGGGAAATGGGAATTGCTATACAATATGTTTGAGAAAACAACCTGCACTCGTGCGGTGATTCTATAAATTGATGGATACCATTAGCGTTCAGGGCCGTACTTTCCTTGGCACGCTATTCAGATATTGATTGAGTGAATCATTTGCCGTGCAGCGTTGCGCGGCTGTTTTTATATTATGAGACTGGAGATTTTGGAGCATGGAATGGTGGATGTATCTCGCCGGTGGGGTCCTGATTCTGACCATCGGCCTGTTGATCGGTTACGCTTACCGCAAAAATGTGGCCGAAGCAAAGGTAGCCAAGGCGGAAGACGCGGTAAAACAACTGTATGAAGAGGCCAGGGTCAAGGCAGCTGACATCAAAAAGGAAATGATTCTGGAGGCCAAGGAAGAGGCCATCAAGACCCGCACAGAAACCGAGAGGGAAAACCGCGAACGCAGGGCGGAGCTGCAACGCACGGAACGCCGTCTGTTTCAGCGCGAGGAATCGCTGGATAAAAAGATGGAAGGCCTGGAGCAGCGCGAAAAGGAGCTGGCCAAGCGTGAGAACGGCGTAGAAAAGGCAGAGGCTGATGTCGCCGCCCTGCATGACCAGCAGTTGGCGGAACTGGAGCGCATTTCCGGATTGTCTATGGATGCGGCACGGGAAATTCTCCTCGAAAATGTCGAGCGGGAAGCCCGACACGATGCTGCTCTGCTCATCCGCGAAATTGAGGCCAAAACAAAAGAGGAGGCGGACAAACGCGCTCGCAATATCGTCGCGTTAGCCATCCAGCGGTGCGCAGCGGACCATGTGGCGGAAACGACGGTATCCGTCGTGCCGTTGCCCAACGATGAGATGAAGGGCCGCATCATCGGCCGCGAAGGGCGCAATATTCGCGCACTCGAAACGGCCACGGGCGTCGACCTCATCATTGACGATACGCCGGAAGCCGTAATTCTCTCCGGGTTTGATCCGGTGCGCCGCGAGATCGCGCGCATCACGCTCGAAAAACTGATTCTTGACGGCCGCATCCATCCGGCGCGCATTGAGGAGACGGTGGAGAAGGCGCGCAAGGAGGTGGACGCACAGATCCGCGAAGCGGGCGAGCAGGCGGTGCTCAACACGGGTGTGAACGGTCTGCACCATGAGCTTGTTCGTTACCTTGGCCGTATGCGCTATCGCACAAGTTATGGTCAGAACGTGCTCAACCACTCCATCGAGGTCGCGCATCTTGCCGGCATCATGGCTGCTGAGCTTGGCGCGAACGTGGCGCTGGCGAAGCGCGCCGGACTGCTGCACGATATCGGCAAATCCATCGATCACGAAGTGGAAGGTTCCCATGCGCAGATTGGCGCCGACCTGGCCAAAAAATACCGTGAGAACAACCAGATCGTTCATGCGATCATGGCGCATCATGGCGATGTGGAACCGACGACCATCGAGGCGATTCTCGTGCAGGCGGCAGATGCCATTTCCGCCGCCCGTCCCGGCGCGCGCCGCGAGACGCTGGAAACTTACATCAAGCGTCTTGAAAAGCTCGAAGAGATCGCCAACTCGTTTGACGGCGTGGACACCTCTTTTGCGATCCAGGCGGGGCGCGAGGTACGCATTATCGTCAAGCCGGAGAAGATCTCCGACAGCGATACCATCATCATGGCCAAGGATATCGCCAAGCGCATCGAGGACGAGTTGGAGTACCCCGGTCAGATCAAGGTCAACGTCATCCGCGAAACGCGCACCGTCGACTACGCGAAATGACCGGATGTCCAACGCCTTTTTGCAGATTTATCCTGGGGATATGTGGAAACGCCGCATATCCCCAGCTTTACTCGGGCGCTCTTCGCCCTTTTACGATTTGACAGGCCAAGACCCGATGCGGGCGGGATATCATACTGGAAAGCCACTACCGGCATGAAAGGAGCGATTGCCCATGTTTCAGATTGCAGACGGTCACTGCGATTTCCTCTATGGAGCCGCCAACGAAGGATACGACCTTGATGCGCCGAAAAAGAGGCAGAACGTTACGGCTGCGCACCTGCTCGATGGAGGCGTACGTCTGCAATTCTTTGCTGCCTGGATCGATATGTCGCTCCATATCCCGCCTTTACAGCAGTGCCTGGCCATGATTGACGCTTATTACGAGATGCATGACCAACATCCATGGCTGCTCCCGCTGACGCCCTCAGCGCGGATGAATAATGATACGGGGGAAGTCTTTACCGTGTTGACCGTCGAGGGCGGCGAGGCCATTGAGGGCAGTCTTGCCGTACTGCGCGTGCTGCATCGCCTTGGCGTGCGCGCCATGTCGCTCACATGGAACGACAACAACGAGCTGGCCGGCGCAGCGCTCGCCCGCGGCAATCACGGGCTGACGCCGCTCGGATGCGAGGTGGTTACCGAGATGAACCGCATCGGTATGGCGATCGATGTATCGCATTTAAGCGACGCCGGAATCGACGACGTGCTGCGCCTGTCCACGCGCCCCGTGTTCGCCTCGCACTCCAACGCACGCGCAGTTTTCCCCTCGCCGCGCTCCCTGAGCGACGAGCACATTCGCGCCATTGCGGCTTGCGGGGGCACGGTCGGCGTCAACTTTTACAACAAGCAGCTTACGCGCAACGTAAACGCCTGCATCGACGACATCGTCCGACAGATCGAACACATCTGTGCCGTAGGGGGAGTTGCCTGCTGCGCCATTGGGTCCGATTTTGACGGGATGCCCGTCTATCCGCGCGATCTTGCGACCAGCCGGGATTTTCCGATGCTGGCGGACGTACTGTTACACGCCGGGTTTTCAAAAGACGAGGTCAACAGGATTCTGTTTGAAAACCTGTATCGGTTCATCCTCCAATTTGTTTGACAAGGCGTATGCGGGATGGTATAATTCAGCTGTTGCCGTGTTAAGGGGCATGATGTAATGGTAACATAGCGGTCTCCAAAACCGTTCTTGAGGGTTCGAGTCCTTCTGCCCCTGCCAAGTTGAAGCAAGCGTTTCCTGCTTGCTTCAACTTTTTGTAAGCCGGCGCGTCTCTGCAAGCCGCCCATGCAACGCCTGCAATGCAAAAAATCGTTCTGGTTTAAGCGCTCAAGTTTGCCGGGTTGATCGCTTCTTTGCGCATTCCTGTACCGAAAACCTGCCTTGCCTTTTTATACGGGAGGCGGGCGGGGGAGAGCGGGGTGCGCGATGAAACACCGGCCTTTTCGGTCTTTCCTGTCAAGGGCCCAAACTTGTGTTATGTTGCGAATTTTTTCAGAAATATTTGCAACTATTTGCTATTTTTGCGGCAAAAAAGAAAACAAAAAGGCTGAAAATTCACCGAATTGCGGTAAGATGTGGCGCGAGCGCGTCAAAATCTATTTACAAG
>UQGA01000002.1 GCA_900540495.1 uncultured Eubacteriales bacterium | reverse complement strand
AACTTCAATATCCACCTTAAGCGTCACATTTTTTGTATACCAGACATCCATCTTAAATCTATCATCCCACGATACAGCATTACGACCATGTGCTTGCGCATAACCAGTTAAACCAGGTCTGACATCATGGCGATGATGCTGCTCAGCATTGTACCGCGGCAAGTAACGAACCAACAGAGGGCGCGGGCCGATAATACTCATCTGTCCAATGAGGATATTGAAAAGCTCAGGCAGTTCATCTAACGAAGTGGAACGAAGAAACTGTCCATATCGGTTCAATCTATCTTTATCTGGCAAAAGTTCGCCACTCTCATTCCTCTCATTCGTCATTGTTCGAAATTTAATAAGCTTAAAAATCTTCTCATGCCAACCTGGGCGTTCTTGCGCAAAGAACGGATTGCCCTTCATCTTTATCGCTCCCAGGGTCGTAAGAAACAAAAACAATGGACTGAGGACAACGATCGCACACAGCGACAAGAGAAAGTCCAATGGCCGTTTTACATATTTAGCGTACATTCCCAACCTCTATTCAAAGCTCAATTATTTATCATCCGCACTAATCAAAATTCGTTCAAAAAAGTAGAGTGTCCCCTATGACTTCAACATCGATACAATTATCAAACGCCGCAAGGTTGCACTTTTTATGTCCCATGCATGTGTACGCTTCATTTGCCTTTTCAACAAAATTCCTCGTGAGCATCGGCACCCAACCACTGATGCTGATAGAAAGTCCAGTGCCGTGCCTTATTTGCGATTTCATGCATATGCAGCCTATGCAAAGCACCGATAGATGATCTCGATCACCCTGTCCTGCTGTTCTGCCGTCATCTTGTTATCGCTCGGCAGGCAGAGACCTCTGTGAAAGATATCCATGCCTGCATCAAGTGGCAGTCCGTCCTGCCCGATGGCGGCGCCGGCGAGATAGGCGTTCGTCCTCGCCCGCCCGACGCCCTCCCGGGTCACAAACGGGTTCGTCCGGTAGATCGGCTGCATGTGCATGGGCTTCCAAATCGGCCTGCCTTCCGCATGGAACGCCGCCAGCGCATCGAGGATCTCCTGCGGCGAACTCTTCCCGGCCTCATGCTTATAAAGATAATCCCGCTCCCCCCTGACCATGGGGGCCATCGCATCCTCATCGATGATGAGACAGCTCAGCCAGAAGTTGGGGCGGGAATTCTCCCGATCCCATGGGTTCATCCTCACCGGCAGGCCGGCCAGGCCCTTTTCGTATCGCTCCCAAATGGCCCGTTTCTGTGCGATATGTTCCTCCAGATAGGGGATCTGCCCGCGCACGATGCCGGCGATGAGGTTGCTCATCCGGTAGTTGTAGCCGATCTCCTCGTGTTGATACCAGGGAGCGGCTTCGCGGGACTGGGTGCTCCACTTCCGGACCTTATCCGCATCCTCCCGGCTATCCGTCAGGAACATCCCGCCTGCGCTGCCGGTTATGATCTTGTTCCCGTTGAAGGAAATGCAGTTGTACTGGCCCAGCGTGCCGGTCTCCACCCACTCCCCATGCAGCCGGTATCTGGCGCCGAGAGACTCCGCCGCATCTTCTACGATCAAAGCGCCGTGTTCCTTTGCGATGGCGCAAATCCTCTCCATCTTGCCGGGGGTGCCGTACAGATGCGCAACGATGATCAGCCGCACATCCGGATACAGGGCAAACGCCCGCTCCAATGCCTCCGGACACATGTTCCATGTTTCGCGCTCCGTATCGATGAACACGGCCTCGCCGTTCTCATAGGCGACGGGATTGATGCTCGCATCGAACGTCATATCCGAACAGAACACCCGCCGGCCCTGCAGCGTGCCACGATCCGGCCTTGCCTGGCCGTACAGCCTCTCCCCGGCGAGCTTTGTGGCCAGGTGGAGCGCCGCAGTACCGGCGGAGAGGGCAACCGCATATCTGACGCCGACGTATGCAGCGATCTCCCGCTCCACCGCATCGATGTTTGCTCCAACCGTGGATACCCAGTTGGTGCGAATCGCCTCATCCACCCATCGCTGCTCGTCGCCATGCATGGTGGGCGAGGAAAGCCAAAGTTTTGTCGGGAATGGCTCTATACCGGAAAACCTGGGATCGCTTAAAAAATCGTTCATCCTTCTTGTCCCTGTCGTTGAGATGTGGTTCCGCCGCCTCAGTGGCTTATGGCCGCTCCATTGCCGTTACATCCGGCTTCTCCGATCCTGCAAGCCCCGGCCGCCTCTGTCCGCCGGTTCCAGCGTTCAAAATGCCAGCCTTCGGGATTCAATGGGCCGCAATCCCTGCCCGTCAGCCGGCAAGATGCGTTGGACGGCGGGCGGGATCGCCCGGAATGACCATCCCGGCGGGAATGCGCGCAAACGCCGCGACGGCGGCGTCCTTGGCCACGGTGGCGGAATCGACGTGCGCAAACTCGCCGATCTGCGCGCCCGTACCGATCACGCTGGCGTTGGAGATCAGCGCGCCGCGCCCCACTACCGCATTGGCGGAAATGCTGCACCGGCTCTCCACCACGGAGGAGCGGCCGATCACCGCGCTGGGCGAGACGGTTGCGCTCGGATGGATCAGCGTCGGGACGATATAGCCCTCCCGCTCCAGAATGTCCATATACCGCCTGCGAAGCTCCCCGTCGCCGAAGCTGGGAATGGCCATGGGGTATTCATCCTGCAGGCCGTAAAGATCGGACAGGCAACCGATGGCCAGCCTGTTGTTCGGATCGTCGTCGAGGAAGGCGATCCTGTGAAAGACGCCCAGCGCTTCCGCAATCTCCTTGACGACCGGCCCCTGGCTGCCGGCGCCCAATATCAGCAGGTTCATGCGCCTTGGCGCAGATACGCCGTCCTCGCGCCGCCCGTCCCCCGCATCCGCCACAAATCGCGCCGTGGCAAAAACCGCCTCCAGATCCGCCTTGAAATACGGATGGAACCTGCGAATGAGAATATCCGGATGCCTGATCCCGATATAGGCGCACAGGCTGTACAGATCCATTCCCGTTTCAATGCAGCGGCGGATAAACGCGTTGCGCAGATCGGTCGCCGAAACGGCCCTGTCCACGCCCTGCCTGCGGCAAATGGAGGTCAGCAGGTTCTGTATGCCGTAAAACGACGGCGCGCTTTTGCTGCCGCTCATGAGGAACGCCTCTTCGCCGTCGCCGTAAAGCCCGCGGTGCCGCCGCAGATACCGGCGCACATGCGGCGGCATGGGGAGCGTGCGCGGAGCGTCGCAGGGCAGCAGCGCCGTAGCGCCGTCCTCCACTTTGCCAAGCGCATGGCGGACAAACACCGTACCGTTTTCAAAATCGATGTCACCGACGCGCAGCGCCGCCGCCTCCGCCAGCGTCAGCCCCATGTGCAGGCACAGATAGGCCGCCACTCTGCGCGGCTC
Source organism: uncultured Eubacteriales bacterium (assembly GCA_900540495.1). Classification (GTDB taxonomy): domain Bacteria; phylum Bacillota; class Clostridia; order Christensenellales; family CAG-138; genus Aphodomorpha. The sequence continues at coordinate 166,333 of UQGA01000002.1, read as the reverse complement.
CACCTGCGCGGTCAGCCCCTTTTCAATCTTTTCACACTGCTGTTCCGTCAGCATGGACCGGTCTCACTCCTGCCCCTCCAAAGAAGCGGCTTCCTCTATATATTCAATGGAGCACCACATCTTTCGCAACAACCCTTCCCCGCTCCCAATCGAAAGGAGCACCTGCCGGCGATTCTTGTTCACGCGCAACACCTGTCCGTCAAAATCCGCAAGCGGGCCGCCCACAAAGCGGATCTTCGTACCCTCGCGGATCACCCTGGATATTTCGATTAAGCCCTCATAATGCCGGAGCCACTCGACAAACGCGAGGTCCTCCCCCCGGAGGGCGCGCTCGCCGCCATCGTACTGCAGCACGCGAAGGACATCCCGGTCCTTGGCAATCGCAATCCAGTCCGGTTCGGCCTGCGCGCCGAGAAACACATATCCGTCGATGAGGCTGCCGGTCTTTTTCCGCACCGCATCGCCAACCTTCGTCCATCGCTCGGCAAGGGGCGCTATGGCCTCATACCCGGCGCATTCCATCCGCCGGGCAACCTTCTGTTCATATCCGGTTTTACAAAAGAGACAATAGTAAGGCAATGCGCTTTCCCCATTCCCCCGACCAGACGGCATGCCTACGGCGCCCGCTGCCAAAGGCAGCGGTGATACGAAAGTCTGTCAGCCGCTCGTTTCCAAAGCCAGCCCGGGCGGGTCAATGGACGTCACGGCATCGCGGTAAGTCGCCGGGGCAGCCCCGGCAAACGGCGGGAAACCTTTCCGGCCATACGGGGATGATGAAACCGTATGACTTCCCGTTGCAACTATTATAGCACAATATGCTGATATTGCAATCACTATCTGTGGGATCTTGCCGATTCCCTGCGCCATTTTAACTGTTTTGTTTATCATATCAATTATTTTTTTGACCATTAGCATAGAATCATATGATGTATCCATTCCCCGGTTGCATATCTGCCGGCGGCAGGCGGGTTGGCGGGCCATCGCCGGCCGTGCAGCCTCTCATCGGGGAGCTGAGGCAAACGTCTGGCGCCGGAATGCGGACGGGACCGGCTCGGCAAAGACGCCGGCGGGCAGCGCGACAACCCCGGCGCACGGCGCAGGCGCCGCGAAACGGCAGGGTTCGGAGGGGCTGCGGCGCATGTGCGCGGGCCGCCGCCGACCCTTCCGCCGCACGGCACGCATTTTCCCGACGGGTCATAGTATGCAGTAAACTCGCATCACACAAGGGGAGGATGATCTTATGGTGCAAAATACGTACTCCGCGGGCGATACGTGCTGCTTCACCAGCAGCGTGCCCGCGGTGGACCCGCTTGCCGCGGACAACATCGTCGTGGCCGGCAACGTCGGCGAAGCGGGCTGTGCCGCGGCAGAGGAGGTCGGCGGCTGTGCGCTGGCGATGGTCTATTTCCCGGTACAGGAATACCGGGCCGGCTATTGCCCGAACGAGGCGCTGCGGCGGGGCACGCTGTTTCCCGAACTGGCCAGCGATTATACCACAAGGGGGTGCTGCTGATGGACGCGCTGGAACAGAGCCTGCTGGAAAAGATCGGCGAGGCACGCTTTGCCTGCGTGGAGCTGCGGCTCTATCTCGACACGCACCCCGACGACGCGACCGCCAAGGCAGACTATCTGGCCTACGCGCTGAAGCTGCAGCAGCTGATCGGGCGGTATGAACAACAGTACGGCCCGCTGCTGAACTTCGGCCAGTCCGCAACGGACGCCGGAAGCTGGGTCTACCAGAAATGGCCTTGGGAACTGTGAGGAGGGCGGCTTATGTGGATCTATGAAAAAAGGTTGGAATATCCGGTCAATATCACCAAGCCGGATCTCAAGATGGCAAAGCTGCTCATGGCGCAATACGGCGGCCCCGATTCCGAGCTGGGCGCGGCGCTCCGCTATCTGACGCAGCGCTTCTCCATGCCGGATGACCGCATCCGCGCCACGCTCAACGACATCGGCACCGAAGAGCTCGCCCACTGGGAGATGATCGGGACGATGATCCATCAGTGCATGCAGGGCGCCACCTGCGAAGAGCTGAAAGCGGCCGGGCTGGACGGCTACTATGTCGTGCACAGCCACGGCGTGTTCCCGGTCGACCCGAGCGGCGTGCCGTTTACGGCGTCCTACATCCAGTGTACAGGCGATCCGATCGCGGATATTTCCGAGGACATGGCGGCCGAGCAGAAGGCCCGCGCCACCTATGAGCACCTGATGAACATGACGGCCAACGAGCAGGTCATCGAGCCGTTGTTCTTCCTGCGCGAGCGCGAGATCGTACACTATCAGCGTTTCGGCGAGTGCCTCGACATTCTGCAGAACCTGAGCGCCCCGGCCTGCGCCTGCCGCTGCCGCAATCGCCGCTGCCGGTAGGCGGCCCGCATGGGCGGCGGCGCGCAGGCGAACGCGCCCTGCGCCTGTCGCCGCCGGCAAACCCGTTCTCCGGGCGGGCCGCATTCCCCGCCGGCCATCCCGCCGTTGCCCCTCCGTCCCCCGACGGCACGGCACAAACAGGGCGAAGGCCTCCGCTTCTGCGGAGGCCTTCGCCCTGGGATGGGATGGGAGGTAATCATTGGGGTAGTTGTTCTCTCGTTCTCTGCTCTGCATATAAGATACAACATGGTCTTGTCCTTACAATGGATAGAAAGTGAACTTCCTGTGGAGAACCATGAGGAAACTGTAAACAGCGGCAGGGAAACGCCCCGCCGGGATAGAATATACTATATGACGCTGTCATATCGAAATCTGCGTCAAAAGGGAGAGAGTAAAATGCGCATTTCTATCTCGGCAAAGAATCTCGAAATCTCCGACTACCTCCGCGAACTGGTGGAAAAGAAGGTCTCCAAGCTGGAGCGGTATTTCCCGCAGGATACGGTGGTACAGGTCACGCTTTCCGTGGAGCGCAACCGGCACATCGTTGAGGTGACCATCCCGTACGACGGCGGACTCATCCGCGCCGAAGAGGTGACCGGCGACATGTACGCCTCCATCGACAACGTGCTCGACAAGCTGGAAAAACAGATTCTGCGGCATCGTACCCGGCTTGAGAAGAGCCTGCGCAGCGGCGCGTTCAAATACGAACAGCCGCTCTACAGCAGCTCCTACGACGAGTTCGACGAGGAGGACGGCCCGCGCATCGTCCGTGTCAAACGCTTCAACATCAAGCCGATGGACGAACAGGAAGCCATGTTGCAGGCGGAGTTGCTGAGCCACTCGTTCTACGTGTTCCTGAACGCGGAAACAAACGCCATCAACGTGCTCTACAAGCGCAAGGACGGCAATTACGGCCTGATCGAGCCGGAAAACTGAACGCTCTCCCGCGGCGCTGCGCGCCGCGTCAAATGTCCGGCAACGGCCACGGGGCGCCTCCATCGGAAGCGCCCCTTTTGCACGCCGCCTGCAGGCGGATTCGCTGCGCCCGCTACTCAGCGGGATGCTGCATCCCCCGGGCCTGCATCAGCTGCATGAGCAGCTTCGGGTCGAGGCCGTCCCGGCCCTTTTGCAGCGCCTGCATCAGCGTCAACATCTGCTCCATGCCCGATCCGCCCATGCCTGCCCCGCCGCCCTGCCCGGATGGCTCCTGCGCCGCGCGGGCCGGCGGCGACACGCCGAGCTGGCGGGCCGCCTGTTCCAGCACGTCGCCGGGCAGCAGGGGAGAAAGCGCAGCGACGAGCCGCTGTACGCCGGCGCGCCCGTGCTCCGTGCGCACGTGTTCCCCGAGCGCCACCGCCGCCTGAAGCGGCGAGAGCCGCTGCTGCGCGGGCCCGCCGGGCCATTCCCCGTTGTTCTGCGGCAGTCTGCCGGGCATATATCGCTGCATGCCTCCACCCCCTTCTACCGCTATTGTATGCGCCGGGCGGCGGATGTTGTGCGCCGCGCCGGGACTGCCGCAACTTTTCCGGGCCGTCCGCATAGGATAGGGCATGAAGCGCAGCCTAAAAAATATGAAAAAAAGACCGGCGGCCGAGCCGTCGGTACAGGAACTGGTGGACGCATACAGCGGCAAGAGCGAGCAGGAGCTGCTCGGCGCACTGCAGGGCATGAACGCGCAGGAACGCGCGGACATGCGCGCCTTCGCGTCGGAACTTGCCCCGATGCTCACCGGCGCGCAGCGGGAAAAGCTGGCCGCCGTGCTCCGGCAGCTCGGACTGCCGGGCGATCAGTAACGCACCGGCGGCCGGTAATGCTCGAAGATGATCGCGTCGTACGCGCGCTCAAAGGCGGTCTCTTCGCCGTTGTCCGGCCGCGCCGTCCACACGACCAGCATCGCGCCGCACGCGGCCGCAAGACGGACGGGCCATGGCAACGGCCCCACGCGATAGGCGATAAAATGCGGGCGAGCGGCAAAGTTTGACAGCGTGCGGCTCAGCAGCAACGAGCGAAACAGCCCGAGCGACGGGCGGGAAAAGCGCATCTGCTCGGATAGCTGCCCCCGCACGATATGCGGCGCATGGCGGGCGAACCAGCGCACAAGGTACGGGTCGAAGCTCTCCACACAGTACGGGCCGCCGTACCCCTCCAGCAGCGACAGCGTGCGTTGACACAGGCCGTACTTGTCGCCGCCGGTCTTGAGTTCGACGATGACCGGCACCCGGCCGCCCAGCACTTCGAGCACCTCGCCGAACAGTGGAATGCGCTCCTGCGTGCCGAACAGGCGCATCTGCGCCGTCAACTCGTCAAAGGAAAACGCATCCACGCGCGCGTCCACGCCGCAGGCGCGCAGCAGCGTGTCGTCGTGAAACACGACCACGCGCCCGTCGCGCGTAAGCTGCACGTCCAGTTCCACGCCATACCCGGCCGCAACGGCGGCGCGAAACGCCGGCAGCGAATTCTCCGGCACGCTCTGGTCTGCGGCGTACAGGCCCCGGTGGGCATACGTGCGCCCCGCAAGCGGCGCGCGCTGCGCGTCCGCCGCACGCGCCGGCAGGATGCAGAACAGCAGCCCGGCGGCCGCCACGGCAATCAGGGCGACAATCCACCACATATTACGCACCTCCCCCGCGCGATGCAATCCCTCCCTGTGGATTGCACATTCTTCCCTTGTGATTATAGTGCAAATGCGATAAAATGTATAGAGAACGACGGTTTTTGCGTCGTTTGCAAAGACCGGGGCGCCTCGCGCCCTCACTTCGCGCCCAGTTCCGGGCGGCAGCATGCAACGGGAGGCAGCATGAAACTCAATTATAAGCGCACCATCTTCGTCGGTTTCGCCTTTTTCCTGATCTGCACGTTCTGGCAGGCTTACGACACGATCATCCCCAAGATCCTGACGGACAAATTCGGCATGTCGCAGGCCGCCTCCGGCATCGTAATGGCGCTCGACAACATCCTGGCGCTGTTCCTGCTGCCGCTGTTCGGCGCCGTGTCCGACCGCTGTACCAGCAAGCGCGGCCGGCGCACGCCGTTCATCATCGTGGGCACGCTCGTGGCATGCGTGGCGTTCGTCTGCCTGTCGTTTGCGGACAACATGCAGCGCAACAACATCGAGGCCGTCGTCACGATCGACGACCCGGCCGGCCTCGCCGTGCTCTACGACAACGAGTATGACGCCGAGCTGCTCACGCCGGAGGGCGAGCATTTCGTGCTCTCCGAGCAATTTACGCGGGAGGAGTTCCTCGGCATCACGGCGCAGATCGAGCAGGACGGCGCGCTCGTCACCAACCCCGATTACACCGACTACGTCGTCCCCGCCCGGCACGCCTACGCCTGGCAGCGCACGCAGGCCAATCCCACGCCGCTGATCGTGTTCATGGGCATCCTGCTGATCGCGCTGCTGGCAATGGCGACGTTCCGCTCCCCCGCCGTGGCGCTGATGCCCGACGTGACGATCAAGCCGCTGCGCTCCAAGGCGAACGCCGTCATCAACCTCATGGGTACGGCCGGCGGCATCATCATCCTCGGGCTCGGCATGGTGTTCGCCACGGGCAGCATCGAAAACTCGCTGATGAGTTACACCGTCTTTTTCTCCGTCGTGGCGGGCATCATGCTGGTCGCACTGATCGTGTTCCTCGCGCGCGTGAACGAGCCGCTCTTTGTGCAGCAGATGCAGCAGGAGAGCAAAAAGTATCACATCGACGAGGACGACGACGCGCCGTCGGACGGGCAGAAGCGCCGCCTGAGCCCGGGCGAGCGCACGTCGCTCCTTCTGATCCTCGCTTCGGTCGTGTTCTGGTTCTTCGGGTACAATGCGGTCACTTCCAAATACTCCGTCTATGCGAGCAAGGTGCTCAACCTCGACTACAACAGCACGCTGATGCTCGCCAACGTCGCCGCCATCGTCGCCTACCTGCCGGTCGGCTTCATCGCCTCGAAGATCGGGCGCAAAAAGACCATCCTGGGCGGCGTCGTCATGCTGTGCGCCGCATTCTCCGTGGCCTCGTTCCTGCGCGAAAACAGCCCGGCGCTGCTGATGAACTGCATGTTTGCGCTGGCGGGCGTGGGTTGGGCGACGATCAACGTGAACAGTTTCCCGATGGTCGTGGAGCTTTCGCGCGGTGGCGACGTGGGCAAATATACGGGTTTCTACTACACGGCAAGCATGGCCGCCCAGACGGTAACGCCGTACTTTTCCGGCCTGCTGATGGACCGGCTCGGCATGACGACGCTGTTCCCGTATGCGGCGGTGTTCGTGGCGCTGGCCTTCGTCACGATGCTGTTCGTGCGCCACGGCGACAGCCGGCCCGCCCCGGCCGGCGTGGTGGAATCGCTCGGCGCCGGCGATTGAGGGAAAACGGTTTTCGTCGCCTCCAAAACGGGCATACTTGCGACTAACCACATTTTTACAGGAGGTGCCGACATGGCGCAATATACGGCGGCCGTCATCACGGTCAGCAGCAAGGGATATCGGGGAGAACGGGAGGAGACAAGCGGTCCGGCGCTCTGCCGGCTGCTTGAAGCGGACGGTTGGGAAGTCGTCCGGCGCGCGCTCGTCCCGGACGACATGGCAGAGATCCGCTCGGAGCTGCTGCGCTGCAGCGACGAGCTGCACATTTCGCTGGTCCTGACCACCGGCGGCACCGGCTTCTCGCCGCAGGATATCACGCCGGAGGCGACCCGGGCCGTGCTCGCGCGAGAGACGCCCGGCATTCCGGAGGCCATGCGCGCCGAGAGCATGTGCCTGACGCCGCGCGGCTGCCTCTCCCGCGGGGTGGCCGGCATCCGCGGCCGCTCGCTGATCGTCAATCTGCCCGGCAGCGAACGGGCGGCGCTTGAAAACCTGCTGGCCGTGCGCAAGGCCATCCGCCATGGCGTGGATATGCTTCGCTCGCCCGGCGCGGACGGGGACGCCGCCGCCGACGGCGCCGAAAGGCGAGCGGCGCCCTCGACCTCCCAATGGCTGCGGGAGGCCAAGGCCGATGCGGATGCGGCGCGCTGCGGCATCTACCTGTTCCACAACGGCGTTGTGCGGCGCACCGCCGCCGACGCGCAGGCGCGCCAGGCGGACGGCGACCGCCCGGTCAGCGGCATGCGCGTCTCCTTTGACGCGGCGCGCGTGGAGGAGGCGGTGCGGCGGGCGCGCGGGATGGACGGCGTGCATTACGTCCGCGTCTGGATCAACGAGGGCGAGCTGGCCGTCGGGGACGACATCCTGCTCGTGCTCGTCGGCGGCGATATCCGGTCGCGCACGGCCGACGCGCTCTCGGCGCTGACGGAGGAGCTGCGCTCCCGCTGCATCGTGGAGCAGGAGCTCTGCTGACGGCCGCGCAAAGCCCCCGATTTTCCGCATTTTTTCCGCAAAAGGCCTTGACATGCGGGCGTGGAATCCCTATAATGGTACCGTTCAAGCAGAAGCGCCCGCTTCTCACCTGCCGGCGATGGCCAGGCATGGTTGGTCAGGCAACAACGACCGGTATGGTTTTGTGGGCGCAGCTTGCGCCCACTACTTTTTTATGGAGGTGTTTCGTCATCGCTACGCAGGATCTGATGATCAACGAGGAGATCCGCGATCCCGAGGTTCGCCTGATCGATGAGAACGGCAGCCAACTCGGCATCGTGAGCATCCGGGAGGCACAGGCGCTTGCCGACCAGCGCAATCTCGATCTGGTCAAAATCGCCCCGGGCAGCAACCCGCCGGTCTGCAAACTGATGGACTACGGGAAGTACCGCTTTGAGATGGCCAAGCGGGAGAAGGAGCAGCGCAAAAACCAGAAGATCATCGAAGTCAAGGAGGTGCGCCTTTCCGCCACCATCGACCTGCACGACATGGAGGTCAAGGCCAAGGCGGCGCGGCGGTTCTTCTCCGACGGCAACAAGGTCAAGGTGTCCATCCGCTTCCGCGGCCGGCAGATCACCCATGGCGAAATCGGCCTTGACGTGATGAACCAGTTCTTCGAGATGGTTCAGGAAAACGCCGTCATCGAGCGTCCTGCACGGCAGGAAGGCCGGAACATGTTCATGGTGCTCGCACCGAAGAATAATTGAAGCTGTAAGTAACGACAGGAGGTTCCCGAAAATGCCCAAGATCAAGTCCCACCGCGGCGCTGCAAAGCGTTTTTCCCTGACGAAGTCCGGAAAGATCAAGCGCGGTAAGGCGTACAAGAGCCATATTCTGACCAAGAAGTCCACCAAGCGCCTGCGCGGCCTTCGCCAGACCGGCTACATCGCCGAGTGCGAAGAGAAGAAGATCCGCAAACTGATCCCGTACAGCTAAGGAGGAACAAGAACATGGCCAGAATCAAGAGAGCAGTCAACGCCGTCAAGAAGCGCCGCAAGGTTTTGAAGCTCGCCAAGGGCTACTATGGCGCCAAGAGCAAGCAGTATCGCGCCGCCAGCCAGCAGGTCATGAAGTCCATGGCCTACGCCTATGTCGGCCGTAAGAATAAGAAGCGCGAGTATCGCCGCCTGTGGATCGCCCGCATCAACGCCGGCGCCCGCCTGTGCGGCACGACCTACAGCCGCATGATCAACGGTCTGAAGGTGGCCGGTATCGAGATCAACCGCAAGGTGCTCGCCGACCTCGCCGTTACCGACATGAACGCGTTCCGCGAGCTCGCGGAGATCGCCGCCAAGGCGCGCGCGTAACCAACGAACGATCAACAGGCGCCCAAGCGGCGCCTGTTGCGCTATTCTCCCGGCAGGAGGGATTGCATTGACCACGATCACAAGCCGTGCCAACGACACCGTCCGCGCCACGCGCGCGCTCTGCGAGGCGCGGGCAAGGCGCGAGCAGGGGCTGCACCTGGTGGAGGGTGAAAAACTTGTGCGGGAGGCCGCCGCCTCCGGCGCAGGCATCGCGCGCCTGTTCGTCGAAGAGGGGTTCCCCGCGCCCGCGGCGGACGCGGAGGCGGTCTATACCGTTTCCCGCAGCGTGATGGAGGCGCTGTGCGAAAGCCGCACCCCGCAGCACGTCTGCGCGGCGGTGCGCACGCCCGGCACCGCCCTGCCCGCCTCGTTCCCGGCGGGGCTCATCATCGTGCTCGATCGCGTACAGGATGCGGGCAACGTGGGCACGATCCTGCGCACGGCGGATGCGTTCGGCGCATCGGGCGTGCTGCTCGGCGCAGGCTCCGCCGACCCCTACTCCGGCAAGGCGCTGCGCGCGGCCATGGGTTCCACCTATCACCTTCCCCTCTGGCAGGGGGAAACGGCCGACGCGCTCGACCGCCTGCAGCGCGAGGGCTTTTGCTGCCTGTGCGGGCATCTGGGCGGCGACGAGACGCCGCCCGCCATCTCCGCGCGCATGGCGCTGGTGATCGGCAACGAGGGCAACGGCGTTTCCGATGCGGTGGCGGCGCGATGCACGCTCTGGCGGCTGCCCATGCGCGGCCGGGCGGAATCGCTCAACGCGGCGGTCGCCGCCGCACTGATGATCTATGAGCTATCGGGGCGCATGGCGAGCCCATGCGCATCCGCAGGAAAGGAAGGGTATGCCCATGAAACGGGTCCTCATCGTCGTTGACATGCAAAACGATTTTGTCACCGGCGCGCTCGGCACGCCCGAAGCGCGCGCCATCGAAAAAAACGTGGTCGAAACCATCCTCGGCTTCGACGGCGACATCTATTTTACGCTCGATACGCATGGAGCCGACTATCCGCGCACGCAGGAGGGGCGGCGCCTGCCGGTTGCGCATTGCGCGGCCGGCACGGACGGCTGGTCGCCTACGGCGGCGGTCTGGATGGCGCTGAAGGAGCGCAACGTGGCCGACGAGCGGCACATGGTCTGCAAGGAGACCTTTGGGGCGCGCGACCTGCCCTTCCGCCTGCACGACGACATGGGGCGCGACATCGACGAGATCACCCTCGTTGGCGTGTGTACCGACATCTGTGTCATCTCCAACGCGCTGTTGCTCAAGGCGTTCTTCCCGGAAGCCCGCCTTGTGGTGGACGCCGCCTGCTGCGCGGGCGTCACGCCGGAAAGCCATCAAACGGCGCTCAACGCCATGCGCGCCTGCCAGATCGACGTGGTCTGAGCGCAGATTCCCCCAAACGCAGGGCATCCCCGGAACCCACCGTCCCGGGGATGCTTTTTCGTTGCCGTATGCCGCGACCGCCCTTCAGCGCGAGAACATGATCTTCTCGCTGTTGAACATGCGCGTCAGGGCCCACGCGCCGACGCAGGCATAGAGCACGTTGCTGCCGACGGTGAGGACGATTTGCAGCGGGGCGGCCGAGAAGGAAAGGATCGCATTCATGGACTGCACGCTGTTATAGAGCGGGATGAGGTACAGCAGCGGCTGGCGCGGCGCGCCGCCGCCGAGCATGGACGTAACGCCCACGAGGATCACCAGCAGCATCAGCGGCGAAATGGCGGTCGTCGCCTCCTTGACGCTCTTGGCGGAGGCGGAGATGATCGAAATCACCGCGATGACGACCAGCACCGTCGAAAGCACGACGAGCAGCAGCGGCGCAAAACCCCCGACGCCGTAAACCGCCGCGTCCACGCTCGCGCCCGACATGCCCATGAGCTTCGGCAGCGACAGGATGGTGCCGAGAAAGCTCGAAAGGCCGCTCAGCAGCGCCGCAACGCTGAGGCTCAGGATTTTGCCGACGGCCAGCTCGCTGCGCTTGACGGGCGTGACGAGCAGCGTGGCGATGGTACCGCGCTCCTTTTCTCCGGCGATGGACTCCGGCGCAACGGCCATACAGCCGCTGAACACGAACATGAGCATGAGCATCGGCACAAGCATGGCAAAGACCATGCCGGCCATGTCCTCCTCGCTGGCAAGGTCGTACGTTCCGCCGCCGGCGTTCACGTCGAAGCGGTTGGCGAGGCTCTGCTCATAGGCGTCAAGCGCGTCCGTGAGCAGTCCCATCGCCGTGGTGGACGCAACCGACGAGGAGTTGTAATAGATCTCCACGTTGGGCGCCGGCTGGCCGGAGGCGACGTCGTATGCCGCGACGACCTCGTCAAAATCGGCCGGGAACACGGCGTAGACCGCCCCCCCAGCCGCCTGCGCCATTGCAAATGACCCATCCCCGTCCGTCGCGTCGATCAACTGCACCGGCAGGGCGTCCAGCGCGCCTGCCAGGCTGGCCGGCGCATGGCTCACATATACCAGCGGCTGCTCGTCCTCGCCGACGGAAAAGCGGTCGCTCAGGAACGTCCCCATGAGCGAATAGACCACAAAAATCGTAAGACCAGGCAGCAGCACGGCGCCAAAGAGCATTCGCCGGTCGCCGAAAAACCGCTGAAGCTCCTTTTTGATGATGGTCAGCACGTTGCTCTTGCGATTCTTCATGCCAGCCGCCCCCCTTCCTGCTCGTACAGCGCAAAGAACCGGTCCTCCAGCGACAGGCCGCCCTTGACGGCCTCCAGCGTATCGCAGCAGACCATGCGCCCTTCGATGATGACGCCCACCCGGTCGCAGAGCTTTTCCGCCAGATCAAAGATGTGCGTGGAGAGCAGGATGCTCTTGCCCGCCCGGCGGCACTCGCCAAGAAAGTCCGTCACCACGCGCGCGGTGATCACGTCAAGGCCGTTGGTCGGCTCGTCAAAGATGATCACGTCCGGGTCGTGTACCACGGAGATGACGAGCGACACCTTCTGCTTCATGCCGGTGGACAGTTCGCCCACCCGGACCTCCGCGAACGCGTCGATGCCAAAGCGCGCGAACAGCCGCTCCTTACGGGCGCGCCGCACATCCGCCGGCACGCCGTGCAATTCGGAGAAAAAGTCGTATAGTGCATTTGGCGTAAAAAAATCTTCGAGCTTGAGTTCGCTCGTTAAAAAGCCGATGCGCGCGCGCACATCGGCCGGTGCGGTGCGGATGCTTGCGCCGTCGATGAGCGCGTCCCCCTCGTCGGGTTTGATGAGCGTTGCGAGCATGCGCAGCGTCGTTGTCTTGCCGGCGCCGTTCGGTCCCAGCAGGCCGAACACCTCGCCGCGATACGCCTCGAAGGACAGGCCGTCCACCGCAACGCGGCGCGTCTCCTTCGTGTGTTCAAGCCTCTGTTGTTTTTTGGACAGATAGAACGTCTTTTTGAGGCCGTCGGCCACAATGATCCGATCCATGTGCGATCCCTCCCCGCGCGCTCCTGCGGCTTCTGCCGTCGCGCGCCTGCGTACGACAGGATACCACATCCCGCCGGCCTTTGCAATAGGAAGCCGTCGACGGCCCGCGCGGCGCGGCATCCGGGGGCTGCCGTGCTCCACACGGCGTTCCCGGCAGGCCGCCCGGCCTGCGGCGCCGCTGCCCTGCGGGGCGGCCGGCGACGAGCAGGCGGGCGTCACGGAAGCGTTTCGGCAAACGCCAGCAGCTCGGCGAAGGTGCCGTGCCGGTACGGCTCGATGGGCAGGCCTCTCTCGTTTTCCAGATAGTCCGTGACCAGATAGCCCGAAAGCCCCGCCTGCAGCGCCGACATGTCGTCCGAAGGATTGTTGCCGATCATCAGGCAGCGCGCCGGCGCCGCGCCGAGGCGGTGCAGGATTTCCCGGTAATAATTGGGGTTAGGCTTGCAAAAGCGGCTGTTCTCATAGGTGGTGATGCCGGCAAAATCCGCCTCCGTCAGGCCGATCCATGTCAGGCGCGTCCGCACCGCCACGGCCGGGAACAGCGGGTTGGTCGCCAGATAGAGCGTCCGACCGCCGGCGCGAAGCCGCTCCAGCAATCCGCGCACGTCGCGCGCCGGGCCGAGCACGCGGCGCACCCCGTCGAAAGCGCCGGCGTAGAACGCCGTGAGCGCCCCCTCCAACGCGCGCGCCTCCCCGCCCAGCCGGGCGCAAAACGCATCCCAGAACCGCTCGCGGTTCGTCGCGCCGCCGTCGTTGCGAATCATCGCCTCCACCCCGGCCATCAGCGCGCCGAGCGTCGCGCGCGCATCCCGATAGCCGTGGCCGGCCAAAAAACGCGCCAACTCCGCAAAATAGGCGTCGAGAAACGCCTGCTGCTCCATCGGGATCAGCGTCCCATCCAGATCGAGCAGCACCGTATCGATCCGCCGTGTTTCAATCATCCGCTCCATGGGCAATCCTTCCCTTTATCGCAAAACGGGCGGGGGGGGTGGCCACGCCGCTCCCCCCGCCCGGTCGCACCGCCTGTGCGGCGGTCAATTCCCGCCGGCTTCCCCCGGTTGCTTTTTCCTTGCGGGCGCCGCCCTCCGCTTTGTGGGCGGCGTCTCCTTCCCGGCCGGCTTTTTCCCCGCCGGGGCCTTCTTCTTCGCGGGCGCTTCCTCCGCCAGGGGCGCCTCCTTCGCGGGCGCTTCCTCCGCCTGGGGCGCCTCCTTCGCGGGCGCTTCCTCCGCCAGGGGCGCCTCCTTCGCGGGTACGTCCGCCGCCCGGGTCTCCTGTGCCGGGGCGGCCGGGATTTCCCGCCCGCCGGTAAGCAGGCCATACAGCGCGAGATACCGCCGGGCCGACTCTCCCCAGCCGAAATCCGTCGCCATGCCGCGCCGTATGAGCCGCTGCCACATCGGCTGATCCTCATAATAATACCAGACGGCCCGCTCGAGCGTGAACAGCATCTCATGCGCGTTGTAATTCGCAAAAGAGAAGCCGGTTCCCTCATCGGTATACTTGTTGTATGGGATCACGGTGTCGCACAGGCCGCCCGTTTCCCGCACAACCGGCACGGAACCGTACCGCAGCGCAATCATCTGCGAAAGGCCGCAGGGTTCAAACTGCGACGGCATGAGAAACATGTCGCTGCCGGCATAGATGCGGTGCGCCAGCCCCTCGTTGAGCCCGATGTACGTGGCCACCTGCCCCGGATAGCGCCAGGCGGCCCAGTTGAGCAGATCGACAAACCGGCGGTCGCCGTCGCCCAGCAGCGTCATCTGCACGTCCATGCGCAGGATGTCCGTCAGCACGCGCTCCACCAGGTCCATCCCCTTTTGCGGCGTGAGACGCGTGACCATCGCAATGAGCGGCACGCCGGGCCGCTCGGCAAGGCACATCTCCCGCTGCAGTAGCCGTTTCTGCTCAGCTTTGCCCGTCAGGTCATCGCTGCTGAAATGCGCGCCCAAAAACCGGTCGGTCGCCGGGTCGTAGATCGTGCGGTCGATGCCGTTGAGAATGCCGGAAACCGCCTCCCCGCGGGCGCGCAGCAGGCCGTCGAGCCGTTCGCCGTAATACGCCGTGCGGATCTCGCGCGCATAGGTCGGGCTGACGGTGTTGATATGATCGGCAAACACGAGACCCGCCTTCATGCAGCTCAGATTTCCATAAAACTCCAGATAATCCGGCGTAAACAGCCGCTCGTCAAAGCCCAGCCGTGCGTTCATCAGCGGCCAGTCGAAGATACCCTGATAGCGCAGGTTGTGGATGGAAAACACGATGCGGGGCGCCTGCAGCCGGGCGTCGCCTGCATACTGCGTGCGGATCATGGCGGCGATCAGTCCCGTCTGCCAGTCGTTGAGGTGCAGCACGTCCGGAGCAAAATCCACATGGCGCAGCATCTCCGCCACGGCCCGGCAGAAGAACGCAAACCGATAGCCCTCCTGCATCCCGTCCCCGTAGATCGAATCCACGGAGAACATCTCCTCGTTGTCCACAAAATAGTACGTTACGCCATTGTCCACGACCGTTTCAACACCGCAGTACATGCTCGCAAACCCGAACAGCACCGGGAAGTCCGTCACATGCGTCATGCGCGCGCGCCAATAGCCGTCGATGCAGCGGTACTTGGGCAGCACCACCCGTACGTCCGCGCCCTGACGGTTCAGTTCGACGGGAAGGGAACCGGCCACGTCCGCAAGGCCGCCCGTCTTGATAAACGGTACACATTCGCTCGTCACATACAAAACCTTCATGCGCCGCGCCTCCTATCGTTGATTTTGTCCTGGCCGCCCCGCCGGGTCTCAGACCGTGGTGTTCTTCTTCAGGATGATCGGGAAGCTGTCGTAGCCGACAAGCGTGCGCCCATCGCGGATGGTGACGCCCTTGTCGAGCACCACATGGTCGAGCGTGCAGCCGTTGCCGACGGTCACGCCCTGCATGATGATGGAGTTCTTCACGACGCTGCCGCTGCCCACCGAGACGCCGCGGAACAGGATGCTGTTCTCCACCTCGCCGTTGATGTCGCATCCGTCGGCCAGCATCGCGTTGCGCACACAGGCGCCGGGGCCGTAGCGGGCGCTGACCTCGTCCTTAACCTTGGTATAAATCGGATGTGCCGGGTTGAACAGGTCGCCCCGCACCGCCGGGTCCAGCAGCGCCATATTGTGCCGGAAAAAGCTCGTCACCGAGTCGAGCCGGGCGACATACCCGTCGTACCGGCAGCCGAAGATCTTGAGCGTGCCGCATTTTTTGAGCAATACGTCGCGCGTGAAGTCGTATTCACCGCGCGAGTACGCCTCCTCCACCAGGTATTCGAGCAGGAGTTTGTCCATAATCATCACGTCGCAGCTCCTGTAATCCGTGCGCGGCCGGTACGGATTCAGCTCCATCGCGGTCACATGGCCGTCGCCGTCCAGGAGGAGTCGCAGGTCGTCGCTCTGTTCCTCCGGGTCGAACGCCGTCTCCTCATTGTAAAGGATCGTGATGTCCGCGCCGGTGTGTACGTGCTGCTCGAACATCGCGTCGAACGTGGTGTTGAAAATCGTATGGCTGCCCGTGAGGATGACGTATTGCTGCGTACACCGCCGAACATAGCCCATGCACGAGCGGAACGCATCGATCGTGCCGCGATACAGGCCGGTGTTCTCCTTCGTCATGAACGGCGGCAGGATAAAGAGGCCCTCGCGCTTGCGGTGCAGGTCCCACTCCTTGCCGGCGCCGAGATGATCCGTCAGCGAATGATAGTTTTTCTGCGCGATCAGCCCGACGCAGGTCACGCCCGTATTGACAAGGTCGGACAGGATGAAGTCGATGCACCGGTAACGGCCGCCGAAGGGGACCGCCGCAACGGCGCGCGACAGCGTCAAATCGCGCAGGCGGGGGTTGTTCTCGCCCGTGTAGATGAGTCCAAACGCATTGCTCGTCATGTCTCCCACCATCCCCCACTGACCGGGGGCTCCTTTCCGTTCAGATGGTTTGTGCGGCCGGCCGCGTCACTCGGCGCAATCGGAAAATTCGCCGCCGGTTGCCACCGTCCCGCACGGCAGATAGGCGCCGCTGCAGATGCAGATGTCGTTGCCCACGAGCGTGATATCGCCCGTGAGGCGGTTGTCCACGCTGTCGCCCTCGCGCAACGGACCGCCGATCACGGCACCGCTGCCCACGCGCGCGTTCTCGCCGATGATCGCCTTGTGGATGCGCGCGCCGGCGCCGATCACCGCGCCGGGAAAGATGACCGAATCGACCACACGCGCTCTCTCGCAGACGGTTACGCCGGAGAACAGCACGCTGTGTTCCACATGGCCGTGCACGTTGCCGCCCTCGGTCACCAGGCTGCTCGTAATGCTGCCCGTTGGGCCGACATAGTGCGGCGGCATGATCGGGTTGCGGCTGTAGATGCGCCACGAAGGATCGTTGAGCTCGATCCTGGGCGGCTCGGAGAGGAGATCCATATTCGCCTCCCAGAGGCTCTGCACCGTTCCCACATCCTTCCAATACCCCTCGAACGCAAAAGCGAACATCGGCTCGCCCGCGCCCAGCATGGACGGGATGATGTTTTTGCCGAAATCGTGCTCGGACGCCGGATCCGCGTCGTCGTGCTCCATGAACCGCTTGAGCGTGGGCCAGTTGAAGATGTAGATCCCCATGGACGCATTGTTGGAGTCGGGGTGCGCGGGCTTTTCCTCAAACTTGGTAATGCGGCCGTGCGCGTCGGTGCTCATGATGCCGAAGCGGTGCGCCTCCTGGATCGGGACGGGCAGCACGGCGATGGTCGCCGCCGCCTGCTTCTGGACGTGGAACGCAAGCATCTTGGCGTAGTCCATTTTGTAGATATGGTCGCCCGAAAGGATGAGCACATAGTCCGGGTGATACTGATCCACAAACTCCCGGTTCTGGTAGATGGCGTTGGCCGTGCCGGAATACCAGTGCCCGTCGCTGCCGGTCATGTACGGCGGCAGCACGAACACGCCCCCGTTTTGCCGGTCCAGGTCCCAGTGCTGGCCGGTGCCGATGTAGGAGTTGAGCGCCAGCGGTCGGTACTGCGTCAGCACGCCGACGGTATCGATGTCGGAATTGACGCAGTTGCTCAGCGGGAAATCGATGATGCGGTACTTCCCGCCGTAGGGTACGGCGGGTTTGGCCATGTTGGAGGTCAGCACGCCAAGACGGCTTCCCTGCCCGCCCGCCAGCAGCATTGCAACGATCTTCTTCTTCATGCCCGCGTCCTTTCTGCCTTGCCGAAGCCTATTCGGCAGCGTCGTTTTCATCCTGCCCGTCGCGCAGGTCCCCTTCGTAGCGCAGATAGACCGCGCCAAACGGCGGGAGCCGCAACGACAGGCGCTGTGCAAAGCCGCCCAGCGGCTCGTCCATCGTTTCCACGGGGCCGTTCGTATAATCGCCCGTGCCGCCAAAGCGCGCATCATCCGTGCAGAACGCCTCGGTATACACGCCTGCCGCCGGCACGCCTACATGATAATCCTGCCAGGGGACCGGCGTGAAGTTGAACGCGCACAGCAGCGCGCCGCCCTGCCCGTCCATGCGCATCCACGCAGCCACCGAATGCACGCTGTCGTCCACGGAAAGCCACTTGAAGCCCTCCCAGGAATCGTCCACCCGGTAGAGCGCCGGCGTCGCCGTATAGAAGCGGTTCAGTTCGCGCACCGTGCGCTGCATTTCGCGGTGCTTGTCGTAATCGAGCAGCAGCCAATCGAGCGACTCGGCAAAGTTCCACTCGATGAACTGGCCGAATTCGTCACCCATGAACATGAGCTTCTTGCCCGGATGCGCGAACTGGTAGGCGTACAGCAGCCGAAGCTGCGCAAACTTCTGCCAGTAGTCGCCCGGCATCTTCGAGAGCAGGCTCCGCTTGCCATGCACGACCTCATCGTGTGAAAGCGGCAGCACATATGCCTCGGAAAAAGCGTAATACATCGAAAACGTCAGCTTGTTGTGGTTCCATTTGCGGAAAAAGCTGTCCATCTCCATGTAGGAGAGCATATCGTTCATCCAGCCCATGTTCCACTTGAACGAAAAGCCGAGCCCGCCGTCCGTCAGCCCATGCGTCACCTGCGGATAGGCGGAACTCTCCTCCGCAAAGATCAGCTTTTCGGTCGGCAGCTCGCTCACCGCCTCGTTGAGCTTTTTGAGGAAGGCGATCGCCCCGAGGTTTTCCCGCCCGCCATACTGGTTGGGCAGCCACTGGCCCTCGTCCTTGCCAAAGTCGAGATACAGCATGCAGGAAACGGCGTCAACGCGCAAACCGTCGAAATGATATTCCTTGAGCCAGAACAGCGCGCTCGAGAGCAGGAAGCTGTGTACCTGCGTGCGGTCAAAGTTGAACAGCAGCGTCCCCCACTGCGGCATGTCGCTGCGCCGCGTGTCCGGGTGCTCGTAGCAGCACGAACCGTCAAACCGCCTGAGGCCGTGCGCGTCGCGCGTGAAATGCGCGGGGACCCAGTCCATGATGACGCCGATGCCCCGCTCATGCGCGCGGTTGACCAGATACATCAGATCCTCCGGCGCGCCATAGCGGGCCGTGGCCGCATAATACCCCGTGACCTGATAGCCCCAACTCGGGTCGTATGGATATTCCATCAACGGCATGAGCTCGATGTGCGTATAGCCCATGTCGCAAACATAGTCGATCAGCTCATGCGCGAGCTCCCGATATCCAAGCCCCGCCTTCCATGAGCCGGCATGCACCTCGTAAATGCTGACGGGGCGATGGCGGGTGTCCTTCTGTCTGGCCAGAAACTCGCCGTCCGTCCAGGCAAACTCCGGCAGGTCGTACACCATGGAGGCGGTGCCGTTCGGTTCCGCCCGGAACGCATACGGGTCCGCACGCACGACCTCGTTCCCATCCGCCGTCACAATGGCGTACTTATAGAGCTGTCCCTCGCGCGCAAAGCCGAGATGCGCTTCCCACACGCCCGTCGTGCCGACCATATGCATGGGGTCCGCCTTCGGATTCCACTCGTTGAAATCCCCGATCACGCTCACCGCACGGGCCTCCGGCGCCCAGACCGCGAACCGATAAACCCGTTCCCCCTGCAGTCCCACGCACGCATGACAACCCAGCGCCCGATAAGCTGCGGTCGAAATCCCTTCGTTGAAAAAATACAGCTCGGTATCGTCCAGATGGTAGGCCATATTTTCCCCCCTGTCCGTGGTTCTGTCTAAATTATAACATCACACAGCGGCAAAGGAAATACAAATTGGTAAATTTCTCCCGCCTTGGCCCTATCCGACGGGGAAAGTGTGCTATAATGGTGCAAAATCGAACCGGCGCACGCCGCCGCATGGAGGGACCATCGCCATGACCGAACGCCTCTATCTGACCGACAGCCACCTGACGCACTGCGACGCGCGCGTACTCGCCGCAGAGCGGGAGGCGGACGGGTACGCCGTCGTGCTCGACCGCACCGTCTTCTTCCCCAACGCCGGCGGGCAGCCGTGCGACACCGGCAAACTCCGCTTCCCGGGCGGTGAAGCGACCGTGCGCGGCTGCGACGAGCGGGGCGGCGATCTCGTACACTACGTCGATCGCGCGCTGCCGGCGGGGCAGGCCGTGGTAGCGGAAATCGACTGGCCGCGCCGTTTTGACCACATGCAGCAGCACACCGGGGAACACCTGCTCTCCTATTGCGCCTACAAGCTCTTTTCCGCTGTCAATGTCGGCTTCCACCTGTCCGAACGCTATGGCACGATCGATCTCGACCGCCCCCTGTCGTCCGAGCAGCTCCGCGCAATGGAACGCCTCGCCAACGAGCTGGCCTGCCGGAACCTGCCCGTGACCGCCGCCTGCTACGACAGCGAGGAGGCCATCGCCTCGCTGCCGCTGCGCAAGCATGCCGAAGGGTTGACCGCGCCCATCCGCATCGTCACCATCGAGGGCGCCGATTGCTGCACCTGCTGTGCGCCGCACTGCGCCCACACCGGCGAAATCGGCCAGCTCTTTTTGACCGACGCCATGCCGTGGAAAGGCGGCGTGCGCCTCACGTTCCTGTGCGGCTTGCGCGCGCTCGGCCATGCGCGCGCCACGCACGACGCGCTGGAGGCCATCGCCCGGCGCTTTTCCACCGGCCGTGAGAACGCCGTCGCCGCGGTGCAGAAGCTTTCCGACGACATGGCTTCCCTGCGGCGGCGTGAACGCGCGCTCGCCGCGCAATGCAATGCCTATCTGGCCGCCGAACTGCGGCAAAATGCCGAAACGGCGGGAAGGACAACGCTCGTCGTACAATGCGTGGACGTCGAGGGCGGCCGTCTGCGCGAACTGGCAGGGCTGACGTTGCAGGGCAGTATGCTCCTGCTGCTGCTCGCGGCGGACGAAACGCGCGTGCAGTACGTGCTGCACCGCAGCGACGATCTGCCGCTCGACATGGGCGACCTGTGCCAGGCGGTCAACGCCGCGCTTGGCGGCAAGGGCGGCGGCCGTGGGGCGCTCGCCCAGGGCAGCGCCCCCGCGCAACCGGCGCTTTCCGAAACGGTCGTCCAGCTGCGCGCCTATCTGGCGCAACGACTCAAATCCCTGTAGCCGTTGCTCCCTGCAAATCCTGCGGCGGCCGACGTGCTTTTGCCGGCCGCCGCCGCGCGGGCCTGCTCCGCCGGGGCCGGCCCGCCATGCCGCTTTCGTACGCCCTCTCCTGGCTTTCGTGCGCCCGCTCCTTGGCTTTCGTCACCTGCTCTTTGCCTTTCGTGCGCCCGCTCTTGGCTTTCGTGCACCCGCTCCTTGGCTTTCGTCACCCATTCCTTGGCTTTCGTCCGTCCGCTCTTTGCCTTTCGTGCGCCTGCTCCTTGACAGAGGGCTCGGGATGTAATATACTGATTTTGCAATCGATTTTAATGGAGGTTATTCGGCATGGTACGCAAGGGCAATGAACGGAACGTAGAGGTCGCGGAGCATAAATTCGGGGCGGACGGCTTTATCACCGTACGGCACCTGACCAACAACGACGAAGAGCTCAACGGCAAGGGCCGCGTGTTCGCGCACACCACCCTGCTGCCCGGCTGCGGCATCGGGTTCCATGTCCACACCGGCGAGTCGGAAACCTACTATATCTATAGCGGCAGCGGTGAGTTCAACGACAATGGGACGATCGTGCCCGTCTCCGCTGGCGACGTGACCTTCACGCCCTCCGGCACCGGCCACGGCATGCAGAACACCGGCAGCGAACCGATGGAGATCATCGCCCTCATCCTGTACGCCTGAGCGGCACGATACGGCCCGCCGTCCCTGCAAGGGGCGGCGGCTTTTGTTTTAACAACCGCTCCCCGCAGGTGCGTGGCAGGCCGGGAATTTTTTCGCGCTGCAACACGTTTGACGAACGCGGCGGCACATGCTACAATACAGGAACAATCGGCGTACAGGCCGGGCAAGGAGGGAGCTGCGCATGGAGGAGCAACGGGCCGGCGCGCCGGTCGATTATTCGCTGGAGATGGACCGCCATGGGCGCGCCTCGATCTTCACGCTTGTGCTGGGCATCGCTGCGCTCGTGCTGGCGTTTATCCCGACGCTCCTGCCTTTTTCCCTGCTCGCCAGCGCGGCGGCGCTGATAACAGGGCTTCTGATGCGGCGGTATACGCAGCGCATCAACATCCCGGAGGACCGCAAAAACGCAATCGGGCGCTGGTGCGGCCTTGTCGGCCTGCTGCTCAGCCTCGTTACGCTGGTCATGCTCATCATAGCCGCCGTCGGCGCAAACGCCGCCTGACGTACGGCACAATCCACAGCCCGTCCGCGGGCAGAAAGGCAAACCATGCATCCCTATATCCATCTGTTTGGTCTTTCCATCCCCACGTTTGGCGTGATGATGCTGCTCGGCATGGTCGCCGCATTCGTGCTGCTCTATTTCAACCGCCGCCAAGTCCCCTTTTCAGAGGACGATCTGCTCACAATGGCGATCTGGGCGATCATCGGCGGATTCCTTGGCGCCAAGGCCCTCTACTGGATCGTGGAACTCGACCGGATCATCGCCGACCCGCACTTTATCCTGGAATCGCTCACCTCCGGCTTTGTGTTTTACGGAGCGCTGATCGTCGGCGCGCTGGCCGTCTTGCTGTTCTCGCGGCGGCGCAAACAACCGTTCCTCGGCTACTTCGATCTGGTGGTGCCCTCGTTCATCCTGGCGCAGGGCTTTGGCCGCATTGGCTGCTTCTGCGCCGGCTGTTGTTACGGTGCGCAGTGCGATTCCCCGATCTCGGTCATTTATCCGGAGGGCGTCGCCGCCCCCGCAGGCGTGCCGCTGCTGCCGACGCAACTGTTTGAGGCGGCGTTCTGCTTCGTGTATGCCGCCGTACTCGTGGCCATTTTCCGCCGTCAGAAGCGGTACGGCACCACCGCCGGCTGGTACCTGGTGGGCTACGGCGTATGGCGCTTCATCATCGAGTTCTTCCGCAGCGACGACCGCGGCACCGTCGGCGCACTGTCCACGTCGCAGTTCATCGGCATCTTCATCGTGCTTGCGGGCGTCCTGCTGCTGCTCTTTGTGCGCAGGGGCAGGACGCCGCTTCACGTCCGCCCCGGCAGCACGGACGCGCCCGCGGCGCCGGACGGTGCGGCGGCGGACAGCCGGTCGCCGGAAGCGGATACCGCATCCGCAGCCTCCGAAGCAGCCGCAGCTTCGGAACAGAGCGCCCCGGCAGCGGAGGCCGAAGGGGCCGCACCCGAAGCGGCGGCCGCCGCAACCACGGCGGAGGGCGCCGAGAAAGCTGAAAATACAGCGGACTGAGCCGCGAAACCAAAAACGGAACAACAATGAAACGGGTCCCCCTGTTCGCCACCGGCGAAAGGGAGACCCGTTGTTGTTTGCGCGACGGCTGCGGCCGCACGGCCGGCCGTTAGGCGCGGCGCACCTCGACCACGTCGTCGTCCAGTACGACGGCCACAAGCATGGAGCCTCTGCCAGCGCGCGGCTCGATATGCACCGATTCGGTCGACAGGGTGGTTTTGGCGCCATGGCGCTGGACAATGGTAATGGGAAACGGCTCGCAGACGTGGAACACGGCGGCGATGCTGTTGCCGTTTGCGCCGTTCTTTTTGAAGTCGAACGTCTTGACGCCCTTGCCGTTGCGGCCCTGCACCTCATAATCGAACAGGAAGCTACGTTTGCCGTAACCCCGGTCGGTGATGACGAGCAGTTCCCCCTCGTCCGGTAGCTGGCCGGCGTAGCATACGGCGTCGCCCTCGTCAAGTTTGATGCACTTGACGCCGCCGCTGACGCGGCCCGTGGCGGGGATGGTATCGGTAGCGAAGCGGATGCTCATGCCGAGCCGCGTGACCAGCAGCAGCGTATCGCCGGCAAGGCGCTCCACGCCGAAGACGGCGTCCCGCTCCTTGAGCGCAACGGCGGCCGTGCGCCTGGCGCGCAGGCGGTATTCCGCCGCGGCGGTGCGCTTGACGAACCCGTTTTTCGTATAGAACAGATACTCCCCCTCCTCCTCATCCGGGAAGGCGCCCACGATGCGCTCGTTTTTTTCAAACGGCAACAGCGACGCGAGATTGACGGCGCGCGCGGTGGCGCGCGTCTCGGGGATCTCGTCGGCGACAAGCGAGAGTACGGCGCCCTGATCGGTAAACAGGCGGATGCGCCGATCGGAGCGCGTCTCGATGCAGAACAGCGGCTTGTCCTCCGCGATCTGGGCGGCGTTGAACAGGCGGGTCGGGCAGCGGCGCGCCTTGAGCCCTTCGCAGATGGCGACGGTCACATCCTCGGCGGTGGAGAGATCTTCCGCGTCCACGGCGATTTCCGCCTCGCCGGCGATGAGCTGCGTGCGACGGGCGTCGCCGATCTGCGCCCGGATCTCGAGGAGCTCCTTGCGGATGAGCGCGATGAGCTTGCGATCCGAGGCAAGAATGGCCTTGAGCTCCGCGATGAGCCGTACCACCTGCGCATATTCGCGCTCGATGGCGAGCAGCTCGAGGTTGGTGAGCCGCTGGAGCCGCAGATCAAGGATGGCCTGTGCCTGCAGTTCGGTCAGACCGAACGCGCCCATAAGCCCGTCCTTGGCCTCCTTGGGGGATTTGGACGCACGGATGAGGGCGATCACGCGGTCGAGATTGTCCACCGCGACCATAAGCCCGGCAAGCACATGTTCCCGCCGTTCGGCCGTCTCCAGCTCGTTCTGCGTGCGCCGCGTGACCACGTCGCGCTGGTGGCGGATGTAGTGCGCGATGAGCTGCTTGAGCCCGAGCTGCTGCGGCTTTCCGCCGGCGATGGCGACCATGTTCACGCCGAAAGTGCACTGCAGGTCGGAATATTTGTAGAGGTATTGCAGGATCTTCTCCGGGTCGCCGTCCTTCTTGACCTCGATGACCGCCCGCATGCCCTGCCGGTCGCTCTCGTCCCGAATATCGCCGATGCCCATGAACAGAGATTTCTTCTCCTGGCTGACGGCAAGTATTTTCTCAAGCGCGGCCGCCTTGTTGACCTGGTACGGCAGCTCGGTGATGACGATGAGCGTCTTGCCGTTTTTCTGCTCCTCAAAGTGCGTCCGGGCGCGCATGGTCAGCTTCCCGCGACCGGTCTCGTACGCGCGGGCGATCTCTTCCGATTTGAGCAGGAAGCCGCCCGTCGGAAAATCCGGCGCCGGCAGGATCTGCATGAGTTCGGCAAGCGTGATGCGCGGGTTCTCCATCACCGCGATGACCGCGTCGATCGCCTCCGCCGGATTGTGCGGCGGGATGTTCGTCGCAAGGCCGACGGCAATGCCGGACGCCCCGTTGATGAGCAGGTTCGGGAATCGTCCCGGCAGCAGTTCCGGCTCCTTGAGCGTGTCGTCAAAGTTGAACATGAACGGCACGGTGTCCTTGTCGATGTCGCGCAGCTGCTGCATGGCCGCTTCGGTCATGCGCGCTTCGGTATAGCGCATGGCGGCGGCGCTGTCGCCGTCCACCGAGCCGAAGTTGCCGTGTCCGTCCACAAGCGGGACGCGCATGTTGAACGGCTGCGCCATGCGCACCATCGCGTCGTAAACGGAGGAGTCGCCATGCGGATGGTATTTGCCGAGGCAATCCCCGACGATGCGGGCGCTCTTGCGGTGCGGTTTGTCGGGCGACAAGCCGAGTTCGAGCATGGTGAACAGGATGCGCCGCTGCACGGGCTTGAGTCCGTCCTCCACGCGCGGCAACGCGCGCTCGAGGATGACATGCTCGGCATAGGGCATCATGGAGTTGTGCATGACCTCGTCCATGCTGCGCAGCAGAATCTTTTCCTGCGCCGGTTCCTGCGTCCTTGCCATATCCCTCACCCCTGTCTGGTCGCCATCTTTTCAAACACGTCGTCGCGGCGGCGGTTGAAATCGGCGTTTTCGAAGATGTATTCCTTGCGCGACTGCACCTTATCGCCCATGAGCACGGTGACCAGATGTTCCACATCCGCCGCATCGTCGATGGTGACGCGCACAAGCTGCCGGTTTTGCGGGTTCATGGTGGTCTCCCAGAGCTGTTCCGGGTTCATTTCGCCAAGGCCCTTGTACCGTTGCAGCACATAGCCGCGTCCCACGGTGCGCGTGGCGCGCCGCAGCTCCTCGTCGTCATAGCAGTAAACGAGCTTCGATCCCTTCTGCACCCGGTAGAGCGGCGGAAGGCCGATGTACACATGCCCCTCGGTGATAAGCGGCTTCATGTACCGATAGAAAAACGTCAGCAGGATGGAGCGGATGTGCGCGCCGTCCTGATCCGCGTCGGCAAGAATGATGATCTTGTCGTACTTGAGCGAGGAGATGTCGAAATCCTCGCCGATGCCGGTGCCGATGGCGGTGATCATGGAGCGGAATTCCTCGTTCTGGAGCACCTGATCAAGCCGCTTCTTCTCCACGTTGAGCGGCTTGCCGCGCAGCGGCAGGATCGCCTGGAAGCGGCGGTCGCGCCCCTGCTTGGCGCTGCCGCCGGCCGAATCGCCCTCGACGATGAACAGCTCGTTGATCGCCGCGTTGCGCCCGGTGCAGCTGGACAGCTTGCCCACCAGCGGCGCGTTTTCGAGCTTGTTCTTCTCACGGGCGGTGGCCTTTGCCTTGCGCGCCGCCTCGCGCACCTTGGCGGACTTGACCGCCTTCTCCGCGATGGCGGCGCCGACGGCCGCATTTTTGAGATCCTCCAGATAATGCGCGAGCGCCTCGCCCACCACGGCCTCCACGGCCGGGCGCGCCTCCGTATTGCCAAGGCGCGTCTTGGTCTGGCCCTCAAACTGGATGGAGCGCATCTTGAGGCTCAGCACGGCGGTGATCCCCTCGCGGAAATCCTCGCCGGTGAGGGAGGCGTCCTTTTCCTTGAGCACGCCCGTGCGGCGGCAGAAGTCGTTCATCACCTTGGTCAACGCCGCCTTGAACCCCGTCTCATGCGTGCCGCCCTCGGTGGTGGGGATGTTGTTCACATATGAGAAGATGCTGTCGGCATAGCCGTCGTTGTGCTGCATGGCAAGCTCGACCACGATGTCGCCGCTCGTGCCCTGGATGTGGACGGGCGGCTCGTACAGCACGGTCTTGTCCGCGTTGAGATAGGTCACAAAATCCGACAGGCCGCCGTCGAACCGGTATTCGACCGCGCGCGGCCGTTCCGCCTCGCCCTCCTCGGCGGGAGTGGCGCGCCGGCGGTTGTCGGTGAGCGACATGCGCGCGCCGCGATTGAGATACGCCAGCTCGCGCAGGCGGCGGGAGACGGTCTCAAAATGCATCTCCGTCGTTTCAAACACGCGCGCATCCGGCTTGAACGTGACCACCGTCCCCTGCCGGCGCGTACGCCCCACCTCGGTGAGCGGGTACTTCGGCCTGCCGGAGACGATATGGCCCGTGCCGTCGTCCACGCTCTCAAACTCCATCCTGTACGCCCGGTTCTCGTAAAACACTTCCACCGTCAGCCACTCTGAAAGCGCGTTCACGACCGACGCGCCCACCCCGTGAAGACCGCCCGAATAGCCGTAGCTGTCGTTGCCGAACTTGCCGCCGGCGTGCAGCTGAGTGAATACGACCTCCACGCCGGATACGCCCAGCTTCTCGTGGATGCCGACCGGAATGCCGCGCCCGTTGTCGGACACGGTGACGGAACCGTCGCGGTTGAGCGTGACGCACACCTCGGAGGCATAACCGTTGGCCGCCTCGTCGATGGAATTGTCCACAATCTCCCAGAGCAGGTGGTGCAGGCCGCGTTGTCCGGTCGAGCCGATGTACATGCCCGGGCGCATGCGCACCGCGTCCAGCCCCTCCATCACCTTGATATCGGATACGGTATAGTCCTTCGCCATGAATACCCCCAAGATATATGTCTTTCCGAAAACATAGTATACCACAAATTGTACATTTTGGTATCCCTCCCCCCTCCCCTCGGAAGGGGAAACGGGTGCGAAGCGGGTCGAATTTATAATTTGTTCAAAAAAATCGGGTAAATTGACCATTCAGGTGGTGACAAATGGGGCAAAGTGGTGTATACTAAACAGCACAAGAGGGTGGCGTTTCCTTCCTCGCAGGCGGCATGTCCGCCATACGGAAGTAAGCGCCGTGCCAGTACCGTTGCAGGAAGGAGGCGCGGCCGGGTGCTGATCGGTTCGTTTTCGCATACGCTCGACGCCAAGGGGCGTGTATTCGTGCCCGCCAAGTGGCGCGACGACGTGGGCGATCTGCTCATCGTCACGCTCGGCCTGCTGGGGGACGGCAGCACCACCTGCCTGTTCGGCATGTCCGTGTCAGAGTGGGAGCTGTTTTCTGAAAAGCTGGCCGCCCTGCCGGTGACGGACGTGGCGGGACAGGCGGTCCGGCGCAGGCTGTATGCGATGGCCGCCGCCTGCGAGACGGACAAGCAGGGCCGCGTGCTCATCCCCGCCCCGCTGCGCGAGATCGCGGGCCTGACGCGCGAGGCGACCCTCATCGGCGTAGGCAACCGCATCGAGTTCTGGGACCCGGAGCAGCTGCGCCGCCACAGCGAAGCGGCGGAAGCCGGCTTTTCCGACGCGCTGCAGCACCTGCAGCAGCTCGGCATATGAGTTTTTCGCATACCCCGGTGATGTGCCGGGAAGTCTTGTCATATCTCGCGCCCGAGAGGGGCGGTGTGTTCGTCGATGGGACGCTGGGCGGCGGCGGGCATGCGGAGATGGTCCTCGAGCGTCTGCCGGCGGGCGGACGGCTCATTGGGATCGACCGGGACCGGGAGGCCGTGGCAGCATCGGAGGAGCGCCTGCGCAGATACGAAGGTCGCTTCCTCGCTGTTCATGGCAATTTTTTTGAGATGCGGACGTTGCTTGCGCCCCTGGGCGTCACGGCCGCGGACGGCATCCTGCTGGATCTGGGGGTGTCGAGCCATCAGCTCGATACGCCGGAGCGTGGATTTTCCTACCATGCGGACGCTCCCCTCGACATGCGCATGGATCGCACGGCGCCGCTCACCGCGCGCGACGTGGTCAACGGCGACTCGTTCGAGGAGCTGTGCCGCATCCTGCGCGAATATGGAGAGGAACGCTATGCCGCGCGCATCGCGTCGCGCATCGTCCAGCAGCGGGAGCGCGCGCCGATCGAGACCACCGCGGAACTGGCCGCCCTTGTCTGCGCGGCCATGCCCGCCAGAAGCCGCCGCGAAGCGCAGCATCCGGCACGGCGGACCTTCCAGGCCATCCGCATCGCCGTCAACGGCGAGTTGGAGGGCCTGCGCGCCGCCATCGACGGCGCGCACGACCTGCTCGCTCCCGGCGGGCGGCTTGTGATCCTCACGTTCCACTCGCTCGAGGATCGCATCGTGAAGCAGGCGTTCCGTTCCTACGAGAACCCCTGTATCTGCCCGCCGAAGGCGCCCGTGTGCACCTGCGGCAGGCGCCCTACCGCGCGCGTGCTGACGAAGAAGCCTCTTGCCTGCACGGCAGAGGAAGCGGCGGCCAACAGCCGCGCCGCCTGCGCCAAGCTGCGCGCCATCGAAAAGCTGCCCGCTCATGCGGACGGCGAAGAAAACCCGCGTGCTAACGCACGCATTCGACCGCATAGAGATAGTGAGGGATCCTGATGGAGAAAATCCGTTTTGAGCGCGACGAGCGGCGTGCCGACGCCCCGTCCACCAGGCTGTATGCGCCCACACGCGACAGTGAGGCATATGCATACGATCCCGAAACCGGAGAGCGGCTTGCCGCCGCGCCGATGAAAGCGACGCCCATTTCGCTGCGTCCACGCAGTGAGATGAAGCTCAGTTCGCGCATCGGCATCATGGTCTGCGCATTCATTTTTGCCGGCATGCTCGTATTCGTGCTGTCCGGCTACGAGCGCATCTCCCGCGCTTATGCG
Source organism: uncultured Eubacteriales bacterium (assembly GCA_900540495.1). Taxonomy (GTDB): domain Bacteria; phylum Bacillota; class Clostridia; order Christensenellales; family CAG-138; genus Aphodomorpha. The sequence continues at coordinate 136,650 of UQGA01000002.1, read as the reverse complement.
GGAATCAACGCGCTCAACGATGAAATCGAGGAGATCCGGCTGCGCATCAACACGCTGGAAGCCGATATCGAGTGTGCAGTAACGATGGAGGATGCGCAGGCTTTTGCCGAGAGCCGCGGCATGCGCTATCCGGTTCAGTCGCAATACGTGCAATCGGGCAGTCCGATCCCCGCTACCGGCAATGCAACCTCTCCTGAGGACGCGCCGGAGGACGACGGCGACGACGAACCCGCCGAGCCGTAAGGCCGGCGCCGTCGCACAGCCGCAAAGAACCGCCCGCAGGAAGGAGCCGCGATGGCAGTACCTGCGCCAAAACTGAAAAAACGCCTGCTGATCCTGTTGGGGTTTGCAGCGGTCCTGTTTCTGCTGCTCGTGTTCCGCCTGTTCCAGGTGCAGATCATCGACGGTCCGCGCTATGAGAGCATGGCGCTCACACAGCAGACCCGCAGAAGCGCCATTCAGGCGCAGCGCGGCCGTATCCTCGACACCAACGGCACGGTGCTTGCCCAGAGCGGCAACTCGTACCGCGTACTGGTCAACCCGCGCGTCATCGACGAGGACGACGAAGCGGAGGAGGAAGCCGAGCGCGTGCGCGTGTCGCTGCTCGTTTCGGACATCCTCGACCTCAGCTATGACGAGGTGTACGAAAAGGTGTCCCGCACCGACAAGCAACAGCTTGTGCTCAAGCGCCAGGTCTCCAGCGACGTGGTGAACGAGATCATCGCGCTGAACTTTGACAACGGCATCATCACCTTCTCGACCGACATGACGCGCAAATACTCCAACGGCAAGCTGTTTGCGCAGCTCATCGGGTTCACCGGAATAGACGGCGAAGGGCAGACGGGCCTTGAGGCCTCGCTCGACAAATATCTGGCCGGGGAAAACGGCCGCCTCGTCACGCCGAAGGACGCCTATGGCAATCCGTTGCCCTATGGCGAGGAGGAATACATCGCGCCGACGAACGGCTACGACGTGACGCTTACGGTCGATACGGCGGTGCAGGGCTATCTGGAAACGGCGCTGGCGGAGTGCATGTCGGTCAACAACGCCAAGACCGTGACGGGCATCGTCATGGACCCGTCCACCGGCGAGATCCTGGCTACGGCCACGAATCCGACGTTCGACCTCAACAGCCCGGATCGCAGCGACGTGACGACGCTCATGGCCATGTCCCGCAACCGCTCCGTCACCGACACGTTCGAGCCGGGCTCGATCTTTAAGATCATCACGCTGGCCGCCGCGCTCGATTCCGGCGTCGTTACGATGGACAGCACGTTTGAGTGCTCCGGGTCGCTGACCTTCCGCACCGAAACGATCCACTGCTGGAGCAAGCATGGGCATCAGACGCTGACGGAAGCATGCGAAAACTCGTGCAACTGCGCGTTCATGCAGATGGCGCTGGCGATGGGCGTGGATACGTTTTACGACTATATCTACGCCTTCGGCTTTGGCACATCGACCGAGAGCGGCATCCCCGGCGAGGACACCGGCGAGGTCATCCACCGCAAGTATGTGCGCGATACGGATCTGGCGCGTATCGGGTTTGGGCAGAGCATCACCACCACGCCGCTGCAGATCCTCACAGCCGCGTCGGCCGCCATCAACGGCGGCATCCTGATGCAGCCGTATGTGGTCAAGTCGATCTCCTCGACCGACAGCGAGACCAGCGCGACCACCTACATTGAACAGAACGAACCGAAGGAGCTGCGCCGCGTCATCAGCTCCGATACCTCGGCCAAGGTGCGGCAGATCCTGCAGTCGGTCGTGGATAACGGCAGCGGCAGCAACGCGCAGATCGCCGGATACACCGTTGGCGGCAAGACCGGTACGGCGCAGAAATACGATGAGAACGGCAAGGTCTCCAGCACGCTGCTGATCGCCTCATTCATCGGTTTTGTGCCGGCGGACGACCCGCAGCTGATCTGTCTCATTACGGTTGACGAACCATGCGTACCGGTCGTCTACGGCAGTACGGTGGCCGCCCCGTTCGTACAGCGGGCGCTGTCCAACCTCGTGCAGTACTACAGCATCCGCCCGAACACGGAGGAGAACACCGAGCTGGTAGAGGTGCCGAACGTCGTGGGCGAAACCGCCAAGCAGGCAGCCTATATCCTGACGCGGCGCGGTTTCCCGGAGACGATTTACGTCCCCTCCGAGGAGCAGGCGACCGTGATCGCGCAGGTGCCGGAGGCCGGCACCGAGGTGCCGGAGGGCACGCGCGTGGTGATCTATACCACGATGACCACGTACAGCGACGAAGGGACCGTCAAGGATCTGGTGAAGGTGCCGAACCTCATCAACGACCGGAGGCAGGACGCCTTCGATAAGCTGGACAAGTTGGGCCTTGTGCTCGTGTACGATAAGACCGCCTGCCTCGGGAAGATCATGACGCAGTCCATCCCGGAGGGGACCGAGGTGGCGCCCGGTACGGAGATCTATGTGGAGTTCGACTCCACGCCTTCCGGCACGATCACGCCGGCGCTGAATACGACGCCCACGACGACCCCGTCGCCATAGCGGCGCACGGGCGAAGCAGAAGGAACAACGGAACTTCAGGGAAATTGGGAGGAACTTTGTCCATGCTGTTATCCGAGCTTGCCATGTCCACCGGCTTGCGCTATACCGGCGAGAACGTCGATATTCGTTCCATCGAATACGACTCGCGCCGCGTCACCCCCGGCAGCATGTTCTGCTGCATCGTGGGGCAGATGTTCGACGGGCACTCCTTCGCGGAGGCCGCCGTGGCGCAGGGCGCCGTCGCCCTGCTGGTTGAGCGCGAGCTGCCGCTGCCCGTGCCGCAGGTCGTGGTGAAAAACGCGCGCAAATCCATGGCAGAGATGTCGGCCGCGTTTTACGGCTATCCGCAGCGCGAGATGCAGATGCTGGGCGTCACCGGCACCAACGGCAAGACGACCACGACCTATATGGTCAAGGCCATCGCCGAGCAGGCCGGCCGCAAGGTGGGTATCATCGGTACCATCCGCAACATGATCGGCAGCGAGAGCCTGCACACCGACCGCACCACGCCGGAATCGGTCGATCTGTTTCGCCTGCTGCGCACGATGGCCGACGCGCGCGTCGACCTCGTGGTCATGGAGGTCTCCTCCCACGCGCTCGAACAGTTCCGGGTCCACGGCATCAAGTTCGACGTGGCGCTGTTCACAAATCTGACGCAGGACCACCTGGATTACCACAAGACGTTTGAAAACTATTTGCAGGCCAAGAAGACGCTGTTCCTGAACGCCAAGCGCGCCGTTGTCAACGTGGACGACCCGTATGCCGACCGCATCATGGCCGGGCTTTCCATCCCGATCCTGACGTTCGGCGTGCGCGACCGCGCCGACATCGCCGCCTCGGATATCGACATCACCACGCGCGGCGTGCAGTTCGACCTGCATACGCCGGCGGGCGACGTGCGCATGAACCTGCCCATTCCCGGCCTGTTTTCCGTGTTCAACGCGATGGGCGCCGTGGGCATGGCGCAGTCCATCGGCATCCGCCTCTCGGCGATCAAGGAGGGGCTGGAATCCATGACCAGCGTGTCCGGGCGGCTTGAAGCCGTCGGCTCCGACCGGCCGTATTCCATCTTTGTGGATTATGCGCACACGCCGGATGCGCTCGAGAACGTACTCAAGACGGTGCGGGAATTCGCCAAAAAGCGCGTGATCTGCGTGTTCGGCTGCGGCGGCGACCGCGACCGGGCCAAGCGCCCGATCATGGGCGAAATCGCCGGCCGGTACTCCGAGCTGGCGGTCGTTACGTCCGACAATCCGCGCACGGAGGAGCCGATGTCGATTATCGAGACCATCGAAGAAGGCGTCAAGCGCTCCGGGGCCAAATATGTCGTGATCGAAAACCGCCGCGCAGCCATCGCCTACGCCATCTCCGTGGCGGAGCCGGATGACGTCATCCTAATCGCCGGCAAGGGGCACGAGAATTACCAGGAGATCAACGGCACACGCTATCACTTTGACGACAAGGAGATCGTAAGGGAGCTGCTCGCCAATCCGGATTGACGCCGGGGCCCATACATCCCGCCCTTGACCGGGCAGAAAGGCCGCCCTTCGGGGCGGAAAGCGGACAACCATCCATGATGCAGACCTATTTGCTGAGCGCGCTCGTCGCGTTTGCCGTCGTTCTGGTGCTCGGCCCCATCGTAATCCCCATGCTCAGCCGTCTCAAGTTCGGCCAGGTGGAGCGGGAGGAAGGGCCGGACTCGCACAAGGCCAAGCAGGGCACGCCGACGATGGGCGGGTTGATGACGCTCGGCGGCATCCTCACGGCCACGCTGATATTCGGCCTTGAAAGCGCGGAATTCGTGCTGCCGGCGCTGCTGGTCACGTTTGCGTTTGCGCTTGTGGGTTTTCTCGACGACTTTATCAAGGTGCGCCTCAAGCGCAACCTCGGCCTGCGCGCCTATCAGAAAATCATCGCGCAGTTCGCCATCGCGCTGCTGGTCGCGCTCTGGGCCTACCGTTCGCCGCACATCGGCCCGTCGCTGTACCTGCCCATATCCGGCGGCAGCTGGGATATCGGCGCGTACTACATCCCCCTGGTCATGATCCTCGTGATCGCCACGACCAACGCCGTCAACCTGACCGACGGGCTTGACGGGCTCGCCTCCGGCGTGACGATGATCTACTCGCTCGCCATGACGGTCGTATTTGCACTGCTCGCCTCGCAGGCCGCGCTGCTCGGCCAAACGCTCTATGGCGTCAACCTGGAGGGCATGGCAGTGTTTGCGGCTGCGGTCACGGGCGCCTGCCTCGGCTTTATCCGCTACAATACATTCCCCGCGCGCGTGTTCATGGGCGACACCGGCTCCCTCGCGCTCGGCGGGGCGATCTCCATGATGGTCATTACGAGCCGATCGATCCTGCTGTTTCCCATCATGGGCATCTGCTTTGTCGCCTCGGCCGTATCGGTCATCCTGCAGGTCGGCTCTTACAAACTGCGGCACGGCAAGCGTATTTTCAAAATGGCGCCGCTGCACCACCACTTCGAGCTGTGCGGCTACTCCGAATCGCGCATCGTAACGATGTACACGCTCGTAACGACCGTGCTTTGCGCCATCTGCCTGCTCTCCTATCTGCGATAGGCGGGCGGCCTCTGGAACAACCTGCGGGCGACGGCCCGCGCTTCCGATAAGGGGGAACGCATATGGAACAGCGAAAAACCGCGCTCATCGTCGGCATGGCCAAGAGCGGCATCGGCGCCGCCAAGCTGCTGTGCCGCAACGGCTACCGCGTCATTATCAACGACCAAAAAGCGCAGATCGACGGCCTCGAAGAGGCGCTTGCCGGCTATTCGGTGGAAAACCGCCTGGGGGAAGAACCCTCATCCCTGCTGACCGGGGTGGACCTGCTCGTGCCGAGTCCCATCATCCCCATGAGCACGCCGTTCATCGCACAGGCGCAGGAGGCCGGTGTGGAGGTCGTCTCTGAAATCGAGCTCGGGTACCGCTATGCCCGGGCGGACTTTGTCTGCATCACGGGCACCAACGGCAAGACCACCTGCACCGCTCTTACGGGCGAACTGTTCAAGGCGGGCGGGTTCCACACGTTCGTGCTCGGCAACATCGGCGTGGCCATCACCGAGCATGCCGAGGAAACGCGGCCGGGCGATGTGATCGTCGCGGAGACGGCGGCCCTCCAGCTCGAAGGGTGTTCGCGCTTCCATGCGCGCGCCGCCGCCTGCTGCAACATCACGCCCGACCATCTCGACCATTTCGGCACGATGGACAACTACATCGCCGCCAAGTGCAAGGTGTTCGCCAACCAGACGGCGGACGATTTTGCCGTGCTCAATTATGACGATCCGGAGGTGCGCGCCATGTATACGCTCACCCCGGCGACATGCCTGTACTTCTCCCGCCGCGAGGAGGTGCCGGCCGGCATGTTCGTGCGCGACGGGGAGGTCATCTACCGCCGCGACGGGGTGGACGCGCCCCTGATGCGCGCCGCCGAGATTCGCATTCCGGGCGGCCACAACCTGGAAAACGCGATGCTCTCCGCACTGCTCGCGCTCGCCATGGGCGTGCCGGCGGACGCCGTGCGCGAAACGCTGCGCACGTTCCCCGGCGTGGAGCACCGCATCGAATTCGTACGGGAGCTCGACGGCGTTTCGTACATCAACGACAGCAAGGGCACCAACCCGGCGAGCACCATCCGCGCCATTGAGGCGATGACGCGCCCGGCGGTGCTGCTGCTGGGCGGCTACGACAAGCATCTGGACTTCCACGAGCTGTTTGAGGCGCTTCGTGGCCGTGTACGCGCGCTCGTGCTGCTCGGCGCGACGCGCGACCAGCTCCTGCATACCGCCGCCGACTGCGGCATGCTTGACCTGTGCCACATGGCCGACACGTTCCGTGAAGCGGTGGATATGGCGCGCGCGCTCGCCGTTCCCGGCGACGTGGTGCTCCTCTCCCCCGCCAGCGCCAGCTGGGGTATGTTCGACAACTTTGAGCAGCGGGGCCGCGTCTTCAAGGAGATCGTCAACGGCTATGCCCCGCGGCAATAGCGCCGCGGCGCAGGGGAAAAGGTAAACATTTTGAAACAATCGGGCGGCCTGGTGGTCGCCCGGCTTGCGATTGCATAGATATCATAGTATAATGCGATAAAATGGTTTGGCGTATGGCCATGTGCGGCCATGTACCCTGCCGCTTGCCCGGAGGCGCGATGGAACGACAGGCGCGGATTAAAATGCATCGGATGGACTACGGCATCCTGCTGACGGTGACGCTGCTGTGCGCCTTCGGCCTTGTGATGGTGTTCTCCGCCAGCTATTATTCGGCGCAAAACCGTGCCGTGACCAATTACGACGGCTATTACTACCTGCGCAAACAGGCCGTCTACATGCTCATCGGCTACCCCATCATGCTGCTGCTGTCCTTCTTCGATTACCGCCGCCTTGAAAAGTATAAGGTGATCGGCTTCCTGGTTTCGGTGGGCCTGCTCGTGGCGGTGCTCTTTTTCGGCGACACGACCAACGGCGCCCGGCGCTGGCTGGACATCGCGGGGCAGAGTATCCAGCCTTCCGAGATCGCCAAGTTCGGCATGATGCTGTACATGTGCGCCTTCATGTCCCGCAAGCACGCCGTCATGCGCGATTTCAAGCGGGGCATGCTGCCCATGCTGCTCATCGTCGGCGTAATCTGCGGCCTCATCATGCTGCAGCCGAATATGTCCATGGCCGTTATCGTCGGCCTCATGGGCTACGCGCTGTTGTTTGTCGGCGGCGCGGATGTGAAGCAGCTGCTGTTGCTCGGCGTGGTGCTCATCGCGCTGTTCTTCCTGCTGGCGTGGATCGAGCCGTATCGCCTTGCGCGCCTGACCACGTTCACCGATCCGTGGAACGACGGCATGGACGGCCTGGGCAGCGGCTATCAGCTCATCCAGTCCTACTATGCGCTTGGCAGCGGCGGGCTGTTCGGTCTCGGCCTCAACAACAGCCGGCAAAAACTGCTGTACATGACGTACGGCGAGAGTGACTTCATCTTCTCCATCCTCGGCGAGGAGCTGGGCTTTGTGGGCGCCGTGGCGGTGCTGTGCGCCTATGGTTTCATCATCTACCGCGGCATGCGCATCGCGCTCCGTTGCCGCGATCGCTTCGGCTGTCTGCTTGCGGCCGGCATCACGATCGTGTTCTCGCTGCAGGTATTCGTCAACATCGGCGTCGTCACCGGCGTCATGCCGACCACCGGGCAGGCGCTGCCGTTCATCAGCGCGGGCGGGTCCTCACTGCTGATCTTCCTCTCCGCCATGGGCGTGCTGCTCAACATCTCGCGCTTTACCACGCAGCGCCAGGCGCTGCCGGCCGGGGTCGAGAGCCGCCGCAACGCGCCGGAGCGCGCCGGACGCGCCGTCAACACGCGCCGCCCCCATCCGTCCCCCCGCTGACGGGCGGACGAAGGGCGCTCCTTGAAAAAACGGGAACATTCGACACCTTCCGTGCATACAATATCGTGTGTGGAATGCGGGCCGCCGGCACGGCCGTCCATGGCAGGCGCCGCCGCATCCAATCGATGCGCGGAGGTGTTTCATGCCGAAACTGATCGCGGAAGGCGGGTACCCGATCGACGGCGTTTGCCGCATTGGCGGCGCCAAGAATGCGGTTCTGCCCATTCTTGCTGCCTGCATGCTGACGCGCCGCAGCGTGCGGCTGCTGGACTGTCCGCGTCTGACGGACGTGGAGAACATGCTCGGCATCCTGCGCCTGCTCGGTTGCGGCGTCGAGCGCGCCGCCGGGATCGCCGGCGAGGGGGACACGCTGTCTATCGACGCTTCCAGCGCCTGCCGCTCGGAACTGCCGGAGGAGCTGTCCAAGGAGCTGCGCTCCTCCATCTTTCTGCTGGGGCCGGTGCTCGGCCGTTTCCGGCACGCGGTGGTGACGTATCCGGGCGGCTGTGAGATCGGGAACCGTCCGATTGACCTGCATCTGTCGGGCCTGTCGGCGCTCAACGCGGACATCCGCGAGGAGGGCGGGCGCATCCGTTGCGACGGAGCGCGCCTCGTCGGGGCGACCATCCACCTCGATTACCCGTCGGTCGGCGCGACGGAAAACATCCTCATGGCGGCCACGGCTGCGGAGGGGGAAACGCGCATCCACAACGCCGCGCGCGAGCCGGAAATCGTGGATTTGCAAAACTTTTTGAACGCAGCGGGCTTCTTCGTGCGCGGAGCGGGCTCCTCCACGGTCGTGGTGCGCGGCGGCTGCGAACCGCGGGAGGTCACCTACCGCATCATGCCCGACCGCATAGCCGCCGGCACGCTGCTCGTGGCAGCGGCCATCACGGGCGGGCGGATCACGCTGGAGAACGCCGTGCCGGAACACATGGCGGGCACGCTCGCCAAGCTCGGCGAGTGCGGCTGCACCCTGGACGCGCGCGGCCGCACCATCCGGTTGACCGGCCCGGCGCGGCCGAAGGAACTTCGCCGCGTGGAAACGCTGCCGCATCCGGGCTTCCCCACGGATATGCAGGCGCAGATGTTTGCGCTCTGTTCCGTGGCGGAGGGCACGAGCGTAATCGTGGAAAACGTGTTTGAAAACCGGTTCAAACATGCGCAGGAGCTTTCGCGCATGGGCGCTGTCAGCGCCATCCGGAACCGGACGGCCGTCATCCGCGGCGTGCCGAAGCTCGTCGGCGCGACCGTGACCGCGCATGATCTGCGCGGCGGCGCGGCGCTCGTGCTCGCAGGCCTGCGCGCGGAGGGGATCACTACCGTGCTGCACGCCGAACGCATCGACCGCGGATACGAGCGGCTGGAGCGGACGCTCTCCTCCCTCGGCGCGCATGTATGGCGCGCGTCGGATTGAGGCCGGTCCGTATCACAAAGGAAGGATTCATGGCAAAGAATAAACGGGGTGCCGAACAGAAAAAACGGCGGAGCCTGCTGGCCAGCCTGTTTGAACCCGCCGGGGAATCGGAAACGGAGGGTCTGTTCGACGAACCCGAAATGGAGGAGGAGCTCGTCCACCTGTTCGACGACGATGAGGTGGACTACTCCGATGAACAGGACGCGGCTGCGCTGTCCGACCTGACATGGGACGACGGCGAGCGCGTGGTGGACGAGCTGCCGCAACCGGAAGCGGAAAACGGGGAAGCGCACGGCCGCAGGCGCCGCGAAGCGGCGGAGCCGGATGCGGAGGACAAGCCCCGGCCCCGCCGCCGCAAAAGCCGGCAGGCTGCGGAACACGCTTCGCCGCACCGCATGGCGCCCGTTCCCGTATCGCATTTGGAAGACGCCGAACAGCCGCAGCAGCCCGAACCGGAGGCAACCCCGGCTGCGGCGCCCGAGCCGCATGCCGGCAACGGCGCCCTGGATGCCGCGGCGTTCCTTGCGCGCGACGCCGCGCCTGCGCGCGATGCGGTCCCTGCGCCCGGCCAACCGCCCGCTCAGGCGGCGGAGGGCACGGCAAGGGAGCAGACGCCGGAAGAGCGCCCCGTGCCTGCCGCAGACGGGCAGAGCCCGGAGGAGGCGTATCCCGGCGCGGAGCAACGCGCCGGCGGGACGCCGCCTGCCCACGCCCCCGGCGAGAGCGGCGCCGCTTCCCGCGCCAGCCGTACACGCATGTTCCGCACGGGTACCGGCACCACCGCGCGCATCAACGTGAACGAGACGGAAACGCTGCGCAACATCGACGCGGCAATGCGCCGCCAGCGCGAGGAGCAGGCGCGCCTCAAGCACGAGGCGTACGTGCGGCGGCAGAAACGCCAGCGGCGCCGCCAGCGCGCCGTCAAACGCATGGCGATCAACGTGGCGTTCGTCGCCTTCATCGTAATCGCCGTGCTTGCCGCGCTGTACTTTACCTTCCTGCTCGACGATATCGTCGTCGTCGGCAACGAGACCTATTCGAGCGATTACATCGTCGAACTTTCCGGGCTCCAGTACGGGCGTCACATGCTGCTGTGCGATCTGGAGGTGGCGCGCGCCGGCATCGAACAGGACCCTTACCTGCAGGTGGATGCCGTGGACTACATCTTCCCGGCGCGCGTGCGCATCCGCGTGACCGAGCGCAAAGAGGTCGCCGGCATTATCGGTCTGGACTACAATATCATCATCGACCACAACGGCTACGTGCTCTCCATGAGCGGCGGCACGGACCTGAGCGACCTGTTGCAGGTCACGGGCGTCAGCATGACGGGGTTTCAGGTGGGCCAGCGTCTCGGCCAGACCGATGACTTCGGCACTGCTACGCTCATCACGATGATCCAGAAGCTCGAGCAGTACTCGCTGCTCGACGACATCGTTTCCCTCGACCTGACCACGCCGCTGGCCATCGTCATGCGCGCCCAGAACGGGCTCAAAATCCAGGTCGGCCAGCCGACCGACCTCGACGAAAAGATGCTGTCGTTGCAGAAAAACCTGCCGCAGTTCATGAGCGCCAACATCAGCACGGGTACGCTGTACCTCTCCGCACGCGGCGGCACGGTCTATTCTCCGACGGACGCCGGGCAGGCGCTCGCGGATGATGCAGACGGCACGGACGGCACCGGCGGTACGGACGGCACCGGCGACACGGACGGCACGGACGGCGCCGGCGGCACGGATGGCGCCGGCGGCACGGACGGCGCCGGCGGGCTGAACGATCCGACGCAGACGACGCCCGACGCGCCGACGCCGCCCCCCACCGCTACCCCGCTCCAGCCGGGTGGCGGGGACGGCTTCCAGGGCTGACGGCTACGACCCCCTGCGGCACGCAAAACGGCCGGTAAACTTCAGGCGTCCGCCCGCACGATCCTGTGATCGTGCGGGCGGCCGCTTTCCTACATCTCCGCCGCCCGGGCGGCTTGCGGCAATGCTCAGAAGCAGTAGCTTGCCGCCGCAATCGCATTTGTATCTTCGTCCGCGGAATCGGTATCGCACAAGTCCTTCTGTGTGCCGCGCGGCCCGATCCTGCCCACGTCCTCCGATACCGCGGCCACGGCGGCCGCCTGCGCCTCCGTGCAGACCACCGTGCCGCAGTCGGAAAGCGAGAGCCGCTGTTCGATCGTCTCCGGAAGGATATCCGCCGCAATCTCGACCACCGCACAGTCGCTCACCTGCACGCCGTCCGGGTTGCGCTCGAGCAGGCCGGCATCCACCCGCGCCTGGGCCTGGTCCCGCAACCAACGGCCCGGCAGGCGGCGGAGCGCATCGTACCTGGCGTCCACGCTCAAAAACGCCTCCGTCGCCGCAGACGCCACCCAGACGTCGCCGTTGACGCGCAGGAATTCGACCTGTGCGAGCAGCGGCGCCGCTTCTGCTCCAACCTTCAGGTCGCCGTTGATATACAGCTTGCCGCCGTAGCGTCTGAGCAGCGCCCGGTCGAGCGCGGCGTCGTCGTTCACAAACGCACAGCCGTCCGGCAGAACGACCAGTTCCGTCGCATCGTCAAACAGCGGCGCCGCTTCCGCCGTGAGGCTGCGCGCAAGAAGCGCCGTCCGCGTCCGAAAGCGCACGCCCTTATCCCGCAAGGCGGCCGGATCGACCGCCGGATCGAGCAGCACAATGCGGCTCTCGGCATAATACAGCGCGGCTCGCGCGCGCAGCACGAAGGTATCGTCCAGCACGAACGTGGAACCGAGCAGTATGGCGCCGTCGGGATACGTCACCATGGAGCCGTTCACCGACAACCGCCCCTGCAGCGCGGCGGCCACGCTCGCCGGGCAGCGCACCGAACCGTTCACCAGAATGCTGATGCAGTCCGCAAGCGCGGCCTCTGCGCCCGGTTCCAGCGTGAGCATTCCGTTGACAACCAGCGCCAGCCGGCCGGGCGGCGGTGGATTGCCGGGGCCGATGGTCATTCTCCCGTTCTGGGTGATCAACCGCACGTCGTCCCCCTCGGGCAACTCCAGAATGTTCGCCGCATTGATGCACGCCGCATGGCGCGCCACAAGCGCCTGCACCGTCGGCGTTGTCACGAGTATCGCCGCATTTACTTCAAACCGTTCGTATTGGCAGAGCTTTTCCTCCGTCGCGCCGCGCATATCGCACAATGCGGCGTTCACCTTCAGCCTTCTCGTTTGTCTTTCCATGCCCATACTCCTTTCCGTCATCGCTGCATCCCGGTCGCAAACCATCCGTCCGGCATGCGCCGCTGCGCCTCCCGCATCCGCAAAGCCTCCCGCCTGCGGCCGCACCGCAGCAGCCATGCCTCCCGTTCCCACAGTTCGCCGGCTCCCTCCGGCATGCCGCCCGGCAACCCCTGCCGGCCGGGTTTCGTCCTCTTCATGTCCGTTCCCTCCATCCTTCCGTTTCCGCATACCAGCGTCTGAGCCGTGCGCGCGCAGAGCAGAGCCGCTGCCGCACCGCGTCCGGCCGCAGGCCGAACAGCTCGGCCAGATCCCGCGCGGCGTAGCCCTCGAAGACGTTCATCACGAACAGCGCCTGCTCGTGCGGCGGGAGCCGGCCGACCAGTTCCTCCACCGCCACGCGGGAAAGGTCGTCCTCCCCCGCCGTCTCCGACGCCATCGGCAGGCGCGTTGCAATGCGTTCGCGCCGAAACCGGTCGATACAGATGCGCTTGGCCGTGCGATACAGCCAGGCCCGACAGGCCGGGCTGTCCATCTCGGCGAGCTGATCCGCATGGCCGAGCGCGCGCAAAAACGTCTCCTGCGCCGCATCCTCGGCGGCGGCGCGGCTGCCCAGCAGCCCGCTCAGAAACCGCACGAGCTCGTCAAAATACAGCGGGTATAGCTGTTCGACCATGCGGCGGCGCTCCTTTCCTCTGCCTTTCACACGGATAACGAATGGAAGAGCGAAAATGTGAGCAGTATTTTGAAAAAATGCGGGGCGGCCCATAGCCGTCCCGCTTGATCCCGCCGATTCAGGCCTGCTTCTCGCGCCGCTTGCGCCTCCTGCCGGTGCCCGCACGGAGCATGAACAGCAGCAGCGCCGCCAGATAGACCGCGCACAGGCCCACCACGAGGAACAGCATCGCGTCCGAATCGGGCGCGAGGCCGATGAGCACGAGCATCGGCGCACCAAACAGAATGCCGAAGCTCGAGCCCAGCACGAGGTTGTTGGCTGCCGGCGTTTCAAACGTGTCGTCGATCTCGCGCAGCAGCAGCACGCCGGAGCTGATCGTGCCGGTCAACATGCCGTACATGGAGACCAGCCCCTCATAATAATAATCCGGATAGATCCGCTTGCATACCCATTGCAGATAGAATAGCGTCACGGCGCCGCCGGCTACGGCCATCAGCAGGAACGGCACCCACAGGCCGGACAAATCCTCGATGTTGATCGACGCAATGCCCGCAACGATCATCAGGTCGAACGCCACGCCGGAGATGCGCGAGAGCAGATAGTTGTTCTGGTACTGGCGGGTCATGACGTTGGCGCGCCGCAGCAGCCCCATACAGGCGCGCACAAGCATGGCCAGCGCCGAGCCCACGATGAAGTTGAACCCCCAGAGCAGCGGCGATACCGTGGCCGTGAGTCCCGGCGCGACCGCCGCAACGAGTGAATCAATGCCGCGCGAAACCAGATACGTCAGCAGGTAGACCATGCCAACCAGCATGACCTGCACGGAGAATCGGTCGATGGACTCGGATACGGGGATCTCGCCACGGTTTTCAAAATCATCCACGGTGACGGCGCTGACCGTCTCGCCCGTGCCGCCCACGCGGCCACGGCGGCGCAGGACGTTGATATAAATCACGCCCACGATGCAGGCGCACAGATACCCGGCCGCCGCAAGCGACAGGCCGAACGACCGCCCGCCCGCAAAGCCCAGCGCCTCGTAGCTCGAGCCAATGTTGTTCGCCTGGCCGGGCCCCTGTCCGTATCCCATCGGCAGCAGGATGCCCGATGCCTTGAACAACCCCGGCATGAACGTATACGCAAGGCCGATGGAAATGGCCAGCCCCAGCAGCGCCTGCACCAGGTATGTGCTCACGATCAGCGCGCCGCTCTTGGCGCCGACCAGCCCACCGCCGCCCTTCGTCCTTTCCTTCGGAACGCGCAACGACATGGCGATAAAGCCCACGGCAATGCCATGATAGGTGGTCATTTCCAGGAACTCGAGGTCGAGCTCCAGCAGGCCGACGCTGCGCGCCAGCAGCAGCAGAAAGCCGGCCAGCACGGCCGTCGGCATCATCGTCCTGCGGATAAAGGGGAGCTTGCGCCGCAGCAGCGTGGCAAACAGGATCGCCAGGGCGATGATGCCAAGCTGGATCACGAAGTTCCACAATGCGGTATTGTTTGCGCTGAATTCCAAACCGGTCACCTCTGTTCTTTCAGGTATTGCAGAAGAATGGCATATTTATAGCCACAGCACGGCGGCTTTGCCCCGATCTCATATTGCGTGCCGCCGGAGAAAAAGACCATGCACGCCCGGCCGCACAGCGCAAGGTCGGTCACCTCGTCGAGGGGGAAGGCCGCTTCCCCTACGCGCAGCGTGGAGGCCGACAGCGAGAGCGTCCCCTCCGCCACGCAGGCGGTGCGGTGCCGCCCGCCGTCAATGCGCAAAAGCCGCTGCGCAGGGTCGGAAAACACGGGTTCGTCCGGGGTCGCCTCCGCCCTGGCGGCAAGCTGCCTCGTCCCGGCGCGCTGCCAGGCGTCCCAGTCGCGCACGGTCGCAAACGGCACGTCGTCCCCTTCAAAAAATCCGTACTCGTTGTAGCGCACGGAGAGGCCGCAACTGCACGTAAACCGGTCATCCTTGCCATGCAGCGTGCCGACGCCGCCGCAGCGCGGGCACAGGTACAGCGCGTATTCGAGGCCCTCTGCCAGCCGCTTGCCCCGGTAGCGCAGCATTCGCTCGCGCTGGCGCTGGCTCTCAAACGCATCCTCGTACAAATCGGCGGCAATGGCCGCGTTGACCTGTTCATCCGTCATGCCGGCGAGCTGTTCGGGTTTGTACACATGCACGAGTTCGCCCGTGACGCCGCCCCTGCGCCGGGTGAGCGCCCAGCGCGGCGTGGACAGATAGCCGCCCCGCAGCCGGTAGGTCGCCAGCGAGGCGCGCGAAGCGCGCGCCAGCTTGCCCGTGGCCGGATAGATCGGTCCGGTCACGCCGTTGAACGAGCGGTTGCCCTCCGCAAACAGGCACACGTTCCGGCCCTTGCGCAGCGTGCGAAGGATCTGCATGGCGGACTGGGCGTCCGCCGTGCCCTTCATCCGCGCGATGGGGGCAAACGCCCATACCAGCAGGCGGGAAAGCAGGCCCCAGCGGAACACATGCTCGCTGGCGACAAAATACAGGTGATCGTCGAACGCCATGCTTACAAGAATGGGGTCGTAATCCATGTTATGGTTGGCGACCACGAGCATGGGTGCGCACCCCGGTGCGCAAACGGGCGCGGAAAACCCAACCGCCCGGCAAATGGGGCCGCCAAGCGTCCGTTTGAGAAAGCGGTTGATGCGGACATGAAACGAATGGGAAGCCATCGGCAGCCCCCTTCCGGCGCCGCCCGAAGCGGGCGCACGCGCGCTCGGTCAACCGACGGCAGAGTTGTTCATCAAATATTTACAGATCATTATACTGCAAAATCCAACCCCATGCAACCGCATTTGCATCTTATTGCATGTTTGCCCATGCGGCAATGCCGGCCAGATTGTTTTAACATGGTGTAAAGCCGGATACATGTATAAATATGCGCCGTGCCGGCAGGGGGCGCGGCGCCGGCCGGCCTGACGCAACGTCAAGTCGCAATCGCACCGTCCTGCGGGGCATCGCCCCCACGGGTGAAGCGGCGCAAAAAGCGCAGCAGTACGATCATTGCGAGCACGGCCGTGAGCGTCTCGGAGACGAACTGGGCATAGGAAAGCCCGTACAGCGGCCAGGCCGCATTGAGCAGATACAGCGCCGGAATCTCAAAGACGAGTTTGCGCAGGATGGCGAACAGCAGCGATTCGCGCCCCATGCCCGTGGCCTGAAACACGGCCACGGCCAAAAAGTCCAGCCCCATCGCAGGCAGGGGCAGCGTCAGCCCGCGCAGGAATACGGCTCCATACGCGACGGTGGCCGAATCGTTCAAAAAAGCGCGCACCACCACATCCGGCGCGGCAAACAACACCGCGCCAAGGCTCAACAAGATGGCGAGGTCAATCCGGGCCGCGAACCACAGGCCCCCCTTGAGCCGGGAAGCGTTGCCGGAGGCATAGTTGTAGCTCACCAGCGGCATGAGCCCCTGCGAGAGCCCCAGCGCCACATACATGGGCACCATGGACACGCGCGTACAGATGCCCATGGCGGCAAGGGCCTCCGCGCCGAAGGGCGCCGCCAGCGCGTTAATCGCGGACGAGGCGACCACATTGAGCAAATTCTGCACCGCGGCGGGCACCCCGACCCCGCACACGCCCAATACGATGTCGCGCCGCAGGCGCAGCCAGCGCGGGGACAGGCGGATGTTGGTCGCGCTCCGGCGGACGCGCAGATAGATCAGGAAATACAGCAGCGCAACGCAGTTGGAAAGGAATGTGGCCAGCGCCGCGCCCTCTGCGCCGAGATCCAGGCCCCATGGCAACACAAAGATCGGATCAAGCACGATATTGAGCAGCGCGCCGCTCATCGTACCGATGCTCGCGTGCAGGGACGCGCCCTCGGAGCGGATCATATAGGCGAGCACCACGTTCAAAATGGCCGGCGCCGCGCCCGCCGTCACCGTCCAGTTCAGGTAGCGCGCCGTGACCGGCAGCGTCGTGGCGTCCGCGCCAAGCAGCAGCAGCAACGGCCGCTGGAACACCGCGCAAAGCAGCGAAAACAGCAGGCTGCACGCCAATGCGCCATAAAAACCGAATGCGGCGCTGGCGCGCACCGCATCGTAATCCCGGCGGCCGAGCGCACGGCCCATCATGCTCGCACTGCCCACGCCGAACAGGTTGTTGACCGCATAGAACGCCAGCAGAACCGGCGCCGCCAGCGTGACGGCGGCCGTCTGCACCGGCTGGTTGAGCAGCCCGACAAAATAGGTGTCCGCAAGGCTGTAGAGCACCGTGACGAGCGAAGCCGCAATGGTCGGCAGCACGAGCTTCATGACGGCGCGCGGAATGGGCATCACCTCAAACAGCTCCGCCTGCTTCCGCTTGGCCTCCTCGACCGTCCGGTCCTGCTCGTCGGCGCCCGCCGGCTCCTGTGTGTCGTATCCAGCCGTATCCGTCGTCTCCATCGCGTACCTCTTTGCCTTTTCGTGTCCATTTCCGGGTGATCCCGCCTCTGCCGGCGCCTGCGCCAAACAAAAGGCCGCAACGCGGCCATAGCGCAACGGGCGGAACGCCGTTCTATCCCTTAAAGCGGTATACCCCGCCCGGATTCATGCCGCCCTCATCGGTCTGCAACAGTTCCGATACGGTAACGAGCTGATAGCCCTGCTCCTGCAACGCCGGCACAATGCGCGCAATCGCCTCCACCGTTTCGTCATACCGATCGTGGAACAGGATGATCGCCCCGTTGAGGCCGGTGCCGTTCTCATCCCATTCGGCCAGCGCCCGTTCAACGATCTGATCGACGGTCGGGCGCGGCGTCAACGAATCGTCCGTACTGCGGCGCCACATGATAATGGACAGGCCGAGTTCCCTGGCCAGCGTTTTGATGCGGTCATCGTCGGTCTTGTAGCTGCCATATGGCGGGCGCAGCAGCTTTACGTCGTAATCGAACAACTCCTTGAGCGTTTCATTGACCGACACGATGGCTTCGCGCGCCTCCTCCGCACTGACGGCGCGCAGATCGGTATGCGCCTGCGTATGATTGCCAATTTCGCAACCGGCGCCAAGGATATCCTCCAGAATCCCATAGTTGCCGGGGATCTGCTGCCCCAGCACAAAGAAGGTGGCCCGTGCGTTATACTGCCGCAGCGTTTCAAGGATGCGCGGCGTATGGTACGGGTCCGGCCCGTCGTCAAACGTGATGGCGACCATCTTGCCGTCCGGATCGATGTTCATGGCCTCGATGGCGGCCTCCACCGCCGCCTCGTCCTCATATCCGCCGTAAGCGGTGAGATAGCGTCTGAGCTGCGCGCACCGCTCCAGATACCAGTCCTCCATGATGCTGGGTTCCGCCGTGGCCGCCGGCATGGCCGGCGTCTCCGCCTCGAGGTCGGCCCCCTCATCGGGTATGACCGTCTCCGCCGGGCCGGCCTGCTCGGCGTCCCCGCCGCCGGACAGGCGCACAACAAGCACCACCGTCAGCACCAGCAGCAGGGCGATGATGAGGAGGAACAGCGCCCCCAACGGGCGAATGCGTATCCTGCGATGTCGTTTCATGTCGAAATCATACCACAAGCGGCCACCCGTTGCAAGCCGTGGTCCCAAAGCCTTCTCCCGCAACAATCCCGGACCGGCAAGCCGCCTTACGGCGCCGGCAGGCAACCGCCGCTGTCGAGGAGCCGTCGCAGGGGCGGCAGGCGCAGCCAGAGCCGGGCGGCAAGCGCGCCGGCAAGGTTCAGGATCACGTCGTCCACATCGCAACTGCCGCATCGCAGCGCAAGCTGCAGGGCTTCCACCGCAAGCAGCAGCGCCAGCATGACGCCCAAAAACGGCAGCAGCCGCCGCATGGGCCTGAACAGCAGCGGCAGCAGCACGCCCATGGGCACGAACAGCACAAGGTTGCCGAGAAGATTGGCCAGCGCCGTCAGCGGGATGGCGCCGCGCCACAGAGCGCGCACGTAGCGCGACACCGTGGCAAACGGCCGCAGGTTGACGCCGTAACGCCGGTAGGCGTCCCAATCGGACAGCATGTCGTCACGGCGGCTCAAAAACAGCACGTACAGCAGCAGCGCCGCATATGCGGTGAACAACATCCAGAGGCAGAAACGCGCCGCCTGCACCCGCTCCTTTGCATCCGGCAGCGCGCTGGTCATCAGCGATGTGGCCAACAGGGCGAGCAGCAACGTCAGCACCGCAACCGGCACCCAGTCCCGCCAGCGCGGGCCCAGCTCCGGAAGCGGCAGATCGAACATCTGCAACATAAGAAACGCCGCCGCTGCATACAGCAGGCAGGCGGCGGCGCGTCTGAGAACCATCCTGCGTTCCATGCACACATTGTACCGCAGGATCAGGGGCTTTGCAACGGCAAGTTTTGCCGCCGGGCGAAAAGCGGCCTACTTCCGCTCGCCCGTGCCGGTGACCGGATCGTCCACGGATGGCACCAGGTCCGAATAGCCCCAGGCCATCGCCTCGGGCATGGAGCGCTGGTAGCTCTCCCCCTCGCCCAGGTGGGTGTTGATCTGTTCGCCCATGAACACCATGCACGCGGAGATGCCGCCGTCGAGGTTGTAGGCGACGGTGCAGCCCTCGTCGAGGAACAGCTGCGCAAGCTCCGTCATCGTCGCGCCGGCACTGTAGGGCACGGTCTCGCCGTCGACCTTGACCTTGGCCTGCCGCCCGTCCACGACGATGGCCACAAAGTGCCCCGGCTCCACCATGCCGATGCCGGTGCGCGGGTTGTTGCCCTTGATCCGGCTGGACGCCACGGATTCCACGATCGCGCCGTCGCGCACGAGGATGGGGTCGTACATGAAGCCGTAGCTGTTGAGCACGCCGGCCTCGAGCAGCTCCTGCGCGGTGACGGTCTTGCGGTCGAACACGCGCATGCTCATGTCCGGATAGAGCGCCAGGGTATCCGACGCCTGGCCCTCATAATAGAGGAAGCCGTTGCGGATCATCACGCCCTTATCCTCCTTCTCCTGATGGATGAGGTTGTCGCCCGTAATGAGCAGCACCGCCTTGTTCATGCGCGCGACCTTCCACGGCATCTGCTTGGGGCCGCCGCCGTTTTGCAGCGCGTTTGAGAAAACGGCGCGGAACGAATCGACGTCGCGCATGCGGATGTGCGCCACGAAATAGGTCATGGGCTTGTCGTTAGAGCGGCGCTCGATCAGGATGGAGAGCGTATCGGTGCGGTATTCCCACACGCCCCGCTCCGCATCGGCCACCACGACCTCCTCCGGGTCGTCCTCCGCGCGGAAATACTCCGCCCACGGGTGCGGCGTGGGCTCCGGCGTGGGCTCTATCGTCGGCTCCGGCGTGGGTTCTTCCGCCGGCGCGGCCGTGGCGGGCGCCTGCGGCGCGCTCGTCTGCTCCGGCAGCGCCGCTTCGCCCTGCGCGCCGGCCGCCTGCTGCGCGTCCGCCCCCGGCAAAAGCAGCAACAGCGCCGCGGCGAGCAGCATGGCAAGCAGCGGCAGCAGGCACACGGCCACATGCGGCGCGGGCCGCTTCCCCTTCCGCGCCGCGGCCGGGCGGCGGCTGCGCCACAGCAGCAGCGCGAGCGTCCCGGCCAGCCCGGCGAGCACGAGCGTGCCCATGAGCAGCAGCCGCTCCTGCGTCACGCCGGCAAGGCCCGCCAGCGCGCCGCCGGCCGCATCCGTCCCCGCCGGCGCGGCCGCCGGTTCCGCCGTGGGCTCCGGCGTGGGCTCCATCGTCGGCTCCGGCGTGGGTTCCGGCGTCGGCTCCGGCGTGGCGGTCGGCGCGGGCGGCACGTCGATGTGCTCGAGCAGGTCCGCGCCGGTATCCGCGCCGACGGCGCTCGTCACGAGCCGGTAGGCGCACCCCGCGGCGGCCTGCGGGCGCAGCACCGCCTGCGAGGCATAGCCGGTATCCAGCGCCCGCTGCGCGAGCGCATCGGCGCTCTGCCCGCCGTAGGCAACAAGCGGCGCCGCGGTATCCGGCACGGTGGCCTGCGCCGCCTCCGCCGTCTGCTGCGCCGTGGCCAGCATGTAAAACTTCTGCGGCTGCCAGGAGGTCTCCTCCCCGCCGGCGAGCGCGGCGAGCGCGTCCTCCACCGCCTCGCCGGTGAGGCGGTGCATGCCGTTCTCCTGCGCGCGGTCGCTCGAATAGGTGACGACGACCGCCGGCCGCAGCGCGCCGATGATATCCTCCAGCACGCGGCTGGGCGCTTCGCCCGCGCCCCATTCCTTCTTGCCGCGCAGCATGTCGTAATCCGTGCCGCCGCGGCCGGTAAACCCGGCGACGATGGGCTGCGCGCGCAGCCCCAGCGCATACAGCGCCGCGAACGACTCGCTGCGCGCCTGCGCCGTCGTCTCCGTCATGAACAGCACGCGCACGTCCGCCCCATGATCGAGCAGCACCGGCAGCAGCCCGCCAAATACGGTAAATTCCTCCCCCGGTTGGGCGACGACGAGCAGCACATCCGGCTCCGGATCGCCTGTCGTCCACTGCTGCACCGTTGCCGGCAGGACGCCCTCGCCATAAACGGTCAGCCCGGAAAGCGCCATGCGATCCTCGCTCAGCCGTTCCTTTCGTTGCGACTCCGTCTCCTCCTGCGGGATAAGCCCGTCTCCCACGAGCAGTTCGACGCCGCTGCACCCCGCCTCGAGCGTGAACGTCCGGTTCAGGATGCCATCCCTGACCAGTTCGCGCGACAGTTCCTCCCCGGCCGCCCCGTACTGCACGAGCGTATAGCCGTCCGCCGGCGCGGCATGCCATTCCAGATACAGCGTCCCCGCCGCCTGCCCGGCGTCCGGCCAGTCGGCCCGGATCGTCTCGCCCAGCGCGCAGGGAACGCGCGTATTGGCGTTGCCGTCCGTCAATCGCTCAGACAGATCCGTTACGGAGGCGGCGTCCGCCACGACGGCGCCCTCCGGCTGCGCGGGGAGCGTAAGCACGAGCGGCAGCGCCTCCGCCGCCGTTTCCGCTGCGTCCGTCGCCTGCGCCGTCGTCGCGCCCGGCAGCGTCGCAAGGAGCAGCGCCATGGCCAGCAGCGCCGCAAGAGCTCTCCCAAATCGGTTCCTCATGTGTATGTCCCCCTCCTCTTGATCCTTTGCCGGGCGCGCCTTCCTTACAGGGCAAAGACCCCGTCCCGCAGGATGATCGTTTCGCCGCCATCCGGCAATATGCCGGTAACGGACAGGTCGGCCGTGCCGATCATGAAATCCACGTGCGTCACGGACACATTGAGCCCGTGCTCCAGCCGCTGCGCCGCATCCATCGCATCGCCTCCCGCAATACAGGGATACGCGTCGCCGAACGCAAAGTGGCAGGCGGCATTCTCGTCGAACAGGGTGTTGTAAAACAGCGTGCCCATCTGCGCGATGGGGGAGTCGAACGGCACGAGCGCCGCCTCCCCAAGATACGCCGCTCCGTCGTCCAGCGCGATCGCCCTCTCGAGCAGCGCCTGCCCCTCCTCCGCCTCCACGCGAACGATGCGCCCGTTTTCAAACGTCAGCGCAAAGCCGCGCACGACGTTGCCGTCCAGCACAAGCGGCAGCGAACCGACCGCGCGGCCGTTCACCCCGTCGCGCTTTGGCGCGGTGAACAGTTCCTCGGTGGGCATGTTCGCCACAAACGGCACGCCGCCCGTGGTGCGCTCTGCGCCGCCGACAAAGAAATGCCCCTCTGGCAACTCGACGGTCAGATCCGTGCCAAGCGCATTGCGATAGCGCAGCGCGCGCAGGGAAAGCGCGTTGAGCCGGTCTCGCACGCGCGCCAGCCGGTCCAGATGCGCGCGCCACGCAGCCGGGGCGTTGCCGTCGCCGCGCACGCGCACGGCTTCAAAGATCCGCTCATAGAGCCGCGCCACGCCCTCCTTCGCCGAAGCGTTCGGGAACACGACGGCCGCCCATGCCGGCGTCGGCACCGACGCCACGCACCACTGCACGCGGTTGCCCGCAGTCGCCTCCCGGAACTCGCGCAGCGCCTCGCCCGCAGCGCGGTTGGCCCGCGCGATGCGGGCCGCATCCACGCCGGCAAGCGCCGCCGGATCGTCCGCATGGATGGAGAGAAACGCCGCCCCGTCGTGCAGATTGTCCAGCCGGAACGCGCGTCGCCACATCGGGCAGACGTCGAACACCGGGTCGTCCGCATGCAGGTATCGCAGGCGCGTGAGCGCGTCGTCCCGCCACTCCATCTCTACGCGCGCACAGCCCGCCGCATAGGCGGCCGCCGCGCACAGGCGTGCAAAGGGCGCCGCGTCCACCGGGCAGGAGATGACCAGCGGCTGTCCCGGCTGCAGGTTCAGCCCCACCTCGACGAGCAGCTTTGCATACTCGCGTTCCTTTGCGGCCAGCAGGGCCGGGTCCGTCCGTTCGTTTTCCCGCATGGCTTCCTCCGTTTCCCGGCGCAGTCGCGCCGTCTTCGCTCCGTCTCCCCGTATCCCTGTGGCCGGAGAGCCGAACCGTTGGCCGGTATTCCCAAGAGGGCTGGCCGTTCGGCCCGGTTCGTTCAGAGCGTGACAAACGTGGGGGCATGTCCCACGTGCGGCAAAAACCGCCCGAGCAGATCCGGCGTGCGGATGCGCAGGCTGGATGTGTTCACGCACGGATGGCAGCCGATGTACGGCGCCTCCGTCACATCCCGGTCGATGAGCAGGCGGACATGCCCGCCGGTATCGTTCATCAGGCCCATGACGGACACGGCGCCCGGCAAAATATCCAGGTATTCCTCCATATGCGCAGCATCGGCAAAGGACAGGCGCGCCGAGCCGATCTGGCGCGAGAGGTCCTTCGTGCGAAACGGCTTGGTCCCCGGCAGCAGCAGCAGGTAGAACGCCGTGCGCTGCGCGTTGCACAGGAACAGGTTCTTGCACATGGCCACGCCGAGCAGCCGGTCCACGGCGCCGCAGTCGGCGATGGTCATGGCCGGGTCGTGATCGGCACGCGCATAGGCGACGCCCAGCCGGTCGAGCAGGTCATAGACGGCCAGCTCGCGCGCTTCACGCCCGGTCGGGTTCTGCGGCCTGCCCTCGTACAGCACGGGATCGACGTAAAAACCTTGTTCCATATCCGCTTCTTCCCCTCCCCGCGCCTCAGTTGCGCAGGCTGTGAATCGGCGCCGGGATGCGGCCGCCGCGGGCGATGAACGCCGCATTGTCGCACCCGTTGACGCGCATGACCGGCGCGGTGCCGAGCAGGCCGCCGTAGGCGACCGTATCGCCCACGTCCTTGCCGGGGACCGGGATGATGCGCACGGCCGTCGTCTTCTGGTTGATCATGCCGATGGCCGCCTCGTCCGCAATGATGCCGGCAATCGTGTCCGCGCTGGTTGCGCCCGGCACTGCCACCATATCGATGCCGACCGAGCAGACGCACGTCATGGCCTCGAGTTTTTCGATCGTCAACGCGCCGCTGCGCGCCGCCTCGATCATGCCGGCGTCCTCGCTGACCGGGATGAACGCGCCGGAAAGTCCGCCCACATGGCCGGACGCCATGACGCCGCCCTTCTTCACCGCATCGTTGAGCAGCGCCAGCGCCGCCGTGGTGCCCGGGGCGCCTGCGCGCTCGAGCCCCATCTCCTCAAGAATATAGGCCACGGAATCGCCCACCGCCGGGGTCGGCGCGAGCGACAGGTCGACGATGCCGAACGGCACGCCCAGCCGTTCCGCCGCCACGCGCGCCACGAGCTGGCCCATGCGCGTGATGCGGAACGCCGTCTTCTTCACGGTTTCGGCCACCACGTCGAACGGTTCGCCGCGCACCTGTTCAAGCGCGGTCTTGACCACGCCGGGGCCGGATACGCCCACGTTGATGCAGCACTCCGGCTCGCCGGCGCCATGGAACGCGCCCGCCATGAACGGATTGTCCTCCACGGCATTGGCAAACACGACGAGCTTGGCGCAGCCGAACCCGCCGCGCGCCTCCGTCCGGCGCGCCGTCGCCTTGATGATGCGGCCCATCCACGCAACGGCGTCCATGTTGATGCCGGCGCGCGTGGAGGCGACGTTGACCGAAGAGCAAACGCGCTCCGTCACCGCCAGCGCCTCCGGGATGCCGGAGATGAGGCGGCGGTCCGCCTCGGTCATGCCCTTTTGTACGAGCGCGGAAAACCCGCCGATAAAATTGACGCCGAGCGTCTCGGCCGCCCGGTCGAGCGCCTCCGCAAACGGCACGTAGTCCACCGTCGCCGACGCCGCCGCCACCTCCGCCACCGGGGTAACGGCCACGCGCTTGTTGACGATCGGAATGCCGTACTCGGTTTCGATCGCCTCGCCCGTGCGCACAAGCTGCCCCGCCATACGCGTCACCTTGTCGTAGATCTTGCGGCAGGCAGCCTTCGGATCGGCGTCGGCGCAATCGTACAGCGAAATGCCCATCGTGATCGTCCGAATGTCGAGATGCTGCTGTTCGATCATGCGGACGGTTTCAAGAATCTCCCTCTGGTTCTGCATATCAGTTCACCGCATGCATGGCGTTGAAGATGTCCTCGTGCTGGATGCGGATGGAAAGCGCCATCTCCTCGCCCAAATGCACCAGCGCGTCCCGCAGCGTCGAAAAGTCGGTCGTACAGCCCTGCACATCCGCCAGCATGACCATCGTAAAATACTCGTTCATGACCGTCTGGCTGATGTCCAGCACGTTCACCCCGTATTCGGCCAGCAACGTGCTCACGCGCGCAATGATCCCCACGCGGTCGTGCCCGATGACGGTGACAATCGCTTTTTTCATGGAAAATCCTCCATATTCGCCTGATTCCTTTTATCATACAACAGCGGGCGAAAAAACGCCACAGTTTTTAGCGCAATCGGGAAAAGGAAAAGATGGGAAACGGACGGCCGAACGGAGCTCCGCCCCGCTGGCCGCCCGCAGGCGTCACTCGTTGCGGATGGCTGCCAGCGGGCTCAACCGCATGGCGCGCACGGCCGGATACAGCCCGGCCAGCAGGCCGACAAGCACGGAAAAAGCCACCGCGCCCACGGCCAGATACAGCGGGATCACGCTCGTAAGCCCGGAGGAGGCGAGCGCGGCGTTGAGCAGCAGCCCGAGGCCGAAGGACACGCCAAGGCCGAGCGCGCCGCCGAACAGGCCGATGAACGCCGACTCGGCGAGGAACATGCCCGCGATATTGCTCATGCGGCAGCCCAGCACCTTGATGATACCGATCTCCCTGGTGCGCTCATAAATGCTCATCATCATCGTGTTGATGATGCCGATGGCCGCCACGAGCAGCGAAACGCCGCCGATGGCGCCGAGCAGGTACTGGATGCGCGCCGTCTGCTCCTCCGCCATCTCCACGGCGTCCTGCGCGCTGTACGTGCCGTAGCCCATGTTCTCGATCTGCGTCTTGACGGCCTTGACGTCCTCGAGCTCGTTGCACTTGACGAGCACCTGGTTGTAGGTCCCCTTGCCGCCGCCCACATAATCCTTGTTGTCCTTGATGAGCTCCTCGAGCGTCTCCATCTCCATCAGGCAATAATAGGAATAGTTGCCCTCGTCCTGCATGCGCCCGACCATCTCGATCTTGTACATCGAACCCCTCGGCTCCATGCTCTCGCCGCCGGACTGGTAGACGTTGTTGTAGTCGAACGTGAGCTGGAAGCGGTCGTCCAGCTCGACGCGCGGATTCCCGTCCCGGTCGACGGCCTGCTTGCCGGTGTTCGGGTCCCGGAACCATTGCAGCACGTAGCTGCCCACGACCATCTCCTTGGTGCTGCCACGCCGGGCCTCCGGATAGACGCCCTCGCCAAGCGTGAGGTCAAACTCCGCGGCCAGCTCCGCCTCCACGCCGAGGATGTTCACATCCGACACGTACCGGCCGCTCTTGAGCAGCCCGTACGTTTCGACCATCGGCATGACCGCGCGCACGCCCGGAATCTGTTTGAACGCCTCGACGCTCTGCCTGTTCAGCTCCGTTTCGCGGCTCGTCCCCGTGCCATCCCCCATGTCCACGTACGACCAGGAGTTGACCTGAATCAACGTCAGGCTGCCGGTGCCCGCAAAGCTCTGGATCGTCGCCTCGCGGATGCCGATGCCGAGCGATACCATGACCACGATCGACGCCACGCCGATCGTCATGCCGAGCACGGTCAGAAACGCGCGCAGCTTGCGCCGCCACAGGTTCAAAAACGCGATCGAGAGCAGATCGCAAAGCCTCATAGCGCCTCCAGCTCCTTCTTGCGCGCCCTGTGCCGCCGCACGCCGAGCACCACGACGCCGGCGGCGACGGCCGCGATGGCCAGCGCCCACCAGTACCAGGCGACGCCACCCCCGTCCGCCATGCCGTCCGCGCCGCCCATGGCCGGATAGCCGTCCACAGCGGGCAGATCGGCCCCCGTCCCGTCGATCACGCCGTCCATACCGGGTACGGGATCGATGACGATCGGTTCATTTACCAGCAGCGGCAGGGGCAGCCGCTCCTCCATCTGCTCGCCGTATACATCCTCGTACGTGATGACGACCGTCCCCGCGATGTCGCCGGCCACATCCGTCTGCACGTCAAATTCGGCGCGCAGCGTACCGCCGCTTGCGACATTGCCGCCAAAGTACGTCTCCGGCAGGGAGAGACCCTCGCCCTCTACGCCGACCATACAGTTGTACACGGTGGATCGCCCCATGTTGTAGAGCGACACGCCCACGGCGATCGTCTGCCCCACCCACGGCTCGTCGTACACGAGCGGATCGTCGCACTTGATGCGAATGCGCTGCTGGACCGGGAGCGTGATCGATTCCTCGGCGGTATACGCCTGCTTGCTCGACACGCCGTCATAGCTGAACGAGAGGGAAAGCGCATACGCCTTCGCCTCCGCGTCCGGCGCCGCCTGGAGCCGTACCTTGACGACGGACAGCCCCTCCTTCTCGATTTCCCTGATATAGATGGTGTTGCTCCCGTTCTCCGCGGGCAGCACAACGCCCGTCTCCTCGCTCATGTGAAGCTGGATGTTTTTGATCGCCTCGTCGGGCGAAGTGTTGCGCAGTTCGAGCGTCAGCTCAAACGGCTCGCCCGCATAAAGCCGATCGGTATCGAGCGAATACTTCTCCACGATCAGTTTCGGCTGCGAACGGAACGTGACCCCGCCGCCACCGCCGCCCGTGGAAACGCCCTTGGTAACGTTGACGAACACGCTGATGGTCTCCTCCGCGCGCACGCCCTGATAGGTATAGCGCACCTGAAAATCCACCTGCTTGACGCCCTTGGTGATGTCGTTGCTGAACGTGAGGTCCTTGTACACGACCTGCCAGCATTCGCCCGCCGCCAGAGCGCCGGTGCCGCCGCCGTTCGGGTCCTCCGCCTTTTTGACAGCGAGGGACATCGTGGGCAGCACGAACGGGAAGCTGTCGAGGCTCGTGCTGTAGACCGGCTCGATCTCCACGTCCGCAAGGTCATATCGCGCGACCAGGGGCAGCGTGATCGTGAGCTTGCCGCCACGCTCGCCATTGAGCGCCGGAACCTCGCCGTTCTCCTGCTTGCCGCCCAGCCACCGGGACAATTCGACGCGCTCCCCGCCTGCATCCGGCTCGGGCGCAGGCTCCTCTTCCCCGCCGCCGTCCGGTTGCCCGTCGTCCCCGGCCTGCGGCGTAGGCGATACGAGCACCACATGGATCGTCGTCGGGGTAGGACTTGGCGTAGGGGACGGCGTAGGCGTTAACGTCGGTACGTCCACGGGTTCTGAGCCGCTTACCGGCTCGTCGGGCAGGTCCTCATCCTCTGCCAGCGCCGTGCCAAAGCAACCCGCCAGCAGCATCGCGCCGAGCAGCAACGCAAGCAGCCGCCGCGCCTTTGCCCCTGTCAACCATTTGCGTTTCATGCTCCCTGTTCCTCCTGATCCGTTTCCTTATCGGCCGCCTCCGGCTGCGCTGCGTCCGCCGGGGCGCCCATCGGCGCCTGCCGCCGGACGTCCACAATCCGGCCGTCAAGCAAATGAACGACCTTGTCCGCATAAGCGGCCATGTTCGCATCGTGCGTGACCATGATGAGCGTCTTCCCCTTCTCGCGCAGAATGCGGCAGATCACCTGCATGACCTCGTCGGACGTCGTGGAATCGAGGTTGCCGGTCGGCTCGTCGGCAAACACGATCTCCGGGTCCGTCACCAACGCGCGCGCAATGCCCACGCGCTGCTGCTGCCCGCCGCTCATCTGCGAAGGCTTGTGCTTCATGTGCGTCTCCAGCCCGACGAGCCTCAGCATATCCGCCGCCAGGCGGTTGCGCCGATACGTGGGCACGCCGCGAAACGCCAGCGGGAACGCGACGTTTTCAAGCGCGTTATAATACGGCATGAGGTTGAAGGATTGGAAGATAAACCCGACGTGCTGCTGCCGGAAGCGGATCAGCTCGCTCTGATTCATGCGCTCAAGGCGCCTGCCGGCGACGATCAGCTCTCCGGAAGTCACATGTTCAAGGCCGGCCAGCACATTGAGCAACGTACTCTTGCCCGAACCGGAGCGGCCAAGGATACAGCACAGCTCCCCCGCTTCGATCGTGAGGTTGACGCCGCGCAGCGCATGCACGTCCACGCTGCCCACCCGATAGACCTTTTTTGCCTCGCGCACCGCGATCAGCGGCTGTTGCTCCATACGCGCCATACCCCCGTATCCTGAGTCGCCAATGACTTTCAGACACAAAATGTTGTGTTAATAATAACACTCATACTATAGCATCCGGGTTGCGCGGCAGATGTAAGCAATTTATGAACTTTTTGTAAATACGGGAAAACGTGGCGTAAAACTTTGCAGGGGAAGGGCGGTATGCTATACTGTGAGCGGTAGGGAAACGCGCAGATACCGCGCCGCTTTGCCCGCCCAGCCGCAACGAAAACGGAGGATTGACAGGTGGAGCAACCGCATATCCCCATGGGGATCCTTGCGCGCGACCGCGCCGGGTATCCCGTCTCGCTGGATGACCCGGACTATGGCGTGATCGATGCGATCATCGAAGAGGCGCACCGCATCTGCGCCGAGATGAACGCGGGCTGCCAGCCGCCTGCGCGTGTGCGCGAGCTGTTCGCGCGCCTGACCGGCACGGCCCCCGAAGAGACGCTGCGCATCTACACGCCCTTTTATGCCGGATTCGGCCGGAACATCCGCGTCGGGAAAAATGTGTTCATCAACTCGTGTTGCATGTTCATGGATCGCGGCGGCATCGCCATTGGCGACCATGCGTTCGTCGGCCCGAATGTAAACCGGATCACAACCAGCCACGCGCTCGATCCCGCCGGGCGGCGGACAACCATATCGCGCCCCATCGTGCTGGGAAAAAACGTATGGATCGGCGCTGCCGCCATCCTGCTGCCGGGCGTGACCGTCGGCGACAACAGCGTAATTGGAGCGGGCGCCGTCGTCACGCGCGATGTGCCGGCAAACACGGTGGTCGCGGGCAACCCCGCCCGGGTTATCCGCGAACTGTAGGGGGGATGCGCATGGATCTGCCGCAGGCGTATCTTGACCGGATGCATTCGCAGCTGGGCGCGGAAGGATTTGCCGCATATCTGTCCGCCATGGAGCGGCCGTCGCGCCGCGCGCTGCGGGTCAACACGCTCAAAACCACGGCCGACGCGCTCGCCGGGCTGCTCGGCGCGCCGCTCGCATCATGCGGCGTCGCGCCGGACGCCTATTTCCTGCCCGACGGCATCCGCCCCGGCCGGCACCCCGCCCATGCGGCGGGCCTGTTCTACATGCAGGAGCCGTCGGCGCAGGTGCCCGTAACGATGTTGGGCGTGCAGCCCGGCGAGGCCGTGCTGGACCTGTGCGCCGCCCCCGGCGGCAAGGCGGGACAGATTGCCGCGTCGCTGCGCAACACGGGGTTGCTCGTGGCCAACGAGGTGTCGCCGTCGCGTGCGGCAGTGTTGCAGCGCACGCTCGAACGGCTCGGCGCGCGCTGCGCCGTGGTCGCCTCGCTGCGGCCGGATGCGCTCTGCACCGCACTGCCCGGCGCGTTTGACGCGGCGCTCGTGGACGCGCCCTGCTCGGGCGAAGGAATGTTCCGGCGCGAGGCGCAGGCCGTTTCGGACTGGTCGGAGGCGGCCGTAGCCGCCTGCGCCTTCCGGCAGCGGGCCATCCTCGACAGCGCCGCCGTCGCGCTGCGTCCCGGCGGCCGGCTCGTCTACGCCACCTGTACGTTTTCCCCCGAAGAGGATGAGGAGACGGTCGCGCATTTCCTGCGCGCGCACCCGGATTTCCGGCTGCTTGAAACGCGGCGGCTCTACCCGCACACGTCGCCGGGCGAGGGCCAGTTCGCAGCGCTCCTGCAGCGCCGGGGCGAAGGCGTTGCCGCCACGGCTAACCCCACGGGGGAGACCATCCCCGCCTTTTTGACGTTTTGCCGCACAACGCTTGCCGCCGTACCGGAGGAGCCGGCGCGCCTGCTGCCGGACGGGCGGGTGTTCCTGCTGCCGCATCATCTGCCGCCGCATCTGGAACGGCTGCGCGTGCTTGGCGCAGGCGTGGCGGCAGGGGAGATCAAAAAAGGGCGGTTCGTCCCCGCCCATGCGCTGTTCCTGTCCTATGAAAAATCGATGTTTCGCCTCGCCGTCGAACTCGACGGGGCCGCTTTGGCCGCGTTTCTCGCGGGCGAAACCGTCGCGTGCGATGCGCCCGGCGAAGGCTACGCCGCCGTGTGCTGGCACGGCCACCCGCTCGGTTTTGGCAAGCTGACCGGCGGCACGCTCAAAAACCACCTGCCCAAGGGCCTGCGCCTGCGCTGATGTGCGCCGTCCGTCAGGCGCCCTCCCCCGGCAGCCGTTCAAACGCGATGCGCGGCGTGCCGTCCGCCACGTAGATGATCCCGCAACGCACAAACCCGAGCGCCGGCAGCAGGTGCAGCATCGGCGCGTTATTCGCATGCGTATCGGTGCGCAGGTGCGCGCATCTGCCGGCGCTCCAGCCGACGCAGGCGCGCAGTACGCCGTGTATCCGCCCCGCGCTGGCGATGCGGTGAATGGTGCAATACGGCGTGTCGGAACGCCAGGCCCCGCCCTCGATCCGCGCATAGGTCGGATCGTCCCCGCCGACGAGCGCAAACGCGCCTTCGATCCGGCCGCCCGCTTCGAGTACAAAGCCAGTCCCTTCTTCGATATCCCGCTCTACCAGTGCGCGCGCCGGGTGTCCGCCCCGCCACTGCGCAGCGTTGCCATGCGCGCACATGTACGCACGGGCGCGCGCATAAATCTCGAGGACCTCCGCAAGATCCGCCCAGCCGGTGGGGCGGATGGCCGGCGCCGCCGGCACGGGCTCATGCATCGCGCGCCTCCGCCGTGGAGGAGTCCATGCCCTCAAGCCGTTCCGCCAGCAGGCGCGTGGTCAGATACGCCGAGATCGCGTCGATGGCCATTCGGTTCTTGCCGCCCCGCATGACGGCAAAATCCGCATCGTCGATGTACTTGGAGATATACTTTTCGTACATCGGCTTGACCGTCTCCAGATACTGGGCGGCAATGTTGTCGATCGTGCGGCCGCGCTGCTTGATGTCGCGCCGGATGCGTCTGAGCAGGCAGATATCCGCGTCCACCTGCAGGAACACCTTCAGCACCATCATCTCGCAGAGCCGCCTGTCCCGGAACATATGGATCCCCTCCAGGATCAGCACATCCGGCGGGGCGATCAGATCCGGCTTGTCCGCGCGCAGGTGCTGCGCATAGTCGTACGCCTTGGTCGTAATCGCTTCGCCGCGCGCAAGCGCCTGCACGTCGCGCAACATCTCGTCGTAGTCAAAGATCGATGGTTCGTCATAGTTCGTTCGCGCGCGTTCCGCAAACGACAGCTCCGGAAAGCTCCGGTAATACCCGTCCTGCCCCATCACATGGCAGGAACAGGAGAGCGAGTCGCGGATGCGCGCCGCCAGCGTGCTCTTCCCGCTGCCGCTCGCGCCGCAGATACCGACAATCAGCATAAGTATCCCTCTCCGTTTGCTCCATATTCTCCCCGCCGGCCCGAAAGAGGCGGCGGCAGGAAACCGCCCGGCCCGCCGGGAACGGTCCGCCACCGGCGCCCCTACACGATACGGAAGAGCATCTCCCCATACGACGGCAGCGGCCAGCAGGCCTTGTCGACGATGCGTTCGAGCGCGTCGACGCAGTCGCGCAGCTGCTCCATGCGCGGCCTGACCGCGTCCCGATGGGCGCAGGCGCGTTCCAGCGCGCTGCCGCCGCTGGTCCGGTCCACGGCACCATCCAGCGCGTCGAGCGCGATACGGCATTCGTGCATGCGGCGGTTAAGCGTGCGCAGCATGGCCGTCTGTGCCGGGGCGGCCACGCCCGCCTGCCGGCAGTCCGCCGCCGCCTGCGCCAGCACGGCGCTGTATCGGGCGCAGGCGGGCAAGATGGTCTGGCGGGCAATCTTCAGCATGGTCACGGCCTCAATGTGGCCCTGCGTGGCATAGTTGAGCAGCGCGACCTCGCGCCGGGCGAGCGCCTCCCCCTCGGAGAGCACGCCGTGCCGGGCAAACACGTCGAGCGTCTGCCGCTCGGCGTAGACGTTGATCGCATCGACCGTATTGTCGATGGCGGGCAGGCCGCGGCGCAAAGCCCGCGCGGTCCATGCCGCGTCGTAATTATTGCCGTTGAACAGCACGCGCTCGTGCGCGGCGTACCATTGGCCCATGAGCGCGCGCCATGCGGCGTCCCGATCCGGCGCGGCCTCCAGCGCGTCCGCCATCCGCATGAGGCTGTCGGCCACGATGGTGTTGAGCACGGTGTTCGGCATCCCGAGCGACTGCGACGAGCCGACCATGCGGAATTCGAACTTATTGCCCGTAAACGCAAAGGGAGAGGTGCGGTTGCGGTCGGTATCGTCGCGCTTGATCTCGGCGAGGGTGGATACGCCGATATGCATCATCTCCCCGGCATGGGTCGGCACCTCGCCGCCCCGCGCCACGCTCTGCAGCGCCGACTGCAGCCGGTTGCCGAGGAACACGGACAGAATGGACGGCGGCGCCTCCGACCCGCCGAGGCGGCTCTCGTTGCCGATGGTTGCGCAGCTCATGCGGAGCATAGGCGCGTACGCATCCACCGCGGCGATGACCGCCATCAAAAATGTGAAAAACACACGGTTGGCAGTCGCATCCTTGCCGGGCTTGAGCAGGTTCACGCCGGTATCGGTCAGCAGCGACCAGTTGCTGTGCTTGCCGCTGCCATTCACGCCGGCAAACGGCTTTTCGTGCAGCAGGCAGGTCATCCCGTGCCGGTCGGCGACGCGGCGCATGGTCTCCATGATGATCTGGTTGTGATCCACCGCAAGGTTGGCGGAAACGAACAGCGGCGCCAGTTCGTACTGCGAGGGGGCGACCTCGTTGTGCTCGGTCTTGCAGGGCACGCCCATACGCCAGAGCGCGGCGTTCAGCTCGTGCATGAACGCCATCACCGGCTCCGGCGTGGCGGCAAAATACTGGTCGGAAAGCTCCTGCCCTTTGGCGGGCGGCGCGCCGAAGAGGGTTCGCCCCGTATAGACGAGATCCTTGCGGCGTTGAAACGCGCGCTTATCGATGAGGAAATATTCCTGTTCGCCGCCGACCGAAGGCGTGACGCGGTGCGTCTGTTCGTCGCCCAGCAGGCGCAGCACGCGCACCGCCTGCCGGTTGAGCGCCTCCATGGAGCGCAGCAGGGGCGTCTTTTCATCCAGCGCCTCGCCGGAAAACGAACAGAACGCCGTCGGAATGCACAGGCAGGATGTGCCGTCGCCATTGCGCTTGAGAAACGCCGGGCTCGTGCAATCCCACGTGGTATAGCCGCGCGCCTCGAACGTGGCGCGCAGCCCGCCCGACGGGAACGACGATCCATCCGCCTCGCCACGGATGAGCGCCTTGGCCGAAAACGACAGGATGGGCGCGCGATCGAGGCCGCCGAAATCGAGAAACGTATCGCGCTTTTCCGCGGTGGCGCCGGTCATCGGCTGAAACCAGTGGGTATAGTGCGTCGCGCCGCGCTCGACCGCCCACGCCATCATGGCGGCGGCCACGGCCCCCGCCACCTCGAACGTCAGTTCGCTGCCTTCCTCCATCGTGCGGTGCAACGCGCGATACATCGCAGGCTCCAGACGGCGCTCCATCTCTGCGTCGGAAAATACATCAGCGCCGAACGCGCTGTATGCGGCGGTCTTATCGATCTCCGGCATGGGACCCTCCCTCTCTGCGGACGCCCGGCGGTCCCTCCCTCCTCTCAGGCGCGCACAGGCACAATCTCTCCCGGCCATAGCGGCGCTCGGCGCGCCAGGCCGGGTTTTTCTGATGGTACCACATCTGCCGCAGGATTGCAATGCGTCCGGCGAAATTTGTAGGAAATCCGGATCGAATGGGGAAATAGCCTGCTGTTCTCTCAAAAAAACGTCTTCAGGTGGGGAGAGTTTCATTTCTGCGTGCAGGAATCCCTCGGAGGATGCCGGCCGGATGCGCCGCAGGGGCAGAGTCGAACGCTGCTCCCCTTTGCGGCAATGGCCGTTACAGTTGCGGCAGAACGAATTGAAAAAACGAGCGCCGGCGGGCGTCCGTCTGACAAATCCGTCTCCCACAACCCTGTCCGAACCATGTATTCGGCAGCGATGATGCAGCCGTATCACGAAAAATGGATGGATGGCACGCTGCCGCTTCCGGAGCGTCCCCTTGCCGCGGCGCGCCATGTATGTTAAACTGCCGTATCGATCTTGAGGAGGATTGCCATGCGGGCGGCGTTTCAAATCCTTGCCATCCCCTATCGAGTGGTGGACAGCCGGCCTCTTTTCTGCGTGTTCCGTCGTGCGGGCTCTGGTCAATGGCAGTTTATTGCCGGGGGCGGCGAGGATTCTGAAACGCCTCTCGAAGCGGCAAGGCGGGAGGCGTTTGAGGAGAGCGGCGTCCGTTCAACCGAATGGATGGCGCTCGAAAGCGTGGCCCATATTCCCGCCGAGGCGATTCGGGAACCCCATCGCCGGCACTGGCGCGAGGATGTCTATGTGATACCGGAATATGCTTTCGCGTTTGCTTGTCCCGCGGATGCGTGCATCAGATTGTCGCAAGAACATACCGCATGCGCCTGGTTGTCCTGTGCGGAAGCCGCCCGGAAGCTGAAATGGGACTCAAATCGTACGGCGCTGTACGAGCTCCATTGTCGTTTGCGCGCCAAGCATGGGAAATCCGCCGACCGCCCGTCCGAAGAACCCCATCTGATCCCTGATCCCCAGGAACACCCCGAAGCGGAATAGGGCGGCGGGAGCGGCCGCTCAGTCCTCCAGCCAACGGACAATCGCATCCGCCACGGTGCGGTTGCGCACAAACGCGCTGTAAAGCTCGCGCCCGGAAAGCGGCGCGCTTTCGCACCCGATCTCGACCGTCACGGAGGGGATGCCCAGCGCCTCCACCGCCCAGTCCTTATACCCCGCGCCGTCCACGCCGCCGCCCTGCAGCGGGTAGCCGGTTGCGAGCGAAATGCCGTCCGCCAGCGCCGCCGAGCGGCTGTTGACGGGCTGCCCGTCGCCATATCCGTAATAGAGCAGGCTGCCGGTGGCATGGTAACTGACGGTCGCATCGAAGGGGAATCGCAGCGTATACGCCCGCAGCGCCTCCGTCTCCGCCGCGGAAAACGGCGCTTCGCCGCCGTACCGCTCGGAGGAGGGCGCGTTGCGCCGCGCGGTCGTCTCCCAGCCGGCCGGAAAATTCCGGTTCAAATCCGTGCCCAGGCCGTTCGCCTTCCAGGCCCGGGCATACGCCGCCTCGTCCAGCGCGGTGAAGCCGGCCTGTACGTCGGCCCGATAGACGGCAAGCTGTTCCCCGTCCAGCGAACCGCTTTGCGAAACGGTCACGCCATCCGGATTGGACATGGGGACGATGTGCCAGCAGACATCTCCATCCGCCAGACCACGCCCCGCCCAGTCATCCGCAAGCGCCATCAACAGCCATGCGGTCATGTGCTCGCGCCCGTGGATCGCCCCCTGCAGCAGGACATGGTGCGCCGCGTCCGCCTCGCCGAGCCGCAGGACGAGGAGGTCCCGTCCCATTTCGGACGCGCCGATGCGCTCCACCTCTATTTTCCCGGGATATGCCTCCGCCAGCGAGGCGGCATCCTCCAGCAGGGTCTCATAGGTATAGGTGTCCGTGGGCGTCACGGTGGGCAGCAGCGCCGACAGATATGCCTCGTCGGCGGGCCGGATATAGCTCGAAAGCACATAGCCGGTCCGACCGGCATGACACACCTGCGCGTAGCGCCCGTCCCATGACAGCAACGCCATGACCTCGCCGGCACGGATCGTGCCGATGAGGTCGTCCCCGCCCGGCGTGCTTCGCAGGTTGATGTATTCCTCGCATTCGGCACGCCAGAGCAGCGGCCGCGCAAAGCCGTCCTCCGGCAGCGGCACGAGGCGTTCCGAAGCCACATACCCCGCAGCCTCCCGGTAGCGGACAAGCGCGTACGCGCCGTTGCATGCCAGCAGCTGCACCTCCTCCCCCGGCGCAACGGAGGCGAACGCAGATCCGCCGTCCGGTCCGGCCCCCAGCCCGGCCGGCGCGCCTTCGGAAATTCGATAGCGTGCCGCCGGCCGCGGCGTGAAGGTCTCCTCGACCGGATACGCCTCGGCGTCGCTGTAATGCCACCACTCGCCCGCATAGCCGACAAAACCGCAATCCTCCATGACCTCCTGCAACAGGCGGGCGTTGGCGGCGGCAACGGCCGAGCAGTCCAAATAGTCGCGGTCGGCCCGCGCCGTAAAATCGTCAAAGCCGGAGGGCATCTCCAGCAGCGCCCCGTACTCATCCGCCAACGTCACATCCACGGCGCCGCCGCGGCAATGCGTCCGGCTGCCGGTTTCCGGGTCCGAAACATACGCGGGATCGGGAAAGGCCGCAAAGAGCGCTCGCTGCGCCGCAAGCGGCCAGTAAGCATCCCAAATCACCAGCGTCAGCCCCATCTCGTCGAGCGCCGCAACCGCCTTTTCGAGCTTTTGCACCGTTCCATAGCGCAGATAGGCGTCCGTAAAATCATAGATCCGGCGGCCGGTAAAATTGTCCGCTGTCGCATAGGCGAGCCGTTGCGAAACGTTCGGCACGTAGTCGGTCACGCGCACGAGGTCGTCCGCGTCCGGGGCCGACGCCACGATGGGCGGCGTGGCGCCGGGCGTGATGCTCACGGGCGAGGCAGTCGCGGCCGGCGTGACGAGCCGGACCGATACGGGCGACGGCGACGATGATGACGCCTCCCTCCCCTTCCCACAGCCAACAAGCGCGGGGAGAAGCAGGGCGGCCGCCGTGCAAGCAACGATTCTTCTGCCAAACGGTGTCTTCATCCGACGAAAGAGACGTGAAGGGGAGCGATATGCTCCCCTTCGGCGGTGTTTTTTGCGATTTGGTTATTTGATCTCGCAGGTCGCGCCAACCTCTTTGAAAGCGGCCGCGATCTTCTCGGCCTCTTCCTTGGAAACGCCTTCCTTGACCGGCTTGGGCGCGTTGTCCACGACGTCCTTGGCCTCCTTGAGGCCGAGGCCGGTGAGCTCGCGGACGGTCTTGATGACCTTGATCTTCTCGGGTCCGACTTCCTTGAGCACGACGTCGAACTCGGTCTTCTCCTCCACCTCGGCGGCAGCGGCGGTCGCGGGGCCGGCGACGGCAACGGCGGTCGCGGCGGCGGATACGCCGAACTCCTCCTCCAGCGCCTTGACGAGCTCGCTGAGCTCCAGCACGGACATCGCTTTGATATCAGCAATCAGTTGCTCTTTATCCATTGGTATTTCCTCCCATAATAATTTGTGTTGGTGGTCGTTTCGGTTACTCGGCTGCAGCCGCGGCGGGCGCGTCCCCGCCCATCTTCTTGGCGATCTGATCGAGCACGATCGCAAGGCCGGAGATCGGCGACATCATGCTGCCAAGCAGGCGGGCGATGAGCACATCGCGCGACGGCAGGTCCGCGATGGCGTCGAGATCCTTCGCGCCGGTGACGGCGCCCTCGACGATACCGCCCTTGATCTCGCACTTCTTGACCTTCTTGATGAAGTCCTTGAGGAGCTTGGCCGGCATGACCGCATCCTCATACCCGAATGCAAAGGCGCTCGGCCCGTGCAGCACCTCGTGGAACGACGGGTCGACGCCCGCGGCGTCGCACGCGCGACCGACGATGTGGTTCTTGAGCACGATGTACTCCACGCCCGCCTTGCGCATCTCATTGCGCAGTTGGGTCACCTCATCGACCGTCAGCCCGCGGTAATCGAACGCGACGACCGAGCTGGCGCGCTGGATCTTGTCCTGCACCTCGGTGACCTGTGCGGCCTTCATCTCGATGTTCTTCTGGTTTGCCATGGTTGTTGTTTCACCTCCTCGCAAAAACATGAAAAAGCGTTCCCCGCCAAACGACAGGGAACGCATGTGAGCGAATTGCCCGCGCGGATCGCTCCGCGCCTGCGCCTCGGTAGGATTTACGCCTTGCGGCCACCGACTGTCTTTGGCGGATATGCGGTTTTGCTACCGGCAGGCAGTATACCACGCCTGCGGGGCGCCTGTCAAGCGTCCGGCCGTGTTTTTCAGCCGAAACGGACCGGGTTGAACTTGACGCCCGGGCCCATCGTCGAGGACACCACGACGCTCTTGAGGTAGGTGCCCTTGGCCGCCGACGGCTTGGCCTTCACGATCGCGTCCATGAGCGCCGTGAGGTTCTCCTCAAGCTTCTCCGCGCCGAAAGACGCCTTCCCGATCGGGCAATGCACGATGCTGGTCTTGTCCACGCGGTACTCGACCTTACCGGCCTTGATGTCCGCAATGGCCTTGGCCACGTCCATCGTCACGGTGCCGCTCTTCGGGTTCGGCATGAGGCCCTTGGGGCCGAGCACGCGGCCGATGCGGCCGACGACGCCCATCATGTCCGGCGTGGCCACGCACACGTCGAAATCGAACCAGTTCTCGGTCTGAATCTTCTTGACCAGATCCTCGTCGCCCACGTAATCCGCGCCGGCTTCCTGCGCTTCGCGCGCCTTGTCGGCCTTGGCGAACACCAGCACGCGGACGGTCTTGCCCGTGCCGTGCGGCAGCACGACCGCGCCGCGCACCTGCTGGTCCGCATGTCGCGGGTCGACGCCCAGACGGACGGAAATTTCGATCGTCTCGTCAAACTTGGCCTTGGCGGTGCTCAATACGGTATCGAGGCCCTCGCGGATATCGAACAGCTTGAGCGTGTCGTACGACTTCTTGCTATCGAGATATTTCTTGCCGTGCTTCATATCCGTTCCCTCCTCACTCGCTGACCACGACGCCCATGCTGCGGGCGGTACCTGCGATCATGCGCATGGCCGCCTCGACGCTCGCGGCGTTCAGGTCGGGCATCTTCAGTTCCGCGATCTCGCGCACCTGCGCCTGCGTGATCGTGGCGACCTTGGTCTTGTTCGGCACGCCGGAGGCGGTCTCGATGTTGCACGCCTTCTTGATGAGGACGGCGGCCGGCGGCGTCTTCGTGACGAACGAGAACGAGCGATCCTGATACACGGTGATGACGACCGGGATGATCAGGCCGGCCTGCTTGTTCGTACGCTCGTTGAATTCCTTGCAGAAGCCCATGATGTTCACGCCGTGCTGGCCGAGCGCCGGACCGACCGGCGGCGCGGGCGTTGCCTTGCCCGCAGGGATTTGAAGCTTCACATAGCCTGTGATTTTCTTTGCCATTGCAGTTCCCTCCTGTTTGTTTTGTGGTGCGAGCGGGGTGCCTCCCCCTCCCACGCTTTATGACCGGCGCGCCCTGCGGCGCGCGGGACGTCACAGCTTTTGTACCTGTACAAAATCCAGCTCGACCGGCGTTTCGCGGCCGAACATGGAAACGGTGAGCTTGACCTTCTGCCGCTCCGGATCGAGATGCTCGACGCGGCCGATGAAGTTCTCCAGCGGGCCGGAGACCACGCGCACGTTCTCGCCCACCTCGATGTTGAGCACGATCGGGATGCGCTCCACGCCCATGGCCGTAACCTCCTCGTCGGAGAGGGGGATGGGCTTCGAGCCGGGCCCCACAAAGCCGGTCACGCCGCGCGTGTTGCGCACGACGTACCAGGCCCGCGGGTTCATCACCAGATCCTGCACCGTGCCGCCGCCCTTTTCCGGCGGCCGCTCCTTCTCGACCACATCCACGACCATCTTGACCATGACGTAGCCGGGGAACACCTTGCGCTGCGAAAC
The DNA here is from genome assembly GCA_900540495.1 of uncultured Eubacteriales bacterium. Lineage (GTDB taxonomy): Bacteria > Bacillota > Clostridia > Christensenellales > CAG-138 > Aphodomorpha. The sequence goes on along the minus strand of UQGA01000002.1, from coordinate 95,457 downwards.
CTTGCGCTTGCCGTTGGGCAGGATCTCGATGACCTCCTCGGTCGGGTATTTCACCTCAAGGATCGTATCCTGCAATCCGAGGTTCTCCACCGACTTTTCGAGGTCCTCCTTGACCTTGTTCTCATACCCGGAATAGGTATGGACAACGTACCACTTTGCTTCCTGACTCATGGCCTTACCCGAGATGGATGCTCTCAAGCGCGCCCATGCCGGAGGAGAAGCCGAGATCCAGCACGTAGATGATGAGCGCCATCGCAATCACGAACACAAACACGGCGATCGTATGCGAAAGCAGATCCTTCCCCGTCAGCCAGGTGAGCTTCTTGAGCTCGCCGAACATCTCGCGGAAGTACCGAATGGGGTGGAAGCGCCGCTCCTTCTTGGGCTTCTTCTTTTCAACGGTCTTTTCTGCGGTCTTGGCCATTGCTTCCTCTTTCCTCCGGCTTACTTGGCTTCCCGGTGCACCGTATGCTTGCGGCAGAAACGGCAGTACTTGGAGAACTCCAGCCGGTCGGGATCGTTCTTCTTGTTTTTGAAGGTGTTGTAATTCCGCTGCTTGCATTCGGTGCAGGCCAGTGTAATCTTGACGCGCATTCGTAAACCCCTCCTGTTCAGGTCAAAAGCATCAAAAACGAGCCCCGTTTTCGGGGCGCCTTTGATAAGATACCACAACCCGCCGCCCGTGTCAACGCTTTTTTGCCGGAAACCAAAAAAGTCCGTTTCCGGCCCGGCGGCGGTGTGTTGCGGCCCGAAAAAACCGCCCGGTCAGGCGGTTGGACCGGCGGGGAAAGGGCTTGCGTCTCCCTCTCCCCGCCACGCTCTTGGTCCATCGGCCCGGTTCGCCGCTTCACTTGCCGGCGACCATGAGTCCGCTTACCAGCACGCTGGGCGCGCCAAAGCAGGCGCCCCCCGGCAGACCGAACTTCAGGTCGTCCCCCACGGCGGCGATCTCCCGGAGCATTTGGAAGAAATTGCCCGCGACCGTGATCTGCGAGACCGCGCCCGCATCGTGGCCGCCCGTGATCCGGCGGCCGCTGGCCTTGAGGGAAAAATCTCCCGAGACCGGGTCCAGCCCGGCATGCAGCCCCTCGAGATCCGTAATGAGCAGGCCGTCGCCCATGCGTGCAAGGAGCGCTTCGCGCGTTTCGGCGCCCGGCGCGAGGTACAGGGTCGTGGGGCCGACGCCGACCGGTGCGGCGGCGGACGGCCGCCGGCCGTTGCCGGTGCTCTCGCAACCCGCTTTCCTTGCGGTCTTGAGGTTGTGCAGCAGCGTGGTCAGCTTGCCGCCGTCCACGATGCGCTTGGTACGGCCGGGCGTGCCCTCGTCGTCAAAGGCGCATGGCAGATACGGATGGAACGGGTCGTCGAGAATGCTCACGCACGGCGCTGCAATTTCCTCGCCCTCCCGGCCGGCCAGCAGCGACCGCCCCTTCTGCGCCTCGTCCGCGGAGAATACGGTGGAAAACGCGCCAAGCAGGCTTGCCGCCGCATCGTTGCGCAGCACGACCGCATATGTGCCGGAGGCCACCGGCTCCCCGCCGAAGAGCGCCACCGTCTCCGCCACCGCCTCCGCGGCGCAACCGTCCGTGTCCAGCACCGCTTCGCCCACGCGGAAAGCGAACGCGTTTTGCACCTCGTCCCCATCGCGGGCGACCGGCATGGTATAACAATAGGAAATGCGGTCCGCGCGCTCGGCGCAAAGGCCGCGCGTATTGTGGATGGCAACGCGCGCGCGCTGCGTCCCCACCTCGCAGCTCATCACGCGCAGCACGCGCGCATCCTGCGCAAGCGTCGCCCGCTCGAGCGAAAGCGCCAGTTCGATCTTGCCCGCCTCGTCCATATCGGAAAGCGGGTCCAGCCGCTGCGCGACCGCGCGATAGGTGCACGCGCCCTGCATCGGATGTTCCTCCTCGGCTTCGATGGAGCGCGCATTGTCCATCGCCCGGCGGACCAGCTCGTCCGGATCGTCAAGGATTTCGGTATAGGCGTAGCCGTTGCGCCCGCCAAGCTGTACGCGCAGGCTCAGGCCGGCGGTGTGCGACACGGCATACCGGTCGATCTCCCCATCCTGCGCCTGCGCCTCGAAAGAATCGCCCGCCGCATAGTAGGTCTCGGCCGCATCGCAGCCCAGCGCAAGCGCGAGCGCGAACGCCCGCTCGCGGAATTCCTGCAGTTTCATCACAGCGCACCTCCCTTTCCTCCAACGGTGATCTCGGTCACACGGATGCGCGGCTGTCCCACGTTTGTCGGCACGGAACCGGACAGGGAGCCGCACATCCCCTGCCCCATCCACATGCGCGGGCCGACGCGGTCGATGCGCGGCAGAATTTCCGCCCCCTTGCCGATAAGCGTCGCGCCGCGCACGGGCGAAACGATCTTGCCGTCGCGCACCAAGTAGCCTTCGCTTACGGCAAAGTTGAACTCGCCCGTCAGCGGGTTGACCGAACCGCCGCCCATCTTCTTGGCGTACAACCCCTCGCCCATCGTGGCGATCATCTCCTCCTCGCTGTCCTGCCCGGGGCAGATGAATGTGTTTGTCATGCGGGAGGTTGGTGCGAAGGTGTAATCCTGCCGCCGGCTCGAACCGGTCGTCTTCATCTCCATGCGCCGCGCGCCCAACAGGTCGACCAGGTAGCCGCGCAGCACGCCGTTTTCAATGAGCAGATTGCGCTGCGACGGCGTGCCCTCGTCGTCGATGTCGATGGAACCCCATTCGCCCGCAAGCGTGCCGTCGTCCACGGCGGATACGCAATCCGCCGCGATCTTCTGCCCCAGCTTGCCGCAGAACTCGCTGTTGCCCCTGCTCACGCTTGTGGCCTCCAGGCTGTGGCCGCACGCCTCATGGAAGATGACGCCGCCAAACCCGCCGTCGATCACGACCGGCAGCCGCCCCGCAGGGCAATCCGGCGCATGGAGCATCGTCACGGCGGTCTTGGCCGCCACGATGGCGCTCGCGTTCAGGTCGATCGGGCCGGAATACGCCTCAAAGCCGCGGCAGCAGCCCGGCGCTTCATATCCCATCTGCGCCTGCGTATCCTGCATGGCGATGGCGATGACGGCCGTGCGCGTATACGGGCGCTCCGCCGTGGCAAACACGCCGTCGGAATTGCACACCAGCGTACGCCGCACCTTATCCTGATATCTGGCCTGCACCTGCGTAATCTCGGCGGACACGCTGCGCGCCGCCTTCGTCGCCTCGCGCAGCAACGCCATGCGGCGATCGTTCCCGACCGCGGTGAACGGCACCGCCATCGGCGCCCGATATCCCTGCGCCGCAAAGACGATCTCCCGCGCCGCCGGCGCGCCCTGCAGAGCGGCGGCGGCCGCCCTTGCCGTAGCGACGAGCGACGCCTCGTCCGTTTCCGCGGTATACGCGTAGGCGCTGCGCACGCCCATGAGCACGCGCACGCCCGCCCCGTGCCGCCGCGTATAGGCGGCGTTCTCCACCTTGCCGTCGGTCATCTCCAGCGAATTGCTGACGGTGTCCTCCACGAACAGCTCTGAAAAATCCGCCCCGCAGCACAGCGCCGCCTGCAACACCCGTTCCGCGACCTCTCGTTCGATCAAGCGCATTCCCTCCTTTTCCGCCGGCGGCGCGCGCCTTTGCCGCGCGCCGCCGATGCTTTCCAAGCATCATCATACCGCATTTTGCCCCGCAGCGCAAGAAAGCCCCGGCAATTCCGGCGTCCGCCGCCGGCAGGGGGTGGATTTTTGCAGAAAACGGTGCGATAATACAGGTAATGCATTTGACAGACGGAGGTGTTTTCCATGTTTGATCCCCGAATCCGGCAGCTTGCGCACGGGTTGGTAACATTTTCCTGCGACCTCAAGCCGGGAGAAAAAATCCTCATCGAATCCATCGGCGGCAACGACGACCTGGTGCGTGCGCTGATCAAGGAGGCCTATGCGGCGGGCGGCACGCCGTTCCTGTGGCTGTCCGACAAGGCGTTTGAGCGCGAGCTGCTGCTGGGCGGCAGCGTCGAACAGCTCCGGCAGCGGGCCGTCTGGGACAGCGCGGTCATGGCGGGCATGGACGCTTACATCGGCGTGCGCGGCGGCAGCAACAGCAGCGAGCTGTCCGACGTACCCTCGGAGCGCATGAACGAATACATGGCGCACTACTGGCAGCCGGTGCACGGCAATATCCGCGTGCCCAAGACCAAGTGGGTCATCCTGCGCTATCCGTCGCCCTCCATGGCGCAGATGGCCGACATGAGCACCGAAGCGTTCGAGGATTTCTTTTTCAACGTGTGCTGCCTCGACTATTCCCGGATGGACCGGGCGATGGACGCGCTCGTCGCGCTCATGGAGCGCACCGACCGCGTGCGCATCGTATCCCCCGGCACCGACCTCTCGTTCTCGATCAAGGGGTTGCCCGCGGTCAAGTGCGCCGGTAAGTTGAACATCCCCGACGGCGAGGTGTTCACCGCGCCCGTACGCGACAGCGTCAACGGCGTGATCGCCTACAACACGCCTTCGCTCGAGAACGGGTTCACCTATACGGACATCCGCTTCGTGTTCCGCGACGGGAAGATTGTGGAGGCCACGGCCAACGACACCGCCCGCATCAACAAGCAGCTCGACATCGACGAGGGCGCCCGGTATGTGGGCGAGTTTGCCATCGGCGTGAACCCGTACATCACGTTCCCGATGAAGGACACGCTGTTCGACGAGAAGATCGCCGGCTCGTTCCACTTCACGCCCGGCTCCTGCTACGACGAATGCGACAACGGCAACAAATCCTCCCAGCACTGGGACCTTGTGCTGATCCAGACGCCGGAATACGGCGGCGGCGAGATGTATTTCGACGACGTGCTCGTGCGCAAGGACGGCCGCTTCGTCCTGCCGGAACTGGAATGCCTCAACCCCGAAAACCTGAAATGAACCGCAGGGCGGGCGCGAAAAGCGCCCGCCCTTTTCCTTTGTGTTTCCGGCCGGCTCCCTGTGCGCCGGCGGCTCCCGGCGCGCTTCCCGCTCCGCCTGCCGCGCGCTGCCGTTTTCCGGCCCGTCCGCCTGCAGGGCGTCGCGCCCCCTGAAAAACCGGCGTCCCGCGTCCGGGGCCTTCCCCGCCCCACCGTCACCCGCGGGGCTGTGCCGCCGGCGTTTGGCGCGGTCTTCGCCCTTCCTGCTGAAAATGCCGCTTGCCCAAAATCAAAAGGGGGCGGCGCCGGCCGGCGCCCGTCAGCCGCCGAGCGCGCGCTCGATGGCCTGCGCGAGCTGGTCGGCGCAGCTTGTGGGCTTCACGCCGCAACGATTGCCCCGCAGCGTCCGGGCGACGGACCGCGCGTCCCGCCCCTCCACGAGCAGGCCAATCGCCTTGAGATTGCCGTTGCAACCGCCGGTAAAGGCCACGTTCCTGAGGGTTCCGTCCTCGATATCGAACGAAAGGTGCGAGGCGCACACGCCCCGGGGTTTCCACTCGTAATGCATCATGCTTCCTCCGTATCCGTAAGATTGACCGACCGCAACGGGCGCGCCGGCCGGCCGGGCAGGCGGCGTGAAAGCGGCCGTTCAAAACAATATGTGACGAGGATGGCCACGCCGAACGCAAGGCCGATCGAAAGCAGGAAGTACTGCCATTGCCAGGCGAGATCGCCGGTCATGTTGGGCGGGGTGTCGCCCTCCCAGTACGGGATGCGCCATTCCTTCAGACGCACGGCAATCCACTGATGCCAGATATACAGATTGTACGAAATCAGGGCGATAAAGCGCGCAAGCCGGTTGCTGAACACGGCGCGCAATGCCCGGCACGAAAGCGCAAGCGCAAAGATGAGCGCGAGAAACAGCAGCGAGAGCGGCAGGCGCACGGCGGCCTGATAGGCCTGTGTCACAGGGGCGCGAGCAGCGCCGTTCATCACCGCGGCAAGCGGTACGAGGCCGGCAAAAAAAGCCGTCGTACCTATCGCCGAGAGCCAGCCGCTGCGCTGCACGCGTTTGGACAGCAGCACGAACAGGTAGGCGCCGCCCATACCGTTGGCAAATACGCCGAGGAAGGCGACCATCTGGTTGAGCGTCATGCGCAGGGTCTCCTCGTTTTGCAGCGCAAAGCCCCGCAAATACAACTCCGATACGCCGACCATCGCCAGATAGGTGAGCAGCGGTCTGCGCGTAAACGCCTTTGCCAGCAACGGAAAAATCAGATAAAACTGCATCTCGACCGCCGCCGTCCAGAGTACGACGTTGATGTTCGTACCAAGATAGGTCTGCATCTGAAACGTCTGGGTGAACGTGAGCGTGGCGAACAGATCCGTCCATGCGCTGCCGGCGCTCCAGTACACGCCTGCGGGCAGCGAATAGCAGAAAAAGATGAGCAGCGCGCTGAGATAGTAGCACGGCACGATGCGCACAAACCGCTTTTTGTAAAACGCGCGCGTGGACGGATACGGCTCGTCCAGCAGCGCGGCGCGCGCATACGGCAGGAAGAGGCAGAACGCGCTGAGCAGGAGCAGCAGATCCACAAACAGATAGCCGGTACGGGGAATGTTGTCCAGATTGATGTAGGAAATGCCGAGACCGGACAGGGCGGGCGTCTCAAAAATGGGCATCAGCCAGCTCTGCTGCCAGAGATGATACCAGACGATCACCAGAATGGCCGCGGCGCGTACGCCGTCGAGCACGTCCACATGTTTCGTATCTATGCATTGCACATCCGATTGAGGTCCCATAGCGGCATTTTACATCGCCTCTACAAATAATTCAAGCCCGCGCCGGGAAACGGCACGGGCCGGAAATCCTCGTCGGAAGCGGCGGCGCTACAGGCCGAGCAGCGTCTCCACGGTCTGCTCCAGATGCATCCCGCGCGAACCCTTGACGAGGATCGTATCCCCGTCGCGCAGCAGCAACGGCAGGATGGACAGCAGCGATTCCTGCGTTTCAAAATAGCGCGCGCGCTGCGGTGCGAGCGCATGCGCGCCAAGGAAGGTCTGCTCGGAATTGGGGCCGACGCACACGATCAGCTCCACGCCGTGGAGCGCCGCATACATGCCCACCACCTCGTGAAACTCCTCCGCCTGCGCGCCAAGCTCCAGCATGTCTCCGAGCACGCAGACGTGCCGTCCCGGGGTGTGCTCGAGCACGTCGATCGCAGCCATGACGGAGGTGGGATTGGCGTTATAGGTGTCATCGAGGACGGTGAAGCGCGCGCTCCTGCGCACGTGCATCCGTCCGGCGGACGGGGCGAACCGCTCCACCCCCCTCCTGAGCTCTTCCAGCGGCAGGCCCAGTACGCGGCCCACCGCAACGGCGGCCAGCGCATTGTAAATCATGTGGCGTCCCGGCGCAGGCACATGTATGCGCACGCGCTCGCCGCCCTCGCATACGGTAAAGGCGCTGCCGGCCAGCCCCATATCCTCTTCGTCCACGGCCCGCACGGCGTTATGTGCCTGAAAGCCGTAGCGCACCGCATCCGGCAACTGCACGAGCATGTCGTCGTCGCCGTTGACCACCGCGGCGCCGCCCTCGCGCATGTGCTCCAGCATTTCGGCCTTGCCCCGGAAGATGTTTTCCCTCGACCCGAAAAACTCGATGTGCGCCACGCCGACGTTGGTAATCACGCAAACGGTCGGCTGCACCATCGCAGAAAGGCGGCGGATCTCCCCGGGATGGTTCGTCCCCATCTCGATGATGGCCATTTCGTCCCCGTCCGAAAGCTGGAACAGCGTGAGCGGCACGCCGGTCTGGTTGTTCAGGTTGCCGGGCGTTTTGAACGTGCGATAGCGCCCGGACAGCACGGCATAGAGCATCTCCTTTGTCGAGGTCTTGCCTACGCTGCCGGTCACGCCGATGACCGGGATGGAAAACCGGTTGCGATAGAAGGCGGCGAGCCGCTGCAGCGCCTCGAGCGTATCCGGCACAAGCACATACGGCCCTTCCGCAAGCGGGCGGTCGGTCAGCGTGCACAGGGCGCCGTTGCGGCGGGCGCCGTCGATGAACGCATGGCCGTCGTGCACCTCGCCGATGATCGGCACGTACAGCGCGCCGGGCGTCACTTTTCGGCTGTCAATGCATACGTCGCACACCGGCCGGCCGAGCAGCGCCGCGTCGCCCGCATACACGCCGCCGCATGCGGCGACGGCCTCGCCGAGCGAAAACGGATTCATGCGCCCGCCTTCCCTTCGGACAGGCGCACGATGCAATCGCAAAGCGCCGGATAGTCGATCCCGTCTGCCGCCGCCTCCTGCGGGAGCAGGCTCGTGGGCGTCATGCCGGGCAGGGTGTTCGCTTCCAGACAGTAGGGCTGCCCGTCCGGCGCAAGCAGGAAGTCCACGCGGGCATAGACGGCGAGGCCCAGCGCCGTGCATGCGCGCTCTGCCAGCGTCTGGATGCGCGCCGTCGTCGCCGCGTCGAGCCGGGCGGGGGTGATCTCCTCCGTCCAGCCTGCCTGATACTTGTGCGCATAATCGTAAAACTCGCCGCGGGGAATGATCTCGATCAGCGGCAGCGCCCTGCCGTCGAGCACGCCTGCGGACAGCTCGCGCCCGGCGATGTATTCCTCCACGAGCACCTCGCGCTCATAGCGGAACGCCTGTTCAAGCGCCGACCGGTATTCCGCATCCGTGCGTACGATGGCGATGCCGATGGAGGAGCCGCCGCAGCACGGCTTTACCACGCAGGGCAGCGGAATACCGCTCTCCGTTTCGCCCTCGCGCAGCAGCGCCCCGCGCGGAACCGGTATGCCCGCGCCGCAAAGCAGTTGCCGCGCGACCCACTTGTGCATGGCGACCGCGCAGCCAAGCGAGCCGCTGCCGGTGTAGCGGATGTCGAGCAGGTCGAACAGCGCCTGCAATCGGCCGTTCTCCCCGTCGCCGCCGTGCAGCGCCAAAAAGGTGATATCGGCCGCCCGGCACAGCTCCAGCACCCCGTTGCCGATGGCGGTGGAAAGGCCGCTCCCGCGCGAAGCGCGCACGGCGGCAAGATCCGGCGCGGCGGTGCCAATGGCGGGCGCCGCCGGCTGCTTCGTGGCCGAAAACAGCGAAAGCGGGTCCGCCGGAAGGCGCTCCACGCCAAAAAACAGATCCACAAGGCAGACCCGGTGCCCGCGCGCCTGCAGCGCAGCCGCAATCTTCGCGCCGGAGGAGAGGGAAACGTCGCGTTCGGGCGACAGCCCGCCGGCCAGTACCACAATGTTCATGAAAACCCCCAACATCGGTCGGTTCTTGACGGCCGCCGCAGGGCGAAGCGCCCCGGCGCATGGCCGTCATTCTTTTATATCACGTTTCCCGCCGCAGGACAAGGGGAAACCGGTGTGGAATCCGCCCGTTTTCATCCGCGGCGCCAAAATTAAAAAATATATGCAGTCCGGGGGTGTAAAAGCGGTCTGGGATATAGTATACTGGTAGCATGAAAAAGATGATGAAAACCGCCGGTATTTCCCTGTTGAAGCGCGTGCTGCCGCTGCTGCTTGCGCTTGTGCTCGCAGGTTGCAGCGCCGGATGCGCCTGCTCGAGCATCCTGTTCGCCAACGTCGCCGAGGGCGTGCGCAAGGCCGTTTCCGGAGAAACGGACGACCCCGCCGTCCAGCCGCCCGACGGGCCGGACACGCCCGGTGTGCCGGATGCGCCAAGCAAGCCGAGCGCACCCGATCCGTCAGAAGAACCGGACGCGCCCGTAAAAACGCCGGTCGAGCACCCGAACATCCCGTTTTCCGAGATGGTCTACGAAGCGCCGGATACCGAGGCGCTTTCGTCGCTGCTCGAAGATCTGCTTCAGGATGCGGAAGCCGGGAAGCCCACCAAGGAGCTGCTCGACCGCTACGACGAGGCGCTCAGCCAATTCAACGAAGCCTCTTCGCAGCTCTCGCTCTGCTATGTGTACTACGCGCACGACGTCTCCGACGCCGAATACCGGGACGAGTACACGCGTCTGCAGACCGAGTTGAACCGGATCGATCTGGCGATGACGGATGTGGCGCTGGCGCTGCTCGACCGTGGCGACGAAGCGCTGGAGCGTTGGGGCGAAGATTTCGCTGACGCCGTCGTGGCGGGCGACAGGCTCAACGACGAGTCCATCCAGCCGCTGCTCGAGGAGGAGCAGAAGCTCGTGCAGACCTATGACGACCTGCTCTCCTCGTTCGTGCTCAAGGAAGGCGGGCGCACCTATACGATGGAGCAGATCGGCGAGATCGCGGCGCAGGACTACGACGAATACTACCGCCTGTACTGCGCGTATGTCGCACAGCTCAACGCGGAGGCCGGAGAAATCTATCTGGACCTGCTGGCGCTGCGCAGCGACATCGCCGCCAAGCTCGGCTACGGCAGTTACGCCGCCTATGGTTACGACTACTACGGGCGTGACTTCACCGTGACGGAGGCACAGGCGCTCCACACAGCAGTAAAGGAATACCTCGTGCCGCTCTATTATACCTATGTTTTCATGAGCGTTTACAGCGAGTACGACCTCAGTCTGGACTCGTTCCCGTTGGAGGAGTTCGTTGAAAAGCTGCGGGGCGTGTTGCTGGATTTCTCGCCGCAGGTGTGCGAAGCGCTCGACTACATGGTTGAATACGGCCTGTACGATTTCGAGGCAAACGAGAACAAGATGGAGTCGAGCTTCACGACCTATTTTGCAAACTACTCTTCGCCCTTCATGTTCACCGCATGGGAGGACTCGTTCTACAACACGGGGACGCTGATCCACGAGCTTGGGCACTACACCAACTACTTCGTCAGCCCGGCCAGCGGCTGGAGCGTCTCCGAGTCACTTGACCTGGCGGAGGTCGATTCGCAGGGGCTCGAGCTGTTGATGACCGCCTATTTTGACCGGCTTTACGGCTCCGACGAGGCTGCGGAAGCGGCGCTGGCCTCCCGGCTGTCGGACGCGCTGTACTCGGTGCTCTCCGGCTGCATGGAGGATGAGTTCCAGCAGGCCGTCTATGCCGATCCGGATATGACGCTCGAAGAGATGAACGCGCTCTACTACAAGCTGGCGCAGGAATACGGCTTTGCCGACCTGTACGGGTACACGGGTTGCGAGTGGACGATGATCCCGCACACGTTCCAGACGCCGATGTACTACATCAGTTATGCCACAAGCATGATCGCGTCGCTCGAACTCTGGGACCTGGCGCAGACCGACGCGGACGCCGCCAGAAACGCCTACCTGACGATCCTGCAGCGCGGGCCCTACACGGATTTCCGCGAAACGCTCGTGGCCGCCGGCCTTGCCGATCCGCTCTCGGCGGATACCATCGCCGACATTGCGCAGGTCCTGTCGTAACAACCCGGCGCGCGCGCCGCGCGCGGCGCGGCGCTGCCCGCATTGCTTTGGGCCGGTCGGGCCGCTGTCGCGGCGCTGCCCGGCCTGTTTGCGCTTGCTGCACGCCGTGCCGGATGACGGGGCTGCGCCGCTGCCGCCGGGCGCGCTGCTGCACGGGCGCTACCTCGTCGGGGCGGCGCTGCCGGCCGGAGTCGACGCCGGCGCCTATGTGTGCGCCGGATTCGATACGTCCTGCGGCAGCCGGATACGCCTTGCGGCAAGGCCCATGGAGCCCGCCATGCGGGACGCCTGTTTGGCCCGCGCCGCGTCGCTGCGCACGCTTGCCGCCTGCAACGCCATCGTTGCCCCGCTCGACGCGTTTGAGGCGGACGGCCGGTTCCTCACCGTAACCGCCCTGCCGCTTCGAACCCTGGCCGATGTGCCGCCGGACGGCGCGGCGCTGACCGACGCGCTGCGGCGGCTTTGCGACGCGCTGCTCGTCCTCCACAGTCTGGGCGGGACGGGCGCCGTACACGGCGCGCCGTCGACCGCGTCGATCTGGTACTTCCCGGCGGGCATTCCCGGCGCGCCGGACATGCCCTGCCTGTACGTGCCGCCCGTGCCGCAGCACGGCGATGCGGCGGACGACCTGCGCGGCTTCGGGGCGGCGCTGCTCGCGCTGCTGCCGGCATCCGCCGGGGCACCGGCGGAGCTGCGCGCGCTGCTCGAACGGATGCGCGCCGGCGGCTACGCCTCCGTGCTGGAGATTCGCCATGAGCTTGACTGGCTCTGACGGCGGCGCGGCGCAACGCGCCCACGTCCTGCAATAACGGCGGGCGGCCCGAACGGGGCGCCCGCCGTTTCATCTTTCTGTTTTCATCCGGAACCGTATGTATGGTAAGCGCGTCCGCCGCAAAAAGGCGCTATGCGCTTCCCTTCGGGGCTTCTTCCGCCACGGGAGGTTCCCGTGGCGGGCCCGCTCTCTGCCGGCGCCGTCTCGCTTTGCCCTGCTTCTCAAGCGCAATCAGCGCGTCCAGCAGATCCCGGCCCGCCGTCTCGAACGCCGCGCGCGCCTCCTCATAGGAAACGCCCGTCTCGCGCCGCAGCCGCTCCACCTTCTCAACCCGCTCGTCCATGCAAATCCCTCCCTGTTCCTGCGGAACGTTTTATGGCTTCATTGTACGGCGCGCACATGAAGCCATCCTTTTGCCCACATGAAAACCGGATGAAAAATGCCCTGTTTGCCCTTCATGCTCCTACTCGTGAAAGGTTACAATCTCTTCGAGCGGCTTGCGCTGCTTCTTGCGCAGCGGATCGTCCGCCTGCGCATACCCGACCGCGATGACGAGCCGCACGCGCGTCGTCTCCGGCAGGTCGAGCGCCGCGCAGATTTTCTTTCCGTCCAACCAGCCGATGATGCAGGTGGACAGCCCCTGCGCCGTGGCCGCCAGGCACAGGTGCGCCGTGGCGATGCCGATATCGACGCTCGAAAACTCCCGCTCGCTCAGGTGCGCGGCGATCAGGGGCTTGAGCGCGGCGCGCGCCTCCGTCACCACGATGAACGCCGGGCAATCGTCCGCAAAGCGGTTCATGCCGAGCCGCTGCACGCAGGGCCGCAGCTTTCCGCACAGCGCCTCGCCGGTCGCCACGTGAAACCGCCACGGCTGGCTGTTGCACGCCGACGGCGCAAGGCGGGCCGCCTCCAGGCACCGATCGAGCTTTTCACGCTCCACCGGGCGCGATGGATCGAACCGGCGGCAGCTCTGCCGCGCGGCGATCAGGTCAAAATACGCTTCCTGCTCCTTCATTCGCCCTGCTCCCCTTCCCTGTTCCTTTGCGCCGAAATTTTCTCCAGCGTGTCCTGCCGGATCCGCTCGCGCAACAGCCGCAGGCTCCGGAACTCCGCCGCCTCCGCCGTGCCGTAGACCGGGTTGAGCTCGTACTCGACGGGCAGCCAGGTGGCGATGTCGCTCTCGTTGTGCGAAATGACGGCCTCCAGCTTGTCCAGCGCGCGGCAAAACCGCGCTTCCCGCGTCCGCTGCGCCTCCCATTCCTCGAACAGTGCGGCGAGCGCCTCGCCGCGCGATGCGGGCAGCATGGCCGCGATGGCCGTCAGCGCGTCCGACTCCACGCGCTCATCCGCGTCCGTCTTGACAAAGCTCGGGATGTCGCCCGTGACCGCTTCCCCGAGGTCGTGTATGAGCGCCAGCTCCATCACGCGGCGCATATCCACATCCGGCTCCTCGTCCCAAAGCAGCCAGCAGAGCAGCATGAGCCGCCACACGTGCGCGGCCACGCACTCCGGCGTGCCGGCCGTGGTCGTGCAGTGCCGCGGCGTACCCTTGAGCCGTTCGGCCAGATGCAAAAACGACAGCAATGCCTCACAATCCATTTCGCTTCCCTCGCTTTCAGCCGAATCCGTCGCAGCGGCATCGCCCGGAGGAGCTTGTCCCTCAAAGCACGCCGGTATGCTCCAGCAGAATCTTGATACCGATCAGCACAAGGATCGCGCCGCCGGCAATGCCCGCCTGCTTGCGAAAGCGCGTGCCAAACCGCGTGCCCAGCGCCACGCCGGCAACGGAGAGCACGAACGTCGTCGCCCCGATGATCAGCACGGCCGGGACGATCGAAACCTGCAAAAAGGCGAACGAGATGCCCACCGCCAAGGCGTCGATGCTCGTGGCAAGCGCAAGCAGCAGAAGCGACACCAGCCACGCGCGGCCGCTCTCTGCGGTTTCCTCCTCGCCGCGCAGCGTTTCCACGATCATCTTGCCGCCGATGAACAGCAGCAGCGCAAACACGATCCAGTGATCCAACTGCGCGATATACTGCTCGAGCTGGCTGCCAAGCAGATAGCCGATCAGCGGCATCAGCGCCTGAAAGCCCCCAAAGAACAGGCCCACCAGCGCCGCCCGGGGCAGGTTCAGCCGCCGCATGTGCAGGCCCTCGCAAAGGGCCGCGGCAAACGCATCCGCCGACAGGCCGACGCCGGTCAGCAACAGTTCCATAAAGGTCATCTTGTCCCCCATCCGCGCCGGACCGGCGCCCAATCGTGAAATTTTATGAACAATATTATAGCACAGGTTTGCACCCTGTTTACAAGGGGTATATATCATGTTATAAAAAAGGTATCCAACCCTGGGAGGCATGTTTTGAACATCGAAGCACAGAAACGTTTCCTGCTCCGCTTTTGCTATGCGGCCGTCATCCTTGCCGTCACGATCTTCCTGTGCCGGTATGCCCTGCCCGTGCTGGCGCCGTTTGTCGCCGCGCTGCTGGTTTCGCTGCTTCTGCGCCCCGTCGTGCGCCTGCTGCACGAGCGCTGCCGCGTGCACAAAGGCGTCGCTGCGGCGGTGACGGTGCTGCTGTTCTACAGCCTGCTCGGCCTTGCGCTCGGGCTGCTCTCGGTCAAGCTGTTCGCCAACGCCAAGGCGTTCGTGCTGAATCTGCCAGAGCTGTACAACACGGTCGTCGAGCCGCTGCTCGAGGCCTTTTCCGAAGAGCTGGAGCGCTTCGTCGCCCGGCTCGACCCGGCGGCGCTCAGCTCCGTCAGCGGCCTGCTCGAGAGCGCCGGCACTTCGATTGAACAGGCGGTGCTCAGCTTCTCCGGCAGGGCGCTCACCATGCTCGGCGGCGTTGCGTTCTCCCTGCCCGGCTGGCTGCTCAACACGCTCATCATGATCATCGCCACGGTGTTCATCACGGCGGATTTCCCGCTGCTCAAGGCATTCCTGCTGCAACAGCTCTCCGATTCGCAGCGCGAGCGCGTCCACGAAGTGCGCGTGCACCTTGGCAAGACGCTCGGGCGCTACGTACGCTCCTACGCGCTGATCCTGTTCATCACGTTTTGCGAGCTCTCCGTCGGCCTGTTGCTCATCGGCGTGGAGCACGCCGTGCTCATCGCGCTGCTCATCGCGCTGTTCGATATTCTGCCCGTCGTCGGCAGCGGTACGGTCCTCATCCCGTGGGCGATCATCACCGCCGTCCTCGGCAACTACCGGCTTGCGGCCGGGCTGATGCTGCTGTACATCGTCGTGGTCATCGTCCGCAATGTCATCGAACCGAAAATCGTCGGGCAACACGTGGGCCTGCATCCGATCGTCACGCTGCTGTCGATGGTCGTCGGTACGTTCGTGTTCGGGCCGGTCGGCCTGCTCGGGCTGCCGGTGGCGCTGGCCATTGCCGTAAGCATGAACGACGCCGGCGTGATCCACCTGTTCCGCCGTGTCGAGGCGCCGCCTGACCCGCCAAGGGGCGGCGCAAAACGCGGCAGGCGCGCGCAGCCGCCCGGAGACGACGGCGGCGCGGCGGAGGACGGCGGCGTGGCGGAGGACGGCGGCGAAGCCCATGCGTCCGCAGTCCCTGCCGAGGGCAACGGCCCGGCGGAAGAAGCATAGCCCGGCGCCGGTAAAACTGCGCCGAAAGGCAGATCAACAAGCGGCGAACCGTCCCTTTTGCGGGCGGCCCGCCGCTGTTTTTATGCGTTGTCCGGAGCGGAGACGCACCCGCGACGGCCTTGCAGGCATAGTATTGGGCAAAGCCCTGCAAAAAAGGAGTGTCAGCGCCATGCGTATTTCCCAGGCCCCCATGCGCCCCGAGGCCCCGCCCTCCCTGCTCTCCATCCCGCCCGGCGGCACCGCCGTCATCGGGGCCATCCGGTTGCAGGGGCCCATGCGGCGGCGGCTCATGGACCTCGGCCTGACCGCGCGCGCCTCGGCTACGCGCCTGTTCGACGCGCCGTCCGGCGATCCGCGCGCCTATCTGATCCGCGGCACGGTCATCGCGCTGCGCAACGCCGACGCCGCCGCCGTGGAGCTGGCGCAGCCCGACGGGGAACGGGGGGCGGACCCATGGGACTGACCGTTGCCTCCACCGGCCAGCAGGCGGGTTGCGGCGCAGGCGTTGCGGCGGCCATGCCGCGCCCTGCCGTTGCAGGCGCTCGCATCATTGCGCTGGCCGGGAACCCGAACGTGGGCAAGAGCACCGTGTTCAACGCGCTCACCGGGCTGCGCCAGCACACCGGGAACTGGCCGGGCAAAACCGTGGGCAGCGCGCAGGGCGTATGCCGCTTTGCGGGAGAACCGTATGTGCTCGTGGACATTCCTGGCGCGTACTCGCTCTGCGCCCAATCCGCCGAAGAGGAGGTCGCGCGCGACTTTTTGTGCTTCGGCGGAGCGGACGCCGTGGTCATCGTCTGCGACGCGACCTGCCTCGAGCGCAACCTGAACCTCGTGCTGCAGATTCTGGAGGTCACCGGACGCGCCGTTGTCTGCGTCAACCTCATGGACGAGGCAAAGCGCCGCGGCATCCGGCCGGATCTCGCCGCGCTGTCGGATGCACTCGGCGTGCCGTGCGTGGGTACGAGCGCGCGCAGTAAGCGCGGCCTGCACGCATTGATGGAGCAGGCGGCGGCAGCGGCGCGGCCGGGCGGCGAGCGGCAGCGGCACCTCGTGCGATATGCGCGGCCGGTCGAACAGGCCATCGCCAAGCTGCAGCCGCCGTTGGCCGCATTCCTTGCCGGTCAGCTGGGCGCACGCTTTGTCGCCATGCGCCTGCTGTGCGGAGATCTGTCGTTGCTCTCCGGCGTGGACTCGATGCTCGGCGCGCCGCTGGGCGAAGATCCCGCCGTGGCCGAGGCGCTTTCCGCCGCGCAGGCGGCACTTGCGAGCGCCGGCTATTCCCCCGCCCGCGTACGGGACGAAGCGACCTCCGCCATCTTCCGCGATGCGGAGGCCATCTGCAAACGCGCCGTGCAGCAGGGGACCGGGCGCGTACAGGAGCGCCAGCGGCGTGCCGACCGCATCCTCACCGGGCGCTGGACCGGCCTGCCCGCGATGCTGCTCGGGCTGCTGCTCGTGCTTTACCTGACGATGGCGGGCGCCAACCTGCCCTCCGCGCTGCTCTCCCGCGCGCTCTTTTCGTTCCAGGATACGCTGAGCGCCGCCTGTCTGGCCATCGGGATGCCCGATTGGCTGCACGGCGCTCTCGTGCTCGGCGTATACCGCACGCTCGCATGGGTCATATCGGTCATGCTGCCGCCGATGGCCATTTTCTTCCCCCTGTTTACGCTGCTCGAGGACCTCGGCTATCTGCCGCGCGTCGCCTTCAACCTCGACAACCGCTTCCGCCGCTGCGCCGCCTGCGGCAAGCAGGCGCTGACGATGTGCATGGGCTTTGGGTGCAATGCGGCGGGGGTAATCGGGTGCCGGATCATCGACAGCCCGCGCGAGCGGCTGATCGCCATTTTGACCAACGCGCTCGTCCCCTGCAACGGCCGCTTCCCCATGCTTACGGCGGTGATCGGCATGTTTTTCGCAGGGGCGGCAGGAGCGGGCAGCGCCGCCCTGCTGCTCACCGCCGCCATCCTGCTGAGCGTAGGAATGACGTTCGCCGCCTCCCGGTTCCTGTCCAAAACGCTGCTGCGCGGCATTCCGTCGTCCTTCACGCTGGAGCTGCCGCCCTATCGCATCCCGCAGGTCGGCCGGGTGCTGGTGCGCTCCGCGCTCGACCGCACGCTGTTTGTGCTGGCGCGGGCGGCCAGCGTCGCGGCGCCGGCCGGCCTGCTGATCTATGCGCTGGCAAACATCACCGTGGGCGGCGGCACGCTGCTGTCGCACCTTGCGGGCGCGCTCGACCCGTTCGGCCGGCTGCTGGGGCTGGACGGCGTCATTTTGATGGCGTTTGTGCTCGGCCTCCCCGCCAACGAAATCGTCATCCCGATCATTTTCATGGCCTACGCCGCGACCGGCACGCTGACCGAATACGGCAGCCTTGCGGAACTGCGCATGCTGCTGACCGCCCACGGCTGGACGTGGCTGACGGCGCTGAACATGCTCCTGTTCTCCCTGTTCCACTGGCCGTGCTCGACCACGCTGCTGGCCATCCGCAAGGAAACGCAGAGCTGGAAGTGGGCCGGCGTGGCGGCTTTGCTGCCGACGGCTATCGGGATGGGACTCTGCCTGCTGACGGCGACCGCCGCGCGCCTGCTGGGCCTCGCATAGCCGCCGCCGGCAGCCGCCATACTATTGCCGAGGTGATACGGATATGGACGAGATGCCGCAGGGTTTTCTGCAATGCCTCTCGCGCGACCCGGCCGCCATGCGGCGCTTCGCCGCGCTGCCGGAGGGCGTGAAGGCGCAGCACATCACGCGGGCGCGCGGCGTTCGAAGCCGCGCGGAGATGGAGGCGCTGGTCAAGGAGCTTTGACGGGCGTCCGGCAAGGGGGAGACGCCGGTCTCCCCCCCCTTTTTATCCCCGCCCGCCGGACGGACAGCGGCGCTCCGATTGCCCCGTCCATTCCCGGAAAGCGGCGGCGCCTCCGCCCGCAGCATGGCGCCGCCATGCGATGAAAAAAAACGGCGCCCGCTGTAAATTGCATCTTGCAATTTACGGGGAATTGTTGTATGATATGAAAGCTGTTAAGAACGGCATGACATTTGGGGATATAGCTCAGTTGGTAGAGCGCTGCGTTCGCAATGCAGAAGTCAGGGGTTCGAGTCCCCTTATCTCCACCAACAAGCAAGAAGCAGCCCTAAAGGCTGCTTCTTGCTTGTTTTTTCCCTGTTTTTCTGGACTTTCCCCCGTTGCATTTGCAATATTTTATGCAAATTTGCCGCTTTTTTGAACCCAAATATGCGTTTCTAGGAACGGAGTGGACACGAAAATGGACACGAATTTGCAGGTTCACCTCCGGCAGGCCGGCGATGCTCGTGAGCGGCGACAGAGCCGCCGCGAACCAGCGCTTGAATTGCCGCGTCTCCGTCTGTTCCAGGTAGTTCCTGTTGACAGGAAAGGCCGCGTCGAATATACTATGAATGAGGCCGTCGTTGATGAGTCTTCCGGGGAATTGCACCCCGGAATCCACGATCAACGGGAGAGCCTCGTTTTTATTCCAGTAGTAAACCCCCGCCTCGCCGCGCAGTTCCTTTTGCAGCGCATCGTTCAGCAGTCTGGTGACGGCGTTGCCACGCCCCTGTGCGGACACGATGTGGTTGGCATCAATTACCAAATCATTTAACACGCCGTTCCCGCCGATGCGCACCGCCGCCACCAGCTGCTTGCCGTTGACCTTTCCCCTGACGATCGCCATCACGCTGTCGTCCGGCCGCGTGGCCGACTCGATGACCGCCACCGGATGCTCCAGCAGCTCCGGCAGCTGCCTGACCAGCTCTACGCCCAGATGATGGTCCTCGTTTTTCGTCCCGTTGACCATGTAGTCCAGGTGCGTCTGGTCAATCGTCATCGGCACGTCGCTCAGGCCGATCTGCCGGTACAGCAGCGGCGTCCGCCCGATGAGCAGCGTATCATATTGAGGGATCTGCCCCGCCATCCAGTCGTCCACCTGCTCGGCAAACGGCTTGCTGTAATCGTAAATCCTCCCCGGTGCGCTTCCTCCCTCAGCATCCGCCTTCTGGGAAAACCAGAGGTCCGGCAATGCAGAGTTGACCTCTTCCTGCGAATTGTGTATACTGTCTGCAGAAACAGTTCCTTCTGGCCCGTAGACTGTTGCCCTTTGTGGCAACCTCTCGGATGTGTCGGGGCTGTTTCGTTCATTCACATCCAAGTCGAAACCACTCCCGTCAGGCATTACAATCCTTACCGCATGCGGCTTGTTCCTGTTCGTACGCTGAACAACCACTGCTTCATTTCCGCGCTTGCCATTCAACACGACTGGCGCTGCAAACGTGTAGCTCTCAATATCGTTTCGGCCTTTATGCTCCGTATGATGGTCAATCTCGATCCCCCGCTTCACTACAGCCGGCGCCGCAGGCTCTCCCTCGGCAGACTGCCGGTGTGCACCGTCATTCGTGGTAGCTCTGGCCGAGTAGCGGCGCGGCGTATCCTGGATGAGCGCATCGAAAAAAGCACCCTCTTCAGGTGCTTCGGTCGTATCGCTGTCTATTTGTTTTCGTCCTGTGACTTGGCCAGAAATTCCTCGATCGCCCGCCTCCGTTCCTCCGGAAACGGGTATATCCCGTCGATATCGTTGAGCATCGCCTTGGTTCCGTCCGACAGTTCGTTCCAGTTCGGCAGCGTCTCCGAGTACGGACGCAAGCCCTCCGTCTCCGGTGCGCCAGACCAGTCTCGGTTCTTCTCCCAATCCGACATCGTTGTTCCTCCATTCCGCATAATTAAATATACCGCTTTCCGCCCATTTTTGTAAAGGTTTCCGTGGCTTTGTTCCGAATGGTCAGCAGGTAATTCAGCGAAAGATGCCGTCCTTCTTCCGCGAACCGCGATGCCGCCGATCTTTGGTATGATGACGTTATCCCCGCGCGCTATCGCCTTTTCAAACGCCATTTCCATGATTAGAGAGCTTTCGTCCTGCACGTATCCGGCGCCGTATCCGTCGTCGAACCCGTCCGGCCACGGCTTGATGGTATCCGCGTCGAGCATCCTGGCTTTGTATCGGTTGGAAAGCGGATTGGCGAACACGCGGGCCATGCCGCGGCCGCGCTACGACCGGCGCTGATAGTGCTCGCGGTGTTCCTTCGGCGACATGCCGGTGAGCTTGCGGAATCGCTGAGAAAAATAGCTGAGGGAGGAGAAGTTCAGGATCTCCGCGATCTGGGAAACGCTGTGGTCGGTGCTCTCCAACAGGTGTTTGGCCTCAAGGATGCGGCGATTGATCATATAGTTAATGGGGCTGACGCCGTACGCCTTCTGGAACAGGTGCCCGAGCGAATACTTGTTCATGCGGACGATGTCCGCAAGAGCGTCCAGCGTCAGATTCTCGTTGTAGTGCTCGTCGATATACTGCTTGACCCACACCGCGTTCTTGTTGATCGGCCGGTTGTCCCCCACATCCACGCTGCCCACGCGCGTGTTGGACAGCCGCTGCAGTTCGACCAGCAGCAGTTGCAGGACGCTCTGGCAGGCGTCGGCATAGTGCGCCTCCCGATGGGTCGCCTCCCGCTGCAGCACCTCCAACAGGGCGAGCACTTCCTTCCTGCGCGGGGCATAGTCCAGCAGGGCATACCCGCGCGGGGAGGCGCTGTGGAACTCCAGCCCGCCCACCCCGAGCACGGTATACGCCAGCGGGCTATCTCGCAGGCTCTGCTCCGTATGCTCCACATTCGCATTGATCAGCACGAGATTTCCCCCGGCGACGCGCAGCGTTTCATCCTGAATCAGGAAACGTCCCGACCCGCCCGTGCAGAAAAACATCTCCGCGCAGGTGTGCGAATGGCGGATGCTGTGCCAGTCGTTCTCAAAACGGGAGGACGCGAGATACAGCAACTGGCAGGGCGGAAGCCCCTGCGTCTGCGGTAGAAATTCATATCGACTGTTGCTCATGAAAACGGCTCCTTCCTGCCGGATGGATGCGCATGGGCGCAAGCGCACGTTGTTTATATATTATATAAAAATATTTCCTTTCTTGCAAGCCGTTTATGCCAATAATTATAAAACATTGCCACATAAATTGCCTTGCCTTTTTGGACGTGCGAATTAAACTAAAGATGTAAGAGATACCGATTTTTTACAGCAGAACGGACAGATCGGCTTCCCTGCACAACTACCCTCCCCCAGGATAAACCGGCTTTTCCATCGCAGCCGGATGCGCTGCAATATATCAATAACAAGGAGGAAAAAAGATGAGAAAGGTATTGGCTCTCGTTCTTGTGCTCGCCATGGCGCTGAGTCTTGCCGCCTGCACGACCGACGGCCAGAACGGCGACGACGCCACGGCGCAGACGATCAAGGTCGCTGCCATTGAAACCGCCTACGGCACGGAGATGTGGCAGCAGGTTTGCGACGCGTTCACCGAGGTGACAGGCATCGAAGTGGAACTGGTGACCGACAAGAACCTGGAGGATGTGATCGGCCCCTCGATGAAGGCGGGCGATTATCCGGACGTGATCCATCTGGCGACCGGCCGTGAGGACGCGCTGACGGAAACCTTTATCAAGGACAACAACCTCGTCGATATCACCGACGTGCTGTCCATGACGGTACCGGGCGAAGAGGCGAAGGTGTCCGACAAGATCGCCGGCGGCTTCACCGAGACCTCGCTGACCAACCCCTACGGCGACGGCAAGACCTATCTGGCGCCGATGTTCTACTCGCCCTGCGGTCTGTTCTATGACGCAGGCCTGTTCGACGAGAAGGGCTGGACCGTCCCGACCACGTGGGACGAGATGTGGGAGCTGGGCGACAAGGCGCTCGCCGAGGGCATCTACCTGTTCACCTACCCCACCACCGGCTACTTTGACGCATTCTTCTATGCGCTGATGTACTCCGTGGGCGGCCCGGAATTCTTCGACAAGGCGACGCATTACGAAGAGGGCATCTGGGATACGCCGGAAGCGCAGACGTGCTTTGACATCGTGGCCAAGCTCGCCACCTACACCGAGCCCACCACCCCGGCGCAGGCCAACGACCAGGATTTCAAGATGAACCAGCAGCTCGTGTTGGACGACAAGGCGCTCTTCATGCCCAACGGCACCTGGATCGTCGGCGAGATGGCCGACTCCCCGCGTCCGGATACGTTCCGCTGGGGCATGACCGCCCTGCCCGCGGTCTCCGAGGGCGGCGACCAGTACAGCTACACCTGGTTTGAGCAGGCCTGGATCCCGAGCGGCTCGCAGAATCAGGATGCCGCCAAGCAGTTCATCGCCTTCCTGTACAGCGACAAGGCCTGTGAGATCTTCGCCGCTGCCGGCGCCATCCAGCCGGTGCTCGGCATCGCCGACAAGCTCGAGGGCGACAACCAGCTCTTCTACGCCATCTACGACAACGGCGCGAAGGCGGCCATGGGCAACTTCGCCGCCTTTGACCCGATCGAGGGCCTCGACAACCGCACCGTGTGGTTCGATCCGGTCAACTCGCTGGTGGCCGGCACCATCACCGAGCAGGAGTGGATCGACGGCATCCGTGCCGCAAGCGACCAGATGCGCGACAACCTCAAATAGGGTTGATTCCGTATCTCCGTTCATCCGACGGGGGACGCACCGCCGTCCCCCGTCTCTTTCATGGAAGGAGGGAGCTCAATCGTGAACCGTTCGAGAGGCCGTACCGGCCGTTTTATCGTTCTGTGCCTGGCGCCGGCCGTAATCCTGTTCACCGTATTCATGCTGATCCCGACGCTGAATGTGTTCTGGATGTCCCTGTTCCGTCGCAGCGCCTATTCCACGACACAGACCTTTGTCGGGCTGGAGAACTTCGTCACGCTCTTTGGCGACGCCAACTTTATCCGCTCCATGCAGAACACCATCCTGCTGATCGTTGCGGTCACGCTCGTGACGTTTGCGCTGGCGCTGGTCTTTGCCGGCATCCTGACGCGCGAGAAGATCCGCGGCCAGAACTTTTTCCGCATCGTGTTCTACATCCCGAACATTCTTTCCGTGGTCGTCATCTCGGCGATCTTTTCCGCCATCTACAGCACCAACAACGGTATGCTCAACAGCCTGCTCTCCTTCTTCAGCGGGAAAACGATCTCCATCCTGTGGAAGGGCGAAAGCATGGTCATGCTGAGCCTGATCATCGCCATGATCTGGCAGGCGGTCGGTTACTACATGGTGATGTACATGGCTTCCATGGCCAGCGTCCCCGTCAGCCTGTACGAAAGCGCCGGGCTGGACGGCGCAGGCCGCATCCGCCAGTTTTTCCAGATTACGATCCCGCTGATCTGGACCAATATCCGTACGACGCTGACGTTTTTCATCATCAGCACGATCAACATGGCGTTCCTGTTCGTCAAGGCCATGACCAGCGGCGGGCCGAACGGTGCGTCCGAGGTGGCGCTTTCCTACATGTACAAGCAGGCGTATACCAACTCCACCTATGGTTACGGCATGGCCATCGGTGCGATCGTGTTCCTGTTCTCGTTTGCGCTCTCCGCGCTCGTCAACCGGGTGACCAAGCGCGACGTGCTGGAGTTTTGAGGGGGTGTCCACATGAAGCAATCCGAAAAATCCCCGGCGGGGGACCGCATCGTTAAAATCTTTATCTACGTGGCGCTCATCACGCTCGCCATCCTCATCATCGTGCCGGTGGCGTGGGTGTTCATGGCCTCCGTCAAGGAGAACAGCGAGTTCTATGGCAACCCCTGGGCGTTGCCCGCCGGGTTCTACTTCCAGAACTTTATCGATGCGTGGAACAAGGCGCGGATGGGCGAATATCTGTTCAACTCCATCCTTGTCACCGCGCTCGCGCTGGGCATTCTGCTGCTGGTGGCGCTGCCGGCCGCCTACGTCCTCTCGCGCTTCAAATTCCGCCTCAAGAGCACGTTCAACACGCTGTTCATGGCGGGCCTGTTCATCAACGTCAACTACATCGTCGTGCCGATCTTCCTGATGCTGGTCGATGGGGATAACTTCCTGAGGAGCATCTTCGGCAGCGGCTTCCTGCTCAACAATATCGTGATTCTGGCGCTCGTCTACGCTTCGACCGCGCTGCCGTTCACGATCTATCTGCTCTCCGGCTACTTCGCCACGCTCCCGCACGACTTTGAGGAGGCCGCCTATGTGGACGGCGCCGGTTACGGGCGGACCATGGTGCGCATCATCTTCCCGATGGCCAAGCCCTCCATCGTGACGGTCATTCTGTTCAACTTCCTCTCGTTCTGGAACGAGTACATCATCGCGCTGACGCTGCTGACCGACCCGAATGGCAAGAAAACGCTGCCGGTCGGATTGATGCAACTGACGCAGGCGCAGCAATCGTCCGCGGAGTTCGGCCAGCTCTACGCCGGGCTGGTGCTCGTTATGCTGCCGACGCTCATCCTCTACATGTGCGCGCAGAAGAAGCTGACGCAGGGCATGACCCTTGGCGGACTGAAAGGATAAGGTGAGCAAGATGCAATTCTGGAAAGACCATAAGGCATTGCGCCTGACGCTGATCCTGGTGTTCTTTGCGGCGGGGCTGGCGCTCGTATGCGTGGGTTGGGCCATGACCGGCAAGCTGAGCGGGCTGCTGATCATGCTCGTGGGGCTGGTGCTGCTGCTCTCGGCGCTGCTGGTCTACAACAAGGCGTTCGAGGACCCGTCGCCGCGCGTGCAGCGGCGCAGAAAATGAACCGAGGAGCAGGCAGATGAACGATAGCAAACGGACCGGACGCGTCACCATCCCGACCGACCTCGACATGGTGCAGGAGACCCTTGCGGTCAAGGAGCTCTGGGGGGCGGACGCCATCCGCGACTGCGATGGAACGGAATTCCCCGACGGTCTCAAGCAGGTGGGCGCCAAGATCTACTCCACCTACTATACGACCCGCAAGGATAACGCCTGGGCCAAGGCGAACCCGGACGAGGTGCAGCAGTGCTATATCATGACCGGATTCCACACGGCCGGCGAGGGCGCCCTGTCCATCCCGCTCATGCAGGGGATATCGGAGGAGCTGCTGCAGATCAACGCCCGCGACGATATCCGCCGCTGGTGGGAGGTCATGGACCGCACCGCAAACCGCCCGCTTGCGCCGGCGGAATGGGTCTTTGACGAGGCCGCCGGCGCGGTCGTCATCCCGCAGCCGCAGGCATATCACGAGTATACGGTGAGCTTCCTCGCCTACCTGATCTGGGACCCGGTGCACATGTATAACGCGGTCACCAACGATTGGAAGGACTTTGAACACCAGATGACCTTCGACGTGCGCCAGCCCAAGACGCACGCCTACTCCCTGGAGCGGCTGCGGCGATACATCCGCGAGCACCCATACGTGGATGTGATCCGGTATACCACGTTCTTCCACCAGTTCACGCTGATCTTCGACGAGCTGCGGCGGGAAAAATATGTGGACTGGTACGGCTATTCCGCGTCCGTTTCGCCCTACATCCTCGAGCGGTTTGAGCGCGAGGTCGGTTATCGCTTCCGTCCGGAATACATCATCGACCAGGGCTATTACAACAACCAGTACCGGGTGCCCAGCCGGGAATACCTCGACTTCATGGCCTTTCAGCGCCGCGAAGTCGCCAAACTCGCCCGGGAAATGGTGGACATCACGCACGAGCTCGGCAAGGAGGCGCTGATGTTCCTCGGCGACCACTGGATCGGCACGGAGCCATACCTGCCGGAATTTTCCACCATCGGGCTCGACGGCGTTGTCGGCTCCGTAGGCAACGGCAGCACGCTGCGCCTGATCTCGGATATTCAGGGCGTTTCCTACACGGAGGGGCGGTTTTTGCCGTACTTCTTCCCGGATACCTTCCATGAGGGCGGCGATCCGGTCGGTGAGGCGCGCCGCAACTGGCTGACCGCGCGCCGTGCGATCCTGCGCAAGCCCATCGACCGCATCGGGTACGGCGGATACCTGAAGCTGGCGGTGCAGTTCCCCGGCTTTGTAGACTGCGTCAAAAACATCTGCGACGAGTTCCGCGAACTCTATGCGAACATGGAGGGGGCCGAACCGTACTGCGCCAAGACGGTCGCCGTGCTCAACTGCTGGGGCAGGCAACGTTCGTGGGGCTGCCACATGGTCCATCACGCGATCTACCATCCGGAGAATTACAGCTATGCGGGCGTGATCGAGGCGCTCTCCGGCGCGCCGTTCGACGTGCGCTTCCTGAGCTTTGACGACCTGCTGCAAAACCCGGACGCCCTTGCGGATGTGGATGTACTGCTGCTGGTCGGCGACGGCGACACCGCGCACACCGGCGGCGTGCTCTGGGAGAATCCCCGCATCAGCGCGGCCGTGCGCGGGTTCGTATCTCGCGGCGGCGGGCTGATCGGCGTCGGGGAGCCGAGCGGGCATGCCTATCAGGGCCATATCCTCCAGCTTGCACAGGTGCTGGGCGTGGAAAAGGAAACCGGCTTTACCCTCGGTTACGACAAGTACAACTGGGACGTCGTGCCGAACCACTTCATTCTCGCCGACTGTGCCGGCACGCCGGACTTCGGCCCGCTCAAGCGCGGCATCTACGCCCTGCCCGGCGCACAGGTGCTGGCAAAGGACGGGCGCAATGTGCTGATGGCGGCCAACGCCTTCGGCCACGGCCGGTCGGTCTATCTTACCGGGCTGCCATACAGCGACGAAAACAGCCGCATCCTGCACCGCGCCATCCTTTGGGCGGCCGGCAGCGAGGACGAGCTGCGCAACTGGTTCAGCTCCAACCCGGCCGTCGAGGTAAACGCTTACGTGCGCAACGGCCGGTTCTGCGCCGTCAACAACACCGACCTGCCGCAGGAGACAACCGTTTTCTGCCCGGACGGCAAATCCTTTGCGCTGTCGCTCGCACCGGGCGAGCTTCGCTGGTTTTCCATCGACGCCTGACGGCGGCACGCGCACGGGCGCGCAACCATCGCGGCGCCTCCCCGCCCCCCGGCGGTCGGCGCCGCAATTTCCGTATGGGAGGATCACACATGAAAACGACCGTAGACGGCCTTGCCGTCGCTTCCCGCTTTGCCACACGCGGCAACGCCGTGCTCTGCGGCGGATACGGCGCCGGGCACATCAACACGACGCTTCTGGTGGCGACCGATGCCGGCCGGCTGTACATATTGCAGCGGATCAATACGGATATCTTCCGGCATCCGGATGAACTGATGCAAAACATCGTCGCGGTGACGGAGCATCTGCAGAAAAAGGCTGCCGATCCGCGCCATGCCCTTCGGCTCGTACCCACGCGCGACGGGCGGCCCTACCTCACCCTGGAGGACGGCGGCTGCTGGCGCATGTACGATTTCGTCCTGGACGGCGTTTGCCTGCAGGCGGCGGAAACGCCGGAAGACTTTTACCAGAGCGCCGTCGCCTTTGGCGAATTTCAAAATCTGCTGGCGGATTTCCCGGCGGAGCGGCTGTATCCGGTCATCCCGAACTTCCACAACACCGTCAACCGTTACGAAAACCTGAAGGCCGCCGTAGACGCGGACGTCTGCGGGCGGGTTGCCGACGTTCAGGCGGAGCTGGACGGATTCCTCGCGCGCGAAGAAACCGGCGGCACGCTGCATCGGATGATGGAGAGCGGCGCGCTCCCGCTGCGCGTGACGCACAACGACACCAAGCTCAACAACGTCATGCTCGATCTCGATACCCGCAGGCCCCTCTGCGTGATCGACCTGGATACCGTCATGGCCGGGCTGTCGCTGTATGACTTTGGCGACTCCATCCGCTTCGGCGCCTCCACGGCCGCCGAGGACGAGCGGGATCTGTCGCGCGTGGAGCTGAGCCTCCCGCTGTTTGAAACCTATGTCCGCGGCTATCTGTCCGCCTGCGGCAACGCGCTGACGGAGGCCGAAAAGAACCTGCTGCCGCTCGGCGCCAAGATCATGACGCTCGAGTGCGGCGTGCGCTTCCTGACGGACTATCTGCAGGGGGATACGTATTTCCACACCTCGCGCCCGGGGCAGAACCTTGACCGCGCCCGCACGCAACTGCGGCTTGTCGAAGATATGGAGAAAAAATGGGCGCGCATGGAGGAAATTGCGGCACGCGAGGGAGAACTTGCGGCACATGAGAGGGGAACTGGTGGCACATGAGGCGCAGGCCGCCCGCTGAGTTCCTGCGCGGCTTATAAACAGGCAGTAAGCGGCCCGCCGGCAATCGCCGGCGGGCCGCTTTTCCCGGGGCGCAGGATGGCCCGCCCCGGGGCGCATGGGAAAGGAAACCCTGCCCGGCGGTATCCCCCGGCGCGCGGCCGGGGTCCCCCATCTGCACTGGCGCAAAACGACGATGCGGGCGCCGGATATGCGGTTCTCCGGCCCACCGTCGCCGCTGGCGGCCAGGCCGCCGGGCAAGCACAGGGGATGCAGCGCGTCTCAGCGACCACCCGTTACCTCAAACCGGAACGGCATCCGCGAAAACAGCGTCTGCTGCAGGCCGCGTTCGAAGTAGTCCAGGATCAGGTCCGACATGTCCTGCTGCACCTCGCGCAGCACGCGACAGCCGGGGTACATGTCATAACCGCCGGCGCCGCTGGCGCGATAATTGCTCACGCAGATGGAAAAGCGCTCGTCCGGACGCACATCGCGCCCCTCGTATTGCAGGAATACGACGCGCTCCCCCACCGGGCGCGATACGTCAAACCGGTATGCAATCCCGCCGTAATAATCATAGTTGTAGTGCTCGACCTTCGGCAGCAGGAACGCCTCCGAAACGGTCAGCGCGCCGGATGCGTCCAGCGCAAAATAGGCCGCCGAGCGTTCCAACGCGGCGCGAAGCTTCGCCCCCGTGATCTCGAGCACCACGAGCGTATTGGAATAGGGATAGCTTGCCAGGATATCCCGCCTCGTCACAGAGCTGGCAAATCCCAACACGTCGTTGGCCAGGCTGACGGCAGAGATCTGCGCGCCGGTCGCCTCCATCTGCACGTCGAGAAACAGCCGCGCAATATCGCTGCCATGCGCGGCCATCTCCAGATGCGGCGCGCGCCGAAGCGCGTGGGGCAGGCTGCCCACGCTTTCATCCAGCCAGGCCTGCACCGCTGACTCCACATCGGAAAACGTCATCTGCAGCGCGACATCCGCCGGCGCGCTCGCAGCGATTCGCTCGGAGGAGATACGCTTGCCGCCATCCTCTCCCACTGCGACGGTGATGCGATGAAACTCAATCCCATTGGCAGCGCCTTGCAGCGTATAGGTCCCGTGGAGCATGCGGCCCGGCAGCGAAAGGTGTTGGTGGCCGGTCAGCAACAGGTCAAAATCCAGCTCCCGGCAGAGCCGGTAGGCGATGTTCTCGCCGCTCCCGGACAGCAGCCGCCCCGTGTCAAGGTCGCGCTCAAAGCCGCCATGGTAGATGCAGACCGTGAGGTCGGCCTGCCCGCGCATGGCTTCGAGCGCCTCGCGCGCCGCTGCAAACGGGTCCGTGATGCGCACGCCGGAAAGATTCTCCGGCTTTTCCCAGACGTTGACATAGTCCGTTACGACGCCGACAACCCCGACGCGCAGGCCGTTGGGCATCGTCCGGATCAGATAGGGGTATCGCGGCCCGCCCGCCCCGTCGTGCAGGTTTTCGCACACGCAGGCGAAGCGACCGTGCGCCAGATAGGCGTCCAGGTACGGCATGCCATAGTTGAAGTCGTGGTTCCCCAGCGTCACGATATCATAGCCGCACAGGTTCATGATCTCCGCGACCGTATCCGGCGCATGCAGTTCCTTCTGGCAGTAGGTGGCGAACGGAGAACCCTGCAGCGTATCGCCGCCGTCGATGATCAGCACGTTCTCCCCCCGGTCGAACCGGGGCACGCAGCGAAAGAGCCCGATCGGCGCTTCCGCCTTGTCGCCATAGGTGGTGGGATAGAAGTGCCCGTGCAGGTCGGTCGTATAACAGATGGTAAGGGTCTTTTCCGGCATGGACAGGTCACCCCCGCGCGAGCTTCACCCGAATCTTGGTGGAGATGATCTCGATGATGAAGATGAGCACAATCAGCCCGGCAAGGATCGCGCCCACCTCGTTCCAGCGGTAGGAGCTCATCGCAAAGATGAGCGGCGCGCCGATACCGCCCGCGCCCACAAGGCCCAGCACGGTCGCGTCGCGCAGATTCATGTCAAAGCGGTAGATCACCGTGGACATGAAGTCGGGGAACAGCTGGGGCAAAATGCCGTAACGGATCTTCTGGAAGGTGTTGCAGCCTGCCGCGTCGAGCGATTCCAGAATGCGCTTGTCGAGACCTTCGATGCACTCGGTAAACATTTTCGATACCATGCCGATGGAACAGACCGACATGGTCATGAGGCCCGCGAACGCGCCCGGTCCGGTCACGCGGATGAACATGAGGCCGTAGACGAACGGCGGAATGGTGCGGATGGCCATGATGACCGTATGCACCACGACGGCGATGGGTTTGGGCACGAGGTTCGTCGCCGACAGGAACGAAAGCGGGATGGAAAACACCGCGCCGACGATCGTGCCGAGAAATGCGATACACATCGTTTCGAGCAGCAGGTAGGCCACGCCCGATTTGCCAAGGTCGAACAGCAGGTCCGTATCCGGATGGAAAATGCCGGAGAAGATGCGCCCGGCGATGCTCCAGCCGTCGCCGCCCGTGGCGCCGCCCTCCAGCGTGGAGGACGACCACGCGATCAGGGCCGCCGCGATGAGCGCAATGAGGATCTTGACGTACCAGGTCTTGGGCGCGTGCTCGTATTTTTCGATAACGGTTTGTTTCATGGCGCGTTCCCCCTGCTACGAAAGCCTGCGGCGGATATACTGGCTGATCGACTCGATCAGCAGTACGGTGACGAACAGCACGATGAGGATCATGCCGACGCTGGCATAATCCCGCCAGCCAATCTTCTCGTTCAGAATCAAGCCAAGGCCGCCCGCCCCGACGTAGCCCAGGATGGACGCATAGCGGACGTTCCCTTCAAAGCAGAACAGGCAGATGGACAGGTAGACCGGCAATACCTGCGGCAGGATGGCGGAAAGGAAAGCCCGCACCTTGGTGGAGCCAAGCGCCTCCATCGCCTCATACGCGCCCATATCCACGGTCTCGATCTGTTCATAGAGCTGCTTGCCGACATAGGCGAACGTGAACACCGCGATGGCGACCGTCCCGGCGATGGTGCCGAGGCCGAACATGTAGGTGGCGATCAATGCGGTGACCAGCGTCGGCAGCGTGCGCACCAGGCTCAGGAAAAACCGCACCAGCGCGATGCAGACGCGGTTGTGGACGATATTGGTCGAGGCGATGATCGCAAACGGAATGGCAAGCGCGCTGCCGATGAACGAGCCAAGCAGCGACATTTTGATGGTGTCAAACAGCGGCTGCCAGATGCTGGACAGATACCCCACCTTGGGCGGGAACATCTGGCCGAGTATTACAAAAAACTCCTTGCCGCGCTGGATCAGCGTTTGCAGACTGAAGCCCGTCACGCGCACGGAGATCACCGCTGCAACGAGCAACAGCAGCAGCACCAGCGGCGTGCGCGAGGCCTTCTCCTCAACGACCTTGCCGTTTGCAAGCTGCATCCGCTTCGGTTTGAAAATCTTATCGTAGAGGCTCATGCCGCATCCCCTCCGCTTTCGGGGATATGCCCCTCATAGATGGCGTTGAGCACGTCCTGCGTAACCTCCGCAGACGGACCGTCGAATACGATCTGCCCTGCCCGGATGCCGATGATCCGGTTGGCGTACGTCAGCGCCAGCTCCACATGGTGGATGTTGATGAGAATGGAGATGTTCATATCCCGGTTGATGCGTACGAAATCCTCCATGACCTGCTTGGCGGTCACGGGATCGAGCGCAGCCACCGGCTCATCCGCCAGAATGATCTTCGGGTTCTGCGCAAGCGTGCGCGCCAGCGCTACGCGCTGCTGCTGTCCGCCGGAAAGCTGGTCTGCCCGGATATAGGCCTTGTCCAGAATGCCCACCTTGTCGAGGCACTCGAGGGCAAGCAGCTTATCCTGCTTTTTAAACGCACCGAAGAATACGCGCCAGAACGGCATGTCCGGCACCCGCGCCATCAGCACGTTGCGAATGACCGTCGTGCGCGTCACGAGGTTGAACGACTGGAAGATCATGCCGATGTTCCGGCGGAAGCGGCGCAGCGGTTTGCCGCGCAGAGCGGATACATCCTGCCCGTCCACCGTAAGCGAGCCGCCCGTGACGTCGTGCATGCGGTTGATCGAACGCAGCAGCGTCGACTTCCCCGCCCCCGACAGGCCGATGATGCCGACAAACTCCCCCTGTTCGATCTCCAGCGAGATGTCGTCGAGCCCTACGGTGCCGTTTGGATATACCTTGGATACATGGTCAAAGCGAATCATGGAAATAACCTCCGCACGGATCTTGTCTGGCATGGCGGTACGCGGGGGCGCAGGTTGCCCCCCCGCGTACCGGTCGGTTCAGGTGTGAACCGGTTGCCCGGTCCTCAGTTGCTCAGGCTCTGGATCAGCTCCTGCGCAGCGCGCTCGTCGTCATAGTCGGAGGCGACGGCCGTCTGATAGCCGTTGTGGCTGTAGATGGCGATGACCTCCTGGCCCTCCGGCGTGCCCGCGATGTTGATGAACGCCTGCTGCAGCGCAGCCTTCAGCGCATCGTCCATCTTCTCGGCCGTCTTACTGACGCAGATGGTGTCGTTATAGATGCCCGGCGTGACGCCGATGACGTTCGTCTCCTCCCAGATGGAGGCGGTGCGGGCATACTCGCTAGTCCACTTGTCCTCATAGTCGCGGCGCGCATCCGCATAGGTCATCAGCGCATCCACCTGTCCGGAGGCAAGACGCGCAAACGCGCTGCCGTAGGAATCCGCCTGGACGGCGTTGTCCAGATCGGTGATGCCCTTACCGAAGTGCTCCTGCATCCAGAGCGCCGGATAGATGTAGCCGGCCGAGGAAGAAGAGTTCATGACGCTCCAGCTGAGGCCGTTGATGTCGTCCCAGGTGAGCTCCTCGCCCGCGTTGACCTTGGCCGCAACGGCCTGGCCCTTCTCGGACGGACCGGCGATCAGCAGCGCGCGATAGGAGACCGCCTGCACGTCGGAAGCCTCGGTCGGCTGCCCGTCGTTCCAGTCCTTGGCATTATCGGAATCCTTGCTGAGGCCGTCGCGCGTGGAGGTCAGGATGACCTCGGCGCCGTCGTCATACAGCACATAGGTGCCGCCCGGCATACCAAAGCCGATGTCGGCCGTGCCGGCGGAAAGCGCCTCGCCGACCGCCTCATACGTCGTGCCGACGAAGATTTCGACGGTGCCCACGTCATAGCCGAGGCCCGCCATCTCGTTCTTGAGCAGGTCCTTGAGCGGCTCGGTGATGGTGACGATCTCGTCCGGCTCGCGGGAGGGGACGAAGTAGAGCACGAGGCTGTCGAGCTGAACGTTCTCCACCGTTTCGTCGTCGTTGGAATCATCCGGTTCGGTCGCATCGTCGGTAACAACGGGGGCTTCCGTCGTGGTGCCGTCCACGGCCGGATCGTTCGTCTGGGTGTCGCAGCCCGCGAACGCCGCGAGGCAGAACAACAGCACCAGAAGGATCGCAAGGGTCTTTTTCATAGTACTTCCTCCTTTTTGTTATTGCCTTTGTGGTTGCCGCGCTGTCCCGCGGCAAGGGTTCTATCGTCACGCCGCGCGGCAGCGCCGCGCAGCGGAGAGCTCATTGGACGGTCAGCGTCTGGGTCAACACGTTCGCCGAACCGGCCTTGATCCTGAAATTCGCCGTCCCGGCCGCCGCCGACGGATTCAGCCGCATGAGGATCGTCTTTTCCGCAACGCCGTCGGCATCCGCCGTCATGCTGAACACCTCGGAATACCCATAGCTCGTGGACCAAGTGTCTCCGTCCACACAGAACACGGCGATCTGCGTGCCGGAGGCGAGATAGCTGCCCGCCCTGAGTCCGCTCACCGTCTCGTTTGCCGACAGGCCCGTGATCCGAATGGTTACGGCGGTATCCAGACCGGCGGGCACGCTTGCAGGGTAGTAAGCCTGATAGGCCGCTCCGCTTCCCGGGCCCGCAGCCGTGGTGTGCGACTGCGTCAGCAGGTTGGTCGAGCCCTGTTTCAGCCGGACGCTGAAGCTGCCGCTTGCCGATTCGTTGAGCGCAAAGTGCATGGTTTTCGAGGCGGCGCCATCGTCGTCGGTTGTGATGGAGAACTCGCTGCTGTATCCGTACGCCGACGGCAGCGCGCTGCCCAGCTCGGCAAATCTGCCGATCTGTGTGCCGTTCCCCAGATATGCCCCCAGACGGTATCCGCTGTACGTGGTGTTGGGCGTCAGGCCGGAAAAATAGACCGTGACGGGCATCTCCACACCCGCATAGACCGTTTCCGGCATCCCGATCAGATAGGTGAAATCGCTCTCGCCCGGTTCGGAGCCGACGTAGCCGTAAGAGCCGTAGGCAAAGGTGCTCTCGTCATACCAGAGATAGCCGGCAGCCGGGGATGCCCAGGGTTCCGGCTGCGGCTCGGTGGAGGATGCCGGCGTTTCATAGTCGTGCAGGGCGGTTGCCGTGTCGAGCGCGATGCCCTGCGTGCTGAAGCTGGTATAGTCCTCCTGGTCGGCAAGCCAGTCGATGAGCTGCACGAGCAGCACGGCGTCATCCTGCTCGCTGAAGCCGTCGTAGGTCGTCTTGGTGCCGCCGTTTTCCTCCTTGCGGTATTTGGGCGTTGCATCCTCCACAGCCGAAGAGTCCCCGATGAAAGCAGCCTTCCCCGCCTCGACCTTTGCAATGGCCACATACGGCCCTTCCGCAACGCCGCCGCCATTGTATACGCCCGCGTCGACCGCGCTGCCCCATTTGTCCGCGCTCGTCAGATTCGACGGCAGATATACGATGCCCTTGGCGATGGTCGGATCGATGATCGCCAGCGTGGAACCCGCATGCATGGCGACGGCATCCACGCCGTCGGTAATGCCGAAACACTGCGACGGCGCCACGATTTGATTGGCCGTCACATCGCCCACGGCGTTGTAGCGGAAGCGTACGCCAAAGTTGTCGGCCAGCCAGTCGCTGCTGACCACGCCGGACATGGCTTCGGAAGCGGCCTCCGCTTCGCTCATGCCAAGCGCCGGGTTGCTGTACGCGCCACGGCGATAGCCGTTGAAGACCTCGGATGAATCCCAGCGGTTCTTGTTGCGATCGGCATTGTAGTGATCCGCGATGAAGAACACGCCCCCGCCGTTTTCCACAAACTGTAAAATTGCCGCCTGCTCGCTCGCCTTGAACGGGACGTTGGCTTCGGGGATGACAAAAACGTCAAAATCCGAAAGGTCGGCATAGGTAATCGCGCCGTCCTTGCGCAGCTCCTCCACATAATACCCCTCGTCCGCCAAAGCTTCCGCAAAGTCCGAAAACGCGCCGTCAATCACCCAGTCGGCCGCGCCGGCCGTCTGGCCGTGCGCATTGTCGAACAGGACGCTGTACCCGTTCGCCGTCGTCGGTTCGATCGTGGGCGCGGGATCGGCATGGTTCTCCGCAAGCGTAGCCTGCGGCAGGAACCACAGCCCGACGGATACCGCGACCGCCAGAACGAAAGCAAAAATACGCTTGACCGGATTGTTCAAAAATCTTCCTTTCATAATAGTCCCCCCTCGTTGATTTGCGCTTTTGCTGTTGTTGATGAAAACGACACAAAAAAAAGAAATATCGGTTTTACCGGTATTATTATAACACGCGACTGCCCGTAAAAAGTTTTCCAATTCCGTGAACAGGATTTATTTTGCCGGCAGCAGGCCGAGGACTATTTGGCGGCGGCGTCGCTCTGCCGGCGCAGGTATTCGCCGATCAGCTCCTCGAACGCGATGATGACCTTGCCGAAAAAGGTGTTGGGCGTGTTCCCCACAAACGCCTGCTTGGTCTCGTTGATGAGAAAATGGACATCGGATAACCGCACCAACGTGGACTCCGCGCGCCGCGTGAACGACACGATCTGAAAGCCCTGCTGCCGCGCCCGAATGACATCATTGAAGACAATGTTCGATTCGCCGCTCTGCGATACGGCGATCATGAGCGACGGCTCGAGATTGCTCACAAGCCCCTCCTCCCCCTCGCGGAACAGCATGTAATCATAAAAATGCACGCTGTTGAACACCGTGAAGCCGCAGATGGAGAGCCGGTGTACCATGTAGGCGGCCACATGCTCGGCAAAACCCGTCCCCACGGCAAAGAGCTTGCGGTCCCGGTTGGCGGACAGCAGCGAACAGAAGCGTTCGCAACTCTCGTCGGAGTAGTTGTCGATGATCGAAAGCGGGCTCTCCTCGTCGGCCTCCGGGCCAGCGCCGCCGATCTGGGTGGCGAGATGATAGAACAGCTCCCGGTAGCCCTCGAACCCGAGCCGCTTGCAGAACTTGACGATCAGCGCCGGGGAGACAAAATTTTCGTTGGCTATCTGCTGGATGCCGACGTTGCCCTCCCCGCGCTCAATATGGTCGATGATGCTGGTGATAACCTTTTTCTCGTCCTCGGAAATCAGATTGGTGAGGAAATAATAGCTCTCACGCCCCATGGCGCACCCCCTATACAGATCTTACGCCGGCATATCCCGGGCTCCCGAACAGCACTTTATGATGTATTATAACACAGAAATGGCCGCCGGTCAGCAGTAAAATGGGGGCGCCGGGCGCGGAAAAGGAGGCTGTCGCCGGGCGGCAGAAAATGGGGGCGCCATCGGGCATTGCCCCGCGGGAGCGCCCGTCGCGGGCGATCCAGCCCGAACAGCTATGAAAAAACCTGCGGCATCGCCGGTTTCGACCGGCAACGCGCAGGTTTCGTCATAAGCCGGCGGGCCCTTCTCTCCGGGGGAAGGCCGCGCGCCGTTTCAATTTTCGACAAGTGCAAGAAGGTTCTCGCGGCAGATCTTGTTGTACGCCTTCTGGCTGATGCGGCCCATCTCCACGCCCTCATCCAGGAAGTGGGATAGCTCCCGGTAATTATCAACCGTGCAGTAATCCACGCCAAAGAACAGCTTGTCCTGAAACTCCTCCAGGAACCGATATCCAAACGCCGGATCGCGCATGACCGCGTTCTCGCCGGACCCTGCCGAAAGGTCGGCGTACATATTGGGATAATTGCGCAGGAGCTCGATCACACGCCCGCCCGGTACGACGGGACCCTTGGGGTTACCGGCACGATTTTCCCAAGAACAGTCCCCGCTGATCTCCGACCACCATTTGTGGCTGTGCCCGATCAGCATGAGCCCCGGGAACTTCTGCAGCACTTCCTCGATCCGGTGCAGCCCCAGCCCGTCCACGATGCCATAGTCATCCCCCTGCTGTCCCACATGGAACAGGATGGGCAGGCCGCATTTCTCCGCATGGTGGAACAGGTTGTGCATCATCGGATCGTCGACCGGCAGGTTGGCCGTCAGTTCGCCAATGCCCTTCGCGCCGAGCGACTTGTAATACATCATGGGGACGGACAGATCCGCTTCCGGGCTGTTGGTCAGCCAGCGCGGGTCCACATTGCAGAACCACCATCCGATCGTTTCCGGGTACTGCGCGGCGGCAAGGCGGGCGTCGCGCACCGTGAACTGATCGGACATGTGCTCCGGCGAAACGAGCGGCAACGCAACCCCTTTTTCCACGCCGATCCTGTCGTACATGCCGCGCAGCTCGTCACACGTCAGGCCCATCATCCTGCCGTGCCCCATGCAGGGATAGGCCTTTTCCAGCAGCACATGCGCATGGATATCCAGTTTTTTCAAAATCAAAGCCATTCCTCCTTCCGCAAGTCAGCTTCCCCCGATCGCCCGTCATCCCTCGACAAGCGCAAGGAGGTTCTCGCGGCAGATCTTGTTGTACGCTTTCTGACTGATGCGGCCCGTTTCCACACCTTCGTCCAAAAACTCCGAAAGGACAAAGTGCTGCCCCCGGCAGCAATAATCCGTGCCGAAAAACAGCCTGTCCTGAAACTCCTCGAGGAACCGGTAGCCAAACGCCGGATCGCGCATGACCGCGTTCTGCCCGGAAGCGGCGGACAGATCGCCAAACAGGTTCGGATAATTGCGCAACAGCTCGACCGCACGCCCTCCGGGTACAACCGGCGTCCCCGGCCGGGTACCCCGGATCGACTCCGTGTTATCCCCGCTGATCTCCGACCACCATTTCTGGCTATGGCCGATGAACCGCAGCTTCGGAAATTTCTGCAGGGCGCCCTCCAGCCGCGGCAGTCCGAGATCATCCACAACGCCATAATCGTAGCTCGGAAACCCGATATGGAACAGAACGGGCAGACCGCACCTCTCCGCATGGCGGAACAGGTTCTCCATCAGCGGATCATCAAACGGAAGATTGGCCGTCAGTTCGCCGATACCCCTTGCGCCGAGCGATTTGAAGTAATTCATCGGGATGGACAGATCCGCTTCCGGGCTGTTGGTCAGCCAGCGCGGGTCCACATTGCAGAACCACCATCCGATCGTTTCCGGGTACTGCGCCGCAGCAAGTCGGGCGTCGCGGTTGGTCAACTGGTCTGTTCCGTGCTCCGGCGAGACGCCCGGCAGGGCAAGGCCCTTTTCCACCCCGGTGACATCGTACATCTCCCGCAGTTCGCCGCACGTCAGCCCCGTTGCCCGTTGGCGCAGATGCACGGGGTATTCGTGCTCCAGTTGTACATGGACATGGATATCCAGTTTCTTCAAAACCATACTCGGTCCTCTCGTCCGCGTGCCGCCGCTGTTTTGCGGGCGGCCGGCGCTTTGCGCCCGCCGCCCGTCGCGCCGGTTCGTTCATTTGTCTGGCGCAACCCACGGCGGCGTTTCCGGCAGGCACCCGGCAAACCGTTCCAGTTGTCGCCGTTGCTCGTCGCCCGCATACCTGCCAGCGAGAAAACGGTCGATGATGGCGCTGTAAAACTCCTCCCAGGAGCGGATTTCATCCAGTGGCCGCACCGGGAAGAACAGAATGCCATTGTCGTCGGCAGCCTTCCGGTCGCCCGGCGCATCGCCGATCATGATGGCATGATCCGGCGCATAAGCGCCCTTTACGCGGGCGATGATTTCCCGCTTGCTGCCATCCTCCTGCGCGCCAAGCAGCGCGACGTACCGATCCAGGCCATGTTCCCGCCATTCGTGCAGCAGCGCCTCGCGCGGCGTAGCGGATACGATGACGATATCCGCGTGCTCGCTCAGCTTTTGCAGGCTCTCGCGCACAAACGGAAACGGCGGGATCCCATGGACCATTTTGGCCACACGCCGGTTCATGTCCAGCGACCATTCCAGCGTGCGCGCCAGCTGCGGATCGTCCGTCAGCCGGGAGAGCCCGTCGTTGTTGAGCACCGGCGCGGTCTTCACCCAGCGCCGCAGCGTTTCATGATCCGGCACGACAAATCCCCGCGCCTTTACCTCCGCCCGTTCCGAGAGCAGATCCAGTACGCGGATAATGGCGTGAAACCGGCTGCACCCGCGCGTAACGGAGTACAGGTTGACAAACTCCCAGGCCTCGCGCGCAAGGCTGGAGATCGGCTGGAGATCCCAGTTGTCGATGGTGGCCGGGCAGAAGCACTCCTTGTGCTTGATCTCCATTGTGTCGAACGCGCAGCCGTCCGAGTCGATACAGACCAGATGGCCATGCGCCGCCTGATAGGGCATGTTTTCAACGCCGGTGTTCATATCAGTCCTCGCAAAGTATGAACTTCTCGACCGCCTTGGCAAAGCCGTCCCGATCGAAGCGGTCGGTCACAAAATCCGCAATGGCCTTGAGCCGTTCATCGCCATTCTCCATGGCCACCCCCAACGCCGCCCTGCCGACCATCGAAGCATCCATGCCCATGGAGTCGCCGACGCTCATGACGTTGTCGAACGTCAGGCCCAGATGGGCCAGCAGCGTCTCCATCGCCTTGACGCGGTCGGTATTGGTGCTGTAGAACTGGATGTTTTCGCTCGTGCCGTCGAGAAACTCCACATAGGGGCGCTCGCGCAGCGCATCGGCAATCGGCTGCTGCCTGTCGGCCGGCACGCCGTAGAGATTGAATTTCTCAACGCCGATGTTCTGTTCCCGGAAAAAATCGGACAGCTTGCCATGTACGCCGATCTGCCGGCCGGTTTCCAGATACCAGACGTGATGCGGCGGCACCGGGTATTTCCACAGCTCGTCAAGCACATCCTGCTCAAAATAGAGCTTCCCCTCGGCTGCAATCTCGCTGTAAATGTGCTGGCCTTCGTACAGCGTGCAAAGATCGGCGGACTGCTCCGGCGTAAAGGTCTGTTTGTACAGCACCTCGCCGGTCAGCCGATCGAGCACGCGCGCGCCGGCCGCGGACACCCAATACCGGAAGATCAGGTTCCCGTCGATCTGAGGGGGGAACATGTCGGCACTGCGTCCGGAGCATGGGACGCAGTAGATGCCGCGTTTGGCGCACTCCCTGAGCGCGCGCATGGTGCGAAAGCTCATCCACGTCTGATCCCTTTGCAGGGTCGTGCCGTCAAAGTCGAGTGTGATCAGTTTGATTTGGTTCCTGTCAACCATGGTAACAATACTCCTTGGTGCTTACATGTCGATATCGGTGTTGCCCGTCAGTCGGAAGAACAACAGCATGGAAGCGATGACGATGATGACCAGCATCGTCGAAAGCGCCGACGCCACGCCATAGGCGCCCCGGTTTACCTGTTGGAACAGGGAGACGGATAACGTTGCCGTGTCGGAGTTGTACAGCATCAACGTGGAGGACAGCTCCTGAATCAGCGTAATCCAGCTCAGGATCGCGCCGGAGACAATGCCCGGCACCATGACGGGCATCGTCACCTTAAAGAAGGTGGACAGCGAGCCGTAGCCGAGCGAAAGCGACGCTTCCTCAATGCTGGGGTTGATCTGGCGAAGGATCGACGCGCTCGAGCGCAGCGTGTACGGCATGCGGCGCACGATATAGGAAATAATGATGATCGCCGCCGTTCCGCCCAGTGCAAGGAAGTTGATCGAGTCCTTCGTGAGTGTGATAACGTGTCCCAGAATCTGTACCGATCGCTCCTGAGCGATGCGCTCCGTCATTTCCGCCGAGAACGTCGCCGGGATGCCGATGCCGTTATTATAGCAGATGAGCAGCATCAGACCGAAGATAACGCCGGAAATGACGTACGGAATCTGCGCGCACGTATCCA
This sequence comes from uncultured Eubacteriales bacterium, assembly GCA_900540495.1. Classification (GTDB taxonomy): domain Bacteria; phylum Bacillota; class Clostridia; order Christensenellales; family CAG-138; genus Aphodomorpha. Next base: position 53,869 of record UQGA01000002.1, on the reverse strand, counting down.
GAATCCGCGAAAATACGCTCTTGCGGCGTACCGTGATATAGGCGAACATCGTGCCGAAGATGACGATAAATGCCAGCGCCATAATCGCGAATTTGAACGTGTTGAGCAGGGCGGACCCCATCTTTGTCCACGCCTCGGAATAGTTGCCCAGCGTCCAGACGTCCTGAATGATGCCGTGCTTGACCTCCCGGAAGGAGAGCATGGTGCAGTAGAGCACCGGCAGCAGCGCCAGGAACGTGACCAGATACACGAACAGATGCGCAAACACGTTTCCCACGCCCCTGATCTTCTTGGCTACCGGTGGATTGAGCATGCTCATGTTATAGTTCTTGCGGCTGAAATACATCTGCAGCAGGAACACCACGATGGCGACAAGAATCATGATAAACGCGATGGAAGAGGAGAAGTAAGCATCGGATCCCTCCTCGCTCAGCCACTCGTTATAGACCAGAACCGGCATGGTCGTATATCCCTCGCCGATCAGGCGCGGGGTGCCGTAATCCGCAAAGGCCCGCAGGAAGATGATGGCCGCGCCGGCAAGGATGGTCGGCGTCACGAGCGGCAGGCTGACCTTCAGCACCTTCTTAAGGCCATGATCGCCGAGGCTCTCCGCCGCTTCGCCAAGCGCCGCATCCACCTTTTTCAGCGCCCCCTTGGTATACATATAGATGTAGATAAACAGGTGCAGCGTGAACACAATCATGATCCCGCGGAACCCATAGATGCTGGGCAGTTCGATGCCCAGACTGGCAAAGAACTTGGTGATGCTTCCCGCCCGGCCAAACATCAGAATCCAGGAATAGGCGCCGATGAACGGTGGCGAGAACATGGATACGATGATGAGCACGTTGATGACCTTGCTGCCGAAGATCTTGATGTTGGTCGTGATATACGCCAGCGCCACGCCGATGATCGACGCAAGGATGGTCGCTACAAACGTGACCTTCACCGAATTGCCGATCGCCTGCCGGTAATACTCGGTGGAAACAAACTTGACAAAGTTTGCCAGCGAAAAGTGGCCGGGGTTATCAACGGACTGGAACGCATTCGTGACCAAATGGATGATCGGGTAGATCAGGAACAGCCCGAAGAACACGAGCGACAGGATGGTCATGAAGCTCCAGAAATCAAATCTGTAGCCCTTCTTAAACATTGCTCGTGACCCCCTCCAGAAGGGTTGTATGCGTCGAGGCATCGAACAGGTTGATCCGGCGCGTATTCACGCCCAGATACACCGTTTCACCCGGCTCATGGATCCGCTCCGCATTGGACGTGTCCGCCGTCACCTCCACGTGCTCCCCGATTCCGCAATCCACGATGTACTGGATGTACTTGCCAAGGAAACGCTTGACGAGCACCTGCGCCTTCATGCCGTTATCCTCGCCGGCAAAGAGAAACTCCTCCGGCCGGATGAACACCAGGACATCCGTCCCCTTCTCCAGCGGTTTGAGCCCTTCCACCTCCAGCGAAAAGCCGGTGGTCAGGCGGATGGCGGTTTTGCCGTTGGCCTGTTCGAGCACCGTGCCGGTAAAGCGGTTGCTATGGCCGATGAAGTCTGCGACAAACGTGTTATACGGACGGGAGTAAATGCTCTCGGGGATTTCAATCTGCTGGATATCGCCCTTATCCATGACGGCGATCCGGTCGGAGATGGCAAGCGCCTCCTCCTGATCATGGGTAACGTATACGGTGGTGATGCCGATCTGCTTCTGGATCTCCCGGATGGCTTCGCGCATTTCGATGCGCAGCTTTGCATCCAGATTGGAAAGAGGCTCGTCCATCAGCAGCACCTGCGGCTGCACCACGATGGCGCGCGCCAGCGCCACGCGCTGCTGCTGACCGCCCGAGAGCTTGTTGGGATACCGATCCCGGTACTGTGAGATCTGCACCGTCGTCATGATCTCTTCTACACGGCGCTTAATCTCCGCTTTCGGCAGCTTCTTATTCTTCAGGCCGTACTCGATGTTGCGGTAAACGGTCATGTTCGGGAAGATGGCATAGCTCTGAAACACCATGCCAAAATTGCGCTTGTAAACCGGCACATTGTTGATGACCGTATCGTCAAAGGCGATGGTGCCGGCCTCAATGGAGTTGAAACCGGCGATCATGCGCAAAAGCGTGGTCTTGCCGCACCCGCTCGGGCCGAGCAGGGTAAACAGTTCGCCCGGCTTGATGTCCGCAGTCAGGTCGTGAATGACGACGTTGTTTTCATAGGCTTTTTTCACATGGGCAATATGAATTGCGACTGCCATTTGCGTTACCTCTGCATGTCTGCCCCGCCCCCGGGTAACCCGGGGGCGGGACGGATTTGTTTCAGTTGGTGAATCAGCCGACGCTGCTGATGATCTCCTGCAGCTTCGTCTTCAGATCCGGGTTCGCCTCGACCCACTCTACCGGATAGTCCATCGCGGGGAGCTGGTCGCTCGTCGGAACGTTGTCAAGGCCGGTGAAGGAGACGTCCGGGCGCACGGAGCGCATGAGGCACTCGTCGGCCAGCGCCTGCTGCACCTCCTGCGTCAGCAGGAAGTCCACAAACGCCTTGGCGTTGTCAACGTTGGCACAATCCTTGATGATGCCCATGAACGTGTTGCGCAGCGTAATGCCCTCCTTGGCATAGACCGGAGAAACGGCGACGCCGTCGCGCATGAGCTGCAGCACGAGCTCCTCGTTGGTGATGCCGACGGCATACTCGCCATTGGCGACCGCCTGCGGAACCTTGCTGGAGCTGCTGTGCATCTTCTTGTCGAGGTTGGCAAAGAACGCCTCGATGAAATCCCAGTTGTCATCCATCGTGTTGCCGTTCTTCTCCGCCATGGCGGCCAGCATGTTGATCACCTGCTCGCGGGCGGAGGAGGAAGCGGACGGGTCAACGTAGCTGATGTTGCCCTTGAGCGCCTCGTTGTTGAGGGACTCCCAGCCATCCACCGTGACGCCGAGGTCCTCAACCATCTGGTCGTTGACAATGATGGTGTTCACGTTGATCTGGATGGGGGTGTACATGTCCGTCTCGCCACAGTAAGAGGGGAGGCACTCCTCGGCCAGGGGGGAGACATAGGCCTGCAGATAATCCACCAGGCCTGCATAGATGCTGTAGCTGCCGCCGATCATCACGTCGCCCTGCGGGTTGTCGGCCTCTGCCTCGATGCGGGCGGAGAGCTCGCCGCTGCCGTTCATGATGAACTCCAGCTCGCAATCCGGATACTTCTCTTCCCAGATTCTGCTCAGGACCTCGACCAGATCCTCGCTGCCTGCGCAGTAGACGACCAGTTTGCCGGTCGGGACATAGGCCTCCGCCTCGCCCTCGCCTTCCTGATCGACGGGCTCCTGCACGTCACTGCCCTGACCCGGATCTTCGGTCGCCGCAGGTTTGTTGGTCGGCTGGGTGCAGCCTACAAGTGCGAGCATGAGCACCAGGACAATGCTGATCAGCCCAAGGATTCTCTTGTTCATGATGGTTTCCTCCTTCATCGTTGTTTTCGGGATATGCCCGGTTATTGCACGACCAGCGGATGGTCGAATGCCCCTTGCTGGGACGTGTCTTTCGGTTGGCGTTTCTGTGCGATGGACACGCTTACGGTTGGCAGAGAACTGGTTTCGCTGTCGCTCCACAATTTAAGTGTAATGAAAAACCATGCGGGCTGCCATGTAGAATTATTCCAAAACCATGTAAAAATTTGACCCCGGCAAACAAGGTTGCCGGGGTCATGGCCCATTCCTGCGCTCTGGGCAACGTCGATCCGCGCGTCTATTCGGTCTGCGGCGCGTCGCTGGCCGGCGGGCTTTGCACGTCCTTTTCGGAAAGCTTCGCCCCCTGCGGCGTAAGCGCGCTGCGATATTTGGAGGGGGACATGCTCGTATGCGCCTTGAATACCTTGCTGAAATGAAACTGATCGTAAAAGCCGAGCCGCTCGGCAATTTCGCTGAGGGAGAGCGAGGGATCGGCCAGATACTCGGTCGCCCTGGCGATCCGCAGATTGTGGATGTAACCGGTGATGGTTTCGCCGGTAACCTGCTTGAACAGCTTGCACAGATAGCTTGGCGAAAGCGAAACATACCCGCTCAGCTCCTGCAGCGGAAGCGGCTCATGCAGATGCTCGCGGATATATTCCTGCAGTTCGGATACGATGTTGTTGGTCCAGCTGTGCCCGGCGGATTCCCCGTCAAAGCTCATCTTCTGCAGCAGCAGCGAAAGAAACGCCCGCACATAGCTGGCGATCGCCGCCGCAGAGCCGGGGCCATCCGCCTCCTGCTCGGCACAGATTTCTCCGATGATGAAATTGCCGGGGATATACAGGTCCGTACCGTAGAGCTTGCTCCGCCCCGCGTCGGAATAAATCGTATAACCGGTGCGCACGATTTCTCCCGTGATACTGATCCACAGCATGTTGGCCTGATCCCCTTCGCAGGCAACATCCTGCAGCCGGTGCCGCACGCCGCGCGGGATGATGCAGAACCGGTTTGCCTTCAGCTGATAGCAGCGCTCCCCGATCTGGATGCAACTGCGCTTGCAGATCTGGATCGCCATCTCATGGTATTGATGTGCCTCCAGTTCCGAAAAGCTGCTGGCGCCCTCGGGAATTTCGATGGAGGAGCGCGTCGGCCGGAAATTGACATAATACTCCTCCAGCGTTTCCGGCGCCAGATTGTCCCGGATGGCAGTCAATGCCTCCACAATGCCGTTTTTCATATGATAAGTATACCATGGCCGGGGCGGAAAACCAAGTCCGCAGGCGCACAGGCCCGCAAATAAAATTTCTACATCATTTCCCGCGGAATCTACATGGTGAAGCCGGCGCGTTTTCCCTATAATGGTCTTGACAAGCTTCCACATCCTGCGGAGGCCCCTCCATTTTAGCCGCCTGCGCGGCGCACCGTCCCCCGGTTTCAGGAAACGTACGCTTCGCTAAACGGCCCATACGACAGCAAACGGAAGGAGAAGATCGCATGAAGGCATTTCAAAAGGACGAACTTGCGGTAAAGATCCTGCCCACACGGGAAGAGCTGGGCCGTGTTGCGGCTGCCGATTTTTCGGACGCCGTCCGGCAACTGCTTGCCCAAAAGGAAAGCATCCGCGTCATCTTTGCAGCGGCGCCGTCGCAAAACGAATTCCTCGCGGCGGCCGTCGCCGACCGGAGCATTGATTTTTCCCGCATCGAAGCGTTTCACATGGACGAATACATCGGCCTGCCGCCGCAAGCGCCGCAAGGCTTTGGTAATTTCCTGCGCGAGCGCATCTTTGCGCGCCGTTCCTTTCTATCTGTTCATTATCTCGACGGCCAGAACCCTGATCCGGACGCCGCATGCGCCGCATATGCCGCCCTCCTGAACGAGCGCCCCATCGATATCGTGTGCATGGGCATCGGGGAAAACGGGCATATCGCCTTCAACGACCCGTCGGTGGCCGATTTTCAGGACCCGAAGACCGTCAAGGTCGTGAAACTGGAGGAGGTTTGCCGGATGCAGCAGGTACACGACGGTTGCTTTGAGCGGCTCGCCGACGTGCCGACCCACGCCATGACGCTGACCGTGCCGACGCTGATGAAGAGCACTTACCGTTTCTGCATGGTACCCGCCGCGACCAAGGCCAACGCCGCGCGGGATATGCTCGAAGGCCCGATCGGCGAGCAGTGCCCCTGCACCATCCTGCGCCGCACGCCCGGTTCCCGCCTCTATCTGGACGCGGACAGCAGCGCTCTGCTGGCGTAGAGGAAAGGAGCGCGCCATGCAACTGTTGATTCGGGATATCCGCATTGTGGACGGCGGCAGCATCTCCGCCGGCAGCATTCTGGTGGAGGGCGGCAGAATTGCCGCCATACTGCCGCACAACGCACAGGTCCAGGGCGTCCAAACGATCGACGGCGGCGGCCTGTATGCCTCGGCGGGATTTATCGACTGTCATACCCACGGGGCGGGCGGCCACGACTTCATGGACGGCACGGTGGAGGCGTTCCTGGGCGCCTGCCGGATGCATCTGTCCCATGGCACGACCACCATCCTGCCGACGACGCTTTCCGCATCAACGGAGGAGCTCCTGCGCAGCATTGCCGCCTTCAAGGAAGCGCGCGCGCTGATGGAGCGGGAGCAATGCCAGCCCGGCCTGCATCTGGAGGGGCCTTATTTTGCCATGAATCAGAAGGGCGGCCAGGACCCGCGCTATATCCGCGACCCCGATCCCGCAGAATACCGGCGGATCATAGAACTTGCAGACGGCGCCATCGTGCGCTGGTCCATCGCGCCGGAGCGCCGCGGAGCGATGGAGATGGGCGACTATCTGACCGCCCATGGGATTTGGCCGACAATTGCGCACACCGACGCAACCTATGCCGACTGCGTGGAGGCCCTCCGGCACGGCTATAACCACGTCACGCACCTGTACTCCTGCACTTCAACGATCACCCGCAAAAGCGGGTTTCGCATCCTCGGCGTGACGGAAAGCGCCTACGCGCTCGACGGCCTGACCGTCGAAGTCATTGCCGACGGCTGCCATCTCCCGCCGGAGCTGCTGCACATGATCGTCAAATGCAAGGGGGTCGACCGCATCATCATGGTGACCGACTCGCTGCGTCCGGCGGGATTGGACGTGCAGACCGCCATCAGCGGCAGCAAGGAGGCCGGGCAGATCTGCATCATCGAGGACGGCGTCGCCAAACTGCCGGACCGCAGCGCCTTCGCCGGCAGCATCGCAACGGCTGATCGGCTGGTGCGCACGATGTGGAAGCTCGCCGGCGTGCCGTTGCCCGATACCATCCGCATGATGTGCGAAAACCCGGCGCGGCTTTTGCATCTGGCGGGGCGCAAGGGGCGCCTGTTGCCCGGCCATGACGCGGACATCGTCCTGTTCGACGAGGATGTGCGCGTACACGGCGTCTACTATGGCGGACGGAAGGTCCCCTGCGACGCCTGACCCCCACACAGGAAAGGAAGCCATGATAAATCGAACGCTGATACGCAATGTCATGATCGTAGACGGAACCGTCCGTGCCGGGAACCTGCTGCTCGAGGACGGGAAGATCCTGTCGGTATTGCCGCCCTGCTTTGAGCCGCCTGCGACCACGGTGATAGACGGCGAGGGGTTGTATGCCTCGGCCGGGTTGATCGAACTGCACGCCCACGGCGCAGGCGGACACGATTTCATGGACGGCACGCAGGAAGCCTATGACGGCGCCTGTGAAACGCACCTTCGCCACGGGGTGACCACCATATTGCCCACCACGGTCGCGGCGAGCGACGAGGAATATCGTCGCACGATCGATTCGTTCCGCGAGGCAAGGCGCTCCCGCGCGGATCGCCAATGCCTGCTCGGGATGCATTTTGAAGGGCCGTACTTCCCGCCGCAACGGGCGGGCGGCATGGACCTGCGCTATATCATGCCGCCGCAACGGCAGGCCTATCTGGAGTTGATGGCCTATGCCGACGGCTGCATTGCGCGCTGGTCGGCGGCGCCGGAGTTGCCCGGCGCAGAGCAGTTTGCCGCAGACTGTCTGGCCAACGGGATCCTCCCCTCGATCGGACATACCGATGCGACCATCCGCGATGTGCGCCGCGCAATCAAGGCCGGGTTCCGTCATGTAACGCACCTCTATTCCGACATGTCGACGGTCACGCGCGAGAGCGGCTTCCGGGTTCCCGGCGTGCTGGAATGCGCCTATCTGTTCGACGAGCTGTGGGTGGAGGTGATCGCGGACGGCTGCCATTTGCCGCCGGACCTGATGCGGATGATCTATCGGCTGATCGGACCCGAACGCCTCCAGCTCTGCTCCGATTCCATCCGGCCGGCCGGGACGGACGAGGTGGGCGAGGTCATCGTCGGCAGCCTCGAAAACGGCGTGCGCGGCATCATAGAGGATGGCGTCGCCAAATTCCTCGATCGCAGCGCATTCCTCGGCAGCGTTCAGGTCGGGGTGGACCTTGTGCGGACGATGTACCAAAAGGTCGGCGTATCTTTGGCAGAATCCGTACGCATGATGACGGAAAACCCGGCAAAGATCCTGCGCATCGATGATCGCAAGGGCCGGCTTTTGCCCGGCTATGACGCCGACATCCTCCTGTTCGACGGGGATGTGCGCGTCCGGCGTGTATTTTATCAGGGGAACCCGGTCGTTTCCAACGAAGAATATGTAAAGGAGAAAGCAAAATGAAACAGGACATCATGCAGGAGTTTTTTGATCAGGCGGTCGGCTATCTGACGCGCATCAGGGAAGAGGAGCGCGGGCGCATCGATACCGTTGCCAAGGTGATCGCGGATCAGATCGAGAAGGATAAGCTGATCTACATCTGGGGACCCGGCGGCCATTCCAACATGAACGCGATGGAGGTCTTCTTCCGGGCGGGCGGCCTTATGCACGTGAGCGCCATCCTGGATGAAGGAACGATGCTCTCCAGCGGCGCCCTCCGCTCCATGGCCATCGAGCGGACGCCCGGTTACGGCAAAACCGTCATCGAAGACAACCAGATCGGCAAGGGCGATCTGCTCATCATCGCCAACGCGTACGGCATCAATGCCGCCTGCCTCGACGCGGCGTTTACCGCCAAAGCACTCGGCGCAACGACGATCGCCATCACCTCCGTCGGCCATGCGGACAGCATCCCTGCCGACCATCCGGCACGGCACCCGTCCCATGTCAACCTCTACAAGGCCTGCGATTACTATATCGACACCAAGGTTCCGGTCGGTGACGCCGTAATCGAGATTCCCGGTATCGATCAGAAGATGGGGGCGGTCTCCACCCTCTGCAACGCCTATACGCTCAACTGCCTGATGATGACGGCCGCCGCCATCCTGGGCGAGCGCGGCGTGCAGGTCCCGCTCTGGAAGAGCGGCAACTGTCCCGGCGGCGACGAATGGAACAACCAGTTTATCTCCCGCTTCAAGGGCAAGGTTCGCCTGATGTAGTCCCCTGACATCCGGCGAATAACACGGCCCCGCCGCCATCCCCCCGGCGGGCGGGGCCTTTCTATTCCTTATACCGCGTCTGCAAGCCGTTCGGCTCTGCGAGCGCGGCAAACCAGACGCTACAGGAGAAAGCGATATGAAACAGCTGGCCATCGACGGCGGCACCCCCGTCCGCACGGAACCCTTTCCTACCAATATGTTAGGCGCCTCCCTGATCGGCCGGGAGGAGCTGGATGAGCTTGCGGATGTGGTCCGGGAAAAAAGCCCCTTCCGCTTCTACGGGATCGGCACGCCCGTCAAGGTCAAAACCCTGGAGGAGATGTTTGCGCAACGTTTCGGTTGCCGCTATGCGCTGGCGGTGTCCAGCGGCTCGGCGGCGTTGCTCTGCGCAGTCGCAGCTGCCGGCCTGGGGCCCGGGGATGAGGTCATCATTCCCAGCTTTGCCTGGTACACGGACTACTGCGTGCTGACCGCGCTCGGCGTCACCCCCGTCTTTGCGGACATCGGCGACGACCTGAACCTGGATCCGGACGATTTTGCGCGAAAAATCACGCATAAGACAAAGGCCGTCATTCCGGTGCACTACCAGGGCGCTCCGGCAAGGATGGATGAAATCCTGCGCGTCGCCCGCGCGCATCACATTCTGGTCATTGAGGATTGCGCGCAGGCGTTGGGGGGCACGTATCGGGGGCGACCGCTCGGCACGCTGGGCGACGTCGCCATCACAAGTTTCCAAACACACAAGGTGCTCACGGCGGGCGAAGGCGGTATGCTCTTCACCAATGACGAGGCACTGTTCGTGCGGGCGGTTCGCTTCCACGATCTCGGCAACGTCCGTCCGTATTTTGAGGAAAAACTGCAGGACCGGGGGCTTGCCGCGCGCGCGCTGATGTTCGCCGGGCTGCAACTGCGCATGAGCGAACTGCAGGGGGCTTTTCTCTGCGCGCAATTCCGGCGACTGGACGCCATTCTCGCCGCCTGCCGCAGCGCACACCGGCGGCTGCGCGAACATGTGGCCGGCAACCCGCATTTCTCCGTACGCTTTACGGAGGGGGACTGCGGCATGGCCTTCATCATGTTGATGCCGACAAAGCAGGTTGCGCAGCGGTTTTCTGCGGCGATGTGCGCCGAGGGCATCCCCAGCGGACCTACGTCGTTCTGCTGCAATCTTGTAACGGATTATCCGGCCAGGACGCGCGCCATGGCCAACCCCAATATGCCGCCTTTTGGCCCCGGTTGCGATGCGGAGCATCTCGTATACGATCCCGCCGTTGCATGCCCGCATACGGATGATTACGTAGGGCGCTTCGTCGCCATCGGCCTTGGCCCGCTTTACACCGCGCGCGAGATCGACGACATCATCGCCGCGCTGGACAAGGTCATCGCTGCCATCTTCTGAGCCGCGCTTCCCGCCGCCCGATGTGCGCCGGGAAACGCGCGCCAACGAACGGTTTGTCGCCATCATACGGCAACGGCCCCGCCGCAAACGGCGCGGTGAGATAGGAACTATTTTAGAGGGACGGCTGCAGCCGTCCCTCTTTGTTTTCTTAAAACACCGCGCTTAAGGCGGAGGCGTGTTTTTCCTTTCCTGCGCGGTTGCGCATGCCTCAATCGTGGCCATGGTCATAGCCATGCCCGTGGTCGCCGTTTCCCCCGCCATGGCCGCCGCTCTCTCCGTCCGAGCCGCCGCCATAGCCGTCTGCAGCGCCGCTCCCGCCCGGCGCTGCCGCACCGGACTGCGCCTGTTCGATCCGCTCACGGATCTCGCGCATGGTCAGCCCCTGCACGTCCTCCACCGTGACGGTTGGGTCGAGCGCCAGCCACGCAAGATATGCCTGGTATTTGCCGCAGGACAGCCCCGCCGCATGGGCGTCCGCAATATCCTCCCGGTGCCCGGAACAGTGGATCTGTTCGGGCGCGATGCCCGTACGCGCCACGATGCACGACTGGATCGCCGCGCTCCTCTGCTCCGAACCGCTTACGACGGTGATCACAAGCTCCTCGCCCGCCTGCAGGCAGGCCGCCAGCGCCTCGTCCTCCAACAGGGCGTTGAGCGCATCCGGATACGCCATATGCGTCAGGTCGAGTCCGTCGAGCAGCGCGGTGCCATCGTCGTTATACCCCGTCGCGCGGATGACCCGATCCAGCAGGTTTACCTCCAGTTGAACGGACGGGTTCACATCCATGCTGATGGCAGCCACCGGCACGGCATAGGCGCAGTATGCGCCGCCGCCCGACAGCAGCACAAGAGCGCAGGCAACTGCGGCTACAAGCGCAAATCGCGGCGCGCGCTGCCGATACCCGCCGGTGCGCGCATACACATACCGGCGGGTGCGCGCCTTGAGCGCCTCCCCGGCATGCACCCTGTCAAAGGCGGCCTTGATGTTATCCCTCATATCCGTCGCCTCCCAGCTTCTCGCGTAGCTGCTCCTTTGCGCGCGCCAGCAGGGTATATACGGTGTTGACATTGCGATGGAGCAGCCGGCCGATCTCCACGGCGGTATATCCCTCGTAATAGTGCAGATAGACCGCCTCCCGATACTTTTGCGGCAGGGACAGCACCGCTGCAAGCACCTCGGCGTGCGGCGCTTCCTCCGGCGCCGTCAACGCCTCCTCCAGGGGGGCGGTCCGACGGCGCAACAGCCGCCTGCGCAAATCCCGGCACCGATTCAGCGCCACGCGGATGATCCATGCCTTCTCGTGTTCGACGGTTTCAAAAACAGCGGGGCTCAGGGCGTATTTCAAGAACACCTCCTGAAAGACGTCCTCCGTATCGGCCGCGTTTTTCAACTGCACCATACAGATCCGGCTGACGGTATCCGCATACCGCTCGATCGCCCGGTTGACCTCCAGCTCGCTGCGCATGGCCGCTCCTCACCGCATCATTTGTTACCGTGGCAGTGGCCGCTCCTTCCGCCGTGATGCGCGTGGCAGCCGCCGCCGGCACCGATATTATCGCACACGCCGTCGCCGTTGTCATCCACATAATTGCCGCAGGCGGCGTGCCGGCAGGCCGTGCCGCAGTTATCGCACACGCCGTCGCCGTTGTCGTCCACATAATTGCCGCAGGCGGCGTGCCGGCAGGCCGTGCCGCCCCCCTGTGCCGCAAGCGTGCCCGCCATGCCGCCGGACGCCGCCAGGATGGCCGCCAAAATGCCCGCCAAGACCAGTCTGTTCATAAGAAAATCCCTCCATTGCTCCGCATTTTTCAGCATTCACTTATAATACGCCGCAACGGGGCGATTCCTTTCAAACCGGCCGCTATTTTCTGTCGCAGGCAAAAAAGCGGGGTTTGCATTCCGGGCCGGGCGGTGCTACAATATCCGCCGGGAATCAAAAGGAAGGCTTTGGTATGAAAGAGATCCTGTCCATCGCGTTTGCACTGTTCGCCGGGCTGATGATGACCCGGCTCGTCCGGCCGCTCCGTCTTCCGGATGTGACGGCCTACCTGTTCGCCGGGCTGTTGATCGGCCCGTTCTTCCTCGGCAGGCTCGGCATCCCGGGCATCGGCTTTTCCTCCTATGCGGAGCTCGGCGCGCTCGATGTGGTGTCCGACATCGCGCTGGGGTTCATCGCCTTCTCCATCGGCAACGAGTTCCGGCTCGGTGCGCTGCGTCAAACCGGGCGGCAGGCGCTCGTCATCGGCGTGGTGCAGGCGCTCGTGGCGGCGCTGCTGGTGGACGCTGCGCTCATCGCGCTCCACCTGCTCGCCCCGCAGGTCCTTTCCCTGCCCGCGGCAATCACGCTCGGCGCCATCGCCACGGCGACCGCCCCCGCCGCCACGCTCATGGTCGTGCGCCAGTACAAGGCAAAAGGTCCCTTGACGGATCTGCTGCTGCCCATCGTCGCGCTCGACGACGCCGTGGGCCTCGTCGTGTTCGCCATATCGTTCGGCGTGGCGCGCGCGCTCCTCAGCGGCGCGCTGGACCTGGTCTCGGTGCTGCTCAACCCGCTCATCGAAATCGCCGTCTCGCTGCTGCTCGGCGCTGCCGCCGGCTATGTGCTGACGCGGCTTGAAACCCTGTTCCATTCCAACACCAACCGCCTCGTCATGACGATTGCGTTCGTGTTTTTGACCGTTGCGCTGTCGATGCTGCAGCTCCCGGCCGGGCCGGTCACCGTCGGCTTCTCCTCGCTGCTGGTGTGCATGATGATGGGCACCGTGTTCTGCAACCTCTGCCCGCTCTCCGACGAGCTGATGGCTCTCGCCGATCGTTGGACCGCCCCGCTGCTCGCGCTCTTTTTCGTCATCAGCGGCGCGCAGCTGGAGCTGGAGCTGTTCGCGGACTGGACGGTGGTGCTGGCCGGCGTGGTGTACATCCTGTTCCGTTCCGCCGGCAAATACATCGGCGCGCGTGAATCAGCCCGGGCGGTGCATTGCGACAGGAAGGTCGTGGACTATCTAGGCGTGACGCTGCTGCCGCAGGCGGGCGTGGCGCTCGGCATGTGCGTTTCCGCACAGGCGCTCGGCACAACCGACGGCGCACTGGTGCGCAACATCGTGCTCTTCTCCGTGCTCGTATACGAACTGTTCGGCCCACTGGCAACCAAGTGGGCGCTGACCCGTGCGGGCGATATCCGCCCCATCCCGCCGGAAGTCGCCAACCGCCGTATGCAAAAGCTCGCGCAGGCCGAGTCGAAAAAGTGACAGCGGCCACGCGGCCGTACAAATGCAAAGCCGCCGGCCAGCGGGCCGGCGGCTTTCTTTCGGATTTATCGAGGGCATCGCCGCTGCGGCGGCCCTGCACTCAGAGCATCTTCCAGAGCCTTTCGGCATGCTCGCGGCACTTGGCGAACACCGCTTCCCGGTCGACAGTCGTGAGCACGCCGTCCTTTTTGAGCACCCGCCCGTTGACCACGACGGTATCCACGTGGCCGGTAAAGTTGCTCGTCAGGTGCGAGAACAGGTTGCCCGCATTCAGCGGCGTTGGTGCGACATAGTCCACCGCAATGAAATCCGCCGCATTGCCCGGCCTGAGTGCGCCGAAGTGATCGAAAAACGTGCTCGCAATCCGGAAGTTGTTCCGGTACAGCAGCCGCTCGCAGGCGTCGCCGCCCATCACGCGCGGGTCGCCGTAGAAGGCGCGCTGGGCAATCGTGGCGATCTGGATCTCCTTGAAGGAATCGTAAACAAAGCCGTCGCCGCCAAGGCCCACGCACAGCCCTTCCTGCAGCATGTCCCACACGGGCGCGATGCCGACGGCGTTGTTCATGTTCGACTCCGGATTGTGGGCGATCATCGTGCCGGTGCGGCGGAATATGGCCCGTTGCTCCGGCCCGACGTGGACGCAATGCGCCGCGATGGTCTTTTCGCCGAGGATGCCGAAATCCTCCAGGCGATTCACCACGTGTTTGTTGCAACGGCGATAGCTGTCGTACACGTCGGCCCGGTCCTCCGCCACATGGATATGGAAGCCAACGCCGAGCGACGACGCTTCCGCCGCGCAGCGCTCCAGCGTTTTATCGCTGAGCGTATAGGAAGCGTGCAACCCGAACGTCCCCTGCACGAGCGCCTCCCGGTCGCCCTGATGCGCCTTGATGAACGCGACGTTCTCCCGAATGCCGTTTTCGCAGCGCTCGCTGCCGTCCCGGTCCGTAACTTCATAGCAAAGCACGGCGCGCGCGCCGACCTCCCGGACCGCCTGCTCGATGCATTCGAGCGAACCGATGCTGTGGTTCGGGCTGGCATGGTGGTCGATGTAGGTGGTTGTCCCCATCTCAATCCCCTCGATCAGCCCCATCATGGCGCTGTAATAGTTCATTTCGTCATCGAGGAGCTTATCGACCTTCCACCACATATCCCCAAGGATCTGCTGCCAGTTGGCCATCGGGGTGGAGAGCGGAATGCCGCGTACAAACTGGCCGTAGAAATGGCTGTGGCTGTGGATAACGCCGGGCAGCACGACCTTTCCGCAAAGGTCGGTTTCCGCCGCGCCCTCCGGCCGCACATATCCGGCCATGGGGCCGATCTCCCGGATCTTGCCGTTTTCCACGGACAGATACCCGGAGGCATAATACGGCGCATCGGGGTCCATCGTGAATATTTTTGCGTTTTTATAGACCGTAAGTGCCATGGCTTCCTCCCTGTTATGCGTTGAGCTTTTCGTCGATCGCCGCGACGGCGGCCTTGGCCTCCGCAACGGCCTGCACGACGGTCGCGCCGCCGTTTGCAGCGTCGCCGCCCACGAACAGCTTCGCCGCGTCGAATGCATCGGCCCAGCCGTCCCCGCGCGACTTGCCGGTGGCGGTGAGCACCATCGCCGCCTCGCGGGTGTACCGTTCGTCCTCGCGCACAATCGGACGGCGGCGGCCGGAGGCATCGGCCTCGCCAAGCGCAACGGGCGCGAGCGTCACGCCGGTAACGGCGCCGTCCCTCTCGACCACGCCGAGCACCTGCGTCTGAAACAGGAATTCCACGCCGGCCTGCACCGCCAGGACCATCTCATCCGCCCAGGCGGGCATCTCCCGCTGGCTGCGGCGGTAGCAGAGAATGGCGCGCTCCGCGCCGAGCTTTTTGGCCGTAACCGCCGCATCGATCGCGGTATTGCCGCCGCCCTGCACGATGACCGTGCCGGAAACGTCCCGACAGCCGCCCGCGTTGGCCAGGCGCAAAAACGCCTCCGCGCTCATGCAGCCCCTCGCCTGTGCGGCAAAGCTTCTGTTCGGCTCGCCAAGGCCGCAGGCCAGATAGACCGCATCATACGTTTCATTGATGCGCGCCGCCCGGGCAGCGTCGATCGCGCTGTTGAGCTGCACGTCCACGCCGCCGGAGAGCAGTTGTTCGATCTCGCGCCGGAACAGCGCCTTGTCCAACCGTTCGTTGGGGATCTCGTCCATCGGTACGCCGCCGAGATGATCCGCCTTTTCGAACAGCGTCACGCCATAGCCCTTCGCCGCCAGCAGCGCCGCCGCGACAACGCCGCTCGGCCCGCCGCCGATGACGGCCACGCGCTTGCCGTTTGCGACCGACTGCTGCGGCAGCCCGTCGCCGCGCTCAACCGCCTTGCGCATGACATACGCCTGCAGCTCGGAAATGCGGATGGATTCGCCCAGTTTGCCGCAGTTGCAATCCCGCCGGCAAAGCTCCGCCGACGGGCAGACCAGCCCGCACACCAGGCCCAGCGGATTGCTCTCGCGGATCGTTTCAGCAGCGCCGACCCAGTCCCGCGTTGCAATGCGGCCGATGAACCGCGGCACGTCCACCCCGGCGGGGCAGCTGCTCTTGCAGGGTGCGGCATAGCAGTGGAGGCAGCGGTTGGCCTCGGCCAGCGCCTGCGCCTCGGTCATGAACAGGTTCTTTTCCATGTTGTGCCTCCTTCCTTATTTGCGCTTGAGGACCATGCAGCCCTCCACCGGACACACCGACTGGCACACGCCGCAGCCGCGGCACTTCTCCGCGTCGATCACGGGCCGCTCGCTGCCCAGCTCGATGGCGTTATAGCCGCCGTCACGGCAGGCGATATAACAGCTATTGCAGCCGATGCAGGTATCCGGATTGATGGAAGAGATCTGCTTGATCTTCCGGTCAAGCTGCTCGTGCTCGGCAAACGTGCCGAGGCATTTGCCGACCATGTCGCCAAGCGAGCGGAAGCCCTTCTCGGCCATGTAGTTGGCAAGCCCCGCCTTGAGGTCGGTCACGATTTCAAACCCATAGCGCATGATCGCCGTGCAGACCTGCAGATTGCTTGCGCCCAGCAGCAGGAACTCCGCTGCATCCTGCCAGGTGGTCAGACCGCCGACGCCCGCCACCGGCAGGCCGACGTTCTGCGCCAGCTCGGCGATGCAGGCCATGGCAACGGGCTTGACCGCAGGACCCGACATGCCTGCAAACGTGGATTTGCCGCGCACGCTGAGCTTCGGTTCCAGCGTGTCCAGATCGATGCCGGGGAAGCCGCGCACCGTATCGATCGCGCAGAGCGCGTCCGCGCCGCCTTCCTTGGCCGCAAAGCCGATGGCGGACAGATCGGTCACGATCGGCGCGAGCTTGACGATGATCGGCGTGTCCTTCGTGAGCGCCGCCTTGATCCAGCCGGTAACCTCCCGCGTGAGCGCCGGGTCGTTGACCGGGATCGTGCCGTCGCCCTCGCCCTGCGGGCAGGACATGCTGCACTCGATCATATCCGCACCGGCGGCCTCCAGCTTGGAAACCAGCTCCTCCCACTCCGCACGGCTGCCGGCCATGATGCTGCCGATGACCATGCGGTCCGGGAATTTGCCCTTCAGGTACCGGATGTCGGCGCAGATCTCGTCGATATGGCGCTCGGAGATGAGGTCGATGTTGTAGAACGCGGCATGGCGGCGATCCTTATAGGAGAGCGCGCCCATCATCGGATAGACGAGATCTACCACTTCAGATTCGACGGACGTGGTCTTGAACACCGCGCCGCCCCAGCCCGCCTCGAACGCGCGCTCCACGCGCGCGCGGTTATCGGACGGCGGCGAGGCTGCGACGGTGAAGGGGTTGACGAAATGTCTGCCGCAAAAATCGATGGAAAGGTCCTGTCTGATTTTCATGGATAACCTCCTCGTTATCGTTGTACGCGGCCGGAACCGTCGCCGCCCACGAGCGTCTCAACCTCCGAAACGGAGACGAGGTTGTAGTCGCCCTCAATGGTATGCTTGAGGCAACTGGCCGCCACGGCGAACTCAAGCGCGTATTTGTCGGATTTGCCGTTGAGCAGCGAATAGATCAGACCGCCGCCAAAGCTGTCGCCCCCGCCAACGCGATCGACGATATGGATCGGGTAGGTCCGGGAGAAATACGCCTGCCCGCCGGCATACAGCATGCCGGCCCAGTCGTTGTCGTTGGCCGAACGGGAGCTGCGCAGCGTGATGGCGACCTTCTGGAAGCCGAACCGCTCGGTGAGCTGCCGCGCGACGCTGACATATCCGTTGCGATCCAGCTTTCCGCCGGTCACATCGCTGTTCTCCGCGCTGATGCCGAATACGTCGGACGCGTCCGCTTCGTTGGCAATGCAGACGTCCACATACTGCATCAGCTCGCCCATGACCTGCCCGGCCTTTTCGCGCGTCCAGAGCTTTTTGCGGTAGTTGAGATCCGTACTGACGGTGACGCCGTGCTTCTTTGCGGTGATCAGCGCATCCTTGCAGGCCGCCGCCGCCTTATCGGAGATGGCCGGCGTGATGCCGGTGAAGTGGAACCAGTCCACGCCCTCAAAAATGGCGTCCCAGTCGAAGTCGCTGCGCTCCGCCTCCGCAATGGCGGAGCCGGCGCGGTCGTAGATGACCTTGGAGGCGCGCTGCGAAGCGCCCTTTTCGCAATAGTAGATGCCGAGGCGGTTGCCCCCGCGCACGATCTTCGAGGTGTCCACGCCATACCGCCGCAGCGTGTTGACGGCGCACTGCCCAATCTCATGGGCGGGGACCTTGGTGACAAACGCGACGTCCACGCCATAGTTGGCCAGCGAGATGGCCACATTCGCCTCGCCGCCGCCATAGATGGCGGTAAAGGTATCGGCCTGTACAAAGCGGTCATAGTTGGGCGGCGCAAGGCGCAGCATGATTTCGCCAAAGGTAACAACGCGTTTCATCTGTCTTTCCTCCGTTCAGTTCTTCAAAAGGTGGATCGCAAAGCCGCCGACCTCTCCCCTGAGGTAGACGGTCTTGAGCTTGCCGGCATCATCGTACTTGGCCGTTTCCATGTCGGCCTCAAATCCGCGGGCCGCCAGATAGGCCAGCGCGCGCGGAATGCTGTTCACGCCGAGCGCGATATGCCCGTTCGCGCCGAGGAACGGTTTTTTCATCACTTCGACCAGCGAACCGGCAAAGTTGGAGCTGTTGCCCTGTTTGACGTCCGCATAGAGCAGGTCGGCAAAGCTGCCCGCCGTGCGAAGCGAGGCGTCCGCATCGCTGGCGTTGACGCCGATGTGCTTGATGCCGAAGCCGAGCACCAGCGAGACCGCCTCCCGCACAATGCGCTCGATGCCGGCAAAATCGCCGGCCGCGACCAGATCCGCCGGGGCAAGCCAGCTGCCGCCGCAGGCAAGGATCTTGTCAAAGGCCAGGTACTCGTTCAAATTCTTCGTGTTGATCCCGCCGGTCGGGATGAACTTCAGCTGCGAATACGGCGCGGACACCGCCTTGATAAACTTCAGTCCGCCGCACTGCTCCGCCGGGAAGAACTTGACCACCTCAAGCCCGTTTTCGATGGCGCGCTCGAAATCGGAGGGGCTGGAGCACCCGGGCGTAATCGGCACGCCGCGCTTTGCGCAGTGTTGCACAACCTTCTCGTTGAAACCCGGGCTCACAATGAAGCGGGCGCCCGCATCGAGCGCGCGGTCAACCTGCTCGCAGGTGATGACGGTGCCTGCGCCCACCAGCATGCCCGGCACGTTCTTTGCAACGCGACGAATCGCCTCGGCCGCGTTGGCGGTGCGGAACGTAATCTCCGCCAGCGGCAGGCCGCCCGCGCACATTGCTTCCGCCAACGGCTGCGCCTTGTCAACGTCCTCAATCTTGATGACCGGTACGATGCCCAGATCGCCAATCTGTTTCAGAATCTCGTTCATGTCAATCCTCCTTCAGCAGTGCTTCCATGATTCCGATATAGCCAGTGAGCGCATTTTCCAACTGCGCAAGTTCCACATATTCGTCCACCGTATGCGCAAGATTCTCGCGGGACGGTCCAAACCCGATCGTGCGAATCCCCGCTTCGCCGGCATAATGGCTGCCGTTGGTGCAGAAATTGTACTCCGTCAACCGCGGGCAAATCCCCAGCTCGTCCAGCCGCCGCTTGACCCGCTGGATAAACGCCGCATCCGGCTCCATAAGCCAGCCCGGGAAGAAGCGTTCCCCGGCAATCTGGTTGCCCGTATAGCACTCCTCCTCTGCGGTCGCAAAGCTGGCCTGCGCGTGGAAGCGGGGGTCCTCCCGCTCCAGCGCGGCAATCACATCGAGCACCGGCTGCAGCACGCCCTCCTTCGTTTCGCCCGGCAGCAGGCGGCGGTCATAGGTCGCCGTGCAGTGATCCGGCACAACGGAGGCGCCCGGATACGGCGAGGACAGGATATCCGTCAGCTCCATGATGCCCTTGTTCAGGCGCGGATTGGACGGCGGCTCGATCTGCGCGAGCCGTTCGATCAGGCGGCACATGGCGTATACCGCATTCACGCCCTTTTCGGGATTTGCGGAATGCGCGCTCTTGCCAAAGGTCTCCACCTTGATTTCCGCGCGGCCACGTTGCCCGATCTTGAGATTCAGTTCCGACGCCTCGCCGATCACGACGATATCCGGCTGCACGATGGCGCTGACCGAACGGGCGGCCACGCCCTCAAAGCACTCCTCGTGCACCACGCCGGCGACATGGATGCTGCCCGCAAAATCGCGCCCATTCGCCTTGGCAAAGGCCGCCGCCGCGCAGCTCATCGCCGCCACCGCGCCCTTCATGTCCGAGGCGCCCCGTCCATACAGCCGGCCGTCGACGATCTCCCCGCCGAAGGGGTCGTGCGTCCAGGCGGACGGATCGACCACCCGGACGGTGTCGATGTGCCCGTCGAACAGCAGCGCCGGCCCCGGCCGCGCGCCATAGATGCTGCCGATGACGTTGCCGTAATCGTCCACCTGCACCCTGTCGAAATGGTTCTGGCGGAAGAACTCCGCAAGGATGTCCACCACGCCCCCCTCCTCGCCGGAATAGCTCCGGGCCCGGATGAGCGCCTGTGTCAGCGAGACCATGATTTCGTTTCGATCCATCGTATCGACCGTTCCTTTCCATCGGCGGCATGCCGCCGAAAATACTGTGCCTGATATCGGCTCGCCGGCGCGCACGGCGTCTGCGTCACAGCTCGCCCAGCGAAGCGGGCAGCCCGCGTTGCAGCAGCCTGCCGCCGCCGCGCCTGCCGGTGAACGCGCCGTTCTCGGCAACCACGTTGCCGCGCGCGACCGTCATGCGGATGCGCGCCGTGAGCGGAAGGCCCTCAAACGGCGTGTAGTCCGATTTTTCATGCAGGTCCCGGATCGTGAGCGGATATGGTTCGCACGGCTCCACCAGGATGAGGTCCGCGTCGCTTCCCACGGCAATCCTGCCCTTTTGCGGATAAAGTCCGTATACCTTCGCCACATCCGTCGCGGTCAGATGGGCCAGGCGTTCGTAGCCGAAGCGTCCCCGCCCGACGCCCATGCTCAGCAGAATCGGCATGCGCGTCTCGATCCCCGGCACGCCGCCGGGCACCTGATCGAATTGGTCGGATATGCGCTTTTGCGCAAGGTAGAACGCGCAGTCATCCGTCCCGATCGTAAATTTCACGCCGCTCTCGAGCGCGCCCCACAGCGCGTCCCGGTCGGCTTCGCCGCGGATGGGCGGGTTGCAGATAAAGTCCGCGCCATTCTCCCGGCCGTAAACCTCGCGCGTCAGCAGCAGATAATGCGGGCAGGTCTCTCCGATCACGGTCTGCCCCGCCGCCTGCGCCTGCGCGATCAATCGCACGCCGGCTGCGGACGAAACATGCCGGATGAGCAGCTTGACGCCCGTTTCCCGGGCGAGGGCGATGACGCCCGCAATCGCGCTCTCCTCGCTCTCGTCCGGACGGCTGAGCGGGAAATACCGGATCTGGGTCTTTCCGGCCTCGATGAGCTGCTCCGTCGCCGCGAGCACCTCCTCTTCGGTCTCGCAATGCACCGTGGCCAGCGCCCCGCAGGCCGCGACATGGCGAAACGCCTCCGCCATCCGATCGGCCGGTACGTACAGCCCCGAAGCCGAATACGCGGTATAAAACTTGAACGACGTGATGCCCCGCGCCACAAGCGCCGGAATCTCGCGCAGGCAGTCCTCCGTAATATCGGTGAGCGTGCAGTGGAAGGAATAGTCGACCGCGCAGTCCGTCGCAAGCGCCAGGCGCGCCTCGAGCGCCTCGGTGACCGTGCCGCCGTGCACCTGGTCGGCAAAATCGATCAGCGTGGTCACGCCGCCAAGCGCGCCGGCCATTGTGCCGTCGTAAAAATCGTTCATCGTATGCGTGCCGCCAAAGGGCAGCAGCATATGCGCGTGCGTCTCGATCACGCCCGGAAGCACCGGCGCGCCGTCGCAATCGACCACGCGCGCCGCCGGCGGCACCTCGTTGCCCACGCAGGCGATCTTCCCGTCCGCAATGCCGACGTTCACCACGCCCAGATCTTCCGGCGCATACACATGCGCACGCTTAAGCAGCAGATCCAGCATATCGCATTTCCTCCCCTTTCCGTCTGTTGAAGGGTTCAGCCGTCGGCCAGCAGCCTGCGCAGCACGCGCGCCGCCAGCTTCTCCGCAACCGGCTGCTTGTATTTGGTGGAATGGCGGATCCCTGCGACCGCAGGAATCTTGTCCGCCATGGTCTTTGCGGTCAGCAGAATATCCGCTTCGGTCGGCCGCTTGCCCAGCAGCAGCGGCGGGATGTCCGCAAACCGTTGCGGGCGCGGGAACGTAGCCCCGAGCGTCATATCGAAATAGTCCACAACGCCATCGGCGTCCCGCCGCAACAGCGTTGCAATGGTCATGCGGGATATGGCGAGCGCACGCCTGCGTCCCAGCTTGTAAAAATCACTGACGCAGCCTTCCGGCAGTTTGTTGACGAGCACGGCGGTGATGAGATCGCCGTTTGCAAGGCTTGTCGCATACGGTTTCAGGATCACGTCGTATAGCGGCAACAGCAGCGTTTCGGCGCCGCGCCGGATTTCCACCCGCGCATCCAGCACCGCCAGCGCCGACAGGGTGTCCGCCGCGGGCGATGCGTTCCCGATATTGCCGCCGATCGTAGCGTGGTTGCGAATCTGCAGCGAACCGACCGTATCGCACGCAAGCGCCAGAATGCGGGCATGTTGCTGGATCAGCGGGTCCTGCGCGATCGCGGCGTGCGTCGTCAATGCGCCAATCCGCAGGCGGTCGCCCGCGTCGGACACGCCGCGCAGCTCTTCCACGCCGTATATATCGATCACATCATGCCCGGCATAGCAGTCATTCTCACGCTGCTTGACCAGAATATCCGTCCCGCCTGCAAAATATAACACAGGCCCTCGCGCCGATCTTGCCGCCGCGAGCGCCGCCTCCGCCGTGGATACGCGCACATAGCTTGCCATCTGCATGGACGTCTTCCCTCCTCTTCCTTGCCGCGCCGCAAAATCATGCTGGCTGCGGCGGGCTGCCGTGGCGCGGTGACATCCGCCGGGGTGGGGGATTCCGGCGAACCTCCGCCGCGCCAGGCGTACCCTTTGCTCAGATCGCGCCGACCTTCTTGTAGACCTCCTCCAGAGAGGCGCCGTTGTGCAGGCCGGCACGAACGGTGTTTTCGTTCTCGATGAGCGCAATCGCGCGCTCGAACACCTCGTCCGCAATCTCCTGCGGAACGATGCAAACGCCGTCGATATCGCCGAACACGATATCGCCCGGATTGATCAGCACGCCGTCGATCTGCACGGGCAGCTTGCACTCGTTGATCTCGCAGCGGCCCTTCGAGGTGGTCGGGAGCGCCCCGCGATAGAACAGCGGGAATTTCATCTGTTTGAGCGCGCGTAGGTCGCGGGCCATGCCGTCGAGCAGTACGCCGACACCCTTGCGCTGCTGCACCGCCGTTGCAAACAGCTCGCCGAACACGGCGCAGTTGTACTCGCCGCGCGTGGCCAGCACGTAAACCTCACCGGGCTGAAGCTGATCCACAACCTTGCACTGGGCGGTCAACGGATCGTCCGGCATGGTGTAGACCGTATTGCCGATGCTGGTGAAAGCCGGGCCGCAGACGACCGTTTCGTCCTCCAGGCCATGGATGCCGCCGCCCAACGTCTGGTTCCGGTAGCCCATTTGGTCCAGCACGTCGCTGACCACGCCGCTGTAAAGTTTTTTCTTCAAATAATCAATTTCGTACTTCATGGCGGATTCTCCTGCTTTCCATTAAAATTACATGTCCTGAATTGCCCGGTACACGGCCAGATTCTCGATGACCATCGGCAGGCCGGCCGCTGAGAACACGATGCGCAGCGCCTCGATGGCCTGCTCCTTTGTCGCGCCCGCCTCGATCGCTTCGCGCGCGCAGGCAACGGCGCCGCTGGTGTGGTGGCACATGGCGTCCGCCACCATGGACATCAGGTGCTTATACTTGGGTTCGAGCGCCCCCTCGCAGTGTACAAGCGCCAGCGTTTCATCCACGATTGCATACAGCTTCTCATCCGATTCCGCAAGGGGTTTGAGAAATACGGGTACTTCCTTTGCCATGTCTTAATCCTCCTTTTTTTCTTCCGATTCCATTGCTTCTGCTGCGGCCATGACCGCATCGACAATCTTGACGTACCCGGTGCAGCGGCAGATGTTGCCGGAAAGCGCGGCAGCCGCCTGCTCCCGAGTGGGGTGCTTGCACCGGTTGAGCAACGCTTTGGCGGCCAGTACCATGCCGGGCGTACAAAAGCCGCACTGAACGGCGCCCACGTCCAGAAACGCCTGCTGCACCGGGTCCAGCGGTTCTCCCTCCCGCGACAGGCCTTCGATCGTGAGCACCTCGTGTCCATCGACCTGAGAGGAGAGCACCAGGCAGGAATTGACCGGTTCGCCGTCAAGCAGGACCGTGCATGCGCCGCACTCGCCCTCCCGGCAGGCAACCTTCGTACCGGTCAGGCCGAGCCGCTCGCGCAGCATATCCGCCAGCACTTCGCCCTGACGCTCCTCCACCGTAACCCGCTCGCCGTTGAGCGTAAACGTGATGTTGTTCATTTGACAAACGCCTCTACAATCTCGTCCGCCGATTTCCCGTCCTCGAGCATCCGTTTGATGCGCGCGACCTCGGCATCGGTGAGTTCCCGATCCCGCTGCTGGTTGATCCGATAGATCACCGCCTCCGGCGCAGTGCTGATGCGCGCTTCGAGATCCTCCAACTGCGTCTTTTCGATCAGCTTCTCCAGCTCCAAATTGAACTCCTCTTCGCTCGGCTCGCGCCCGAAATATTTCTCGTACGCTTCATAGATGAACGCCTTGCGAAGCTCGTTCTTCGTCTGCTGGAGGAACGGATCATAGGTGTGGAACACCTGATCCTCGTATACCTCTATGGCCACGTCCCCGCCCGCCGTATAGCTGACAATCTCGAACGGCGTAAAGACAACCGGCGTGAGCGCGCCATCCTCGTACACGATGAGCTGGTAGAGCTCCCCGTGGACATAATACTCGCGCACCGAAACCACATCGTCGATGGTCATGGGCATCACGATATCCTGGTTCCGGTAATACACGATCGCCTGATCGGCCTGCGGGGCGGCCTTCTGCCGGCAGCCCCCGCACAGCAGCAGGAGGGCTGCCAGCGCCGCCGCGCCGCACCGGGCCGCGCGCCGCCCGCGCTCAGAGGAGCGACTTGACGAAGTCATAAGCGCCTTGGAGACCGGCCTCGTTGACATACTCGAGCAGCACCGGGCCGTCATAGCCGCATGCGCGCAGCCGATCCATCAGGTACGGGTAATCCAGCGCGCCCTTGCCCGCGCCGAGGAACACCGACCGCCCGTCCACGATCTTCGTATCCTTGGCGTGTACCAGCTCAAGATCGCCCGACAGCTTATCAAAGAACTCGTCGATCAACGCGCGCGTGTTGCCGGCATTGTCCGCCGTAACCATGTTGGCCATATCGAGTGCGATGCGCAGGTTCTTTGCGCCGACATCGTCGAGCATCCGGCGCAGCGTGGCCGGGCTTTTGGTCACCTGGCCGAAATGCGGCTCCAGCGCAAACGTCACGCCCTCCTCCGCCGCACGGGCGCAAATCTGCCGCATCGTCTCCACGACCGCGTCCCATACCTCTGGCAGGTAGTTGTTCGGATGATCGATCCAGGCGTTCTCCGGATTGGCGCTGCCGGTCTCGGAAACGATGACCCGGCAACCGAAGCGCGCCGGCAGGACGAGCTTCTGCAAAAAGCTGTCCCTGGCGGCCTCGCGCGCCTCCCGGTCCGGGAACGCAATCTTCTGATGCCCGCTGACGGCGACGATTTCGATGCCGGCATCCGCAAACGCCTGCCGCACCTCCCCGCAGAACTCCGGGGTCAAATCCTCCACGGCATAGCCGCGGCCGTTGAACGCCATGTCCAACTGCACCTTGCGGATGCCATAGGCGGCGATGCGTTCCGCCATCTCTGCCGGCGCATACGCCTTGAACATCGTATTCAGGGTTCCAACTTCCATCATCTGGACCTCCTTTTCCCCGCCGTCTCAGCGGAGGGTGTATCCGCCGTCGGCCACGATGTTCTGGCCGACGATGTAGTCGCTCGCCGGTGCGGCGAGGAACAGCGCTGCGCCCACCATATCGATCGGCTGCGCCATACGGCCGAGCGGGATCAAGGCGTCATACTCCGCCACCGCCTCCGGGTTGCCGTCAAACATCGGATCGGTCAACGCCGTGCGAACCATGCCCGGGCTGATGCCGTTGACGTTGATCCCGTACCGGATCCACTCGCAGCCGAGCGATTTGGTGACCTGAATGAGGCCGGCCTTGGCCGCCGCATAGCTCGACCCAACGTCGCCCGTGACCACCATGCCGCTCATGGAGCAGATGTTGATGATCTTGCCATGGCCGTTGGGCACCATGCGTTTGGCGCCCTGCTGGCAGCACCAGAACGCGCTGTTGAGGAAATGGTTGACGACGGTGTTCCAAACCTCCTCCGTCATGTCCAGCGCCGACGAGAAGGAGCCGATCCCAGCAGAATTCACAAGGATATCCAGCCGGTCGATCTTGCGGTCCATCTCGGCGAACATCGCTTCGATATCCGCCTTTTTCGTGATATCCGCCACGATATAATCCGCCCTGGCGCCCGCGGCCGTCACCCGCTCCGCGGCGCTGCGCGCATTCTTTTCCGAGATATCGGCAACCACGACGTTGGCGCCCTGCCAGGCAAGGCCCTCCGCAATCGCAGCGCCGATGCCGCCGGAACCGATCACAAAGGCATTTTTACCGGTCAAATCAAACAGATTCATTGATAGCACCTCTCTTTTCAGATTGTTTTCATAGTGATAGCCGGCCAACAGCCGGTCAGTTCAGCTCCTTGCCCTCGCGCACATACGGCACGCCCACGACGGACGGGTTGACATAGCGGGAGCTTGCGCCGATGATCAGCACAATGATGGTCAGCACATACGGCAGCATGACCAGGAACTGATACGGAATGCCGAGGCTGAGCGCCTGCAACCGGAGCTGCAGCGCATCCGCAAAGCCGAACACGAAAGCGCCGAGCAGCGCGTTCCACGGCATCCAGCGAGCGAATACGACCAATGCGATGGCGATAAAGCCACGGTTGTTGCTCATGCCGTCGGAGAACAGGCCGATCGTCAGCGTCAGATAGGCGCCCGCCAGGCAGCAGAACACCGCTCCAACGATCCACATCCAGTAGCGGATCTTCAGCACGTCGATGCCCATCGTGTCGGCCGCCTGCGCGTTGCCGCCCACCGCACGGATCTTCAGCCCCAGATTTGTCCGGAACAGAATGAACGTTGCGACCGGCACAAGGATGATCGCAATATAGCCCATGATGTTCTGGCTGAACAGGAACCCGATGACGGGGATGTCGGACAACAGGGGGATCTCGATCGCCTGCAGCGTATCCACGGTGGTTGGGATCAGCGAAACGCCGAGGATGTAGCGGTTGAAAAATCCCGTGAAGCCTGTGGCAAAGAAATTGAACACGATGCCGCAGATGGACTGATTCGCCAGCATTTTGAGCGTGAGCAGGCCCATCAGCAGACCGATCAGCACGCCCACAACCATGGAGGCGAGCAGTCCCGCCGTAACGCCGCCGCCGTAAATGGCGCCGATGTACGACACGAAACACCCCATCAGGATCATGCCCTCCATGCCCATGTTGAGCAGGCCGGAGCGCTCCACAAAGATCTCACCGAGCGTAGCGATCAGCAGGGGAACCGCCAGCGAAAAGCTGCTGGTCAAGAGTCCGGTGACGAAATCCACGGTCAAAACAGAACCCATTGTGCAAGCCTCCTTCCTTACGCCTGCGCGGCCGCCGCAAGCTGCTTTGCAATGGCCTTGTTGTTGATCTCCTTGCGGACGCGCTTGACGATGTACTCGCTCATGATGAAGAACAGCACCGCGAGGCCCTCGATCATGTCGGACAACATGGCGGGCGTCCCAACGGCACGCTGCATGGCTGCGCTGCCGACGGTCAGGCTTGCAAAGACCAGCGCCGCAACGGCGATGCCAAGCGGCCGGTTTTTGCCCAGCTGCGCCACGATAATTGCGGTAAACCCGCACCCGCCCGTCACGCCCTCGATCAGGCGCAGATGCACGCCCGTCACCTCAAAGGCGCCGGCGATGCCCGCAAAACCACCGGAGGCCATCATGGAGAGCACCATAACCGACGTAACCGGGATGCCGGCGTACAGCGCCGCGCGGCTGGAAAGCCCGGTTGCCTTGAGCTGATAGCCGACGGTGGTGCGGCTCATAAAGAACCAGACCACGAACACGAACACGAATGCGATCACCACGCCCAGATGGATCTTCGTCCCCTGCAGCAACTCCGGCAGTTGGAAGTTCTCCTGCATGATCGGGGACTGGTGGATCGGCGTCATGGGGTCCTTCATCGGAACGCTGATCAGGTATGATACAAAACCGGAGGCCACCTCGTTGAGCATGACCGTCATCACGATTTCACTCACGCCGAAGCGCGTTTTCAAAAACGCCACGGGCATGGCCCAGAGCATGCCGAACACCGCGCCGGAAAGAACGACGAGGACAATGGCGATGACAGGCGGCGTACCCGCCGGCAAATACAGCGCCACGAGCGATGCGCCAAGCGCGCCTGCAAACATCTGCCCCTCGCCGCCGATGTTGAACATGCCGCTGCGCGCGCCTACCGAAAAGCCAAGCGCAACCAGCACAAGCGGCGCTGCCTTGGAAAGCGTTTCGCCGATGGTATATTTGGTCCCCCAGGAGCCGCGAATCAGCGCCGCGTAGGCCGTCCCAAGATCCGCGTTATACAGGCGGAGCAGCAGGCTGCAGGCGATGAACGTGAGCAGGATCGTCAGCAGGACGACCAACAGCCCGTCCGCCGACTTGCGATACCCATTTTTTGTTTCTTTTCGCATGGTCGTCACCTCAGTTCGTTTCCGCGCCGACCATCATGAGGCCGAGCTTGTCCATGTCCAGATTTCCCCTGTTTTCGAGAATGCCCATGATGCGCCCCTCGAACATGACGGCGATGCGGTCGCTCAGCGAGAGGATCTCCTCCAGCTCCGTGGAGATGAGCAGAACGCCCGTGCCATACTTGCGGGTCTCCAGAATGCTGCTGTGGACGTTTTCAATCGCGCCGACGTCAAGACCGCGCGTCGGATTGACGCAGACGAGCGCTTTGGGGTTCCGGTTCAGCTCCCGCGCCAGAATGACCTTCTGCAAATTGCCTCCCGAGAGCTGCTCCGCCGGCATATCCGGGCTGGCCAGCTTGATCTCATAAAGGTTGCGGAATTTTTCGGTCGCCTTGAGCGCTTCCTCCCGGTTGAGCACAATTCCTTTGGCGTACGGCTTCTTGTGATAGTCGCGCAGTATCACGTTTTCCGCTATCGACATCTGCCCAATGGCGCCGATGCCGTTGCGCTCCGCCGGGACAAAGCTCAGATTCTTCGAGATGCGCTGCGCCACGGAGAGCTTGGTCACGTCCTCCCCCACCAGCTCGATGGTGCCGGCCGACGGGCGCTCCGTGCCGGAGATCAGCTCCGACAGCTCCGTTTGCCCATTGCCGTCCACCCCGGCGATGCCCAGCACCTCGCCCGCACGGATCTCCAGGTTGACGTTGTCCACCACGGTGCGGCCATACTTGTTCTTGAAGGAAAGGCCGTGGGTGCGCAACACGGTTTCGCCGAGCGCGATCTCGTCCCGCGCGACACGGAACACCACGTCGCGTCCCACCATCATGCGGGAGAGCGAAATCTTGTCGGTATCCTTCGTGAGTACGGTGCCGATCTTTTTGCCGGCGCGGAAAATGGTGCATACGTCCGCAAACTCCAGCACTTCCTCGAGTTTGTGCGTGATAAAGATGACCGTCTTGCCCTTGTCCACAAGGATGCGGAGCACCCGCAGCAGTTCAAACGTCTCCTGTTTGGTCAACACGGAGGTCGGCTCATCCAGGATGAGGATTTCCGCATTGCGGTACAGCGCCTTGACGATCTCCACGCGCTGCTGTTCCCCAACGGAGAGCTGGTAGATGTATTTGTCCGGATCGATCTGCAACCCGAACATATCAGAGATCTTCATGATCTCTGCAACGAGTTCCTTTTTATTGATGACGCCGCGGCTGCGGGCATCGCCGCTGATGATGTTCTCGAAAACCGTCATCTGCCGCACCAGCATGAAGTGCTGGTGGATCATGCAGATGCCATGTTCAATGGCCTGTTTGGACGATGTAAACCGAACCCTTTCGCCGCGCACATAGATGTTGCCCTCGGTGGGCTGGTACAGGCCGTAGAGGATCTTCATGATCGTGCTCTTGCCGGACCCGTTCTCACCGAGAATGGCATGAATCTGCCCTTTGTGAATTTCCAGATCGATGTGATTGTTGGCAATGTTATCGCCAAACCGCTTGGTAAGGTTTTCGAATCGAATGACGCATTCGTTACTCATAGGATCTCCCTGCCTGACTCAGATTCCCGCCTTCCATCGGGTTTCCCGCTGCGGCGTTACGCCGCAGCGGGAAAGGGATGTGTCTCCTTGCTGCGATTATTCGCTGATCTCAGTCTTGGCCTCGATCACAAGCTCGCCACTCTTAATCTTTTCGCGCGCCTCGTTCACAACGGCCGCCACATCATCCGGCACGAGGCCGTGGAAGTCCGTGATGTCGCAGACGCCCAGCGCCATGCCGCCGCTGTATTCCTTGCCCTCAAACGTGCCGGCACGGATGTCGTCGATAACCAGCTCAAGGCTGCGGCCGACGTTCCAACCAGTGCTGGTGAGCAGCAGTTCCGGCGCCAGCTCGTTCTGGTCGGAAACATCGCCAAAGCAGTACACGCCGTGCTCGATGCACGCCTGGAAGCAGCCGAGCGCAATGCCGTCGCCGCGGCCCATCAGCACGTCGACGCCCTGCTCGAACATGGCGACCGCCGTCTGCTTGCCCAGCTCGGTATCGGACCAGGTGCCCGCAAACGCATAGATCACCTTGATATCCGGGTTATACGCCTTGGCGCCCTCGCGGTAGCCCTCCAGGGCGGCGATCATCGGCATGGTGTCCATACCGCCGATGTAACCGATCACGCCCGTTTCGGACATGCCGGCGGCGATCATGCCGCACAGATAGGCCGTCTCCTGCAGCGGCGCCGTCACGGTGGCCATGTTGTCCAGCGTCATATAACCCTGCGACCACACAAACTTCGTATCCGGATAATCCGGAGCAACCTTCATGACATAGTCTCCAAGGTCGAAGGACCAGCCGCAGATCAGATCATAGCCCTGGTCGGCATAATCGCGCAGCGTCGCTTCCGCCACGGTGGTGGTGATGTTCTCAATGTAGGTCGCTTCCACATTCTCAACGTTCTCGTTCAGATATTGGGCGCCATAGTAGCCGCCCGCGTTCCAACCCGCATCGCTGATCAGGCCGGGCAGCAGAATTGCTACGCGGAAAGGCTCTTCGTCGGCCGTCGTATCCGGAGCTTCGGCATCGCCGTCATCCGTCGTGGTGGGGTCCTGTACGTCCGTCCCTGCGGTGGGGGCGCTCGTAGCAGTGTTTTCGGGCGTCGTGTCGCTCGCGCAGGCACAGGTCAAGACCATGACCAGCACAAGGGCAATGATGAGTAGCCGTTTTTTCATGGGTTTCCTTTCCTTTCGCATGATCTGTTTTTTGTACAGCCATCCTGCACAATCTTGTGGATGCTACCTGGGAATCCGTCCCATTTATGGTCGTTTATGGCAGCGCCTTGAAATTGGGGGGGGCCGGCGGCGCCCGGGTCTGCGGCGCCGCCGGCGAAGGGGACTTCTATCAGATCTCCCACTCGGGACGGGCGTCGCCGACGACGTCGCGCCCGGCTTTCATGATCTTGGCGACTTCGGCAACGCGGCGGCCGACGCCCAGAACCTTCTCCACGCCGATCGGATCGTCAAAATCCTTGGGCAGCTTGTCCTTGGACCAGACGCAGGCGCCGCAGTAGTTGCCCGCCGGGCCGCCGGTCACAACGATCTCGTTGGCGAGGAAGAAGTTGTTGATCATGGCAACCGTCGTCTCCTGGCCGCCATGGCGGGTGCCGCCGATGGAGATGGAGCCGCCGACCTTGTTCTGATGGATGCCGCGATAGCAGCGCCAGAGGGGCCGGAAGCGGTTGAAGAAGATGTTCAGCATCGGCGTGACGTTCATATCGTAAACCGGGGAGGCCACGATATAGCCGTCGAACTCGAGCCAGTACTTCATCAGCTCATCCATGTCGTCATGGAACGGGCGGCAGTAATGCTCGTACTTTTCGCCCGGGGTGAGCTTCAGGCAGGATTCGCACTGGATGCAGTGTTCAATGTGCTTCGTGCGCAGGGGCAGAAACTCGGTGGTAACACCGGGGACCTTTGCCGCCTCCTCGAGGGCCATCTGGGTCAGATAATCCGTCACACCCTTGCGGGGGCTGCCGGACACGCCGAGAATCTTTACCTGGACATCGTTCGGTTTGTAAGGCATCGTCGTTTCTCCTTTTCTATTTGTTCCGAATGTTTTATTGATTCTCAAGCCGGGCGATGAAACCCGCCTTGTCGAAACCGCCCATCACTTCCTGAGACGGGAACCACTGTTCGTCCAGATCGTCGAACAGCAGCGTCCGCGCCGCCTTCATGATCTTGGCCGCCTCCGTCACGCGGACGCCCACCGAACGCGCCGACTCCAGGAACGACTTGTCGTTCCCGAGCGCCTCCGGGTTCGGCGAATGGCCCAGCGCGCCGATATAGCACTCCGGCATGTTGCCGGAGATCGGCATGCAGTCGAGCAGCACGGCATGGTTGATGAAGAACTGGCAGGTCAGCTCCTGGCCGCCAAAGCGGGTCGCGCCATGCACGACGGCGCCCACCGCCTTGTAGAACTTCGGATAGATCAAGCCGCAGTTCTGCTTCTTCATGCGGTCATGCACGCTGCCGAACTCCACTTCGCTCAGCCGGTCGAGCACGGCGCGGACCTTGGAGGGCGGGCCCATGTGATACACCGGGCTGACCCACACGATGCCGTCCGCCCAGAGCCACTTGGCCTTGAACGCCTGAAAATCATCCTGGAAGACGCATTCCTGATGTTCCACGCAGTAGTGCGCCCGGCAATGGCGGCAGTATTCGATCTTTTTGTTGGCAAAATGGAACGTATCGACGTTCGCGCCGGGAATCCCCTTCACCGCCTCGATGACCGCGTCCATCGGCACCTGCGAATTGCTCTTGGCCTTCGGGCTGCAGTTGATCACGAGAATATTGACCTTGACGTCCTCGCCCTTGAGGACATTGACCATCTCTTTGTTCGTCAGAGCCGCCATGTTGTTACACCTCCGGTCTCAGGTTTTCTGCAAAGCTGTTCGGCGAGCAGAAATAGTCGTCGCTGAGCGAATCCGCGATGGCGTATTTGCCGAGCTTGAGCATCTTGCCGACCTGGGCGATGCGCATGCCGATTTCGCGGCTCTGGGTCATCAACCCCGCTTCATCGTCCGGCTTCGTGCCGTCCACAACGTGGCCGGCTACGCCGATATGGGAATGCGGCATGTCCGCGCACACCGGGATGCAGTCCATCGTGATGAGATGGTCGATCATGCCCTCGATCACGATCTCCTGATTGCCAAAGCGCGAGCTGCCCTGGCAGATGATGCCGCAGGCCTTCATGAAGTGCGGCAGCGTCCCGCCGGCCCGCACCTGCTCGATACGATTGCCGAGGAACACCTCGCCCAGCCGGTCGAGCACCCCGCGCACCATCGCGGGGCCGGACATGGTATAGACCGGCAGCGCCCAGATGATGGCCTCCGCACGGAGCCACTTTTGCGCAAACTCCTGGAAGCCGTCCTTATGCGCGCAGTCGTGGTTCTTGATGCAGTACGCATTGCAGGCGGTGCAGCCGCTGATCTTCTTGCCCTCGAAGGTATAGTGCTCCACTTCCACATTGCCGGTGCTGCGCGCGCCCTCTACCGCGAGGTCCAGAAGAATCTGCGAATTGCTGTCTCGCCGCGGGCTGCCGCAGATCGCAAGAACCTTGAGCGGCACGCTTTCGAGCTTGAGCTTCGGGATCTGGTTGCTCAAATCAATCTCCTCCAATCATCATGCTTATTGCTTTTCTATCGACGGGGCTTTCCAGGGGTTGGTCATCGCCGCGAGCAATTCGGGCGAAAGCGGAAGCTCCGTAATATTTGTACCGAGCGCATGGTTTACGGCGTCAACGACGGCGGGCGCCG
The DNA here is from genome assembly GCA_900540495.1 of uncultured Eubacteriales bacterium. Classification (GTDB taxonomy): domain Bacteria; phylum Bacillota; class Clostridia; order Christensenellales; family CAG-138; genus Aphodomorpha. The sequence goes on along the minus strand of UQGA01000002.1, from coordinate 19,643 downwards.
TGGGCGTGGTCGCGTTCTCGCCCATCCCCTTGACGCCGAACGGGTGCGCGGGTTCCGGGTATTCCAAGATGTGGTTTTCAATCCTGGTTGGAATATCGAGCGAGGTGGGGATCACGTAGTTGGAAAACGAGGGGTTCAGCGGCCGTCCGGCCCGGCGCTCCATTTTCTCCAGCAGCGCATAGGAAATGCCCATCACCACGCCGCCGTCGCTCTGCCCCTCCACCTGCATGCGGTTCATGCAATGGCCCACGTCCACATACACATGCATCCGGTCCACATGCGCCATGCCGGTAGCGGTGTCCACCTGCACAAGCGCGATCTGTGCGTTGGAGCTGTACAGGACGTGCGGGTGACCCAGACCGCCCTCGCTCGGCTGATCGGAATACTTCGTGCGCACGCGCGTGCGACGGACGATGTCGGCGGGACATGCCGCAGCGATCTGCGCAAACGACATCCGTTTCCCGCCCAGCAGGAAGCCGCCGTCCACGTGTTCGAGCGTTTCCGGCGCCACGCCGGCCTGCTTTGCCGCGGCCTCGCGCAGCGCCTCCACCAGTTCCTGCGCGGCGGCGGTTACCGCAAGCCCGACGGCGTGGGTCACGCGCGAGGATGCGGTCGCGCCGGTCTCCTCGTTCCGGTCGGAGTTGCACAGGTCGGTCATGTTGACCGATTCCAACGGGATTTTCATGGTCTGTGCAAACATCTCCGCCATCGCCGTGAAGCAGCCCTGCCCCATCTCGATACAGGCAACGGACAGGCAGATGCGGCCATCCCGTGTAACGACCCCCTGTGCGAAGCTGTAATCCGGCGCGCCATTGATGCCGACGCTGTACCCCTTCATACCGGCGGCAAATCCAACGCCGGTCCTGATGCCATCCCGCTCGCCATGATAGGCTTCACGGTTGATCCAGAGCGGGTCCTTCCTCGCCTCGCACAGCGTTTCATACATGCGCGTATCGGACAGCAGCACATGTCCCAGGCCCTGCCGTTCCCCCTGCCGCAGGCAGTTGCGGATGCGCAGCTCGATCGCATCCATCCCGATCTTTCGGGCCAGCGCATTCATCTGTCCCTCGAGCGGGAAGCAGCCCTGCGCCGCGCCAAATCCGCGAAACGCGCCGTTGACGCCGTTGTTTGTGTATACGTTATAGGTATCGACGCGAATGTTGGGGAAGCGATAGGGGCCGGCGCAGCACTCCGTGGCAATTTCCAGCACGACGTTCCCAAAGACCGTATATGCGCCGCCATCGAGCACGGCATAGACCTCGTGGGCCTGAATGATGCCGTTTTCATCGGCGCCGGTCTTCATCCGTACCCGGCCGGGATGCCGCTTCACGCCGTTGATAAAGCGTTCCTCCCGCGTAAAGTGCATCTTGCAGGGCCGCCCGGTATCCAATGTGACCAGCCCGATCAGGCATTGGACGCTGATATCGCCCTTGCCGCCAAAGCCGCCGCCGGTGTAGGGCGCGATGACCACGACCTGCTCCTCCGGGAGGCCGAGCCCTTCGGCAATCTGCCCGCGATCATAATAGACGTTCTGGCTGCCGGAGCGGATGACGAGCTTGCCATCCTCTAAAGAGGAGATACCGCACTCCGTCTCCAAAAAGCAATGGTCGACCTGCTGGAACGTATATTCGTTTTCTACAATATATTTGCAATGGGAAAACGCTGCGTCCACATCGCCACGCGCATAGTGGATCTGGTGGCAGATGTTGTTTTCCATCTGGTCGTGCACCTTCCCGTTTTCCATGGAAAGCGCCTGTTCGACTGTTTCGATGAGGGGCAGCGGTTGATATTCGACGTGAACGAGTCGGGCCGCACGGCGGGCGATTTCCTCCGTTTCGGCCGCGACAACCGCGACGATGTCGCCGTAGAAGCGCACCTTGTCGTCGCAGATGACGGGATGATCGTGCAGATAGCCCACGCGATTGCAGGGCACATCCTTGCCGGTATAGACCTTGACGCATCCTGGCAGCTTCATCGCCTCGGACGCATCAACTGCCAGAATCCTGGCGTGAGCCTGGTCGGACAGAACCGGCGCCGCATAGAGCATGGACGGCATGGTCATGTCCGATGAAAACTTCAACCTTCCGGTAACTTTTGCAACGCCATCCAAACGGATCGAGTTTTGCATAGTTCCTCCGTACCCTTGAGGTTTGCATGTGGAGAAGGATTTGCCTCCGCCGCCGTGCCGCAACAACACGGCGGCGGAGTCCTGAGGGGAAAAAGCCTTCGCTCTATTTCTTGCCCTTTACGAACAGCTTGTACGCCACCTTGGCGACGACTTCGGCCATTGCGGTATACGCCTTGACGCCCGCTTCCGCGCTCGCGCCGCTCGGATCGCCGGTCTGGCCGGGATCACCGGCAGCATAGCTGTAGCTGCGGCCCTCGTTGGCGGGGTTGTACACGCCGCCGCCGAGCAGCGGCGGTTCGCCGCCGAGGATCGGATCGTCGTCCACGACGACCTTGGAGGGGTCCCAATGGTCGTCCTGCGCCTTGTCGATATAGATGATGTTCGGATGGAGGCAGAGACCGCGAGAGGTTTCGCCTGCGCCGCCATGCCCGTCCGGTCGCGGGCTCTTGTCCAGCTGCAGGTTCTGCCGCTCGCTGGCCTTGAGCGCCGGCATCGGGTTGAGCACGACGACTTTTGCATCGCTGTGCCGGTCGACCACGTTCTGCGCCGCGACCATGGAGGAGGCATAGTTCTCGTCATGGCCGAGGAACAGGATGATGTTTTTGAAGCCGTGGTGATACAGGCCTTCGCACACGTCCTCCAGCACGGCGATCAGCGTCGAGGTCCGCAGCGTGATCGAGCCGGGATAGCACATGGCGCCGGGGCAGATGCCGTACTGAATGGTGGGCGCGATGAGGCTCTCTACGCCGTACTTTTCGAGCAGGATGTCGTGCGCGTAGCGCAGCGACTCGGTGCTCTGGATCGTGTCGCAACCGATCGGCAGGTGATGGCCATGCTGTTCGACCGCGCCGGTGGACAGCATTGCAATGTCCGTCTTTTTGCGCAGCTCGTCGACCTCCGGCCAGGTCATCTCCAGCAGGGTCTTCGGGGCGCGCACTTCATAAAGCAATTCGCGGTTTTCTCGCATGATGATTTCTCCTTACCGGGCAGCCGGCCTTACGCCCACTTCGGGGAATTCCACAGGGTCAGCTCGGTGCCGATGCCCTTCTCCACGGCCACGTCGTAGATGCGCTTCATCACGATCAGGTCGGTAATGCCCATGCCAATGGAGGTGAACAGGCAGATCTCCTTGTCGTTCTGACGAGCCGGCGCCTTGCCGTTGATGACGTCGCCGATCTGGACGCAGTCGTCGGGGTTGAGCAGGCCCGCGTCCTTCATCAGGCCCATCGTCACCGGGATGCCGAACTGCTTCTTGCTGTCGTAGCAGATGCGGTCCATCTTCCTGACAGCGTCGAACGTGTAGTCGTTGTCCGAAATGTTCGCGCAGAAAGCGCCGGGCTTGAGCCACTCCGGCTTGATGTAGGCGTTCTTCGCAGAGACGAGCGTCGTCGGCGCGATGACGTCCGCATCCTTCAGGGCCTTCTCGGCGCTGTCAACGACCGTGATGGTCTTGCCGATGATCGGCTCCATTTCGGCCTTGAACGCCTCCGCTTTCTCCTGATAGAGGTCATAGAGGCGGATCTCCTTGATGTTCTTGAGCTCGTTGCAGATGGCCATGATCTGCGGACGGCCCATGACGCTCGCGCCGCACAGGCCGACGACCTCGGAATCCTTGCGCGCAAAATAGCGGGCGCCGACGCCCGTGGTGGCGCCGGTCCGGTAGGCGGTCATCAGGGTGGAGTCGCCAATGCAGAACGGCCGGCCGTTCTCCGGGTTGATCATTTCCACGATGGAGGTGATGGACGGCATGCCCACCTTGCGGTTTTCGGGCGCGCGCGCACCCAGCTTCATGCCGGCGACGTTGACATCGCCCGCGACCCACGCCGGATGGATGGCAAAGATGTTGCCGGCCTGGTCGCCCTGGAAATGCACCTGCGGTGCAACGGGATCTGCGCCCTCGCCGTTGGCGATGAGGGAATAGGCCTTTACTTCTGCGTCGATGATGTGGCCGATGCCTTCATCGAGCACACCGGTTGCGATAACGTCTTCCTGGCTGAGCCACAGGAGCTTTGCGGATTTGTCCATAGATCTGATCGTCCTTCCTTTTCTCTTTTTATCTGCGGCAGACGTTTCGTCTGTCAAGCATCCCCGAAAAAACAAAGAAGATCGTTTCGGCCGCCGCCCGGATCGGCGCGCCATTTGGCGCGCCCGGTTGATGGGCGTCAGGCGGAAGGGATCTTCTTTCCAGGATCAAACGGTCGTCCCGTTCTCCCGAGTTCTAAACGGCGTATTTGAATATACTGCGCTAAGGGCAACCGCGGGCGCGCAATCCAGCCTGCGCCGTTCGGGCTGTCGGTCTTAATTTGTTTCTTTCCAGGATCGAGCTTGAAATGGATTTGAATTCCGATGCTCTCCCGAGTTACGCTACGCCATTGTCGTTGATTGTTTGTTTCCAAGAACGTACGACGGTGGTTCGCACTCTCGAGTTGCTTGTTCCCCTAAAAAAAGAGGGATGCCAGTGCCGATCGAGCACTCACCTGTGTCGTTCTTCGCGGTGAAACTGCATGAATCGAGGCACGCATCCCGAATGAGCTGATGCTCAAATTTGAAGAATTAGAACCCAATACTCCCTTGATTGTTGTAAATAGGATACCACAGGCTGCCCGCCGTTGTCAACCATCTTTTCCCGCTCAATCGCTGGAGCGCGCATGGCGCCCGGACAACTCTCCGGCCACCGGCCGCCCATTCTTGAGCACCAGAAGCCGCGCCGCGTTTTCGATGAGCGCCGTCTTCTCATCCGGCGCGTCCAGCAGCACCAGGTCCGCCGGCGCGCCCACGGACAGCCCGTAATCCCGTCTCCCGCTCGCCAGCGCCGCGTTCCCCATGACCATGCGCAGCACGTCCGACATGCCGCTTTCCGTGCCGCGCGACAGCAGCTGACAGGTGAGCAGCGCCTCCTCCAACGGGTCGCCGTTGCCGAACGGGCGAAACGGATCGCGGATATTGTCCGAACCGATGGCCACGTTAACGCCCGCCCGTTCCAGTTCCGCGATGCGCGTGATCCCGCGCCGTACGATGCCGCGGTCGCCACGCCCCATCAGGAACAGGTTGCACGACGGCAGGGCGATCACGCTGGCCTCCGCCCTGGCGCAGAGGGCAATCGCTTCCTCCGCCTCACGATGCGGCACGGCGGCGAGCGCCGTTACATGCGAACAGTTCACCCTGCCGTGCAGGCCATGCGCAATCGTCTGTTCCATGAGATAACGAAAGCAATCGATATTTGCCGCGTCCGACTCGTCCACATGCAGATCCAGCGGAATCGCATATTTCTCCGACACGGCGATGAGCTCGTCCACGGCCGCGCGATAGTCCGGCGTGATGGTGGGGTATCCTGCAATATAATCGATCTGACCGGCGCGCGCGGCTTCCTCCCACTGTGCAAGAAAGCGCCTGTCATATGGCACGGAGAGCTGCACATCCAGCCGCCCCGCGTAACGCGCGCGCAACTCACAACTGGCGTAAAACGCCTCCATGCCCCAGATCTCGTCCACGCTCACGTGACTGCGGACAAGGCCCGTGCCGTTCTCCAGTTCCAAGGCGAGCACCCTGCCGCCCCGGCGTATCACATCCGCCTGCACGTCCGCCAGCGGCAGGTTCTGTTGATACTCCCGCGTCATAAGCACCGCATCCATGAGGCCTTCCGCCTCGCGCGGTGTTTCCAGAAACGCCTTGTCAAGGTGCGTGTGAGGATCGATCAACGACGGCGCGAGCAGGCGCCCCGTACCCTGCACCACGGCCGCCTCTCCCCGGCCGTCTATGCGCCCAATGGCCGCGATACGGCCATCCCGTACCAATACGTCCGCCACCGTCGATCCGCCCGCAAGACGGACGTCCCGAAAAAGGATTGCGCCCGATCCCATCATCCCTGTTTGCCTCCCCATGGTATTCGCCTCTCCGCCGGCCCCCATGCCGGCCCCGTTCCCAGCCGTCCGTCGCAGACGGTCTCCGCAGCGCGTTCATCCTGTTTTCGCCGTCCAAAGACGGCGCAGGGGATGCGCAAAAGCACACCCCCCATCTTTTTTGAAGAAACCCGCCGGGCCGGCGCGCAGATCGCAGCGCCTATCGGCTTTGTTCGCTGCCGCAGTACGGGCAGCGTCCGTCCGGCCCGGGTTCAAACGCCGCGCCGCACGCCGTGCAGAAGACCTGCCCCATCGGCGCATCCGGCGCCTTTGCGGGCGCGTCCTGCCCCGTGCCAAAGTAGGTCGAAGTTTCGCCCGAAGGCGCGCCGGAATACGCCTGCGCGTCGCCAAACGGCGTGCCGGCGGCCGCCGTCTCCCGCTTCGCACGGCGAACCGCGCCGATCACGGAGACGACCAGCAGCACCAGGCCGACCGCCAGCAATCCGCTTCCCACGGCCACGCCCACCGTTGTGCCCTGACCGATGCGGACGACGTACGGCAGGATGCGCGCGCGAACCTCCGCTTCGTCAGCGGTATCGAAAAACGCCGTGTCCTGCATCCATTCGACCAGCCCGGTTTCCGCCATATACTCGTCCAGCAGGTCGGCCAGCTCGTCGCTGATCGGCTCAACCTTTGAAGGGCCGATTTCGAAGAGCGTATACTCGCCGGTGAAATCCTCCGCCCACGTCTCCTCCATGATCTGGTCCATCACCGCAAAGTCCTCCGGCTGCGCCTCCATGCAGATCAGGTAGGTGCACCGGTAATACCCCTCGCTGTCGGTGGGCGCCGCAGGGACGAGATAATACAGCTCGTCGCTGTCTTCCGATGTCCGGGTGTTATAATACGTCGTATACGATTCGGCAAAGCAGTCGAGCACCAGCTCGACGTTGCCGGTTACAAACGGCGTATCGGCCACCTCGTCGATCGCCAGAAAATTGAAATCCGGCGCGTCTTCGTCCGGCCCCTTGTCCGTGACCAGTATGACGGCCCCCATGACCAATAGCAGCACCCCGAGTATGATCGGCAGCACGCGCACGCCAGACCTGCGGTTATTGGCTACTCCGTTCCGTTCCACAATAATCCTCCCCAATCAAATGTATTTTACGTCCCCGATCCGTCCGGCGGGAGCTCAATCCCGCCCGTCCTCGTAGAAGTTCTGGATGCAGTGCATCGGGCAGCCCGCTACGCAGGCGCCGCAGCGCGTGCACTTCGTTTCGTCGATGATGGCGACGCCGTCCTCGACGTGGATCGCGTCGGAGGGGCAGTTACGCTCGCACCGCTTGCAGCCGACGCATGCGGTCTTGCACTGCAAACGGGCCGTCTTGCCGATGGCCTTGTTGCGGCAGGCGACCACGATGGTCTTGTCCCGCGGCAGCAGATGGATGATGTTGCGCGGGCAAACGGATTCGCACATACCGCAGCCGGTGCATTTATCCGGGTCCACGTGGGCAATGCCGTCGTATACGGAAATCGCTCCGAACGCGCAGCGGGACATGCAGTCTCCATAGCCCAAACAGCCGTAGTGGCAGGCCTTCGGGCCGCCGGAAATCGACGCGGCCGCGCGGCAGCTCCGAATCCCATCGTATGCATACCGCTCAACCGCATTCTCGCACGTACCGTTGCACCGCACGCGCGCGACCATCGGCACCGCCGCCGATACGTCCACGCCCATGATCCGGCCGATCGCCTTTGCCGTGCCGGCGCCGCCGGGCTTGCAACCGTCCGCTCCGGCCTCGCCCCTGACGACGGCCTCCGCAAACGCATCGCACCCGGCATAGCCGCACGCGCCGCAGTTGGCGCCGCCCAGGCAGTCCCGCACGAGCGCCACGCGCTCGTCCGTCTCCACCGCAAACTTCTTGCCCACCAGCCCGAGCACCAGCCCGAACAAAAGGCCCAGCGCGCCGAGCACGCCGAGTGCCGCAAGAATCGCTGTCCAGTCCATACCGTAACCCCCTTATACCAGCCCGTTAAAGCCCATGAACGCGATGCTCATCAAGCCGGCAATGATCAGCGAGATGGAAAAGCCGCGCATGGGCCTGGGAATCTTCGCCGACTCCAGCCGTTCGCGCACGCCCGCCATCAGTACGATGGCCAGCAGGAAGCCGAGCGCGCCGAACACGCCGTTGAGCACCGAATACAGCAGGTTGTACTCCACGACCATGCCGTTGGCCAGCGTGGTGGGGCTGCCGATGTTGAGGATGCATACGCCGAGCACGGCGCAGTTGGTCGTGATCAGCGGCAGATAGATGCCCAGCGCGCTGTACAGCGCCGGGGCGGATTTCTTCAGGAACATCTCCACCACCTGCACGAGGCTGGCGATGACGAGGATAAAGGCGATCGTGCTCAGGTATTCGAGCCCGAGCGGGATCAGAATCCAGTGGTACACCATGTACGTGAACAGGCTCGCAAGCCCCATCACGAACGTGACCGCCATGCCCATGCCGAACGCCGTCTCCACACGGTTCGATACGCCGAGGAACGGGCAGCAACCAAGGAAGCGGGAGAAGATGAAGTTGTGGGTGAGCACGCAGCTCACCATGAACAGCAGGATCTTGACAAGCTCGTTCATGCGGCCGCCTCCTCCCCGCCGTCGGACGCCGCTTTTTGCGCCCGACGCGCTTCAAATTTGCCCGTGATGATGTTGATCGACGCGAGCATCAGCCCGAATACGAGGAACCCGCCCGCCGGCAGCACCAGCAGCAGCATGGGCTCATAGGAAGCGCCGAACACCGATATGCCGAACACCGTGCCGCTGCCGATCAGCTCGCGGATGGCGCCCATGAGCGTGATGGCGATCGTGAAGCCGAGACCCATGCCAAGGCCGTCCACCGCCGAAGGCAGCACCGGGTTTTTCGATGCGAACGCCTCCGCCCGCGCGAGGATGATGCAGTTGACCACGATCAGTGGGATGAACATGCCGAGCGATGCGTACAGCTCCTGCACAAACGCCTGCATGAGCATCTGCACCATGGTCACGAACGTGCAGATGACCACGATGAACGCCGGAATGCGGATCTTGTCCGGGATGAAGTTGCGCAGCAGCGAGATCACCACGTTCGACCCGATGAGCACAAACGTGGCCGCCGCGCCCATGCCCACGCCGTTGATGGCGCTGGTCGTCACCGCCATCGTCGGGCACGTGCCGAGCACGAGCCGGAACGTCGGGTTTTCCGTGATGACGCCGCCAAGGAAAACGCTGGAAAGCGATTTGCGGTTCTGTTCCATATCAGTTGCCCTCCATGAGATCCGAAAGGACTTCGCACGCGGCGTTGACCGCCGAAGTGACGGCGGTGGAGCTGATCGTTGCGGAGCTGACCGCATCGACCTCGCCCCCGTCCTTGACGAGCGCGACGGGCGCGCTCATGCCCGTGAACTGCGCGCCGAACCACTCCTCCTTGACGCGCGCGCCAAGGCCTGCGGTCTCGGCAAAGTCCGTACCGCCGATGCTCACGCCCGCAATCGTGCCGTCGAGCAGCAAGCCGACGGTCACCTCGATCGGGCCGCCGTATCCCTGCACGGTGCAGCGGGCCGTATAACCGACCGGCTCGCCCGCCGCATCCAGCCCGCAGGCGATCTCGTCCATATCGTGTTCGCCCTCGCTGAGGATCTCAAACGAATCCGCCGCGCCGAGCACGGCCTGACGCGCCCGGTTGGCCTCCTCGATGCGCTGCTGCTCGATGGGGCCTTCCGTCACGGCGTTTGTCACGCCCAGCGCCAGCCCTGCCACCGCCGCAAGCAGCAGCAGTTTCCAACCAAGCCGGATGATCTCACGCATGGGTCTTCACCTCCCCGTAGATGCGCGGCCGCACCGCACGGTCGATGAGCGGCGTGACGACGTTCATCATCAGAATGGCGTAGGTCACGCCCTCCGGATAGCTGCCGAACGCTCGGATGAGCGCCACGATCAGCCCCGCTCCGGCGGCGAAAATCACCTGGCCGGGGCGCGTCATGGGCGTGGTCACATAATCCGTCGCCATGAACACGGCGCCAAAGAGCAGGCCGCCCGAGAGCACGGAAACGAGCGGGTCGAGCCCGAAGGCCCACGCGCACACCGCAAACGTGCCGACCATGACCACGGGGATGTGCCACGTGATCGTGCGCCGGATGAGCAGATACAAAAAGCCCAGCAGGATCGCCACCTTGCACACCTCGCCAATCGTGCCGGGGATGCGGCCCACGAGCAGATCGACCATGGAGGGGTTGAGCGCCGAGTCGGGCGTAAGCACGGTCGCGCTCGTCACGGTGTCAAACGGCAGCGGATAGGCGCTCGCCGTGTTCGTTGCGGTCATGCGCGCCGGCCACGAGGCCAGCAGCACCGCGCGCGCCGTGAGTGCCGGGTTGAGAAAGTTGTCCCCGATGCCGCCGAAGAGCTGCTTGACCAGCCCGATGGCGATGACGGCGCCGATGAGGATCATCCACCATGGGGCTGTGGACGGCAGGTTCAGCGCAAGAATGATGCCGGTCACAACCGCCGAAAGGTCGTTGATCCGGATGGGGCGCTTGCCGATCTTCTGGCAGACGAATTCCGTAAGCACGCAGAATGCGACGCTCAACACAATCACCAGCGCAGCGCGCCAGCCAAAGAGCCATATGCCCGCCACCACGCACGGCATGAGCGCGGTGATCACATCGAGCATCAGCGTGGCGGTGCTGTCCTTGGCATGGACGTGGGGCGCGGCGGATACCTTCCATTGCATGGTCGCTTACCTCCTTTTCGCCCGAGCCGCGAGTTCTTCCTTGGCCGCCTTGAACGCCGCCGTCAGATGGCGGCGGGCGGGGCAGGCGTATGCGCATGCGCCGCAGGCCACGCAGTCGAGCACGCCGTGCTCCTTCGCACGGTCGAGCGCGCCCGCCTCGCAGTCATATTTGAGTTGATAGGGCATCAGATGGATCGGACATGCGTCCACGCAGCGGCCGCAACGGATGCACGGCCCCTCCTCCAACGCGCGCGCCTGCCCTTCGTCAAAGACGACGATGCCATTGGTCGCCTTGGTCACGGAGAGGCTGTCATCCGGCGCGCACAGCCCGGTCATGGGGCCGCCGGCAAAGATCTTCGCCGCCCCCTCCTTCAGGCCGCCGCATGCCGCAATCGCCTCGGCATACTGCGTGCCGACGCGCAACAGCAGATTGGACGGTTCGTTCACGCAGCCGGTCACGGTCGTGATGCGCTCAACAAGCGGCCTGCCGAGCGTCACCGCATCGGCCACCGCCCTGGCGGTGCTCACGTTGAACACCAGCGCGCCCGCGTCCGCCGGCAGCTTGCCGCGCGGCACCTGGCGCCCGGTCACAACTTCGATGAGCTGTTTCTCACCGCCCTGCGGGTATTTCGTCTTCAGCACCAGCACCTCGACGCCGGAACAACCCGCCGCCGCCCGCTGCATGGCCGCTATGGCGTCCGGCTTGTTGTCCTCGATGGCGATGACGCCGCGGGCCACGCCCGTGGCGCGCAGGATAAGCCGCAGCCCGTCCACAATACGGTCCGCGTGCTCCAGCATGTTGCGGTGATCCGCCGTGAGGTACGGCTCGCACTCCGCGCCGTTGAGAATGACGATCTCCGCATGCTTGTCGGGCGGCACCTGCATTTTGACATGCGTCGGGAACGACGCGCCGCCCATGCCGCAGATGCCTGCATCCCGCACGGCGGGGATGATCTTCTCCGGTTCCACGGTGTCCACGTCGCCCACCGGGGTCAGCTCCGTCCACTCGTCAAGCATGTCGTTTTGAATGACCACGCACAGCTCCGGCGCGGCGCGCAGCTGCTGGCGCTCCTCCACCGCGACAACCTGCCCGGACACGCTCGCATGCACCGGCAGCCCAAGGCCGCCGACCGGGTCGGCGATGCGCTGGCCCAGCTTCACAAAATCGCCCGCCTGCACGCACGGCTTGCTCGGCGCGCCCAGATGCATCCCCATCGGGATGACCACGAGCGACGGGGCAACCGCGCGCACGGCGCAACCGCTCGTGAGCGGCTTCCCCTCATGAATATCATGCAGGGGATGTACACCGCCATGAAACGTCCTCTTCAATCTTTTTCCACCCGCTTTCCCATACAAAAAGTGCCGTTTAGAGCTGTTGGTTTGCTTTCATCGCATACTGTTTCGATGACATTCCATAAGAGTATAGCGCAAATCCAGCCGCTGTTCAAGAACCAAAATACGCTTTTCGACCATTTGGAGCGGAAATATGTTTTGTTTTGCAGGCGTATGCCGCACGCGTCTGCCGGCACGGAAATTCTGTATAATTATGTAAATGTTATCGGCCGCTTCCAGGCGGCGGCCCGCCGCGTCCCCGCCGCGCCCGCCGCCAGACGCCCCGGCCCACGGCGCCGCTCAGCGGCTTTCCCGAGTTCCGGGCAGAAAAAGGCGGGGCCACTCGTCGTTCCCGGCAAGGGCATAACCCCGCCGGCTCTTGGGCGGCCCATTCCCCGGGTTTGTCCGTCACATTTCTGTCGGCAGGCGGCGTTTAAGCTGCGCATACGGACCGCAGTCCGCGCGCATCAGGCCCGCCGCGTATGGCTCGCGGCAGGAACGCCGCTTACCGCATCTTCATCATGCGCGAGAACTTGCCGACGATGATGACGGCCACGAGCACCGCGATGATCGCAATGCCAAACAGGAGCGACACCCACCACTGCGACAGTGTCTCCTGCTCCTTCGCCTCCTCCTCGAGCTTCTCCTGCTCCACGTCCGTGATCTTCACCGGCTCGAGGATGTTCATGGTCAGGTCGATGCTCTCCCAGTATTCCTGCCCCATCGCGTCCTCATACCGCAGCTCGCACGTGCCGTACGTCTGGCCGTATTTCTCCGTGCCGGACAGCGTCGTGGCAAAAACCTCCATCATCTTGTCCGCGCTCTCCTCCGGCGCCAGGTTCCCAAGATACGCCGTCGCCGCGATCAGCCCGTCCACGTGCAGCGTGAAGCGCACGTTGTACACCGTCGCCGTCCCCGGGTTGTACGCGCTCACCGGGATGCTGAACGAGTCGCCCGACGTCGCACTCTCCGGCAGCTTCACCACGTCGTATTCCAGCGCCGCCTTCTGCTCCACCATGCAGCGGAACACCGCGTTCTCCGTATACCCGCTGTTGTCCGGTCCCTCGTAATTGAGCTGGATGGTCATCGTGTGCATCCCGCCCACCGCCAGCGGCAGCACCTGCAGCTCGAACGAGAACGACACGCTGTCCCCGCTCGCCAGCGCCCGCTCATACTGCGCCGAAAAGTCGTTCAGCAGCACGATGTTCGCGTCATCGCTCACGATCGTCGCGCGGATGTTGTTCGCCGTGCGGCGGCCGAGGTTGTCCGCGGTCAGGTTCACCTGCAGCGTGTCACCCACCTGCAGCGTCGTCTTGCTGAGGTCGCAGGCGGTCACCACGAGCACCGGCTTGGACGCCGTCGGGCCGCTGCTGCCCGTGCTGACGGTCTCCCTGGGCGGGTCCTGCCCGTCCGAGATGGTCACATACGTCGTAAACTCCTCGCGCACCTCGTTGCCCGCCGTGTCGAACGCCTCCACGGTGATGACCACCGGGTACACGCCGTTGATCCGGGCGCTGCTCAGCGCCAGGTCAAAGCGGACGTAGTACGCCTGCACCTGCCCCTTGCCGCCGTTGACGGACTGGGTCGAGAGCGGGACGATCTGCTGATAGTTGCCGAACACGAACGGGGAGTCCAGCGTGCTGCCGAGATTGGGCGTGGCCACGAGGCTGTCGCCCGCGAGCTTTCCGCTGCACAGCAGGGGCAGGATGATCGTCGCCTTGCCGCCGGAGACGGTCGGGGCGTAGCCCTGCGCATACGTGGCTGCCATGCCGTTGTACAGGTTCTGGCTATCGATGCGCAGCGACGACGGCACCGGCGCAGGCGTGTCCGGCGCGGGCGTGTCCACCTGGATGGTTACGACGGGCGGCGTGGGCGTCGCCGTATTGGCCGGCACGGGCGTGGCTGTGTTGCCTGCCGCGCCGCCGTCCTGCTGCTGACCGTCCTGCTGCACGCCGCCCTGCCCGCCTGCCGCGGCGCTATCCTGCGCACTGGACTGCCCCGCGGGCGGGGGCGCAACGCCGCCTTCCCCGTCCGCCAGCGCGGCCGCCGGCAGCCATGCCGCCAGCACGAGCAGCGCCGCCAGCAGTAATGCCATATGCCGTGCAAAGTGCCGTGTGATGTGCCCCATTCGTTTCATCCTCGTTCCCTCCATATCTGTAACGTCATGCGGGAAGCACCGCCCGTCTGTAACGACAGGATTCAAATAACGACGCGGGATCGCATGTTTCTGCGTATTATGGAATTTTTGTCCATCATTATCGCAGTAGTGTCGCAGTCTCCTCCGCCCGCGTGCGGCGCATGCCGCACGGCGCAGATCACGAACCTTCCTCCGCACCGGGCAGCGCCTCCAACGCCTCCTCTTTGGCCATTTGTTCCGCCCAATTCAGCAGATCTTTCCAGGTCATGCGCGGCTCCACCGTGCCGCCGTCGAGCGCCGAGAGATAGAGCTGCTGCCGTACCGGATCGTCATTCCAATAATAGGTGATTTCCCAGACTGGGATATAGACGCCGATGTCCACGTGATCTTTTTGGCACACCAACGCGTAGATCAGCTCGATGTTGCTGACCTGCAGGTTGTTCATGATCGGATTGCCGTTGCCGTCGATCGTCCTGCCGGCAAACTGGAAGCCGAGCTGCTCGACAATCCTGTCGGTGATCCGCTCAAAATCGCACAGCGCGCTTTCCTCCTCCAGCACCTGCGACGTGCGGCTGAGACCGTCACAAGCCGCGTAGATCACACCGTCCGAACCGACGGCAAGATAGACGCCTTCCGGTTGCCATGGCGCGCCGAGCGTGGACAAGGGAGCGTACGGAGTTGTCCAGCCGATCACCCGCCCCCAGTCCAGCGAATAGGCCTCGCCGATTTTGCGAACGTAGCTGAGCAGGTAGACGCTTTCCTGCCGCTCATAGTTATACAAGGAAAACCCTTTCTCCACCCTGACAAGGGCGGTACATTCGATCCCTAGGTTGTGCAGGAATTCATCGCCGATGCGGATCGCTTCCTCCTTTGTGATCTCCGGCTCTGCCAGTGGCGGGTCACCCTCTTGGATGAAGCTTTCGTCGTAGAACACCATCCGCTCTGTTGCCATAAAGTCCACGCTGTTGCCGTAGCGGAACTGCAGCCGGGCCGTTCCGCCGTCAGGCCGCTCCACAAAATAATACTGCCCGCTCTCGAATCCGCTCGCCACATCGTGCTTGATCTTGACGGCCTCCTCCGGTGCGGTCTGGTATTCTTCCTCAAACATCGGGATGAACGTAGACTCCAGCACGTCTTTGTCCACTACCGAGCCGCTCTGCCCGTGGTAGGAGAGCGCCGCCTTCAGTTGTTCCTCGACCTCCGCCTTCGTACGCTCCCACGCCTCATAGACCGTGCCGCCGGGGCAGACGGATTGCAAAAGCCGGTTGATCAGCTCCGCATCGTGCAGCGTGTCATACGGCAGTACCTCGATGATCGGGTAGGCGGCGTCCCGTGCCAGCAAAACCGGTGCGTCAATGGAGACGATCACGTTCTTCTGCGGCTGTTCCGTCAGCGTCAGCTTCTGCGGGATGGAAAGTAGGTCCGCCGTCGGGACGGCGTCCGGCGCAACGCCGCCCGACGGCTGGGCGCCGCCTGACGGTTGTGCGCTGTCCCCCCGGTTCACCACCAAGTCCTCTTTAGGTGTCGGCTGGCACGCGGTCAGCAGCGCGGCAAACAATAGAAAGGCCAGCAGCAGCGCGTGGCTCCGTTTTCTCTGTGTCATCGTCTCTCCCCTCCTGTCGGATTTGTCTGTTTTCCTGCTCCGCCGCGCGTCTTTGTCCATATGGGCGGCTTCAGCCGCCCGAGCGCACCTTGAGGTCGATGGTCGAGCCATCGACAGCGTTTACCGCGATGAATGTGGTGAGCGGCTCCGCCGCCCCCATCTGCTGCCGGTAGAACACTAGCCACGCGGGCACGAGCATCTGGTAATCCACCGTGTCCCGCATGGGCACGAGTACGTTTGTCAGCACGACGCTGGTCACCGTCACTTCGTGCTGCCTGCTGCCGCCCATCTTTTCGCTCATGTAGGCATAGCCGAGCTCGACGGCCTGCGTGATCTGCCCTTTGATCTCGTCGAACTCCAACAGCAGCACGTTCTCGTTCATCGTCTCCACGATCTCGAGCGGGAATTGCCAGTTGACGCTCTGTATGCCATTCTCGTCCACGTAGATGCGCAGGGTCTCCGGATACCAGCGCGGCGCATAGTCCTCCGACCGCTGGTATAGGTAGCCGGTCTGCTGGTTGGAATAGTACACCGGAATGCACCCGCCGTCGCTGCGCGCATAGGTGAGCTGCCAGCCTTCCGACAGCGTTTCATATGTGGATCCCTGTAAGATGCGCGCCTTCTCCGCCTCGGCAAGCCCCAGATAGGTCAACCCTGCCTGCTCGAGGAACGCCTTCGCTGCGGCCTCGGCCTCCTCCTGTGTGAGTTTCACGTTCTGCAACGTCGTCCCCTTTGGTTCGCCCGGATATGCCTCGCCGTCCATGACCCAGTTCTCCGGCTGTGTGATGCCGCGCGGGAAATAGGTATACGCATATGCCTCCCGCTCCGACACGCGCATACAGATGCGCTTCCCGTCCGGTAGCGCGTAGGTATACGGCGTGTCGAGCGGCACGGTGTCCGGCACGGGACCAAACTCCTCCTCGCCGATGGTCTGCAGCTCCTCCTCGAGTCGTGCGATGTCCTCCTCCTGCCCGTCGTAGGGTTGCCATGCGCCGCCCGCGCCGTCGTAGGTGACGTATTCCCCCCTGCGCACGGCCATCAGGTCGAGCAGCACTTCCTCGCGCGTGCGGGAAGTCTCGCGCGCGCCGGTCGCGTTCGCCAGGAAGTAGTCCAGCACCTGCGCCGCCGTCTTAGCGTCAAGCGCGCGCTGCCGCACGCGGTAGACGGGGAAAATCTTTTTGTCCGGCAGCACGATGTCCGCGTCGATCGTGCAGGTCAGCCCGCGGATGGTGAGCTCGTCCGTCCAGTGCTCCACGCGCTGTCCCACCTCATCCACCGGCAGCAGCGGCTGCTCGGACGGCACCGCCGTCGCCGCGATGGCCTCTTCCAACGTCCCGTCGCTTTTGTTGACGACGATGTCCTCTTCCGGCGTCGGCTGACACGCAGTCAGCAACAGGAAAAGGCCTGTAAGCAGTGCGGCACAGATGCGCTTCACGATGCGTCCCCCTTTCACATGCCCGTCACGCTGTCTGCGGACGGTCAATACCCGACGCCCGGGTCATACACGCTGCCGTCCACGGCGTTGAGGATGAGATAGCTGTAACCCGGCGTTTCGCTGATGTACTCGTTGTTCTCGTCGAGCGGATACCCGCCCGGCTGCGGTCCTGCGTATTGCAGCGCCGTCTTGCCAAAGAACGTCCACGCCGGCACCATGATCCACTGGTCGACGCTCCCGCGCTGCAGCGCCCGCACCATGCCAAGCTCGATCCGGTCGATGTACAACGTCTTTTTGATCACCGCATCGTCCTCCCCGACGGCAGGTGTGGCGTTGTAGAGAATCTGGTCGCAGAACCGCTCCACGATCTGTTCAAACGGCAGCAGCGCCACGTTCTCATTGAGCGTGCGCCCCAGCTCGCTTGGCGTGCTCCAATACAGGTAGTTCACGCCCGAGTCGCGGATGTCCATCTCAATGGATTCCTCCGGATAGGCGGGCGCATAGCGTTCCTTCCCGTCCGAGCCGGACAGCAGCAGGTCGTAATGCCCCTCCCGGTAGGTAGCGGGCACGCCCGCGACGTTACGTGTGAACTGGATCTGGTAGCATTGCGGCCACTCCTCCATCGGCTTGATATTCTCACTGCTGCGAGGATGGCAATATCCCGCGACGATCAGCGCGGGGGAAAAGTCCGTCTCCCCCAGTTGCTCGAGATAGTCGAGCCCCATCTGCACCGCCTCTTCCACGCTGATCGTGACGTCATTGAGGTCAGTCAGGTCGCTGTCCATATCGAAGTTGAACGGTAGTCCCACCCCGTCGTCCACATTGTTGAACTCCACGCTGCCGCCCGGCCCTCCGTACCAGGCGGCCACGGTCAGATAGGTCTCCCGCTCTTTTCCAAAGTCAACTGCGCCGGTCATTTGTCCCATCAAATCAAAATCGGCAGATTGAAGGTCGATTTCCCGCCGCTCAAATGCGTCCGGCGCCTCCCGGTACAACACCTCCCATGCCTCAAGCACCTCGCGCCACTCGCGCTCCGCCTCGGCGTGCGCCTGCTCGTCCGCTCCAGCGGGCAGATAGGCATCCGGGTTGGCCAGCTGCTGCTGCAGCAGGGCGATCTCTGCCTCGATCTGTTCCTTGGTAGCGGCTGTTTCCGTTTGATAGGTGTAGACCTTCCTGCCATCCGCCATTTTGTACATCATGTCCCGCGCCCAGTCCACGGTGATGGTGCGAAGCGTGACCTCGACGATGGGGTACCGCTCTGCATCCGGCACGACGACCTCAGCATCCACCACGACTTCGAGTGTCTCCGTACCGAACGGGTCGAGGCGCAGCGTCTCCGGCGCTTCATACCGGGCGGGTGGCAACGCCTCTGCCGCGATGGCCTCTTCCAACGTCCCGTCGCTTTTGTTGACGACGATGTCCTCCGTGGGCGTTGGCTGGCAGGCGGGGAGGAGCAGCGCGGCGAGAAGCCAGACAAGAAGTTTTTTTGTTTTTATCATATCAATCACTCCATAACGATTTCGTAGTTGGGCGTTCTGCGCCCGCCGTTAGCAGGCGCAGAACGCATTGTACTTATCCCTACGTTCTGGGATTAACCCAGTACCACGTACCCGGTGTGCTTCCAGGTGCGGCTACATAGACGTCAAACCAATTTGTATGGTTAATATCTACCCGGAAATAGTACAATTGAGTATAGCTTCCCGAAGCTCTTTGGTACAATCTATATCCATAATACATGCCTGAACTGCTCGGTGTTCCGTTTCCAGTCCCACCGCCCGTAATACGGGTTCTTGAACCAAGCCTACAATACATGCTGTTCCAAGTTTGCGCTCCCACAATACCGTCCTGTTCAGAAGGCGCAAATCCGCTGTTGCGCTGATAATTGATTACAGCAGATTTTGTGCCGGAGCCAAATACGGCATCCACATTGATCTGCGAGGGATTATAGTATTTGGCCACGGTTTGCAGCGCCCGGACATAGTCGTTCCGGGCGCCCTCCTGTTGCAGGGGAAACCCGGACCAGTCTGCCGCATAGGAGACCGCGCACAGCGCGAAAACCAGGGCGAGCACGGCCATACAGGGAAGCACGCGTTTCATAATACGTCCCATAGTATTCTCCTTTCAAAATTTATAGTTGCAGTTTTGTTTCTAAGCTGTTAAAATACGGTTGCTCCTGCGTGTCATCATCGCCTTCGGGCGATGAGAGTGCCCACTCACGATTTGCAGGAGCTTTTTACTTGCACACAATCATACGCATCCCTCCTTTAATTCCTTACTGCTCTGCGGCACAACCGCCACAAACTCATTCCTTGACCATGGTCATGACGCCGGCGTCCATCTCGCACACGGTGTCGCAAAGCTCCTCGATGTCCTGGATGTTGTGGCTCGCCAGCAGGATCGTGCGCCCGTCCG
>UQGA01000001.1 GCA_900540495.1 uncultured Eubacteriales bacterium | reverse complement strand
AAATAATGCACAATTAAATACAAATCCAAACCAACGCTATTGAAATGCGCTGAATAATCGGATAAAATAAAACCAAACAAAACCAAAAAGAACTACGAGCGCGTTTAGCGGGAGGAGCATCATGGACACCATGCTGGATTATCTGTATCAGGAGCAGGAGCTGCTCACCGGCCTGCTGGACGGCTATCGCCATCCGGCCCATCCGGCGTTTCGGCGTCTGTTCATCGTGGGCTGCGGATCTTCTTTCAATTCCGGCAAGATGGCGGAGCCGTTTTTAACGGACTACGGTCTGTCGGTTTCCGTATACCATCCTGTGGAATTTCTATCGACGCAGCATCATCTGCAAAAAGACGATCTGGCGATATTCATTTCTCAGGTCGGCAACTCCGCGCTCGTGGTGAAGGCGCAGCGCGCGGCGAAGGGGAAGTGCATCACGGTGGGGCTGACCGGCAACGACGACGGCCTGATCGCCAGAGAGGCGGATGCGCACATCAACATCGGCTGCGGCGAGGAGAACTGGAATTCCAAGACCAAGGGCGTCAGTTGCACGGTCCTGTCGCTGCTGCTGTTTGGGCTGCATGCCGCCCGGATGCAGGGATACATCGATCAGGAACGGCTGGCTGCTGAGCTTGCCGAAATACGCGGCATCGTTTCGCACCTGCGGCGGTATACCGAAGAGCTGGAAGCGCAGATGGAGCGGTTTACGGACCTGGTGGAAGCGCACAACATGCTCTGGGTAACGGCAACGGCGCACCATTATGCGGTGGCGCGGGAGTTCGCGATGAAGGTGACGGAATGCGCCTATATCAAGGCGGCGCACAAGGAGCTGGAGGAGTTTTTGCACGGCTTTGAAATGGGCGTCGATGGAAACGATGTGTTCCTGATCTATGCGCTCGACGGGGCGTCCCGCGACTTTGGAGAGGGACTCAGACGATTCCTGCTGGGCAATCGCCTGACCGACCGCATTTGCGTTGTGTCCAATCGGGATGGCGGGGACATCCGCTGCTCCGCGCCGGATAGCCGGTTCAACATTTTTGTCGGACTGGCGTTTCTGCAGCTGGCATCGTACCGGCTGAGCCTGAAGTTCGGGATTGACGCGCGGCATGTCCGCTATCGGAACATCAACGAGTTTGTGAAAACCAAGCTTTGAGGAGGAAGAGATGCAAGCGCCATATCCATCCGGAGAAATTGTAGAAAAGCCGTGGGGAACGGAAAAGTGGATTGATTGCAACGATCACTACGCCGTCCGCGAGCTGCTGATCAGAAAAGGACATGCGGTGAGCCTGCAGTACCATGAGAAGAAGCTGGAAACGCTCTATGTGCTGCAGGGACGCGCCATCTACACGACGCAGGACGAGCAGGGTCGTTTTGTGGAACGGGAGGTCGGTCCTGGAGATATCATGAAAAACTATCCGTTTGTCATGCATCGCCAACGGGCGCTGGAGGACTTCAGGTTCATCGAGGTTACGACCCCGGAACTGGACGATATCATCCGGGTGGAGGACGACTATCACCGCGGCAGCCACACGCTATAACGCGGGCCGTGGAGAGGAGGGAAGCAAGCGTTGGAGATCAGATACTACAACACGCCGGAGGGTTCCGTCGCCTGCCTCATGCATGCGCTGACGCATACCGATCGTTTTCGGCGAGCGGTTGCGCGGCGGACCTGGATCCTGGCGTTTGTCGCCGCGGTTGTCTTCCTCTATGCGCTGGACAACCTCCTCGCCAGACGCTCGGCGGGCACGGACGGGTTTCTTTCCTATGGCCTGGCGGCGGGCGCCTTTGCGCTCCTGGCCTGGTGTGCCCTGGGATACCGCCGCCATTATATCGGCCGGTGCCAAAAGCGGATCGAGCAGAACATCGCGCAGGCAAAGGACGGCATGGAACGGGAACGGGTCCTGCGCATTGCGGATGGGACGCTGTCCATCGGCGATGCAACCCGCCAGCGCGCCTACCCGCTCGACGAAGTCGAACGCGCATACGATTATCACGGCCATCTCTGCATTGTTCTGAAGAATGGAGCCGTTGCGGCGGTTCCCGACGATGCGTTCGCAGACGGAGAGCAGCGAGCCGCGCTGCATAACGCGCTCAAACAACCGGGGACGGTTGCGGCGGAGCAGGAACAGGGGTAAGGTATGGCGCTTTTTCAAGACGTCGCCCTCGCCATTTTCGATATGGACGGGCTTCTGCTGGATACGGAACGGCTCGGTATACGCGTCGCGCTGGAGACGGCGCGCCGCGTGGGATTTCCGTTGACCGAAGAGGACGTTCTGGCCACGGTGGGCATGACGTGGGAGGCGACGCATCGATATTATCGGGCGCGTTATCCGCAGGCGGACGGTCTGGAGGCATTTGTCGATGCCAACAAGAAGGCGTACGAACAGGCGCTGATCGACGGGGAGATTCCGTTAAAGCCGGGAGCCATGGCATTGGTGGACAGGCTGCTCGGGCGGGGAGTCCGCTGCGTGGTAGCGACTTCAAACAGTTGGGAGCGGGCGCATCTGTGCCTGAAAAAAACGGGGCTTTACGATCGTTTTGAACGGGTGTTTTGCGGCGAGGATGTTTCGGCGGGCAAGCCGGATCCGGCCCTTTTCCTACTTGCCTGTCAGGCGTGCGGGGTCTCGACGTCGCAGACGGTCGTGCTGGAGGATTCGGTCAACGGATTGCTGGCCGCCGTAGCCGGCGGCATGCGGTGCATTCTGGTGCCGGATGTTGTCCGACCGAGTGCGGAGCAGGCGCGGCTGGCGACGGTTTGTCTGCATTCTCTGGAGGAATTGCTGGTCGAATGGAAGTCTTGAATGTACAGTCAACCTGGTATCCCATGCGGCTTTCCTCCATATATAGGGAAAAGATCTGGGGCGGCACACAAATCCCCCGCCTGCGCGGGGAATTTTCCGACCGGTGTATCGGGGAAAGCTGGGATATCGCCTGCCGCGGCGACAGCGACAACCGGGTCGCCAACGGCAGATTTGCGGGGGAGCTTTTCCGCACGCTGGCGAAGCGGCAGGGGAAGGCGCTGCTGGGGGACGGATGGAGCGCGGCGTCGTTTCCCCTCCTCGTCAAGCTGATCGATGCGCGGGAGCCGCTGTCCGTGCAGGTCCATCCCGATGACGGCTATGCCGGGCGTGTCGAGGGGTGCAGCGGCAAAACCGAGATGTGGTATGTCTTGGACGCTCAACCCGGCGCCTGCCTGATTGCGGGGGTGCGTTCCTGTACGAAGGCGGAACTGCGGGACGCCGTCCTTACAGGCCGCGCAGAGCAGTATCTGAACCGGATTGAGGTCCATCGGGGGGATTCTGTCACCATACCCAGCGGGATGGTTCACGCTCTCGGGGCGGGGTGTCTGGTGGTGGAGATTCAGCAAAACAGCGACGTTACTTATCGCCTGTTCGACTATGGGCGGCCGCGCCAACTGCAGCTGGAGCGCGCAATGGACGTGGTGGATCTCGGCCTGCAGCCGGCGGTTGATTCAGCCGGCGGAGACGACGAAGCGAACCGGGCCTTGCCCCTGTGCCGTAATGCGCATTTCCGGGTGGATCGCGTCAACGTTCGCGGCCATTGGCTCCTTCCGTCCGGCACGGGCAGTTTCCGTACCGTTACCTGCGTCGGCGGAACGGGGCTGCTGACCGGCGGGGCGGGCTCGGAGCGCCTGACCAAAGGAGACAGCCTGTTTTTGCCGGCGGCATTGGACGGCTGCCGGGTCGATGGCGCCTGCACGCTGCTGATAACGACGCCGCAATTCGGGGATGGGGGAACTGGGGCATGAGAACGATGACGGACATTCGTCTGGTTGGCTGTGATATGGACGGCACCCTGCTCAATTCGGAGCGGGTTGTTTCGGCGCACAGTCTGAAAACGATCGAGCGCGTGATCAGAAGCGGGGTGGTGTTTGCCGCGGTAACCGGGCGCCCGCTCTATGGGCTTCCGGAGCAGTTGCGGACGATCCGGGCGTTCCGCTATTGCGTCCTGGCCAACGGCGCAACGGTCTATGATCTGCGCGAAGGGCGCATCATTGCGCAGCAGCTGATTCCCGTGGATGCCGTGCGCGAAATTGCACAGATTACCGCAGAGTATCGTTGCGCCCTCGGGTTTATGTCCGGCGGGATGCTGTATCTTTCCGGGGAATCCATGGAGCTGATTCGGCAGAAGTACGCTTCTGACGCGGCATATGTAAACGCCTTTTTTTCCATGTGGAAGCGCAGGGCGGATGCGGGGCGGATCTTTGAGGAACGGATGGATCGGATTGAAAAATTCAATCTGGATTTTCTGGATGACAATGCCTATCGGGAATGCCTCGCCCGGCTCGAGCGGATTGAGGGGGCAGAGATCAGCTGCAATACGCCGCGGTATGTCGAGCTGACGGCGCGCAACTGCGACAAGGGCAGCGGCCTCAAGCTGCTGATGGAGCATTTGGGATTGGATGACCGGCAGGTCATGGTGATAGGGGACAGCGACAACGATCGCAGCATGTTTACGCCGGGGCGCACGCGCGTGGCGGTGCGCAATGCGGAACCCGAAATTCGGGCTCTGGCGGACTATATTACGCTGGATCATGATGAAGACGGCGTCGCCTATGCGCTGGAGACGCTGCTGCTGGGAGAAAAAACGGGAGAAAATCTGTATCATACAGGAGGTTGACATGAACGCTTTGACCATTGGCATGATCGGTTTCGGCTCCATCGCAAGGACGCATTGCATGGCGGTGGCCGCCATTGCCGCCGATACCGGACTCCCCGTTCGGATTGGAAAGATCTATCGGCGCAACCGCTCTCTTGCGGCGCCTTTCTTTTCCCTCGGTTATGCGCAAACCCTGGAAGAACTGATTTCGGAAAGCGATGTCGTCGATATTTGCAGCACCAACGACGTGCATTTTGAACAGGCGGCGCAGGTGATTCGCGCCGGGAAAAAACTGTACCTGGAAAAACCGGTGGGCGTTAACATGGCCCAGGCCGAGGCGCTGGCCCGGCTGGCAGGGGATTGTCCGGTGCGGAATCAGGTCGC
The DNA here is from genome assembly GCA_900540495.1 of uncultured Eubacteriales bacterium. Taxonomy (GTDB): domain Bacteria; phylum Bacillota; class Clostridia; order Christensenellales; family CAG-138; genus Aphodomorpha. Next base: position 237,926 of record UQGA01000001.1, on the reverse strand, counting down.
GCTGATGTACCGCTTTATGCCGGGCGTGATCGCCATTCGGGACCTGGTGGCGGCCGGAGAGATCGGCGAGGTGATAGAGTTCCAGTGCCGCGTCCAGCATTCCGGCTATCTGAATCCATCCCGCAAAAGCAACTGGAAATTGAAGAAGGCCGCCTCAGGCGGCGGCCCCCTGCTGGATATCGGCGTGCATATCATGGATCTGATTCGTTTTTCCCTCGGCGAAGTGGACGCAGTCGCGGCGGAGATGAAAACGGTCATCCGGCAGCGCCCGGACGAGAAGACCGGGCAGCCCGTCAACGTCGATGTGGAGGATTGCGCGCAGGTGCGCGTGCGGCTGGTGAACGGCATGGAAGGTATTGTGGAGATCACGCGCGTGGCGTCGGTCCTGGAGCAGAGCTCGACCTTTTCCGTCTACGGTACGGCCGGAAGCCTGCATTTCACGGCAGCCGCCCCCGGCAGGCTGCGCGTGTACCGCCAGGCGGACGCTCGTGAAACCTGCGGGGCTGCGCCCCTGGGCTCGGCGTTTGCGCAGCACGTTGCCGGGCTGTATCCACGGACAAGCCTTGGCTGGATGACGGATGCACACATGGCATCGCAACTGCATTTTTATCGCAGCCTGCTGCTGGAGGACGAACCCGTCTATCGGGAGACGCCCACGATTGCGGAGGCGGCCCTGTCACAACGGGTGGTGGAGGCCGGGTACAGATCGGCGGCGCTGGACGGAAAGACGGTTCACATGTGCGATCTGCCGGTATAACACCCATTCCGCCGCCGCAGCCTAATGTCGAGAGCGGGCGCCGGCAGGTCGGGACTGCGGGGCGTGCGTGTGGGCGGCCCGATGCCCGGGAACCGGCCGCATGGCCTGTCGGCGCGTCCAATTTTGTCACCGCAGCCCCATGTCGAGAGCGGGCGCCGGCTGCTGTTCCTGCTCGGGATGTCGGACGCTGAAAGAAATTTTCTTAAAACGTACAAAATGGTTTGAAAATGTTTGAAATTGTGTTATAATAGGACAAAGTTTGCGGAACAAACGGAACGTTTAGGAAAAAGGAGGAAATCGCAGATGGAGATCAGCAACGAAAAACTGATTCAAATGTTCAGGTATATGTATCTTACCCGCCGTTTTGATGAAGTTGCGACGCAGCTGAACAAGGAAAAGAGGATCATAGGCAGCGTCCACACCGGAGTGGGCGAGGAGGGCGCATCGGTCGGCATCACAATGGCGCTTTCGGAAGGGGACTATATTTCTCCTTCGTATCGGGATGTTGGCGCGATTCTTGCGGGCGGCCTGAGCACGCTGGAGGTCATGGCCATGCTGTACGCCAAGGACTGCGGCCACACGCAGGGCAGGACCAGGCTGATGCATCTGGGGGACCTGCCCAAGCATATCCTGCCACCAAATCCGATCCTGGGCGCCTCACAGGCGATCGCCATCGGCGTTGCTCAGGCCAATCAATGGAAGAAAAACGGGAGCGTGGTGGTCAACATTATGGGCGATGGCGCCAGCAACGAGGGTGCCGTGCATGAGTCGATGAACTTTGCGGCGGTCTACAATTTACCCATTGTTTTCTGCCTGGTGAATAATCATTACGCCTGGTCCACGCCCACGCGGGATATTCTGAAGCTGGACATCGTTGCGGATCGCGCAAAGGCCTATGGCTTTCCGGGCTACGTCTGCAATGGAAACGATGTGCTGGAGACATATGAAACGGTGTATAACGCCGTGGAACGCGCCCGCAGCGGACAGGGGCCGTCGCTGGTGGAGGTGCGCGCGTACAGATGGTCCGGCCATTCCGGCAACGATAAGAATGTGTATCGCACGCAGGATGAAATTATCCGCTGGCAGCAGGACGACTGCGTAACAAAATTCGAGGGGTACCTGACCGCTGTAGGCGTACTCTCCAAGGAAGAAGTAAAATCGATCAAGGACGCCGTCGAGGAAGAGATTGCGGATGCGATTCGCGTGTCGGAAGCGAGTCCGTATCCGGACCCGGAGAAATTGCTCGACCCCTACTGCATGTTGTATAAGGAGGATCAGGAATAATGGCTGAGCTCACCTATTTGGAGGCGCTCAAGAGCGCAATGCGCGAGGAACTGATTCGTGACGATTCCGTCTATCTGCTGGGCGAGGATATCGCCGCCTATGGCGGTTGCTATGGGGTAACGGCCGGCCTGTTTGAGGAATTCGGGGCGGAGCGCGTCATAAACACGCCCATCTCGGAGATCGCCATTGTCGGTTCGGCCGTTGGCGCGGCGATGATGGGCTTCCGGCCGGTTGTGGAGATTATGTACGCGGACTTCCTGTATGTCTGCGCGGATCAGATTATCAATCAGGCGCCGAGGATGCGCTACATTCTTGGCGGCGATACCAAGGTGCCGCTGGTCGTCCGCACGGCGTTTGGCGGTGGCGGCAGGTACTCGTTTAACCATTCGCAAAGCCCTGAAGCGTCGTTTCTCAATGCACCGGGGCTGGCGATCATGATGCCGTCCACCCCGGCCGATGCCAAGGGCATGCTCAAAGCCGCAATCCGCAGCAACAACCCCGTGTTGTTCTTCGAGCAGAAATATCTGTATAAAACGCTTAAAGGCGAGGTGCCGGACGGCGATTATGTTGTGCCGATCGGCAAGGGTGATATCAAGCGCGCCGGCAAGGATGTCACGATCGTTGCGACGGGCTGGATGCTGCAGCGCTCCCTCAAGGCGGCGGAGCTGCTCGCGGCGGAAGGCATCGACGCCGAGGTGCTTGACCCCAGGACGCTGAAGCCGCTCGACGAGGATCTGATCCTGAATTCCGTCGGCAGGACCGGGCGGCTCGTGGTTGTGCACGAGGCGCCGGTGACGGGCGGCTTTGGAGCAGAGGTATGCGCAATGGTCTGCGAAAAAGGCTTTGACCTGTTGAAAAAACCGGTGAAGCGCGTTGCGGCGCCGGATATGATCGTCCCGTTTGCACCCAACTGTGAAGATGCGTTTTATCCGGACGAGACTAAGATCGCCAATGCGGTCCGCGAATTGCTGAACTGAAGGCTCCTTCGACCCGCGTGCATCGGGTGGAGCGCGCGCATCTCCGATGCCGTGGAACACGGGCGGCAAGAGCGATTGCCGCCCATACCAACCGCCGTTTTCGCAACGGCGGTTGGTTTTTTTATGGGGAGACGCGGGTTCCGGGAGGCGCGCGTCGCGGTGAGCAGGGCCGGTCAGGACCGGGAATCCCGCGGCGGCGCTGCGCGCTACAGGAGGATGGCACCTGCGCCTGCCTGCACTGCGGGAACGCCGTCGCGCGCATCGATGCTCAGCCCCGGTATCGCTCCGATAACACGGCGCGTGGGAACCGGCAGGGGGCGCAAAGAGCCGTTCCGACGGGCTTGTACGGCGGATTGATCCGTGCAAACGGATGCCGGCGCGCAGCAAAATACGACGACTGACGACTATGAGGAGAAAGGCCCGTCTCCCTTTTTTTCGTTCTGCAGATTGCGCAGATGCAGATAGACCGTATTGCGGGAAATGCCCAGCATTTCCGAAACCTTGGATACGGCGTTCTTGAGTCGGAAGATATCCCTGTCGTGCAGGATTGCTATGATTTCCTTGTTACGATTCGAGGAAAGGATGCTACGGTTGGCATAGACCTCCTCACGGGCTTTTACCAACGTGGTTTCGATCAGCTCGTCGGCGCTGCTGGCGAACGTCTCGTTCGGCAGGTTTTCAACCGAGCCCACTTCAAACAATTCGTTGAAAAACAGGTGCAGAGGAATGTCCAGATAAAAATTGATGCAAAGCAGACCGATGATCGTTCCATGCTTCCCTACAATCGGCAGGGTCGCCGAGCGGATGGGAGCTCCGCTTTTGCTTTTGTTGGCATAGATGAGATTTTTGTGGTTATCGCCGCTGTGCTGAATCTGGCGCAGCATGCTCAGCGCGAGGTCGGTCAGCGGGGCGCCCTCTTTGCGCCCGGTGTAGTGGCCGTTGACAACCTTCACGGCAGCCTTGTCGTAATCCTCAAGGCTGTGCAGCACGATTTCAATGCCCTGTCCCCAGAATTCGGCCAGACCGTCGACAACGGAGCGGTAGGACTGCAGGATCGCTCTGTCGGTTTCGCACAATTGCATACTCATAGTAACACCATCCTGTTTTCACCTTGTTTTGTTCCAATGACATTTGCGAATCACAGTATATAGTATATCGAAAAACAAACGCAAAGGCAATGGAGGAAAACGCAACGAATGAATAAAAAAGAACAGGGAAGAAAAAATAGTTCAAAAACATTAAAATAGTGCATTGACAAAACAAGTTTTTACTGGTATGATGCAATTACTGCAATCGAATGTATTATTAATCACTTGACGACGAAATTCTGATGGGTTGGAGAGCTTGTATGCGAATTGCAATATTGGGCGCCGGGGCAATGGGAATGTTGTTTGGCGGGTATTTATCCCGGCAAAACGACGTGTTTCTGATCGATGTCGATCAAAGCAGAGTCGAGAAAATCCGTGCCGATGGTGTCGTTGTCTCCAACGAGGGCAGGGACGAGGTGTTTCATCCCAAAGCCGGGACCCGGTGTGCAGGGCTGGATCGGATGGATCTTGTCATCGTATTTGTGAAATCGATGTATACGATAGCGGCACTGGAGGCGAACCGGGGGCTGATCGGACCGGAGACCTATGTGATGACGCTGCAAAACGGCGCGGGGCACGAGTCGAAGCTGCTGCAGTTTGCGGACCGCGAGCACGTCATCATCGGGACCACGCAACACAACAGTTCGCTGCTGGGCAACGGGCATGTCCGGCACGGCGGCAGCGGCAGGACGAGCATCGGTCTGCTGGGCGGGGACAGCGAACGGATCAGGCCCATTGCCGACACGCTGACCGCATGCGGTTTTGCATGTTCCATTTCAGACGGTGTGGCCCGCCAGATTTGGAGCAAACTATTTCTGAACTCGGCGGCCAGCACGCTGACGGGAATCCTGCAGGCGCCGCTGGGGTTCATATTGGAGAATCCTCATGCCTGTGACCTGATGGAGCGGTTGGCCCGCGAGGCGGTGGCGACGGCGAATGCGCTGGGCGTGGGACCTTTCGAGGCCGAGCGGGTGATCGAGGAGATCAAGCAGGTTCTGGCGAACGCACGGATGGGATATACGTCGATCTATGCGGATCTGCAACAGGGGAATCGAACGGAAGTGGATACGATCGCCGGCTCGGTGGTAGCGGCGGCAAAGGAAGCGGGCGTACCCGTGCCATATCATGAAATGGCGGTTGCGCTGGTGCATGCGATGGAAGAACGGAAACAGTGGAAATGACGGAGGGACAGGGAAGATGTGTGTCTATCAGCTGGGGAATCTGCGGGTGATCGATCTGACGAAATATCTGGATCCGGCGACGGAGACACGGCGGTGTCACCTGTACCGGTTCAATACGGGAGGACCGATCCCGGACTACCACACGATCATGGACCTGACGAGCCATCTGGGGACCCATTGCGAATGTCCCTATCATCACGACGACAACTGGCCGGACGCCGCGGCGCTGCCGTTGACGAACTTTCTGGGCCGCGGGATCTATGCGACGGTGGAGGGCGTGGCGCCCAACGGGTATATCACGCGGGAGGTGCTCGATCGGGTGCTGGGGAAGAAGGTAAGGCGCGGGGACGTGGTGATCCTGGACTCGCCCTACAAGCTGCCCCCGTTCACGGAGAAGACGAACACGGCGGAGGACCGGCGGCTGTTCGTCAACGGGGAAACGGCGCAGTGGATGGTGGACCACGAGGTAAAGTGCGTGGGGTTTGGGGACGGGGTCTCGATCGAGAACCGGAACGAGGATGTGAAGCCGTTCCACGACGTGTGCATGGCGAAGAACATCACGTTCCTGGAGGTGCTCAAGAACCTGGAGGAGCTGCGGCAGGAGACCTTCTTCATCTCCTTTGCGCCCCTCTACATCAAGGGGCTTGATTCCTGTCCCGTCCGCGTCTATGCCATCGAAGGCCTCCAGGCGTTTTGATTTCCAGTTTTCATAACGGTGCATCGTTATGAAGAAACCATATTTTTTAGGAGGAAAACATGAAAAAAGTATTGGCTCTCTTGCTTGCACTCGTGATGGTGCTCGCGCTTGGCTGTACGGCCAGCAATGTTCAGCAGGACTCCGATCCCACGGCAACCGCCGGCGATGCGCAGAATCCCGATTCTGATCAGGATGCGAATGGCGACGGAACCGAGGATGCCGAGAACTGGAAGATCGCAATCATGACGTCCACCGTAACGCAGGGCGAGGAATCGTACCGGGCGGCGGAGATGGTTGCCGAGGAGTATCCCGGCCACATTCTGCACGTGACCTTCCCGGACAACTTTACGACCGAGCAGGAAGTCGCGCTTTCCACGATCCTGAGCGTTGCGGCTGACCCGGAGGTCAAGGCGCTGCTGATTTCGGGTACGCCGGCCGGTTTTGCGGCGATGATCGACAAGCTGAAGGAACAGCGCCCGGACATCATGGTGTGGGCCGGCTCCCCGTCCGACGATATTTCCGTTATCTCTGCGGCGGCGGATGTCGTGTTCAACACCGACATCGCGGAACAGGGCTATCAGCTTGCCGAGGCAGCCTATGAGATGGGCGCAAAAACGATCGTGCACTACTCCTTCCCGCGTCACATGGCCGTTGAGCTGCTGCTCCAGCGCCGCAACAATATGGAAGAGCGCGCCAAGGAGCTGGGCATTACGTTCATCGATGCGACCACGCCTGACCCGACTTCCGATGCAGGCACCACGGGCACGCAGCAGTTCGTGCTGGAGGATGTGCCGAAGATGATCGAGCAGTATGGCAAGGACACCGCTTTCTTCGGTACCAATCAGGCACAGGTGGAGCCGATGATCAAGACGGTGCTTGAAAACGGCGGTATCTTCCTCATGCCGAACGATCCGTCCCCCTTCATCGGCTATCCCAGCGCCCTTGGCATTGAGATTCCCGACGAGTATCAGGGCGATGCGGATTATGCCGCGGAGCAGATCTCTGCCAAACTGGCCGAGATGGGCATGACCGGCCGCGCGGGGAACTGGGCCATCTCCCTGCAGGTGCTCAACCTTAAGGCGGGCGCCGCCTACGCCGTGCATTATATCAACGGCGATACGAACGGGGAGCTGTTCGACTACGACGTGTTTGTGCAGACCATGCAGGAGGTTGTCGGCCCGGAGGTGAGCATCAATCAGGGCGTGGACAACACCGGCGCAACGCTCGAGAACTATATGATGATCTTGGGCGCCTTCATGACCTACTGAGAAACCGATGCGTCCCGATGCGGAGGTCCTCTGCATCGGGACGTGCGTACGACGTATGGCGATACACCCCGGACTGCCGGGTTCGCCATAGCAACAGGAGTAAAGATGATCAGCGTAATTCAAACAGCCAACGCCCCCAGGGCCATTGGGCCCTATTCGCAGGGCGTCTGCGCCGGGGATCTGGTCTTTGTTTCCGGCCAGATACCGGCAGACCCGAAAACGGGTGAAATTGTTGGCGGCGGTGTTTCAGAGCAGGCAAAGCAGGTTTTTGAGAACATCAAAGCGGTTCTGGAAGCGGCCGACTGCACGATGGAAAGTGTTGTTAAGGCGACGGTCTTTTTAAAAAACATGGACGACTTTGTGACGGTCAACGGCATCTATGGTACATATTTTAACGGCGCCGTTTTGCCTGCACGAGCGGCGGTTGAGGTTTCCAGACTCCCCAAGGATATTCTGGTAGAGGTTGAAGTCGTTGCCTGCAAAGGGTAATGACGGACGTAATGGAAGGAGAAAGTATGAGCAAGACATTTCTGACGCATGCTCGCATTGTCGATGGCACCGGTGCACCGGCGATTGAAGACGGAATGCTTGTCTATGAGAATAAGGAGAGAGGCATCGTCTATGTCGGGGCGCACAACGAAGCCGTTTTGGCGTCCAGCACGCCGGAGGATCGCGTTGTTGACCTGAAGAAGGCGTACACGGTTCTGCCCGGCCTGATCAACACGCATGTCCATTTGGATCTGCAAATGCCAGGCGCGGGATTCCGCCTGGACCCGCTTGGCCCCGCCTTCCGGGCGCTGAAGGCGTACCGCCGCGCGGCAGAGGCGCTGGATTGCGGCGTGACCACGCTGCGCAACGTGGGCGGCGGAGATTATTTTGACGTCGCCATCCGCAAGGCCGTGTCGATCGGCATGCTGCAGGGGCCGCGCGTGCTGACCTGCGGCTGGACGCTCATGGCGCATGGTGGGCATGGCTCAGAGGATTACGGCGCCATCGAGTGCTCGGGAAGGGATGAGTTTCTGCGGGAAACGCGCAAACAGCTCGCCAAGGGCGTGGATATGATTAAACTGGGTCTTACCGGCGGACTCGAGGGCGCGCACGAAGGGCTCTGCGACCGGCAGGTCACCAACGAGGAGATTGAGGCGGTCGTCTGGGCGGTTCATGCGGCCGGCAAAAAGGTCTGCGCCCATTTATCCGATGATGCGACCATTCGGGACGCTGTGTTGATCGGCCTGGACTCGGTAGAGCATGGTTACGCCATGAGCGAAGAAACGGCCAGGATCATCGCGGACAAGGGCAAGTTCTATACCCCGACGCTGGCGGTATCCTCGGAAGACAGCATCGATTATATGACCAAACACGGCTTCCCGATGCGCAACTTCCAAAAGGCGGCGACCGCCGTTGAGGGGCATCGCGCAGCCGTCCGCTATGCGCACAAGCATGGTGTCAAGGTGTGCGTAGGCACGGATATGGTGCCGTCCGACCCCGTGCTGCGCGGAACAAACGCCACGGTGCTGGAGATGGAGCTGATCAATGCGCACGGCGATTTCAGCCCGTTGGAAACCATTCGCGCGGCAACGGCCACCGGCGCCGAGCTGTGCGGGCTGCAGGATGTCACCGGCACGCTGAAAGAGGGTCTGGAGGCCGACATCATTGCGGTAAAGGGCAAGCCCGATGAGAAGATGACCGACATGCGCAACCTGAGCCTCGTCGTAAAGGGCGGCGCGCTGGTCTGGAGCGAGCTGCCCGGCTACGTGGAGCGGGCGTTCAATGTCGTGGCCGAGGGCCTCAGGATGGACGGCGGTACGTTCAACAACTGGTGACGACAAACGGGAGAGGGAGCAGCCGCTCTCTCCCCCGTTCAATCTTTGCAGGAGCAGGGCAGTAAAAATGGAAATCAAGCAAAAGATGAATCCCCGGTTTGCAAGGCTGGAGGGTGGGCTTTTTTCGACGGTGACGAAGGCCGATGTCGGGAGCGCCTACAACGATCTGCAGGCACAGGGCGTTTCGCTGATGGGATGGGCGGACCCCTTTTATCCGGACCCTTCCATTCCTCAGCATCTGATGGACGCGGCCATTGCGCATCTTCGCAACGGCTTTCCTTCCCATTACACCATGCCCATCGGCAGCACGGAGCTGAAGAAGGAGATTGCCAAAAAGCTGGAGCGGGACAATGCGCTTCATGTCGACCCGGAGCGCAATATCATCATCACCCCCGGCTCCGATTCCGGCCTGCTCTACGCCATGATGCCCTTCCTCTGCGCCGGGGACGAGGTGCTCGTACCGGACCCGAGCTATCCCTCCAATTTTCTTAACGCCGAACTGCTGGGCGGCGTCACGGTGCCGGTTCCCCTGGATGCGGAAGCCGGCTACCGGCTCGACATGGACGCGTTTGAGGCTCGCGTAAGCGGGAGGACAAAAATGGTCCTGCTGACCAACCCCAACAACCCCACGACAACCGTGTTCTGCCGGGAGGATCTGGAGAAGCTGGCGGCATTTGTGGAAAAACATGATCTTGTCTGCGTGGTCGATCAGGCCTTTGAATCCACCATATTTGACGGACGGGAGATGGTGACCTTCGCTTCGCTGCCGGGCATGTGGGAACGGACGGTCACGGTGTTTTCCATCTCCAAGGGCATGGGCCTCTCCGGTTTTCGTGTCGGCTATCTCGTAGCGGACGACAGGATTATGGATGTGCTGTATGGCGGCGCGGTGAACGTGCTTGGCGCGACCAACACGCTCTCCCAGCTGGTCGCCATCGAGGCGTTCCGTGACCCTTCCTTTGTGGAGGCCTATAACAGGAAACACGATTACAGAAGACGCTACGCCTATGAGGCGTTCAGCAGGGTGCCCGGCGTTTCCATGCGCCTGCCGGAAAGCGGATTCATGGCCTGGGTCGACGTTTCGGCGCTGGGGGATTCCACGGAGATCGTATCCTACCTGATTCGGGAAGCAAAGGTTGCCTGTAATGACGGAAAGGCGTACGGAAGCAGGGGAAGCGGCCATTTGCGCGTGATCATCGGATGTTACTGGGATGATAAGCGCGCGACCGACGCCATTGACCGCATGTGCCGGGCGCTCGGGAAACTGGCGGCTGCCAGAGGGCTCTGTTGAACGTGCAGGCGGAGAAGGAGGTAGAAATGGGACAGGGCGAGAGCATCCTGGAAATGCGGAATATTACCAAACAGTATTTTGGAAATACCGTGTTGAGGGATGTCAGCATTGACGTCGGGAAGGGGGAAATCCTTGCGCTCGTAGGCGAAAACGGGGCGGGGAAATCCACCCTGATGAACATATTGTTCGGCATGCCCGTCATTCATTCCACAGGCGGTTTTACCGGAGAGGTTCTGATCGACGGCGAACCGGTCCACATCCAGTCGCCGTTTGACGCCATGCGGCAGGGGATCGGCATGGTCCATCAGGAATTCATGCTGATCGACGGCTACGATCTTGCCGAGAACATCAAACTGAACCGCGAAAACCTGAAGCAGACCGCCCTGAGCCGCGTGCTCGGCAGAAACCTTTCCCTGTTGGATCGGGAGGCTATGCGGCGGGACTCGGAGCAGACCCTTGATCGTTTGGGGTTGCAGCTGCCGGTATCGACGCTGGTTGGAAGGCTGCCGGTGGGATACAAGCAGTTCATCGAAATCGCAAGGGAACTGGACAAAAAGAATATTCGCCTGATCGTGCTGGACGAGCCGACGGCCGTGTTGACCGAAGAGGAAGCGCGTCAGTTTCTGGATTGCGTCAAAGCGGTCGCCAGGCAGGGCATTTCATTTATCTTTATCAGCCACCGTCTGGATGAGATCAAAAAGTATTCCGATCGGGTGGCGATCATGCGCGACGGCTCGTTGATCGGCTGTTACCCGACGGCGGAAGTATCCGCCGTCCGCATCTCCGAGCTGATGGTGGGGCGTGAAGTGGAGCTGACCCGACGCGACGACCATGACCATGCGGAGACGGGCAGAACGATCATCGAGATTGAGGATTTTTCCGTCGATATGCCGGGGGAGGCGCTCCGCCGTGTCAACTTTGCCATCAGGGAAGGCGAGATACTGGGCTTCGCGGGGCTGGCAGGCCACGGGAAAGCGGCCATTGCCAACGGGATCAACGGGCTTTATCCGACGGCGGGCGTGGTCAGGCTGGACGGGGAGGAGCTGCACGTGTCCGATGCGCTTGCCACCCTGAAGAAGGGCGTCATGTTCGTGTCGGAGGATCGGCGTGGCGTCGGACTGCTGCTGGATCAGTCCATCGAAACCAATATCACCGTTGCGGCCATGCGCGTGAAGAATCGTTTTACCAGAAGGATTTGCGGCGTGCACTTTTACGACCGCAGGAGCGGAAGAAAGTTTGCAAGGGAGATGATCCAGACCTTTGATATCCGCTGTACGGGCGCAAACCAGCTCGTGCGCCGCCTGAGCGGCGGGAACCAGCAGAAGGTCTGCATCGCGCGCGCCGTTTCCATGGAGCCACGCATCCTGTTCGTGTCGGAGCCTACGCGCGGGATTGACATCGGCGCGAAGAAGAAGATACTGGACTCGCTCGTCGAGATGAATCGGGAACGTGGGATCACCGTCGTGATCACCTCAAGCGAGCTGGCGGAGCTGCGCTCCGTCTGCGACCGGATTGCGATTGTTACGGAAGGGAAGATCGTCGGCGTATTGAAGCCCGATGATGCAGACCATAAGTTTGGCCTGCTGATGAGCGGACAGAGACTTCCGGCCGAGGAAGGGGAGGCGGAATCATGCTGAAGGAAAACAAGATTCTCGGGCTCGGCCTGTCGCAGTGGATTATCATTGTATTTTTGATCGTCCTGCTGGTTGCCGCGTCGCTTCAGGGCATGAGCGTAGCGACATTGCTGTCCAATTCGCTTGTGCGAATCGGGATGAATGCGATTTTTGTCCTTGCCATGTTGCCGGCGATCCAGAGCGGCATCGGCCTGAACTTCGGCCTGCCCATCGGCATCGTATTCGGGCTGCTCTCCGGTCTGATTACGGTGGAGATCGGCATGACCGGCATGGCCGGCTTCCTGGCAGCCTGCCTCATGGCCATCGTCATGGCGCTGGCGGCCGGGTATGGCTATGGCCTGCTGCTGAATCGGATGCGGGGTTCCGAGATGATGGTCGGCAATTACCTGAACTTTTCGGTCATTTCACTCATGTGCATTGCCTGGATGGTGCTCCCGTTCAAAAACGGCAAGATCATCTGGGCGATGGGCAGCGGCGTAAGGAGCACCATTACGCTGGAGGAAAACTACGAAAAGATATTGGACAACCTCTGGTCGTTTGATGTGTTTGGGATTACGATCCCGAGCGGCATGCTGCTTCTCGTTGCGCTGCTATGCCTTGTGATGTGGCTTTTCGTGAGGAGCAAGGCGGGCATCATGATGAGCAGCAGCGGCAGCAATCCCATGTTTGGCGCGGCGATCGGCATCGACAACGATCGGGTACGGATGCAGGGAACCATCCTTTCCACCGTGCTGGGCGCGGTCGGTATTCTCGTTTATTCGCAGAGCTTCGGCTTTTATCAGCTTTACAACGCGCCCATCATGATGGCATACCCTGCGATATCGGCCATCCTGATCGGCGGAGCGACGACCAAGCGGGCGACCATCGGGAACGTGATCGTCGGCGCCATCCTGTATCAGTCCATCCTGACGATTGCTCTGCCGGTAGCAAGCGAAATGCTCTCCGACAGCAGCCTGTCCGAGATTTTGCGCACGATTGTGAGCAATGGCATTATTCTTTACGCATTAACGAAGCTGGACGGAGGGAAGGCAAGATGAACGAAAAAGTGGGCGCGATTATCAAGAAAAACATCGTCACGATCATCTTTGCGGTTCTGTGCGTCTTCAGCATCGCGTTTTCCGGACAATCCGCAAGCTTTGTCCTGCAGGAAACGATTTCGAGAATTTGCCGCAACTCCGTTCTGGTCCTTTCGCTGCTCATGCCCGTTCTTTGCGGTATGGGCCTGAACTTCTCCATCGTTCTGGGCGCTGCTGCCGGCCAAATCGGCCTGATCCTCATCACGCATTGGGGTATTGGCGGCGCCGGCGGCATCTTGATCTGCATGTTGATTGCCACCCTGCTGTCGCTTGTATTTGGGCTGTTTGCCGGCGGAATCTTTAACCGGACGGTCGGGCAGGAGATGATTACCGGCATGATCATCGGCTATTTTGCCAAGGGCGTTTTCGATCTGGTGTTTCTGAAGCTCTTTGGAAAAATCATCCCGATGGACAACCCCGTGCTGATCCTCAGCGGCGGCGTCGGCCTGAAAAACACGATCGATTTTAACGACAATATCAAATACGTGCTGGACAATGTCCTGAAGATCCCGCTTCTGGATTTCACGCTTTGGATGATGCTGTTGCTGCTGGTTGTGACGGCCGGGGCGACGGCCTGCCGGCTGTTTTTCAAAAAGCAGAGCCTTGGCGAGGCGTTGGGCAGGACCAGAGGGTTGCTCATTGCCACGGCTGGTCTCGTGCTGGGCTATTGCCTGCTGCTGTTCATCCCGCCCCTGCTGCAGGCCGCCTGCACCGTGCAGGTGCCGGTGTTTACGGCGTTTATCATCTTTTGCGTCTGTCTGGTCAGCGTATATATCAGCAGGACAAAGCTGGGGCAGGATATCCGCACCTGCGGCAACAGCATGCAGGTGGCCTCGGCTGCCGGTATCAAGGTTGCCAGAACCCGCGTGATTGCCACGATCATCTCCACCGTGTTTGCGGCCTGGGGCCAGATCATCTATCTGCAGAACATGGGCCTTGTAAACACCTATACGAGCCACGAGCAGGTCGGCATGTATTCGGTGGCGGCCCTGCTTGTCGGCGGCGCGTCCATCCGCAAGGCTACCATCGGGCAGGTGTTCCTTGGCGCGCTGCTGTTCCACATCCTGTTCTTCACCATGCCGCTGGCCGGGCTGAATCTGTTTAGCGACGCGCAGATCGGCGAGTATTTCCGCGTCTTCATCAGCTATGGCGTCATCGCCGCTTCGCTGGCGCTCTATGCGTGGAACCAGTCGTCCAACAGGAAGAAGTCGTTGAAAATCATCAGCAGCGGTACAAAATAACATCCGCTGTCCTGCCGCCCCCTTCGTCCCCCCGCGCGTTGTTGAAACGGAAATGTTTTGCCATGTGCCGCGGGGGGATTTTTGCCGGTCGACTGCGGACGCCCGGAAGAGGCGGATGCGCAGCCGTACATGACGCCAGCGGACGGTTTTCCGGATTGCGACGCCGACAAAAGGTTGCAATCGGCCGGAAAAGGGGCTTGCAATGGCGCCGATGCTGTGCTATACTATCGTTTGTTGGTATGTGAGCACGTCGAGAGAGTGGGGAAACCCACTCTTTCATTTTGATGGGTGGCGCGTTGCGCCGGCCCGGGAGCAAAGGGGGGTGCGAATTGAAGACGACGGAGCTGGTGGAATCGCTTCTGCGTGAAACGGTGGAGGCGATGGGCTTTTCGCTTTGCGACGTGGAGTTCCAGAAGGAGCACGGCAACTGGGTTCTCACGCTGTATATTGACCGCGAGGGGGGCGTTGATCTGAACGATTGCGAGCGCGTCAGCCGTGCGGTCGACCCGATCCTCGACGAGGCGGACCCCATCGAGCAGCACTACTACCTCAGCGTGTCGTCGCTCGGGCTGGATCGCCCGCTCAAGAAGGACGCCGACTTTGCGCGCAACCTTGGCAAGGAACTGGTCGTGCGGCTCTATGCGCCGCAGGACGGCAAAAAGGAATGGATCGGTACGCTGCGCTCGTTCGACGCTGAATCCTTTGAACTTACGGCGGCGGACGGCGGGGCGCGGCGGTTCCTGCGCCGGGAGACGGCGCTGGTTCGGCCGAACATCAGGTTTTAGCCGATAAAAATAGTAATGGGAGAAATGCGATCATGAATGTGGAGTTTATCGAGGCGCTCAATGCTTTGGAAAAGGAGCGCGGCATCAGCAAGGAAGTCCTGATCTCCGCCATTGAAGCGGCGTTGATCTCGGCGTATAAGCGCAATTACGGTACCTCCGCGAACGTGCGTGCGGAGGTGGACCCGCTCGTGGGCGGCATCCAGATCTTTGCCTCCAAGACGGTGGTGGAGACCGTGGAGAACCCGCACAACGAAATTGCCCTGGCGGACGCCAAAAAGGTCAATCCGCTCTATGAACTGGGCGACGTGCTGGAGGAGGAGATCAAGACGCGCGACTTTGGCCGCATCGCGGCGCAGACGGCCAAGCAGGTCGTCGTGCAGCGCATCCGCGAGGCCGAGCGCGGCGTGATTTACGAGGAATACGTCGAAAAGGAGAACGAGGTGCTCACCGCCATCGTGCAGCGCGTGGAAAAGGGCAACGCCTACGTGGAACTGGGCCGCACGGACGGCCTGCTCACGGCCAACGAGATGATCCCGGGCGAAACGTATGAGAATTCCAGCCGCATCAAGGTCTATGTGCTTGAGGTGCGCAAGGACAACAAGGGACCGCAGGTGCTTGTTTCGCGCACGCATCCGGGCCTTGTCAAGCGCCTGTTTGAGCTGGAGGTTCCGGAGATTCAGAACGGCGTGGTGCAGGTCAAGTCCATCGCCCGCGAGGCCGGTTTCCGCACCAAGGTGGCCGTCCATTCGCTCGACCCGCAGGTCGATGCCGTCGGCGCCTGCGTGGGGCAGCGCGGCGCGCG
This sequence comes from uncultured Eubacteriales bacterium, assembly GCA_900540495.1. GTDB lineage: Bacteria > Bacillota > Clostridia > Christensenellales > CAG-138 > Aphodomorpha. The sequence goes on along the minus strand of UQGA01000001.1, from coordinate 222,022 downwards.
CGTGGAGCGCATCGTCAACGAACTGCACAACGAGAAGATCGACATCATCGAGTGGGATTCCGATTCCGCCGTCTACATCGCCAAGGCGCTGAGCCCCGCCAAGGTGCTCATGGTCTATATAAATGAAGACGAGAAGGCGGCCAAGGTCATTGTTCCGGATGCGCAGCTTTCGCTGGCCATCGGCAAGGAGGGGCAGAACGCGCGCCTTGCGGCCAAACTGACCGGCTGGAAGATCGACATCAAGAGCCAGACCCAGGCCGAGGAAGCGATGGACGCCATCTTCCAGGAGGATCGCGTCGAGACCGGGGAAACGGAGGCGTAACGCTTGCCGAAGAAGACGCCGATGCGCATGTGCGTGGCCTGCCGCCAGATGCGCCCGAAAAAGGAGCTGGTCCGCATCGTCCGTACGCCGGAGGGAGACGTCCGGCTGGATACGACGGGCCGCGCAAACGGACGCGGGGCGTATCTGTGCGCTTCGACCGAGTGCCTCAACCGTGCGGTTAAAACGCGCGCGCTGGAGCGGGCGCTTGAGGCGAAGCTCGACGGGGACGTGCTCGCATCGCTCAAAGAGGCGCTGCATGACGAATCGGCGGGTGCATGACGCCGTCGGGCTCTGCATGAAGGCGGGGCGGTGCCGGTCCGGCAGTTTTGTGGCGGAGAAGCTCGTGCGTGCGGGCGATGCAAAGCTGGTATTGCTCGACGTAAGCGCATCCGCAGCGACGCGCGGGCGTTATGAGGGCCTCTGTGCGGGACGTGGCATTCCGCTGCTGCCCGTGGAAGGGCTCGGCGAAGCCGTCGGCAGGCCGGGGCGGATCGTCGCCGCGGTGACGGATCAGGGATTTGCAGACATGATAAGGCGCGCGGCCGGGCAGGCTGCGGCGCAGGGCGCTCCGGCGTCCATACCAAACGATCGGGGGCATGATCAGTATGGCGAATAAGGGTTATTTGGAAGCGGCAAAGCAGTTGCAGGGCGATGTAAGCGGACTGCTTGAGCGCATCGCCGCCGCGCAGGCGGCCGTTGCGGAGCTGCTGGTCAGCGTGAAAGCCGCGGAGAAGGATATGATCGAAAAGGAGGAGCAGGAGCGCCGCGAACGCCTCGAGCGGGAGCGGCAGGAGCGCCTGCGCTCCGTGCTGGCCTCCGACAAGGATCTCGCCGTACACGTGGGCGGCGTAGACGAACCGGAGGAGGAAACCGTTCCTGTCGCGGAGGAACCCGCAGCGGCCGGGACAGCGGCGGCGACAGCCGGATCTGCCCCGGAACAGCCGGTCGAAGCGCCGGGCGCTAATGAGGAGCCGGAGGCGCCGCAATCAAACGAGAAACCGGCCGCCCGCCGCAGCGGCGGCTACGAGGCGCACGTGATCGACGGCTCTGCCGCACAACCGGCGCGCCGCCCGCAGCAGGGCGGCTACCAGCAGCGCCCGCAGCAGGGCGGTTATCAGCAGCGCCCGCAGCAGAGCGGCTATCAGCAGCGCTCACAGCAGGGCGGCTACCAGCAGCGCCCACAGCAGGGCGGCTATCAGCAGCGCGCACAGCAGGGCGGCGGCCGCAATGCGGCGGCGTTTGTCGCTGTGCCGACGCCAGGCAAGGAGCGCGTGAGCAACTTTGACCCGAATCGCAGCGCGCACCAGCGCAGCTACGATACGGACAAAAAGGCTAAGAACAAAAAGGCGATCCAGAAGGAAACCGGGCCGGATGTGCGCAACTGGGAGGACGACGGCGTGTTCGGCAACCGCAAGGTCAAGCGCGGCAAGCAGCAGCCCGTCCACCGCCCGGAGCCGGTCGTGATCGAGAAAGCGGTGATCACCACGGAAATGATATCCGTCAAGGAACTTTCGGAGAAGATCGGGAAGCCGGCGGCTGAGATTATCAAAAAGCTGTTCCTGCTCGGCATCATGGCGACGATCAATCAGGAGATCGATTTTGACACGTGCGAACTCATCGCCTCGGAGTACAACATCGAGCTGGAACAGCGGTTGAGCAAGTCCTTTGAAGAGGTGCTCAGCGACAGCGCGGACGAGGCGGACGATCCCTCGCAGCTGGTGGAGCGGCCGCCCGTGGTCACGATCATGGGCCATGTCGACCACGGCAAGACGTCGCTGCTGGACGCGATCCGTAACAGCAGCGTGACCGAGGGCGAGGCCGGCGGCATCACCCAGCACATCGGCGCTTACACCGTGCTGTGCAACAACCGCAGGATCACCTTCATCGACACGCCGGGCCACGAGGCCTTCACCTCCATGCGCGCGCGCGGCGCGCAGGTGACGGATATCGTCATCCTGGTCGTCGCTGCGGACGACGGTATCATGCCGCAGACCGTGGAGGCGATCAACCACGCCAAGGCGGCAAACGTGCCCATCATCGTGGCGATCAACAAGATGGATCGCCCGGAGGCGGACCCCGAGCGCGTGAAGCAGCAGCTGACGGAGCATGGCCTCGTCAGCGAGGAATGGGGAGGCGATACGATCTGCGTGCCGGTATCGGCCAAGACGCAGATGAATCTCGACACCCTTTTGGAGATGGTGCTGCTGCAGGCGGATGTGCTCGAGCTCAAGGCCAATCCGAAACGGCTGGCCAAGGGTACCATCATCGAGGCCAAGCTGGACAAGGGCCGCGGCCCGATCGCCACCGTACTCGTGCAGAACGGCACGCTCAGGCGTGGGGATACGATCGTGGCGGGCATGGCGTACGGCCGTGTGCGCGCCATGATGGACGACCGCGGACGCGTGGTGGCCGAGGCCGGGCCGTCCATGCCGGTCGAGGTGTTGGGCTTCAACGAGGTGCCGGATGCGGGCGACATTCTGAACGTTGTTGAAATCGACAAGCTCTCCCGCCAGGTCGTGGAAGAGCGGCGCGACAAGCTCAAGGCGGCGCAGGTCAAGAATCTCAGCAAGGTTTCGCTCGACGATCTGTTCAGCCAGATGGCGGAGGGCGAGCTCAAGGACCTCAACATCGTCATCAAGGCCGACGTGCAGGGCTCGGTCGAAGCCGTGCGGCAGGCGCTGGAGAAGCTGTCCAACGATGAGGTGCGCGTCAAGTGCATCCATGGCGGCGTCGGCGCGATCACCGGGTCGGACGTCATGTTCGCCTCGGCCTCCAACGCCATCGTCATCGGCTTCAACGTCCGGCCGGATGCGACGGCGCGCACCACTGCCGAGCGCGAAAACGTCGATGTGCGCACCTATCGCGTCATCTACAACGCCATCGAGGATGTGGAGAACGCCATGAAGGGCCTGTTCAAGCCCGTGTTCCGCGAGGTGGAGCTGGGCCGCGCGGCGGTGCGCAGCACGTTCAAGGTTTCCGGCGTGGGGACGATTGCCGGTTCGTATGTGCAGGACGGCAAGCTGACGCGCAACGCGCAGGTGCGCGTCGTGCGCGACGGCATCGTCATCCACGAGGGCAAGATCGCTTCGCTCAAACGCTTCAAGGACGATGTGCGCGAGGTGGCGACCGGGTTCGAGTGCGGCGTCGGCATTGAGAATTTCAACGACCTGCAGGAGGGCGACGTCATCGAAGCCTTCGTCATGGAAGAAGTGCAGCGGTAACGCGAAACGGAGGGATTCCCATGTCCGCCATACGCGGCGACAGGATGAATGAGGAACTGAAAAAGACGATCAGCGGGGTCCTCCGGGAGTTGAAGGACCCCCGCCTTTCGGACATGACGACGCTTACCGGCGTGGAGATCACGCGCGACCTGCGCTATGCGACGGTGCGCGTTTCCGTGTACGACCGCAGGGAGCGCGCCCGGCACGATACCGTGGAGGCGCTCAATCATGCGGCCGGGTTCATCGCGCGCGAAGTGGGGCAGCGCATGACGATCCGGCGCGTGCCGTCGTTGCGGTTCGTGCTCGACGATTCCATTGCCTACAGCGTCCATATTTCGGAGATTTTGCAGCAGCTCCACATCAACAAGGAGCCGGACGAGGATGGATAACGCGGTACGCTTTTTACAGACGCAGGATGATTTCACGTTGATTGCACACATTTCGCCAGACGGGGACACGCTGGGGTCCTCGCTGGCGCTTTTTCACGCGCTCTTGCGCATGGGCAAGCGCGCGCAGGTCGTCTGTGCGGACGAGGTGCCGGCGGCCTACCGCTTCTGCCCCCATGCGGACGAAGTGCAAAAACCGGACCTTGCGCGGCAGACCGGGGCGGTCGTCACCGTTGACTGCGCGGACAAGCGCCGGCTGGGGGCCTGCGCCGCGCTGTTTGACGGGGCGGCCCATACGCTCAACATCGACCATCATGGCACGAACGACGCCTTTGCAGAGGTGAACTGGGTGGAGCCCGTCGGCGCGACCGGCGAGCTCGTCTACCGGTTGTTGTCGCGCCTGCCCGTGGAGATCGATGTGGAAGCCGCCTCGTTGCTTTATGTGGCGCTGACGACGGACACGGGGAATTTTTCGTATTCCAACGCTTCGCCGCAGACGTTCCGCATCGCGGCGGAGTTGCTGGAGCGCGGCATCGATCTGCCGGAGCTGAACCGGCGGCTCTTTCGCACCGTGCCGTACCGCAAGCGGCTGCTGGAGGCGCGCACCGTCGCCCGCTGCGCGCTGCATGCGGGCGGGCGCATCGCCGTGTCCACGCTTTCGCTGGAGGATTTTGCCGCCTGCGGCGCGACCGGGGCGGATGCGGAGGGGCTCATCGACCTGTTGCGGGATATCGATACGGTCGAGATCGCGGCGCTGTTGCGCGAGCAGAAGTCCGGGACCGTGCAGGTGAGCCTGCGCGGCAAGCGCGTTGCGAACGTGAGCCGGATCGCCAGCCGCTTTGGCGGCGGCGGGCATTGGTTTGCGGCCGGATGCGTGCTGCCGGGGCCGCTGGAAGCGGCCGCCGCGGCCGTCCTCGCCGCTGCGCGCGAGGCGCTGCCCGCCGAGGAGGCGCGCTGATGGACGGCGTCGTCGTGCTGCTCAAAGCGCCCGGCATGACCTCGAGCAACGCGGTGTACGACGTGCGACGCATTTTTTCGGAAAAGCGCGCCGGCCACACCGGCACGCTCGACCCCGGCGCCGCCGGGGTGTTGCCCGTCTGCATCGGTCGGGCCACGCGGCTGTTCGATTATCTCGTGGACAAGGAGAAGACGTACGTGGCGGAGATCGCCTTTGGCGCGGCGACCGATACGCAGGACGCGGCGGGCGCCGTGCTCTCGCGCTCTTCGCGCGTGGTTTCCCGGGACATGCTGTCGGATGCGCTGCCCGGCTTTCTTGGCCGGATCGAGCAAACGGCCCCGGCCTTTTCCGCCCTCAAGGTCAACGGCCGCAAGATGTACGACCTTGCGCGTGCCGGGGAGGCCGTGCCGGAGCGGGTTCGTCAGGCGACCGTTTTTGCGCTGGACCTGCTTTGCCAGACGGCGCCCAACCGCTTTTTGCTGCGCGTGCGCTGCTCGCGCGGCACCTATGTGCGCACACTGTGCGCCGATATCGGCGCGCAGCTTGGCGTGCCGGCGCACATGTCCTTTCTGCTGCGCACTGCCTCCGGCCCGTTCTCGGTGGAGCAGTCCTATTCCGTGCCGGAGCTGGAGGCCATGCGCGCTGCGGGTACGCTGGCCAAAGCGGTCGTGCCGTGCGAGGAGGCGCTTGCCTTTCTGCCGCGGCTGGATCTCGGCGCGCACCGCCGTGCAAGCGCGATGAACGGCCTGCCCACTGCGGTGGATGCGCCGGACGGGGCCGTGCGGCTGTATGCCGGCGGCGTGTTTCTGGGCGCAGGGCGCGTGGAAGCGCGCTCGGCGCGCCTTGCGGTGCATCTGTATGAGGAGGATCGGGGGTAGGGCAGGTCTTATGACACAGGAAAAGACGCGCGCCGTCGTCGCGCTCGGCATGTTTGACGGCGTACACATCGGCCACCGGGCGCTGCTTGCGGAAACGGTGGCGCTGGCGAGGCGGCTCGGCGCAACCGCAGTGGCCTATACGTTTGAAAATCACCCGCTTTCGGTGCTCGGCGGGCGGGCGCGCCTGCTCACGGACGCATCGGCGCGCCGCGCCCTGTTGGTCGATGCCGGTATGGAGCAGGTCGTCATGGAGCGGTTTGACGCGGCGCTTGCGCACAGCACGCCGGAGCAGTTCATCGAGCGCCTTTCGTCCCTCTGGACGATCGCGGGGCTTGTTGTCGGGTACAACTATACGTTCGGCGACCATGCCTGCGGCACGCCGGAGACATTGCGCCGGCTTGGCATGGAGCATGGCTTTGCGGTGCAGGTGCTGCCGCCCGTGCGCTATCAGGACGAGCCGGTGTCCAGCACGCGCATCCGCCTGCTGCTTGAGCGCGAGGGCGACGTAGCGGCTGCGCGGGCGCTGCTCGGCCGGCCGTACCGGCTGTCCGGGCAGGTCGTTCCCAACCGGCAGAACGGGCGCCGCTTCGGCTTTCCGACGGCCAACATCGTGCCGTATGCGGACGCGGTGCTGCCGCTTTCCGGCGTATACGCCGCGCGGGCGATCATCGGCGACCGGGCGATGCCCGCCGTTACGAATGTGGGTACGAACCCCACGGTGCATGGCGACCGCGTCACCGTCGAAACGCATGTCATCGATTTTTCCGGCGACCTGTATGGCGCGCCGCTGGCCGTGGATTTTTATGAGCGCCTGCGCGGGGAGCACCGCTTTCCCAACGAGCAGGCGCTGGCGGCGCGTATCGCGGGCGATGTGGCGCGGGCGAGGGAACTGCTGGACGGCTGAAGAGCATCGGAAAGGAGAGAGGCCATGCGCAAGGTCGTCGTCATCGGATGCCCCGGCGCCGGGAAAAGCACGTTCGCGCGCAGGCTGAGCGCGACGACCGGGTTGCCGCTTTTTTATCTGGATCTGCTCTGGCACCTGCCGGACAGGACGACCGTGTCCCGCGAGACGTTTGACGCACGGTTGCAAGAGGTGCTTGCGCAGGAGGCCTGGATCATCGACGGGAACTATCTGCGCACGCTGGAGATGCGCCTTTCGGCGTGCGATACGGTGTTTCTGCTGGACTATCCGACGTCGGTCTGCCTTGCTGGCGCGGCGGCGCGCATCGGCAGCGAGCGGCCGGATCTGCCCTGGGTGGAAACGACCTTTGACGAGTCGTTCCGCCAATGGATCGAAGCGTTCCCGCAGGAACAACTGCCCCGGATTTACGCGTTGCTGGCGCGGTATCGCGCCGGGCGCAGCGTCACGGTGTTCCGCTCGCGGGAGGAAGCGGCGGCATACTGGGCGGGAACCGGCGGGGGACTTGACAGATCGGCCCCCATCGGGTAGAATGAACCGCTTTCCCCGCGAGGGGCGCAACGCCCGGCGACCGCCGCATTGCGCGGCGGACGCCCGCATTTTCCTGTTTACAAGCGGCATCGGGCGTGATATAATAATCTGACTGTGAACCGGCTACATGGTTTTGCGATTCTCCGACGCATTACTCTGTTGCCGGGGATAGGAAAGGAACGGAGGAAAAAACCATGACCAAACAGGAAATCATCGAAAAGTATGCCTTGCATGAGGGCGACACCGGCTCCCCCGAGGTGCAGATCGCGCTGCTGACCGAGCGCATCAACCATCTCAACGAGCATCTGAAGCTCCACAAGAAGGATCACCATTCCCGCCGCGGCCTGCTGAAGATGGTCGGCCAGCGCCGGGGGCTGCTCAACTACCTCAAGGAAAAGGACATCGAGCGCTACCGTGCGATCCTTGCAAGCTTGAACCTGAGAAAGTAAAGAGAGGGGCGGGGAGGGAACCCGCCTTTCTTTTTTTCGGCGTTAACGCCGTCAGGTTCCTGATAATGGTTGTATGAACATGAAGATAAAGGAAAGAGAAGGAGCAAACAAACACAATGCAGAGAACGTTTGAAACGGAGATCGGCGGCCGCAAATGGACCGTCGAAACCGGCAAGTATGCCGAGCAGGCGGGCGGGTCCTGCCTCGTGCGCTGCGGCGATACCGCGGTGCTCGTGTGCGCCACCGTCGCCAAAGCGCCGCGCGACGGGGTGGATTTCCTGCCGCTGAGCGTGGAATTTGAGGAGAAGCTGTATTCGGTCGGCAAGATCCCCGGCGGCTTCATCAAGCGCGAGGGCCGTCCCTCCGAGAAGGCGGTGCTCACGTCGCGCCTGATCGACCGGCCGCTGCGCCCGCTGTTCCCCAAGGGGTTCTACAACGACGTGCAGGTCATTGCCACCGTCCTCTCCGTGGAGCAGGACGTCGCGCCGGATGTGGTCGCCATGAACGGCTCGTCCATCGCCCTCTCCATCAGCAACGCTCCGTTTGCCGGGCCGACCGGCGCGGTCAGCGTCGCGCTGGTGGATGGCGAGTATATCCTGAACCCGAACTGCGAGCAGCGCGAAAAGAGCCGCCTGAGCCTCACGGTCGCCGGCACGCGCGATGCAGTCATGATGGTCGAGGCGGGCGCCAAGGAGGTCACCGAGGACGAGATGCTCGGCGCGATTCTGTTTGCGCATGAGGAGATCAAGAAGATCGTCGCGTTCATCGAGGGGATTCAGGCCGAGATCGGCAAGCCCAAGATGGAGGTGAACATCTACCATCCGGACGAGAAGCTGACCGAGGAAGTGCGCGCCTATGCGTTTGACAAGGTGGAGTGGTCGCTCGATACGTTCGACCGCTATGAGCGCGAGAACCGCAGCCAGCAGGTCAAGGAGGAGACCGTCGCGGCGTTTGCCGAGGCGTATCCGGATTCTGCAAAGGATATCGATGCCATTCTGTACAACATCACCAAGGAGATCGTGCGCGACAAGATCATCAACCGCCACATCCGCCCGGATGGCCGTGCGCTCGATGAGATTCGCCCCATCTGGAGCGAGGTCGGCATTTTGGGCCGCACGCATGGCAGCGCCGTGTTTACCCGCGGCCAGACGCAGGTGATGACCGTTGCGACGCTCGGCACCATCCGCGAGGCGCAGATCCTCGACGGCATCGGGCTTGAGGACAGCAAGCGGTACATGCACCAGTACAACATGCCCCCCTACAGCGTGGGCGAAACGCGCCCGATGCGCAGTCCGGGCCGCCGTGAAATCGGCCACGGTGCGCTGGCGGAGCGCGCGCTCGAACCCATGCTGCCGAGCGAGGCGGAGTTCCCGTACTGCATGCGGCTCGTGTCCGAGGTCATCAGTTCGAACGGGTCCACTTCGCAGGCCTCCATCTGCGCGAGCACGCTGGCGTTGATGGATGCGGGCGTCCCGATCAAGAAGCCGGTTGCGGGCGTGGCCATGGGCCTCATCAAGGATGAGGCGAACGGTAACATTGCGATCATGACCGATATCCAGGGCCTTGAGGATTTCCTGGGTGATATGGACTTCAAGGTGGCCGGTACGCGCGAAGGCATCACCGCCATCCAGATGGATATCAAGATCAAGGGCATCGACCGCGAGATCCTGACCCGCGCGCTGGAACAGGCGCGCCGCGGCCGCCTCTTCATCCTGGACAAGATGATGGAGACCATCCGCGAGCCGCGCGCCGAGCTCTCGCCGTATGCGCCGCGTATCCTCACATTTACCATCCATCCGGACAAGATCCGGGATGTCATCGGCAGCGGCGGCAAGACGATCAACAAGATCATTGCCGACACGGGCGTGAAGATCGACATCGAGGACGACGGCACCGTGTATATCGCCTCGCCGGATGCGGCGGCCGCGGCAGAGGCCAAGCGCATCATCGACGGCATCGTCAAGGATATCGAGGTGGGCGACGTCTATCTTGGCACCGTGGTCAACATCCAGAAGTTCGGCGCGTTCGTCAACCTCACGCCGGGCAAGGATGGCCTGCTCCACATTTCGCGCCTTGCCAACAAGCGCGTGGAGAAGGTGGAGGACGTGGTGCAGCTGGGCGACCAGCTCCTTGTGCGCGTCATCGACATCGACAAGCAGACGGGCAAAATCAGCCTGACCCGCAAGGATCTGCTGCCACCCGACCAGCAGTAACCGTTCCCGGGAGCGACCGGGGCGCAGCTTACCGGCTGCGCCCCTTTGCATAACCGGCCACCCGGCCGCATACGCTGAACCATACCAAAGCTATGGAGGTGCGTATGAGCAGGGAGCGTTGCGTGGACGGGTTGATGAATGCCGTCAACATCTTTATTCTGTTGATGATCGTGCTGCTGTATGTGGTGACCGGTACGGGGATCGGGGACGATGCCATAGCCGCGCTGTCGTCCGGCACGATTTACCGGGGCAACGGCAACGGGATGGTGGCGCTGGAATGTGCGGTGAGCTGGGATGCCGGGGCCTTGTCGGACATGCTCGACCTGTTGCGGGAGCGCGACGTGCGCATCACCTTCTTTGTCAGCGGCGAATGGGCGCGGCGCAACGAGTCGGTGCTGCATCGCATGGCTGAGGACGGGCATGAGATCGGCACGATGGGGTATATGCCGATGCTCGACGGAGACGAGACGCTGATCCGATCCGATCTGGAGGCGTCCGCCGCCGTCATCTCGTCGGCGACCGGTGTGCGCCCGACGTATTACTATTCCGGCCTGCGCGACCGGGCCGTGTCGCTGCGCGTGGCCGACGAGCTGGACCTGACGCACGTGCTCTGCTCGTGCGATCTGCTCTCGGCGCGCGGAAGCGCGGAGGAGATCGCCGCCCGTGCATCGGAGCGGCTGTTTGATGGAAGCATAGTATTGTTCCAGCCGACCGCCGCGGCGGTGGAGGCGCTGCCTGCGATTCTGGATGCGGCGGCCGAGCAGGGGTACGCCGTGGCAACCGTCGGCGAGGTTTTATACGGCAAGGAGAAGGTATGACGAAGATTCAAAAACTGGACAATGGCGTTCGTGCGGCGATGGAGCGGATGGATCATGTTCGCTCCGTTTCCGTCGGCATCTGGGTCAACACGGGCTCGGTGCGCGAGGGCGGCGACGAGGGCGGCGCCTCCCACTTTATCGAGCACATGGCGTTCAAGGGCACGCCTACGCGCACGGCGGAGCAGATCGCTGTGGAGATGGACGCGGTGGGCGGCAGCCTCAATGCGTTTACCTCCAAGGAGTGTACCTGTTTCTACGCAAAGGTGCTCGACGAGGACCTGCCCCTTGCGGTGGACGTGCTGTCGGACATCGCATTTCGCGCTTCGTTCGATGTGGACGAGCTGGAGCGGGAGAAGCGCGTCATCACCGAGGAGATCCTGATGACGGAGGACTCTCCGGAGGATCTGACGGCGGAGCGCGCCAACGCCCTGTTCTTCGGGGACGATCCGCTCGCCCGGCCCATCCTCGGCACGCGCGAGAGCGTGGCGGCGTTCGATCGGGAGAAGCTGCTGGCTTATCGCAGCGCGCATTACACGGCCGCCAATACGGTCGTCGCCTGCGCAGGCCGGTTTTCGGAGGACGAGCTGACGGCGATACTCAAGGACAAGCTGGATTTGCCCGCCGGCGGGGAGGCTGCGCCGCCGCTTACCTGCGCCTATCCGGGCGGCGCGCGCGCGGAGTGCCTGCAAAAAGATATCGAGCAGGTGCATCTGACGCTGATGTTGCCCGGCTTTGCGCGCGAATCGGACGGGCAGTACCCGCTCGCCATCCTGTCGAACATCATCGGCGGCAGCATGAGTTCGCGCCTGTTCCAGAGCATCCGTGAACAGCGAGGACTGGCCTACTCGATCTATTCCTATCCGGTGTTCTATGCTTCGACCGGCGCGTTTGCGCTGTATGCGGGCACGGGCGAGGGACAGGCCGTGGAGGTCGTGTCGCTCATGCGCGAGGAGCTTGACCGGCTGCGGCGGCGCGGGGTGGAACGGGAGGAATTCGAGCGGTGCAAGGCGCAGTTGCGGGGCAGCTATCTGCTCGGCATGGAGGGCAGCGGCGCGCTGATGAACGTGATCGGCAAGGTGGCGCTGCTGCAGGGAAGGGAATATCGCCTGGAGGATACCCTAAACCGCATCGAATGTGTTACAATAGAGGATATCATGCAGATCATTCCCCGCGTGCTCGACGAGTCGCAGATGTGCGCTTCGTTTGTCGGCCGCGTGGAAGACCGGCGCGACGCGCTGCTGGCGGCGCTGCGGTAGGCGGCGCGCGGCGCGCGAAGAGAGGAGCGGATCGGGACATGGACAAGCTGGAGAGGATCTTTGCGATGCAGAAGGCGCTCAACGACGACATCGAGCGCCGGCGCGGCCTGCACTTTACCCAGGAGGAATGGATTCAGAAGACCATCCTTGCGACGCTTTCCGAGCTTGCCGAGGTGCTGGACGAATCCAACTTCAAGTGGTGGAAGAACAGCCGCCCCATCGACGAGCCGGCGCTCAAGGAGGAGCTTGTGGACGTGCTCCATTTCTTCGTGAGCCTGTGCCTGCGCAGCGGCATGGACGCGGACGAGCTGTTCGCCCGGTATGTGGAAAAGAACCGCGAGAACTTCGACCGGCAATACGGCCGTTCGGAGAAGAAAGGGTATGAGGTCGAGTAATATGGCAAGGCAGCGGGTGCGCTTTCGCGGCAGGTTTTTCCTGCTGGTGCTCGGGATGATCGGCTTCCTGGCACTGGCCATCGTGCTGGTCGTGCGCAGGGGCGGGTATGCCGAGGCGCGCTATGGCGATGTGACGGGCACCATCCAGACCTCCGGCGCCATCGTGCGGGACGAGTCCACCGTCTATACGGAAGCGTATGAAAAGATCATCTTTTCCGTCGTCGAGGGGCAGACCGTGCAGACCGGCGCGCAGATCGCGCAGGTATTCAAGCGCGGCTATCAGGACGAGAGCATGGTGACGTTGCTGCGCCTGCAGCGCGAGATCTATGAGTATCAGAAGAGCGTGATCGGCGCGGACGCCGCCGCCGGGCTGACCGAGATCGAGAATAGCATTGCAGCCGTGGAAGCGCAGATCCGGGAGTGCGCGCGCGGCGACGGCGCCTACGATATGCTCGCGCTCGAACAGTCGCTCAAAAACCTGCAGGCCGAGCGTGCGACCTACCTGCAGGCAAACGTGCAGGCGGACGGGACGCTGACCTCGCTTTACAACAGCCTGACCGAACAGGAGACGGCGCTGACCAACTGGACCCGGGACATCGTCAATTCCGCCGGCCCCGGGGTCATCAGCTTCTACTTCGACGGCTATGAACGCGTGCTCAACGCCGCGCAACTGGATACCATCAACGCATCGCTGCTCAAAAGCGTGTTGAGCGGCGGCAACACGGCCAGCGCCACCGCTTCAACCACGGAAACACCGCTTTACCGCCTGGTGCAGAACACGCGGTGGTATCTGGCGTTCCTCACCGACGGCGACGACCCCATGCGCACCGTGGCCGGGGAGCAGTACTACGTCGTCTTCGACGATTATTCGACGCTGACCTATCAGGCAACGGCGCTTGAACCGATCGTCACCACGTCCAGCGTGGTCAACATCCTGGAGTTCAACGTGGACATCGGGAACTTCCTCGACGTGCGAACCGTAAAGGCGACCGTGACCCGTTCGGCGCAGGGGGTCATGGTGCCGGTGGATGCGATCTGGTTCGAGGAGGGCGTGCCGATGCTGGAGGTTGAAAGCGGCGATACGAGTTATCGGATTGCGGTAAACGTCCTGGCAGCGGATGAGGACAACGCCGTCGTGACGCCGCGGAACGCGGGCGATGCGCTCGTATCGGGACAGAAGGTCATCAAACCATGAGCGAAACGGGATATGCGGTAACGGAGCTTGCCGACCGGGCGGACATTCAGGCGCGTTTGCAGGAGGTGCGTGCGCGCATGGCGCGCGCCTGCGCCATCGCCGGCCGGCGGGAGGAGGATGTCCGGCTGATCGCCGTCACCAAGTTTGTCGAGCCGGCGCGCATCGCGCATGCTTTGGAGGCAGGGGTGCGCGATGCGGGCGAAAACCGCGCGCAGGAGTTTTCGGAAAAGTTAACTTTTTTTGAACAGCACGGTTGCAGGGCTCATTTTATTGGACAACTCCAAACGAATAAGATAAAATACGTTTGTGGCGCGGCGGCACTCATTCATTCGGTTGACCGGTTGCCGTTGGCGCAACAGCTCCAGCGCCGTGCCGAAGCGCTCGGCGTGGTGCAGGAGGTGCTGTTGCAGGTCAATGTCGGCGCGGAGGCGCAAAAGGGCGGCGTAGTCGTGGATGAAGCGCTCCGCCTGCTGGATGAGACGGCCGCAATGGCGAATCTGCGCGTGCGCGGTTTTATGTGCGTGCCGCCGGCCCTTCCGGAGCCGGATGCGGTGCGCCCGTATTTTGCGGCGTTGCGCGGCCTGCTGGAACAGGCGAAGGCCGGGCACCCGGAGCTCCCCTTGACGGAGCTCTCCATGGGCATGACCCATGATTTCGAGGCGGCCATTCTGGAAGGGGCCACGATGGTGCGCATCGGCACGGGCATCTTCGGCGCACGCCGGACGAATCAGGCTTGATCCCTTCGCATGGCGGGGGATAACGTATCACTTTTTGGATCGGAGGGGACAGGATGGCGAGCCTGTACAACAAATTTCTGGACTTCATCGGCATCGAGGAGACGGACGATATCGACGATGAGGACAACTACTACCGCGACGAGCCGCCGGCTCGCCGGGGGAACGACAATGTCGTAGACTTCAACAACCGATCGTCGGCTGCACCCGCATCCGCACCCGCCCGACGCGCCCAGCATGACCGTGCGCAACAGCATCAGGCGGGCGGCCTGCCCGTATCCGGCGGCATGAAGATGATCGTCTATCATCCCGTGAGCTATGAGGATACGCAGAACATCATCGACAACATCAAGAATCGCAAGCCCGTCATCGTCAACATGGAGGAGCTGGAGATCGAGTGCGCCCAGCGCATACTGGACTTCCTCTCCGGCGCCGTCTATGCGCTCAACGGCACCATGTCCAAGATCTCCCGCGGCATCTTCGTCGTGGCGCCCAACAACTACGACGTGGTGGGCAACGGCGAGGACGAATACGATATGTAGGCGCGGTGACACAGCATGACCGGCATTGAGGACATCGTCAAGAAGGAATTCTCCCGTGCGTTCATGGGCTACGACATGCGCGAGGTGGACTATTTCCTGGACGAGATCATCGAGCAGATGGAGGTCTACGAGCGGGAGCGGCAGGAGATGCTGACCGCGATGGAATACCTCCTGCGCGAGCTCGAGCAGTTTGACGACATTGCCGGCGATGCGGACAGGCAGTTGCGCGAATCGGTCGAGGCGGTGCGGCGCGCCGCTGCGCCGCGCACGCGCGCGATGCACGTCAATCCGATCGTCCCCCCGGCGGATGCCGAAGAGGAGCCGGCGCCGGAGGCGGCGGGCGAGGCGCAGGTGCTCGAGGAATACGAGCTGTATGACGCGGCGCCGCAGGCCGAGACGGCGGACGGAGCAGCCGGGGACGGGGCGGCAGAGCCGGAGGCTGCGGCGGAGGATTCCCCTGCCGCGGCGGAGGAGGCCACGGGCCGGGCGCCGGATGCGGCCGGCGACGCAGGGGAAGCGTTTCAGGAGGACGCCGAAGCGGCCGGCGACGCCGCAGAAGCGTTTCAGGAGGACGCCGAAGCGGTTGCCGGGGCGGCCGAGACAGCGCCGCAGGGGGCGGAAACCGATGCCGACGCCGATGAAACAGCGGCTGCGGCGCAGGAACCCCCGGCGGATGCAGCGGCAGCCGGGAACTCGGCGGAATCTGCGGAGGCAAAGGCGCCGCAGGAAACAGCCTGACGCGCAAGCGACGGCGTGCCGGGGAAGGAGCAGATGCGGGCCGGAAGGCCCGATTCGTTTTTATGCGCCACCGGCGCGTCCGAATGGACCGAGCGGCCGCCAATGCGTTATTTCGGCGTTTTCGCGGCATTTGGGACAGAATTGCTGTTGACAAACGCCGGCGCACTCGATACAATAATCGATGGTCGTATTTTGGAGGAATGCCTATGGAACTGCAGATCGCATCTGCGCTCAAGCAGCCGGGCGAATCGTTCTCCTTTGCGCTGGAGGAGCCGGTCGGCCTGCAGTCGTTCGGCGGGCGCATGGTGGCGTTTGAGACGCCGCTGTCGGTCGCCGGTCGGTATGTGTTCGACGGGAAGGCCGTTCTGGTGGACGGCACGGTGCAGACCCGGTTGCATTCGGTCTGCGCCCGTTGCAACGAGCCGTTCTCGGAGCCGCTGGCGTTCGACTTCTCGGAGCGGTTTGTCAAGGCTTCCGAATTGGGGCCGGAGGATGAGAGCTACCCGTATGAGGGCAGCGTTCTTTCGCTCGCGCAGGCGGTAATGGACAACCTGTTCCTGCAACTGCCGCTGGCGAGCGTCTGCCGGCCGGACTGCAAGGGGCTGTGCCCCGTTTGCGGCGTCAACCGCAACCATACGGCCTGTGCCTGTACGCCGGCGCGCCCCATCGGGGCGTTCGCCGCGCTGCACGACTTTGGAAACGATCAGTAAGGAGGTGGGATCATGGCCGTACCCAAGAGAAAAACTTCAAAGGCCAGGCGGGATTCGCGCAGGGCGAACAACTTCAAGCTGGAGCAGCCGAACCTGACGGAGTGCCCGCAGTGCCACGCGCTCAAGCCGTCGCATACCGTCTGCAAGAGCTGTGGGTATTACGATGGCAAGCTTGTCATCGACATGGACGCAAAGGAAAAGAAGAACGCGTAATCGTGCGCGCCGGTTCTTTGCGCCCGTCCTTTGCACAGAGACTTTCATCCCGCGGGTGAGGGTCTTTTTTCCGTTGAGAGATTCCTTTCGGGAGGGAACACGCTGATGAAGATAGCCGTGGATGTCATGGGGGGAGATCACGCGCCGGATGCGGTGATCGAGGGCTGCCTGCTGGCGCTCAAGCGCCTTTTGCCGGATACGGAACTCCTGCTCTTTGGCGACGAGCGCGCCGTTCGCTGCGCCGCCGGCGAGGCCGCAGCGCGGCTCCGGGCGGTGCCCACGAGCGAGGTGATCGGCTGCGACGAGTCGCCCACGCGCGCCATCCGGGCCAAGACGGATTCCTCGCTGGTGCGCGCCGTGCGCGCTGTGGCGGACGGGGAGGCCGAATGCGTCGTATCGGCCGGGAACACGGGCGCGCTGCTCACGGCTGCAACGCTCATCATCCGCCGCATCGACGGCGTCAAACGCCCGGCGCTTGCGCCGCTGTTGCCGACGGTGACGGGCGGTCATGTGCTGCTGCTCGACGGCGGCGCCAATACGGATTGCAAGCCCGTTTATCTGCAACAATTTGCGCTGATGGGCGCGGCGTATATGGCCTGCGTGCAGGGGGTAGAGGCCCCGCGCGTGGGGCTGCTCAACAATGGCGCGGAAGCCGAAAAGGGGAACGAGCTGACCCGCGCCGCCCATGCGCTGCTGCTGGAAACCCCGGTGCGCTTTGCCGGCAACTGCGAGGCGCGCGACGCGCTTATGGGCGGGGTGGACGTGCTGGTGTGCGACGGGTTCGACGGCAACGTGCTGCTCAAGGGCATCGAGGGCACGGCGGCCGCCATGATGGCCATGTTGCGCGAGGGCCTTGTTTCCTCGCTGCGCACAAAGGCGGGCGCTGCGCTGGCCCGGCCGGCGCTGCGCAAGCTCAAACATGCGCTCGATTACACCGAGCATGGCGGGGCGCCGCTGCTCGGCGTGAAGGGGGGCGTTATCAAGGCGCACGGCAGCTCCAATGCGCGCGCGTTTGAAAACGCGCTCCTGCAGGCGGAGCGCTTCGTCATGGGCGGCGTTACGGCGCGCATTGCGGACGCGCTCGCCGCTTTGCCGGCCGAGGATTGACATTATCGTCCGCTTCATATAAAATAACTCCGTTGCAGCGCGTCTGAGGCGCCTGCCGGACTCATAACGATATCGATTTATGGAGAATGAGAGGGAGAAGGACATGTATTTTGATAAAGTGTGCGAGATCATCGCCCGCCAGTTGGGCATCGATCCGGGAGCCATCTCCATGGAAAGCCGTCTTATCGACGATCTGAAGGCCGATTCGCTGGACATCGTGGAGCTGGTCATGGACCTCGAGCAGGAGTTCGACGTGGAGATCCCCGACGAGGATCTGCCCAAGGTGCAGACCGTTGCGGATATCGTCAATTTCCTGGAGAAGCGCTGAGCAGTTGCTTAGACGGGACGCCCGCATCCAATCGGTGCGGGCGTTTTCACAGAATGGGGAGGGAATCGGTTTGGAGCATTGGGAAGAGCTGCTGGAGCGCGTGCAACGGGGGATCGGGTATTCATTTGGCGACATCCAGCTGTTGATGACGGCGTTGACGCATTCGTCCTTTGTCAAGGGCGATGGCGAGAGCGCCGCGCACAACGAGCGGCTCGAGTTCCTGGGGGACGCGGTGCTGGAGCTCTGTGTGAGCGAACGGCTGTATGCCGCCACGCCCGCCATGGATGAGGGTGCGATGACGCGCCGCCGCGCGCGGCTCGTGTGTGAGAGCGCGCTGTTCCTTGCGGCGCAGCATATCGGCCTTGCGGATGCGTTGCGGCTGGGCCACGGCGAGGAACGGTCCGGCGGGCGCGACAAGCCGTCCGTCGTGTCCGATGCGCTGGAGGCGCTCATCGGCGCGGTGTATCTGGACGGCGGGCTGCCGTGTGCGCGCGCGTTTGTCAACGAACATATCGTACGGCATCTCGAACGCGAGGCCGTGGCTGCACAGGATCGGGATTTCAAAACCCGCCTGCAGGAATACGTGCAAAAACGGCATATCGGCAAGCTCCGGTACGAGCTCGTCGCCGCGGCCGGGCCGGATCACAGCAAGGCCTTTACCATGCGCGTGCTGCTCGGCGAGCGTGAGATCGGTCGCGGCGAGGGCGGGACCAAGCAGAGCGCCGGCCAGCAGGCGGCCGAGCGGGCGCTGCAGGCATTGGCGCGTGGAGAAGCGTCGGAGGCGGGGGAGGATGCGCCATGCGGCTGACAAAACTGGAGATCAACGGGTTCAAGTCCTTCGCCAGAAGGACGGAGCTGGTATTTGGCGACGGCATTACGGCGGTGATCGGCCCCAATGGCAGCGGCAAGAGCAACATCGCGGATGCGGTGCGCTGGGTGCTGGGCGAGCAGAATGCGCGCGCTCTTCGCGGTACGCGCATGGAGGACGTGATTTTCAGCGGCACGCAGCAGCGCCGTGCGCAGGCGTTTTGCGAGGTGACGCTTACGTTCGACAACGGCGACGGCAAGCTCAACGTGCCGTATGCCGAGGTGGCCGTCACGCGCCGCGTGTACCGCAGCGGCGAGAGCGAGTACTGCATCAACCGCAACGCCTGCCGGCTGAAGGATATCGTCGAGCTGTTCCGGGACACCGGCGTTGGCCGGGACGGATATTCCATCATCGGGCAGGGACGCGTGGATGAGATCCTGTCCAACAAATCGAACGAGCGGCGCGCCGCGCTCGAGGAGGCGGCCGGCGTCATGCGCTATCGCGTGCGCAAGGAGGAGGCGGTCCGCAAGCTCGAGCATACGGAGAAGAATCTGGAGCGGCTGGAGGACATCCTGTCGGAACTGACCGACCGGCTTGCGCCGCTTGAGCAGCAGAGCGCCGCCGCGCGGGCTTACCTGAAGCTGCGGGACGAGCTGCGCGACCTTGAGATCAACCTGTTCCTGCACCAGTATTCGCGCGCGCAGGAGCGCCTTGCCGCGCTTGGCGAAACGCTGGCGGCCCTGTCGGCGGAACAGGCGCGCGACGAGGCGCTCTCCGACGAATTGCAGGAGGAGACGGCTGCGCTCGAGCAGCGTTTGTCGGAGATGGACGCCGCGCTCATGCAGCAGCAGAACGCGCTCATCGCCGCGCTTTCCGGCGTGGAAGCGCACGTGGGCGAATACAACGTGCTGCTGGAGCGCCGCGAACACATGCAGGCCGAGCGCGAGGGGGCGGCGCGCGCGCGGGACGAGATGACGGCCCGGCGGGACGAGCTGGCGGCGACGCTTGCCGGCATGTCGTCCGATGAGGCGGCGGCCGCCGCCCATGCGCAGCTTGCGCGCGATGTGGCGGCAGCGGAGGCCGCGCTTGCCGCGCAGGATGCGGCGCTTGCCGAAGCCGAACGCGCGCTCGAGGAGCAGAAGAATGCGATCATGGAGGCGATGAACCGCCTGGCCGACGCCAAGAGCGGTCTGTCCCGCTTTGACGCGATGGCCGCCGCCCTTGCCGAGCGCATGGAGGAGATCCGCAAGCGCCAGCAGGAGCGGACGGACGAGGCCGACGCGCTGGAGGCCGAGCGAAGGGAGGCGCAGGATGCGCTTGCCGCGTTGACCGCCGCGCGCGACGAAGCGGCGGCACATCTCGACGAGGCGCAGCAGAACCGTGCGTCGCTGGCCGGCCGGCACGCCGAAACGGTGGAGGCCCGGCATGCGCTGGAGCAGGAGCTGGGCAGCGTGCGCTCGCGGCTGCGCCTGCTGCAGGAGATGGTGCGTTCGCGCGAGGGATATTATGCGAGCATCCGCAACATCATGGACGATGCGGCGCGCGACGACCGCCTTGCCGCATCCATCATCGGCGTGGTTGCGGAACTCATCCGGGTGCCGAAGCGTTTTGAAACGGCGGTGACGATGGCGCTCGGGTCCTCCCTGCAGAACATCGTTACCCCGACGGCGGAGGATGCGCGCTATGTGATCGAATACCTGCGCCGCAAGGATTACGGGCGCGCCACGCTGTTGCCGGTGGCGCTGCTGCACAGCACGCCGCTGGGCGAGCGCGAGCGCGCGCAGTTGCATGCGGAGGGCTGCCTGGGGCTTGCATCGGAACTGGTCGATTGCGACGCCCCCATGCGCCCGGTGCTGGAATACCTGCTGGGCCGGACGGCCATCGTGGAGGATCTTGCGGCGGGCATTGCGCTCAAGAAGCGGACCGGCGGCGCAGTTCATATCGCCACGCTGGAGGGCGACATCATCAGCACCGGCGGCGCCATGAGCGGCGGCAGCCGGCAGAAGCGCACCCTGTCCCTGCTCGGGCGCGAGCGGGAACTCAAGGAGTTGCAACAGACGCTGTCCGAGAAGGAGAAGCAGCTCAAGGCGCTCGCCGCATCGGCAGATGCGCTGGGCAGGGAAATGCTGCTTGCGGAGATGCAGGCGGAGGCGTTCCGCACGGAACTGCACGAGCGGGAGCTGGCGCTTACGCGGCAGAGCGAAAAACTGGATATCATAGCGCGCGATTGCGAGCGCAGCGGCGAGCAGGGCGACCGGCTGGAGCTGGAGTTGCAGCAGCTTGTGGAGAACCTTGCGGATATCGGCCGCCAGCGCGAGGAAGCGACGGCGCTGCAGCACGATATCGAATCCGGCAATGCGGCGTCCCGCGAGGATGTGCAGCGCGCGCAGGCGGCGCTGACGCAGAAGCGCGCCGCGCGCGAGGCGGCTTCGCAGGAACTGACCGCCCAGAAGGTGCGGCTGGTGGCGCTGCAGAAGGAGCAGGACGCCGTGGAAGCGGAGCGGCGGCGCCTGACCGCCGAACACGGGGATGCCTGCCGCGAGATCGAGCGGCATGATGGGGCGATTGCCCGCGCGGACGGGCAGCTCCGGGAGATGGAGGAGCGCCTGGCCGCGATGCAGCGGAGCGTGCAGCGGGAGCAGCGGGAAACGGGCGAACAGAAGGAAGCCCAGCGCAGGCTGGAGGAGGAGCGCGCGGCCTGCGCCGAGTCGCTCTCCGAGCTCCGGCAGCGGCGCGAGCAGGCGCTCGAATCGTTGCGCGATGTGGGTGAGCGCAGGCACCGGCAGGAGCTGCAGAAGAGCCGCAGCGAGATGGAGCTTGCCGCCATGCAGGACCGCATCTGGGAGGAGTATGAGCTCACCTATGAAAACGCGCTTCCCCTGCAACACGAGATCGCCGTCGGCCCTGCCGGCGCGCGCGTGCGTGCGATCCGGGAGGAGTTGCGCGAGATGGGCGATGTGAACCTTTCCTCCATTGAGGACTATCGCGCTGTATCCGAGCGGCACGAGGCGCTCTCGGGCCAGTGCGCGGATCTGCGCCATGCCAAGGAGGATCTGGAAACGCTCATCGCGGAGTTGACCGGGACCATGCAGAACGAGTTTGAGCGGCAGTTCAACGCCATTCAGGAGAATTTCGGGCGCGTGTTTGCCGAGCTGTTCGGCGGCGGCCATGCGGAGCTGCGCCTTGCGGACCGCAGCGACGTGCTCGGCTGCGACATCGACATCATCGCGCAGCCGCCGGGCAAGAAGCTGCAGTTGCTCTCGCTCCTGTCCGGCGGCGAGCGGGCGCTGACGACCATTGCGCTGCTGTTTGCGATGCTGCAACTCAAACCGCCCGCCTTCTGTATTCTTGACGAGATCGAGTCCTCGCTCGACGAGGTCAACGTTTCGCGGTTTGCGGAGTATCTCAAATCGTATTCCGGCGAAACGCAGTTCATCCTCATCACGCACCGCAAGGGGAGCATGGAGGTTTGCGATTCGCTCTATGGGGTCTCGATGGAGGAGCGCGGCGTCAGCAAGATCGTCTCCGCGCGCTTCGGCGAGGCAGCCGGCTGAACGGGCAAACGGAACGGACCGCCGGTCTGGCGGCGGAGGAAGACATGGAGCAGGGAAAAAAGTCGTTTTTTGAGAAACTGCGCGCGGGCCTGGGCCGCACGCGCGAGGGCGTATTTTCCGGCCTGTTCCGCGCGGACGAGCGCGTGAACGAGGCGTTCTTTGAGGAGCTGGAGGAGGGCATGATCCTTGCCGACATGGGCATGGACACGGCCGAAAAACTGCTCGACGCGCTGCGCGGGCTGGTGAAGGAGGCGCACATCGTTGAACGCCCCGCCGCGCGCGAAGCGCTCATCCGGCTCGTGGCAGACGCCGTCCGCCCGGCGGCGCCGTTTGCCGCGGATGCCGGGCCTGCGGCGTTGCTCATCGTGGGGGTCAACGGCGTGGGCAAGACGACGTCCATTGGCAAGATCGCGCATTGCTACCGGGAGCAGGGGCGCCGCCCCATGCTCGCCGCAGGCGATACGTTCCGGGCCGCCGCCGCCGAACAGCTCGGCGAGTGGGCGCGCCGCGCGGATGTGCCGATGGTGCGCCATGGAGAAGGGGCGGACCCCTCCGCCGTCGTGTTCGACGCAATCGCCTCCGGCCGGGCAAAGGGGTGCGACCTGCTCATCTGCGATACGGCGGGGCGTCTGCACAACCGGTCCAACCTGATGAACGAGCTGGCCAAGATGCGCCGCGTCATCGGCCGCGAGCTGCCGGACGTGCCGTGTGAAACGCTGCTCGTGCTCGACGCGACCACGGGGCAGAACGCCGTCGCGCAGGCGCGCGGCTTTGCGGAGGCGGCGGGGCTGACCGGCGTGATCCTTACCAAACTTGACGGCACGGCCAAGGGCGGCGTGGTTGTGGCGGTTGCCGATGCGCTCGGCCTGCCGGTGCGCTTCGTGGGCGTGGGCGAACAGATCGACGATCTGCGCCCGTTCGACCCGGATGCGTTTGCCGCCGCTCTGTTTTGAACGATCGTCCATCCGGACGGCGTGGCGGGGGTTGCCGCCACGCCGTTTTCATGGCCGGCGTGCGGTTTGGGGCGGCTTCTTTCCGCCGTTTGCGGCAAATATGCGGTTTCCGCTTGACATTTGCGGCGAAACCCTTATAATATCCTAAGTGTAAAGGCATTTACCTTTACAGGGAGGCCGCAATGGACCGTGTGATCGAACTGGGGCGCCTGCTGGACTTTTACGGCGCGCTTCTTACCGGGCGGCAACGCGCGCTGGTGGACGCCTATGCCAACGAAAACCTCTCCCTTGGCGAAATCGCCGAGCGCGAGGGCATCTCCCGGCAGGGCGTGCGGGACGGGATCGTCCGCGCGGAACGGCAGTTGCGCGCGATGGAGCAGAAGCTGGGGCTGTTGCGCCTCACGCAGCGGCTCGAGGCGCAGCTTCGCGCCCTGCGCGGCGTTGCAGACACATTGCCGGCGGATATGGCGCAGCGCGCGGCGCTGCTGGAGGGACTGCGGCGGGCGGCCGCAATACTGGAGGACGACGATGGCGTTTGAGGGCATTTCGGCAAAACTGCAGGGCGTATTCAAAAAGCTCACCGGCCGCGGCAAGCTGAGCGAGAAGGACGTGCGCGACGCGATGCGCGAAATCCGACTTGCGCTGCTCGAGGCGGATGTCAACTTTCTCGTCGTCAAGGACTTTGTGAAGACGGTGACCGATCGGGCTGTCGGGGCGGAGGTGCTTGAGAGCCTCACGCCGGGGCAGCAGGTGATCAAGATCGTGAACGAGGAGCTGACAAAGCTCATGGGCGGCGGCAGCGCGCGGCTCGAGTTTGGCAGCGTGAAGCCGGCGGTCTTTCTGATGGCCGGCTTGCAGGGCGCCGGGAAGACGACCATGTGCGGCAAGCTGGCGCTGATGCTCAAAAAGCAGTACGGCAAAACGCCCATGCTCGCCGCTTGCGACATCTATCGCCCGGCGGCGATCGACCAGCTGCGGATTGTGGGCGCGCAGGCGGGCGTACCCGTGTTTGAACGGGGGCAGGCCGATCCGGTGGAGACGGCACGACTGGCCGTGGAGAAGGCGCGGCACGACTTTTGCGACGTGCTGATCATCGATACGGCGGGCCGGCTGCACATCGATGCGGACATGATGGACGAGCTGGGGCGCATCCGCAACGCAGTGAACCCCAGCGAGGTCCTGCTGGTCGTGGACGCCATGACCGGCCAGGACGCGGTGAACGTCGCCAGGACCTTCAACGAGACCGTGGAGCTCAGCGGCGTGGTGCTCACCAAGCTCGACGGCGATACCCGCGGCGGCGCGGCGCTGTCGGTGCGGGCGGTGACCGGCAAGCCCATCAAGCTCGCCGGCGTGGGCGAAAAGCTCGGCGATCTGGAGACCTTTCACCCGGACCGCATGGCCTCGCGCATCCTCGGCATGGGCGATGTGCTGTCGCTCATCGAGAAGGCGCAGACCGCGTTTGACGAGAAGAAGGCGGTCGAACAGCTCAACAAACTCCGAACGGACGCCTTCACGCTGGACGATTTTCTGGAGCAGCTTGACCAGCTCAAAAACATGGGCTCCATGCAGGATATTCTGGCCATGTTGCCGGGGGTGAGCGCCGGGCAGCTTGGCAACCTGCAGGTGGATGAGAAGGCCATGGCGCGCACGCGGGCCATCATCTGTTCCATGACGAAGCGGGAGCGCGCCAATCCCGACATTCTCAACGCCAGCCGCCGCCGGCGCATTGCGCGCGGCAGTGGGACGAGCGTGCAGGAGGTCAACCGGCTGATGAACCAGTTCGCCGCTTCACGCAAGCTTATGAAGCAGATGGCGGGCGGGCGCTTCAAGCGTGGACGCCGTGGCGGTTTTCCGTTCGGCTTTTAGGCGCGAATAACGGCGACGCCGTTTTCGAAATAGACACCATCACAACCAGTTGGAGGAAAAAGCACAATGTTGAAGATCAGACTGCGCAGAATGGGCGCAAAGAAGGCTCCTTTTTACCGCATCATCGTGGCGGATTCCCGTGCCCCGCGCGACGGCGCGTTTTTGGAGGAGCTCGGCTATTACAACCCGCTGACCGATCCGGCGGAACTCAAGGTGAACAACGAGCGCGCGACGCACTGGATCAAGAACGGCGCGCAGCCGACCGATACCGTCCGGGCTCTGCTCAAGAAGAGCGGCGCGCTTGACTGAGGAACCATAGAATGGACGAACTGGTCAGGTTTATCGCAAAAAGCCTCGTGGACGATCCGGATGCGGTGCAGGTCGAAACCAAGCAGGACGGCGATTGCACCGTGATCGAGCTCCACGTCGCGCCCGGCGATATGGGCAAGGTCATCGGCAAACAGGGACGCATTGCCAAGGCCATCCGCACGGTTGTCAAGGCGGCGTCCGCACGGGACAACGGCAAGTACATGGTGGAGATCGTTTGAACAGCGAGCAATATCTGCGCATTGGGCAGGTTGTGCGCGCGCATGGCGTGCGCGGCGACGTGAAGCTCATCCCGACGACGGATGTGCCGGAGCGGTTTCGCGGCATGCAGGAAGCGTATCTGGAGGAGCGGGGCGGGGGCTATCGCCCCGTCGCGCTTTCCCATGTGCGGCTGCTGCCCAATGCGGTTGTGCTGCACATCGGCGGGGTCGATTCCTGCGAGGCGGCGGAGGCGTTGCGCGGGCGCTACCTCTGCGTGGATCGGGCCCATGCGATCCCGCTGCCGCCGGATACGTATTTTGTGGCGGATCTCATTGGCTGCGAAACCTTCGATACCGAGGGCGCGCGTTTTGGACGCGTGACCGACGTGCTGGAGACCGGCAGCAACGACGTGTACGAGATTGAGAACGGCAGGCTCATGGTGCCGGCGCTCAAGCGGGTGCTCTCGCTGGTGGACGTTGCGCACAAGCGCATCGTGTTCGATGCGGCTGTATTGAGGGAGGTTGGGCTGTTTGAGGATTGACGTGCTGACGCTCTTTCCGGAGATGTTCGGCGGCGTGCTGGGCGCGAGCATGCTCGGCCGTGCGGCGGACGCCGGGTTGCTGGAGTTTTTTCTGCACGACATCCGGGCCTATACCGACAACCGGCACAACAAGGCGGACGACTATCCGTTTGGCGGCGGCGCCGGACTCGTGATGATGGCGCAGCCGATCTTCGACTGCATGGCGCATGTGTGCGCGCTCGACCCGCGCCCCGGCAGGCGCATCCTGCTTTCGCCGCGCGGTCGCCTGCTCACCCCGGAACGGGCGCGGGAGCTGGCGGCCGAGCCGCGGCTCATCCTGCTGTGCGGGCACTACGAGGGCGTGGACGAGCGCGTGTCGGCGGTCATCGACGAGGAGCTCTCCATCGGGGACTATGTGCTCACCGGCGGCGAACTGCCGGCAATGGTGCTCATCGACTGCGTGAGCCGGTTCGTACCGGGCGTGCTCGGCAGCGTCGAGAGCGCGGAGGAGGAGTCGCACGCGGGCGAGGGATTGCTCGAATACCCGCAGTATACGCGCCCGGCCGTGTTTCGCGGCATGGCGGTGCCGGAGGTGCTGCTCTCCGGGCACCATGCCAACATCGCCGCCTGGCGGCGCGCACAGGCGCTGCAAAAGACGCAGTCGATGCGTCCGGAACTGCTTGGCTCCCATGGCCGAACGGCGGGCGGCGCACAGGCAAAAAAGCCCTGAAAAACACCGGAGAGGCGCAGAAAATCAGGGCTTGCATTCGGGTGACCCTTGTGGTATAATCGCACCCGTGACAGTGGGCGGTCCGCTGTTCGGCTTTGGATATGAACGCCCATCAGTATTGTGAGGAGGATCATTTTCATGTCGGACATCATTAGAGAGCTCGAGAAAGAACAGCTCCGTACGGATCTGCCCGAGCTGCAGGTGGGCGACACGGTGCGCGTGTTCGTCAAGGTTGTCGAGGGCAACCGCGAGCGCCTTCAGAACTTTGAGGGCGTCGTCATCAAGATTCAGGGCGGCGGCGTGCGCAAGTCGTTTACGGTTCGCCGCATTTCGTACGGCATCGGCGTCGAGAGGACATTCCCGTATCACAGCCCCCGCATCGGGCGCGTTGAGGTGGTGCGTCACGGCGTCGTGCGCCGCGCCAAGCTGTTTTACCTGCGCGATCGCGCGGGCAAGGCCGCCAAGGTGCGCGAGCGCATCGTGGACAAGAACAAGTGAGCGAAGCCTTTCGGCTTGCAGGACCCGGCGCCTCAGGGTGCCGGGCCTTTTTGCGCCGCACGGGGCCGCGCCTGGCGGTTCGGCCGCTTTACAGGGCGCGAGCGGCTCATGTATAATAGCACCAGGCGGGCCGCCTCGGGGCCGCCAGCCGGGAAGGAAGGTTTGTATGGCAACGGAGCTTGACGGACGGGAGGCGGAGCGCACCGCCGCACCGATCAACTGGTATCCGGGCCACATGGCCCGTGCGCGGCGCCAATTACAGGAAGACCTGAAGCTCATCGACGTGGTCGTGGAGCTCGTCGATGCACGCGCGCCTGCGGCCACAAGGAACCCGGATTTTGCGGCCCTGTTTCAAGGCAAGGCGCGCGTTGTCCTGCTCAACAAGAGCGATCTTGCCGACCCGGAGGCGAACCGCGCGTGGGTCGCGTATTTGCGCGCGCAGGGGTTGCTGGCCGAGGCCGTCGTATCCACGGCCGGCGCGGGGAAAAAACAGGCCGTTGCGCTGATCGAACAGGCGGCCGCCCCGCGCGTGGCCAAAATGCGCGAAAAGGGCGTCAACAAGGTCGTGCGCGTGCTCGTCGCGGGCATTCCCAACGTCGGCAAATCCACGTTTATCAACCGCATTGCGGGACAGGCGCGCGCGCAGGTCGGGGACAGGCCGGGGATCACGCGCGGCAAGCAGTGGGTGCGCATCACGCCGCACCTCGAACTGATGGACACGCCTGGCCTGCTCTGGCCGAAACTGGCCGTGCAGCGTTACGCAAGGCACCTGGCCTATCTCGGCTCAATCCGCGACGAGATCATGGACACCGAATCCCTTGCCGCATCGTTGCTTGCGGAGCTTTTGGCCATGCAGCCGGCCGCGGTCGCGGCCCGTTATCCGGGCCTTGCGCCCGGGATGGCGGCGGAGTCGCTTCTGCCCGCCGTGTGCGCGTGCCGCTCGTTTTTCCTGCCCGGGCGCGAACCGGATATCGAGCGCGCGGCGCATGTCGTGCTGGATGAATTTCGTGCCGGCCGCATTGGCCGCATCACGTTGGAAACGCCGGAGGGGGAGAGCCATGCCGAGACAACCTGAAACGGAACGGCTGCTGGCCATATCCGCGCGCGACCGTGTCTTTTGGGACAGGCCCGGCTGCGTGCTTGCCGGCATGGACGAGGTGGGGCGCGGCCCGCTGGCGGGGCCGGTGGTCGTCTGTTGCGCCGTCATGCCGCCGGAGCCGCTTGTACCGTATGTGAACGACTCCAAAAAGCTTTCCGAAAAGCGCCGCGAGTCCGTGTTTGCGGCGCTGGCGGCGCACGCCTCCGCCTGGTCGCTTTCGTGGGTGGAGCCGGAGGTGATCGACGAGATCAACATCCTCGAGGCCACCCGGCGTGGGTTTGAACGGGCGTTCGCCGCCATCGGCGTGCCGGTGACGGACGTGCTGATCGACGCCATGACGGGACTGAATCTGCCGGCAAGGCAGCATCCGCTCGTGCACGGGGATGCGCTGTCCTATTCCATCGCGGCGGCGTCCATCCTGGCCAAGGTTTCACGCGACCGGTACATGATCGAGCAGGATGCGCTGTACCCCGCCTACGGGTTCCGGCGCAACAAGGGGTACGGCACGGCGGAGCATATCGCGGCGCTGCGCGCGTACGGCCCCTGCCCGCTGCACCGGCGCTCGTTCATCCGGAAGTTCCTATGAGCGCGGCGGAGGTGGGGCGGCGTGGCGAACGGCTGGCGCTGCGGTATCTGCGGCGGTGCGGCTACCGCCTGGTATGCCGCAACTACCGGCATGGGCGCCACGAGATCGACCTGATCCTGCGCGACGGGGATTGCCTCGTGTTTGTGGAGGTGAAGACCCGCACGAACACGGCGTTCGGCACGCCGGCCATGGCGGTCGGACGGGACAAGCAGCGCAATCTTCGGCTTGCCGCGGCGGCATATCTGCAACAATGCCGTTGCGGCATGGCCCCGGCGCGCTTCGATGTGGTGGAGGTCTATCTGCCGGAGGGGAAGATTCAACATATTGTGAACGCTTTTTCAGGTTGATTGCGCATCCGTTTTGTCTATGCTATATTGGTCTGGAAGAAATTTGCTGACACGGCAGACCCGATAGAAGAAGGTTGTTGTATGCGAAAGTTTTTTGCGTTCCTACTCATATGCTGCCTGTTGCCCGCCGCCGCGCTGGCGGACGGCGACCATCTTGCCGGGGAGGATCTCATCTACAACGGCGATTTTTCGGATGCCTCCGATCTGCTCGAGTTGCCGGTGGGATGGGCGCTGCAGGCATACGAGGAGGCCGGCGTCCAGGCGCGGCTGGAGGAGACGGAGGCGGGCGCCGCCATTCGGCTGGACAACACGTCCGGCAACGACGCGCGCGTCTGTCAGGACGTGACGGTGGAGCCGGATACCGTGTATCGCCTGCGCGCTGCCGTGCGGACGGAGGAGGTTGTCGGCGGGCAGGGCGCCAATCTGTCGATCGACAATTACGACCTTGACGGCACGTACTGTTATTCCGAGAGCGCCGTCGGCACGTCCGACTGGACGGAATTGACGCTGTATGTGCGCACCGGTGCGGAACAGACGACGCTGCGCGTGGCGCTGCGGCTGGGCGGCTACGGCATGGAGAGCAGCGGCGTCGCCTGGTTCCGGGACGTTTCGCTGTATGCGTGCGATGAGGTGGCGTCCGGCACCATCATCGATCTTGCGCTGACCGGCACGGTGGCGTCCGGCGCCACCGATACGGATGCGGCGGCGCCGTCCAACCTTGTGTTCGCAGCCATCGTGCTGACCGGCCTGCTGACGCTTGCACTCTATGCCCTGTTGTATGGGCGCGTCTTGCGCAACGAGGCGGAAGCGATTCGGGAACCCGCGCGGCCCATCCCCATCCTCGCCGCGGTCATGGCGGGCGCATTCGCGCTGCGGCTGCTGCTGTCGCTCATCTTTGTCGGGCACCCGACCGACATCAACTGCTTCATGGCCTGGGGCAACGCCGTGCTGACCAACGGCATGTCCAATTTCTATACGTCCGGCATATTTGCGGACTATCCGCCGGGCTATATGTATGTGTGTGGCGCGATCTCCTGGCTGTGCCGCGTGCTGAACCTGTCCTACGGCAGCGCGGGCATGGTGTTCCTGTTCAAGCTGCCCGCGACCATTGCGGATCTCGCATCGGCCTATCTGGTGTATCGCATTGCCCGCCGGCGGGGCATGCGCGAATCGTTTGCGCTCGTGCTGTGCGCGGTTCTCGCCTTTAACCCGGCGGCCATGTTTATCTCCGGCGCGTGGGGGCAGATTGACTCGCTGCTCACGCTCGGCATTGTCGGGGCGATCTATCTGCTCTGGGCGGATCGGCTGATCCTTGCGGGCGCGGTGTTCGGGCTTGCCATCCTGTTCAAGCCGCAGGCGCTCATGTTCGGCCCGATCCTGGCGGTGGCATATCTGGCATTGATCGTCGTTTCCGCGGACTGGAAGAAGCGTCTGCTGCGCACGGCGCTGGCGGTACTGGCGGCGCTGCTGGTGCTGTTCGTCGGCTCGTTGCCGTTCAAGGGCGATCAGGACCTGTTCTATCTTGTGGACCGCTATCTGAACACGATCAGCTCCTACCCGTATGCGACCATTGAGGCGTACAACTTCCCGGCACTGCTCGGGCTCAACTGGGCGCCGGTGGAGAGCCCCGTGCTGGGCGTGCCGTATTCCATTCTGGGGCCCGTCTTTATCGGGGCCGCGGTGCTGCTCGGCGCGTTCCTGTTCCTGCGCTCGTTCCTTGTGCTGCCGGCGGGCGAAGAGCGGCTGACGCTCTCGGCGCTGCGCGCATGCAAGCGGCGGGAGGGGGCGCTGTATCTGGCGGCGGCATGTATGCTTATGGTCATCTTCACGTTCGGCCATTACATGCACGAGCGGTATCTGTTCCCCGCTCTGCTGCTGCTGCTCATGGCCTATCTGTATGAGCGGGACCGCCGGCTTCTCATCGCCTTCGGGGCGGTCACGGTGCCGCTGCTGATCAACCTGCTGGGTGCAATCTACATCATCAACCGGATGGAGTTGCGCGGGGCTGCCTACGACGCGCTCACGCGTTTTGGCTCTGCGATGATGGTGCTCGCCTGTCTGTATCTGGTCTGGATCTCGATCGACATCCTCGTGCGCGGTAACATTCACGGACCGGTTCCGG
Source organism: uncultured Eubacteriales bacterium (assembly GCA_900540495.1). Taxonomy (GTDB): domain Bacteria; phylum Bacillota; class Clostridia; order Christensenellales; family CAG-138; genus Aphodomorpha. The sequence goes on along the minus strand of UQGA01000001.1, from coordinate 190,498 downwards.
CGGCGGCTCGCGGCGCTGCGGCGGGCGGCTGGCAGCCCGTTTTTGAGCAGCCGGAACCGATGCAGCCTCTGGAGCCGACGGACAACCGCCTGCATCTCACCCGGCGCGATACGATCCTTATGCTGGCGGTGACGCTGCTGTACGGCGCGGTTTCGCTTGTGAACCTCGGGACGCTCTCGGCGCCGGAAACGAATTGGACGCCGCAGTCTACCGGCGAGATCGTCACCATCGCGTTTGCGGAGGAAACGACCGTCAGCGAATACTGGGTATATGGCAATATTCAGAACGATGGGCTCATGCTGCTGCGCGCCGACGACGGACATGAGGAGCAGTATGAGCAGCTCTATGACAACATGTTCCGCTGGCAACGCGTGGAAACGGGCTTTACCGCGCGTACGCTCACGCTGCAATGCGTGGGCAACAGCCTGAACATCAATGAGATCGCCTTCTTTGACGAAGCGGGCGAACTGATTGAGGCGCGCGTGGTGGACCCCGTCGGCACGCAGGCGGCGCTGCTCGACGAGCAGGATACCGTACCGGAATCGCCGTCGTATTTCAACGGCATGTATTTCGACGAGCTGTATCATGCGCGCACGGCTTACGAACACCTGCACAACCTTGCCCCGTATGAGAACTCGCATCCGCCGCTGGGCAAGCTCATCATCTCCATCGGCATAGCGATTTTCGGGATGAATCCATTCGGCTGGCGCATCATGGGCGCGCTTGTGGGCGTGGCGATGCTGCCGGTGCTGTACCTGTTCGGCAAGCGGCTGTTCAGGAAGACCACCTATGCGTTCCTGTGCACGGCGCTGTTTGCGGTCGATTTCATGCACTTTACGCAGACGCGCATCGCCACCATCGACGTGTACGCCGTGTTCTTCATTCTGCTGATGTATTACTTCATGTACGAATACATCACGATGAACTTCTATGCGGATGGATGGAAGAGGACCCTCCGGCCGCTTGCGCTCTCCGGCCTGTTCTTCGGTCTCGGCGCGGCGAGCAAGTGGACGTGCATCTATGCCGGCGGCGGGCTGGCGGTGCTGTTCTTCGGTTCGCTGATCGCCCGCTACCGGGAGCGCGGGCGGTTGCTCTGCGGTTCGGAGCGGGAGCGCCAGTTGGCCATGGGTTACTGGCGAAACGTGCTGTTCACGTTGCTCTGGTGCTGCCTGTTTTTCCTGCTCATCCCGTTTACCATCTATTTTTGCGCCTATCTGCCGTACTATATCTACGAGGCCGGCTCGACGCAGGGGTATGGATTGCGGGAGGCGTTCTCCACGCTCTGGCGCTATCAGGAGTTCATGTACGATTATCACAGCGGCCTGACGGCCACGCATCCGTACCAGTCCGCCTGGTGGCAGTGGCCGTTCACGCTGCGCCCCATGTGGTACTACTCCGGTAACGATAGCGCCGCCGGCACCGTCTCCACGTTGACGGCCTCCGGCAACCCGGCCGTCTGGTGGGTGGGGGCGGTCGCGGCGCCGATCCTGCTCGGGCTGCGCGTTACCCGCCGCATCCGGCCGGACCGGGCGTTGCAGATCATCTGCGTCGGCATACTGGCGAACTATCTGCCGTGGGTGCTCGTGCCGCGATGCACGTTCATCTATCATTTCTTTACCACGGTACCGTTTATTCTCATGGCGGCGGTATATCTGCTCGAGCGGCTGGAGGAGCGGTATCCGCGGCTCGGCAGGGTGAAATGGATCTGGCTCGGCGTGGCGGCGGCGCTGTTCGTTCTGCTGTATCCGGGGCTGTCGGGGCTTCCGATCCCCGCATGGTGGGCGAAGATCATCAAGTGCCTGCCGGGAGGGGGGCTGATGTATGGCGCATGAACCGGCGCAGGACGGCGCCAGGAGCACGGCCGTGCAGTTCATCAAGTTCGCCGTGGTGGGCGTGTTCAACACGCTGGTCGATTTCCTCGTGTTCCAGGCGTTCAACCTGCTGGTGGGCTGGACATATCTGGCGCAGATCGTCGGATACTGTTGCGGCGTGGCCAACAGCTATCTTTGGAACAGCAGTTGGACGTTTCGGGATACGCGCACGCGCAGCGCGCGGGAGGTCGTCACGTTCCTGCTGGTCAACCTTGTGTCGCTTGGCGTGTCGCTTGCGGCCATCTGGTTCTGCCGCAACGTGCTGGCCATTTCGGATGCCTGGGTCGCTTCGTGGATACCGGCGTTCCTTGCCTCATTTGTCAAGGGCGATACGGTCTGCAAACTCATCGCCACACCCGTGGCGATCGTGGTCAATTTTATCGGGAACCGCCTGTTTGTGTTCCGCAGTGCCGGCGGGGAAGGGAGGGCGTGACCGGTGCTTGCAAGCGTGACGAGCCATGGCCTTTGCGGCGTCGCCGGCTTTCCGGTGACGGTGGAGGCGGATCTTTCCGGCGGACTGCCGGCTTATGACACGGTCGGGTTGCCGGACGCCGCCGTGCGCGAATCGCGCGAGCGCGTGCGCGCCGCCGTGCGCAATTCCGGCTTCAGCTTTCCCACCGCGCATATCACGATCAGCCTTGCGCCCGCCGGCATGCGCAAGGAGGGCGCCGTGTACGATCTGCCCATCGCCGTCGCGCTGCTGGCCGCCTCCGGACAGATCCCGCCCGGCGCTGCCGACGGGCTTGTCATTCTTGGCGAGCTTGCGCTCGATGGGACGGTGCGCCCGGTTGCCGGCGTGCTCCCGATGGCGCTCAGCGCGTATGGCGGCGGCTGCCGTACGATCGCGGTGCCGGCGGGCAACGCGGCGGAGGTGGCGTATCTGTCGGATCTGGAGGTGCTGCCGGTCGGTTCGCTCGGCGAGCTGGTGGCGCATCTGCGCGGCGTGCAGCGCATCGAGCCATGCCCGGTGCGCACCTGGAGCGCCGCAGAGCTGACCTATGGTTCGGATTTTTCGGAAATCAAGGGCCAGCAGGGCGCAAAGCGCGCGGCGGAGATCGCCGTGGCGGGCGGGCACAACATGCTCATGATCGGTACGCCGGGTTCCGGCAAAACCATGCTCGCGCGCAGCATTCCCTCCATCCTGCCGGAACTGACGCTCGGCGAGGCGCTCGAGATTACGAAGATCCACTCCGTGTCCGGGCTGACGGCGGGGAAGGGCGTGGTCATGGAGCGGCCGTTCCGCGCGCCGCATCACGGCGCTTCGGCGCCGGCGCTCGTGGGCGGCGGCACGCGCGCGATGCCGGGCGAGATCAGCCTTGCGCATCTCGGCGTGCTGTTTCTTGACGAGCTGCCGGAGTTTCAGCGGGACGTGCTGGAGGCGCTGCGCCAGCCGCTTGAGGATGGGACGGTGACCGTCAGCCGCATCGCCGCTACGGTCACCTACCCGGCGGAGTTCATGCTCGTTGCGGCGATGAACCCCTGCCCCTGCGGCAACGCGGGTTCGCGCACGCAGCCGTGCCGCTGTACGGCGGCTCAGATCCAGCGCTACCGGGCGCGCGTGTCCGGCCCGCTGCTGGACCGCATCGATATCCATATCGAGATGCCGGAGGTGGGGTATCGTGAGCTGTCCGACCGCGCCAGGGGCGAGCCGTCGAGCGCCGTGCGCGCGCGTGTGAACGCCGCGCGGGCACGCCAGCGCGCCCGGTTTGACGAAGAGGGCATTCTTTGTAACGCGCAGATGAACACACAACAGGTGCGCGCCTATTGTTCGCCGCAGGGTGCGTCGGAGCGGCTGCTCCGGCAGGCGTTTGCCCAGTTGCGCCTGTCCGCGCGCGCCTATCAGCGCATTCTGAAGGTCGCGCGCACGATTGCGGATCTCGAGGGGAGCGAGGCCATTTTGGAACGGCATTACGCCGAGGCGATCCAGTACAGGAGCCTCGACATGAACGTGCGATGAGCACCGCCGCTTGTGCAACGGAGGAACGCCGCCGGCTGTGGCTCTGGCTGCATTACGGCGTATCGGGCAGCGCACGGCAGTTCCGGCAGACGGCCGCTCGGCTGCCGGAGCTTTCGGAGGCATACCGCCTGGCTGCACACGCTTCGCGCGCCGCCATATCCGCTCTGCCGGAACCCGTGGCCGAGCGCCTGCTGCGCGCGGCGCAGGACGGCTTTCTCGACCGGTATGAGGCATGGCTCGCCCAGCACGGCGTGGGCGTCTGCCTGCTGGACGACGAGGATTATCCGGCGCTGCTCAGAGAGATTTCGGATGCGCCGCCCCTGCTGTTTTACCGCGGCCGGCTGCGGGGCGATATGCGCCTGCCGTTGGCCGTCGTCGGTTCGCGCCGGTGCACGCAGTATGGACGCGATGTGGCGCAGCTCTTCGCACGCGAACTGGCGGCGGCGGGCGGCACCATCATATCCGGCATGGCGGAGGGCATCGACGGATGCGCGGCGCGCGGTGCGCTCGGTTGCGAGGAATCTCCGTATCCGACGGTCGCCGTGCTCGGCTCCGGCATTGACGTGGTATATCCGGCCTCCCACCGCGAACTGTACGAACAGATTGCCGCGCGCGGCGCGGTGGTAACGGAGTTTTTGCCCGGCACGCGACCGCTCAGGGAAAATTTCCCCATCCGCAACCGCATCATCAGCGGCATGGCGCGCGGCGTGCTCGTCGTGGAGGCCGGGGAGCGCAGCGGCACGTCGATCACCGCCGGATATGCGCTCGACCAGGGACGGGAGGTGTTCGCCGTGCCGGGCCGCATTACGGATCTGCAGAGCGTGGGCGCCAACCGCATGATTCAGCGCGGCGAGGCCAAGCCCGTGTTCTGCGTCGGGGATGTACTGGAGGAATTCGAGCTTGCGGACGAATACGATGCGTTTGCGCATGGCGTCAAGCGCATTCCCCGTTCTTCGCTGCAGGCGGGGGAACGGGCGGTGTGCGATGCGCTTGCGCGCGGCGAGCGCAGCTTTGACGATCTGGCGGAGGAATTGTCGATTCCGGTGGGCGAGTTAAACTCGCTCTTGACAGGATTGCAGTTTTCGGGAATAATTAAGCCGCTGTCCGGGCGGTTGTACGCGTTGGACGCGTTGAACGTCGCGTTGACGGAGGATTGAACGTTGGGAGGGACGTCTGGCATGGCGGATGCGCTTGTCATTGTGGAGTCGCCCGCAAAGGCGAAAACGATAGGGAAATTTCTGGGCAGCCGGTACCGGGTGGTCGCGTCCAACGGACATGTGCGCGACCTGCCCAAGAGCCAGCTCGGCGTGGATACCGCGCATGATTTTGCACCGCGGTACATCACGCTGCGCGGCCGCGGCGATGTGCTTGAGCGCATCAGAAAGGAAGCCAAGAGCGCGTCGAAAATCTATCTTGCCACCGACCCTGACCGCGAGGGCGAGGCCATTTCGTGGCATCTGGCGCATGTGCTCAAGCTCGATGAGACGAGCAAGTGCCGCATCGTGTTCAACGAGATCACATCCAGCGCGGTGAAGAACTCCATCCGCAACGTGCGCCCCATCGACATGCGGCTGGTCAACGCCCAGCAGGCGCGCCGTGTGCTCGACCGGCTGGTGGGCTACGAGATCAGCGAGGTGCTCTGGAAAAAGGTCCGCAAGGGCCTCTCCGGCGGCCGGGTGCAGTCGGTCGCGGTGCGCATCATCTGCGATCGGGAGCGCGAGATCGAGGCGTTCGAGCCGGAGGAATACTGGCTTGTCACCGCCACGCTTGGCACGGGCGATGGAAAGAAGACCTTTGAGGCGCGCTATTTTGGCGAAAACGGCAAGAAGCGCGAGTTGCGCACGGAGGCGGACACGCAGGCCGTGCTTGCGCGCATCCAGGACAGGCCCTTTACCGCCGTCGAGGTCAGGGAAAGCGAGAAGACCCGCCACGCGGCGCCGCCGTTCACCACGAGCAGCCTGCAACAGGAGGCGGCGCGCAAGCTGAACTTTACGACCAAGCGGACGATGGTGGTCGCCCAGCAGCTCTATGAGGGCGTCGACATCGGCAATCGCGGCCCGGTCGGCCTCATCTCCTATATCCGTACCGATTCGGTGCGCGTGGCGGACGAGGCGCAGCGGGCGGCGCTTGCCCACATCGAGGCGCGCTACGGCAAGGCGTATCTGCCGGCCAAGCCGAACGTATACCGCGGCCGTTCCGGCGCGCAGGATGCGCACGAGGCCATTCGGCCGACCGATATCGGGAATACGCCGGCCGAGCTGAAGGCGTATCTCTCGAGCGACCAGTATCGGCTGTATAAACTCGTCTACGAGCGCTTTCTTGCCAGCCAGATGGCGGAGGCGCACCTGGCGACCACGGCCGTCACGTTCGACGTCAACGGCTGTACGTTCAAGGCGAACGGGTCGCGCGTACTGTTCGACGGCTTCACCGCGGTGTATACCGAGGGGCGGGACGACGTGCCGGAAAAGGAGGTCGCGCTGCCGCCCATCGCCGAGGGCGATGCGTTCCGGCAGATCAGGGCGGAGAGCGAGCAGCGGTTTACGCAGCCGCCGCCGCGGTATACCGAGGCCACGCTTGTCAAAACGCTTGAGGAGAAGGGCATCGGCCGTCCAAGCACCTATGCGCCCACGATCTCCACGATCATCGATCGGGGTTATATCGCGCGCGAAAAGAAACTGCTGCACCCGACGGAGCTGGGCGTGATCGTGAACGACTGGATGTGCAGGAACTTCCCGAACATCGTGGACATCTCCTTCACCGCCGGCATGGAGCAGCAGCTCGACGGCGTGGAGGAGGGCGAGGTCGAGTGGACGAACATGCTCTCCCGCTTTTATGGCCCGTTCGAGAAAAGCGTTTCCGAGGCGCTCGAGCGCGAAGCCGTGCGCCTGCCGGACCGCGTTTCCGACGTGCCGTGTGATAAATGTGGCGCCATGATGGTGTACAAGCTGGGGCGCTACGGCGAGTTTCTTGCCTGTCCCAACTATCCGGCCTGCAGGAATACCAAGCCAATCGTGGAAAAGCTCGACGTGCCATGCCCCAAATGCGGCGCGGCGCTCATCAAGCGCAGGAGCAAGAAGGGGGCCAAACGCGCGTTCTATGGCTGCGAGCGATATCCGGAGTGCGATTTCGTGTCGTGGGACAAGCCCATCAACGAGCACTGCCCCAAGTGCGGATCGCTGCTCGTGCAGCGCGTCGGACGCAACGGCACGTATATCGCCTGCATGAACCGCGCGTGCGATTTTATCCGGCGCGGCAGACGGGAGAAACAGGATGAGTGACGCGCCGCGCGTCGCCGTCGTCGGCGCGGGCCTGGCCGGCTGCGAGGCGGCCGACCGTTTGGCCCGCCACGGCATTTGCGTCGATCTGTATGAGATGAAGCCGGAGAAGCGCACGCCCGCGCATCGCGGCGACGGGTTTGCCGAACTCGTCTGCTCCAACTCCCTGCGCTCCGACCGGCTGGAGAATGCGGTGGGGCTGCTCAAGGAGGAGATGCGCGCGCTCGACTCGCTGATCCTGCGCTGTGCGGATGCGACGCGCGTGCCCGCGGGCGGCGCGCTTGCGGTGGATCGGGAGGGCTTTTCCCGCATGGTGACGCAGGCCATCCTGGAAAACCCGCGCATCACCGTCCACACGGGCGAGATCACCGAACTGCCGAAGCCGCCCGCGATCATCGCCACCGGGCCGCTCACATCGGAGGCGCTTTCCTCGCGCATTGCCGCGCTGGTGGGCGGCGGGCTTCATTTTTATGATGCGGCCGCCCCGGTCGTCACGTACGATTCCATCGACCATACCGTCGCGTTTCGCGCTTCGCGGTACGACCGCGGGGCCGATTATCTCAACTGCCCGATGACGCGGGAGGAGTATTTTGCGTTCTACCGCGCGCTTGTGAGCGCACAGACCGTGCCGTTGCACACGTTTGAAACGCCGCGGGTATTCGAGGGCTGCATGCCCGTGGAGGCCATGGCAAGGCGCGGCGAGCTGACACTTGCCTACGGACCGATGAAACCGGTGGGGCTCCTGCGCGACGGGCGTCGCCCGTTTGCCGTGGTACAGTTGCGGCAGGACGATGCCGCCGGCACGCTGTGGAATATCGTCGGATTCCAGACCAATTTGAAATTTTCCGAGCAGCGCCGTGTGTTCGGCATGATCCCCGGCCTTGCAAACGCCGAGTATGTGCGCTATGGCGTGATGCACCGCAACACGTTCCTGCCCAGCCCCAGCCTGCTCGACAGCCGCTATCAGATGCTGGCGCATCCCGGCCTGTACTTTGCGGGGCAGATTACGGGCGTGGAGGGGTATGTGGAGTCGGCCGCGAGCGGGCTGCTCGCCGGCGCGGCGCTGGCGCGTCAGCGACTTGGTCTGCCGCCTGTGGACGTGCCGCGCACGACGGCCATCGGGGCCCTTGCGCACTATGTCTCCGGCTATGCGGGCGGCGATTTCCAGCCGATGAACGTGACGTTCGGCATTATGGAACCGTTGCCGTCGCCGCCGCGCGGCAAGCGCGAACGATATCTGGCGATGGCGCAGCGCGCCCTCCAAATCGTAAAAGAATTGAAAACGTCTTTGTAAACCGGGCGATTTTCGCCCGGTTTTATGTTAGAATAGGAAAAATGACCGAGGATATTGGAGGGTCGACATCGAATGGAGCTTCGCGGAACGACAATCCTCGCCGTGCGCAAGGACGGCCGCTGTGCCGTGGCAGGCGACGGACAGGTAACGATGAACAACGCGAACGTCATGAAGGCGCATGCGCGCAAGGTGCGCCGCATTTACCACGACCGGGTCGTGGTCGGGTTTGCCGGCACCGTGGCGGACGCCTTTTCGCTCTGCGAACGGTTTGAGCAGAAGCTGGAGCAGTACAGCGGGGCGCTCACGCGCGCGGCGGTTTCGCTCGCACAGGACTGGCGCAGCGACAAGATCATGCACAAGCTCGAGGCGCTCCTCATCGCCACGGACGGCAGGGAGCTGCTGATTCTCTCCGGCACCGGCGAGGTCATCGATCCGGATGACGGCATTGCCGCCATCGGTTCCGGCGGCATGTACGCGTTGGCCGCCGCCAAGGCGCTTCGCCAGAACACGGACTTGTCCGCACGGGAGATCGCCGAGCGGTCCCTCAGGATTGCGGGCGATATCTGTATTTATACCAACGGCAATCTCGTTGTCGAGGAGGTGGAGGCATGAACATGCTTACGCCGCGGGAGATCGTGGAGGCGCTCGACAGATATATCGTCGGGCAGGATCGCGCAAAACGGGCCGTGGCTGTGGCGCTGCGCAACCGTTACCGCCGCAGCTGCCTGTCGCCGGAACTGCGCGAGGAGATCACCCCGAAGAATATCATCATGATGGGGCCGACCGGCGTGGGCAAGACGGAGATTGCCCGGCGGCTTGCCAAGCTCGTCGACGCGCCGTTTGTCAAGGTGGAGGCGACCAAGTTTACCGAGGTGGGCTACGTCGGACGCGATGTGGAATCCATGATCCGCGACCTCGTGGAGGCGGCCATCCGAATCTGCAAGGCGCAACGCATGGAGGAGGTGCGCCTCGTGGCGGAAGCGGCGGCGGAGCAGCGGCTCGTGGAGCTGCTCGTCCCCATGAAGAAGAGCGAGCGGCAGCCGGCCGTCAACCCGCTGCAGTTGCTCTTTGCCGGCGCGTCGGAGCAGAAGGAAAAGGAGCCCGCAATGAGCGAGGAGGAAAAGCGCGCCTTCCAGTCCGAGCGGGACAGGGTGCTGCAGCAGTTGCGCGCCGGCCAGTTGGAGCATGTGCTCGTGGAGATCGAGGTGGAGGAACGCACGCCCGCAAACGATGCGATGCTCGCCGTCGGGATCGACATGAACCTTGGCGACATGCTGGGCGGCATTCTTCCCAAAAAGACGAAACGGCGCAAGCTGCCGGTGTCGGAAGCACGCCGGGTTCTCATCCAGCAGGAGTCGGAAAAGCGCGTGGACATGGACGATGTGACGCGCGACGCGCTGCAGCGGGCGGAACAGGACGGCATCATCTTCATCGACGAGATCGATAAAATCGCCGGCGGCCGCAACATGGGCGGGCCGGACGTGTCGCGCGAGGGCGTGCAGCGGGATATCCTGCCCATCGTCGAGGGATCGACCGTCTCCACCAAGTACGGCCCGGTCAAGACGGACTATATTCTGTTCATCGCCGCCGGCGCGTTCCACACGGCCAAGGTCACGGATCTAATCCCGGAGTTGCAGGGACGCTTTCCCATCCGCGTGAAGCTCAACGATCTGTCGCAGGCGGACTTTAAGGCGATTCTGACGCAGCCGGAGAACGCCGTGACCAAGCAGTATGCGGCGTTGCTGTCGGCGGATAACGTCCACCTGACGTTTACCGACGAGGCGTTGGACGAGATCGCCCGCTATGCGTTCCTCGCCAATGAGAACACGGAGAACATCGGCGCCCGCCGCCTGCATACTGTATTGGAGAACCTGCTCGACGACGTTTCGTTCAATGCCAACGGTCAGCATCCGGTGATCGATATGGTTGTCGATGCTGCGTATGTGAACGAGCGGCTGCGGCAAGAATTTACCGATGAGGATATACATAAGTATATCCTGTGATCGGGCGACGGAGTGGATGTAAAATGCGGATCGCCCGGAAGGAGAGCGATTCATGAAACGGTATCGATGGATCATTTTGACATGTTGCCTTCTGTGTATGTTGATGATGTGCGCGTGCACGAGCGCGCCGCGCATTCCGGCGATTGAGCGTATTGCGCTGGCGCTGGAGAACGATGAAGTGTCGGTCGTACTGAGCGCGCCGACGCCGACGCCGGAAGCCCCGACGCCGACGCCGGAACCGACGGCCGAGCCGACGGCCGAGCCGACCGCCTCGCCGAGCACGGCACCGGATGATCCGGCGCCGACGGCGGAGGATTCGGGGGATGCCAAATCCACGGCCAAACCGACCGCCAAACCGACCGCGAAGCCCACAGCCAAACCCACGGCAACGCCGACCGAAGAGCCGGCGATCACCCCGAAACCGGTGGAGTCAACCCCCGAGCCGACGGAGAAACCGAGCCCCGAGCCGGTACCGGATGAGGATGATACCCCCGCCTCCGGTTTGGAAGCGGAGCTGGTGCTTGCGGCAAAGGTCGCTTACCTGGAGGCCAAGGGAAAGGGAGAAGCGGCGTACCGCGCCGTGCTGAGCGTGATCTACAACCGCTGCAAATCCGCAAGCTTCGGCGGCGGCGAGACGTCCATTACCACGGAGGTCTACCGCAAGAGCCAGTTTTCGGTGGTCAACGGCAGTTCGTTTGAATCGACGGAACCGCCTGACGAGATCGTCGAATATGCACGGGATGTGTTCGTCAACGGCAATACGAACGTGCCGTCCGGGGTGCTGTTTTTCCGGGCGGAACGGCTCGGCGAGGTTTGGGGCGACAAGACTTTTTATCAGACCATTGGCGGCAATTCGTTCTTCTATGCGGATTGACGGGGAGGAGACATGGCAGGGAAACTGAAGATCATCCCGCTCGGCGGGGTGGGAGAAATCGGGAAGAACATGACCGTGCTCGAGTACGGCAACGACATGATCGTTGTGGACTGCGGCCTGATCTTCCCGGATGAGGACATGCCGGGCATCGACGTGGTCATACCGGACATGACCTACCTTTCGGAAAACGCCGCCCGGCTGCGCGGCTTTCTGATCACGCACGGACACGAGGACCACATCGGCGCGCTGCCGTATGCGCTGCGGGAGTTCGACGTACCCGTCTACGGGACGAGCTTTACCGTTGCGCTCATCGAGCACAAGCTGGAGGAGATGAGCGTCAAGGATCGGCGGCTCGTGACAATCAAGCCGGGGGACCGGGTGGAGCTGGGCTGCTTTAAGATCGAGTTCATCAAAACCGGGCATTCCATCGCGGGAGCGATTGCGCTGGCCATCAACACCCCCATCGGCACGGTGATCCACACGGGCGATTTCAAGGTGGACTTCACGCCCATCGACGGAGAACCCATCGACATCAACCGCTTTGCGCATTACGGCTCGCGCGGCGTGCTGGCGCTGCTGTCGGACAGCACGAACATCGAGCGGCAGGGATATACGCAGTCCGAGCGGGAGCTGGGCGCGACGTTTGAACACTATTTTGAGGCGGCGCAGGGCCGCGTGATCGTCGCGTCGTTTGCTTCCAACGTATATCGCATCCAGCAGGTCGCGGATGTGGCCATCTCGCACGGACGCGTGCTGTGCTTCCAGGGGCGCAGCATGGAACAGGTCGTGCAGATCGCCATGAAGCTGGGCTACCTGAAGATACCGGCGGACCGCATCGTCAACGTGGATCAGCTCAAGCGGTACCGGGACGACCAGATCTGCGTGTTCACCACGGGCAGCCAGGGCGAGCCGATGAGCGGCCTGTTTCGCATGGCGACGGCGACGCACCGGCTCAACATCGGCGCGGGCGATACGGTCATCATTTCCGCCTCCGCCATCCCCGGCAACGAGAAGGGCGTCTCGCGCGTGATCAACAACCTGTTCCAGAAGGGCGCGATGGTCATTTACAACCAGATGGCGGACGTGCATGTATCCGGCCACGCCTGCCGGGAGGAGCTCCGGTTGATGATGCAGTTGACCAAGCCGCGCTTTTTCATCCCGGTACACGGGGAATACCGGCATCTGTTCATGCACGGGCAGCTCGCGCGGGAAATGGGCATTCCGGAGGAAAACATTTTCCGCGCCGAGTGCGGCGATGTGATCGAGCTGACCGCAAGGCGCGGGCGCATCACGGGCAGCGTGCAGGCGGGCGGCGTCATGGTGGACGGGATCGGAGACATCGACGACGTGGTGCTCAAGGATCGCCGACTGCTCTCGCAGGACGGCCTTGTGGTGGCCGTCATCGTGCTCGATGTAGAAACGGGGCGGCTGCTCGCCGCACCGGAGATCATCTCGCGCGGCTTTGTGTACATGCGCGAGTCCGAGGCGCTCATCGAGGAGGCCGTGGCGCTTCTTTCGGAGGAGGCGCAACGGTTTGAAGGGGCGCAGAAGTCGGAATATGCGGCCATTAAGAACGGCATCCGGCAAAAGCTCAAGTCGCTGCTCAAGAGCAGGACGAAGCGCACGCCGATGCTGGTGCCGATTATTTTGGAGATCTGAAGAGGAGGGAATACGCATGGTCTACGATACGGCAAGGACGCTCGCGGCGGAGTTGAAGGCGAGCGATGAATACCAGGAATATGAGAAAACGCGCGAAGCGGCCATGGCCAACGACACGACCAAGGCGCTCATCGCCGAGTACCACAAGCTTCAGATGCGCGCGCAGGCTGCCGTGCTCAAGGGCGACAAGGACGACGAGCTGATGGAGCGTCTGCGCAAGGTGGGCGAGGTGTTGCAGCTCGATAAGGACGCCTCCGCCTTCCTCATGGCGGAGTACCGCATGAACCGGATGCTGGGCGACGTCTACAAGATTCTTGCCGAAGCGATAGACGTCGACCTCAGCGCGCTGGAGGGGTGAGCTTGCGCTTCGGCGCAGGGCTTGCTATACTATGCCTATGGGTACGACGCAGAACAACCGAAAGGGCCTGACCCCGAAACAGCGCCGGTTGCGCAGGATGTGGCGCACCGTGCGCCAGCCTGTCGTGCTGCTGGTGAGCGTGGTCATCGTATACTTTGCCGCCCGGTTCACGGTCAATTACGTGTTGTCCAACTATATCAACCCGGTCGACGTGAACGACGCGACGCCCATCGAGGTTGTCATCCCGAAGTCCTCTTCCGCCAGCACCATCGCGCAGATCCTGTATAACGCCCGGGGGGAGGACGAGGAGGGGCTGATCCCGAGCATCGCGGCGTTCAAGGTCTATGTTGATTTTGTCGGCAAGGCCAACAAAATGCAGGCGGGTACCTATATCCTCTCGCGCAATATGACGCTCAAACAGATCGTCGACATCATCTGTGAGGGCAACCCGCCGAAGGAATCCATCAAGCTGATGATCCCGGAGGGATATACCGTTTCGGACATCGCCAATACCCTCGTGGAGCTGGGAGTGATCGACGATCCGGCGACGTTTACGGATGCTTGCCTTGACCGCACCGGGCTGGAGGGCTTCACCTTCCTGCCGGAGTCGTCGGACGGACGTCGTTACCTGCTCGAGGGATATCTGTTCCCCGACACGTACGAGATCTATGTGGACGCCTCCGTGGATTCCATCATCATCAAGATGCTCAACCGGTTCAACGAGGTGTTCACCGACGAGTATCTGGCGCGCGCGCAGGAGCTGGGCATGACCATGGACGAGGTTGTTACGCTCGCGTCGCTCATCGAGCGCGAAGCGCAGGTCGAGACGGACTTTGCCAAGGTTTCTGCCGTATTCCACAACCGCCTCGATGCCGGCATGCGGCTCGAGTCCTGCGCCAGCCTGTCCTATGAGCTGAACGTGCGCAAATATACCTTCACCGAGGCCGAGCTGGCGACCGATTCCCCGTACAATACGTATCGCAACAGCGGCCTGCCCGTCGGTCCGATCAGCAACCCGGGCAAGCTGGCGATCGAGGCGGCGCTGTACCCGAACGAGGAGTTCCTCGAGGAAGGCTATCTGTACTTCTGCAACGGCAAGCTGCAGGTGACCAACCCGGACGGCACGGTGACGCACGACTATGCGCTTGTGTTCGACAAGACGTACGAGGAGCATCAGCAGCACGTGCTGGAATACCGGCAGTACTGGCCGTAATCGTTCAGCCCGTCTGTCTGTCAAATTTCTTGCGCATGGGCCGCCCGCGGCCCATGCGCTTGTTTCTGCCCGGCGTTCCCGGCCGGCGGCCGATGGCGCAACCCGTCGTTTTTTGGCGCATGGCACGGGGGTGTCCCGCATAAGCTGTATGCGTGGGGGTGGCGCGCATGCAGCTGTTCGAGATCCTTTGCGACCTGTTCTTCTTTGCGGCGTACGTGCGCAATGGTTCGTCGTTTCCGGAGCCGTTGCCGCCCGAGGAGGAGCGCCGCTGTCTGGCCGCCGCCGCGGCCGGCTCGGAGGAGGCGCGGGAGCGCCTGATTGCGCACAATCTGCGCCTTGTGGCGCACATCGCCAAGAAATACGTCCGCACCGGGCGCGACATCGACGACCTCATTTCCATCGGCGCCATCGGCCTCATCAAGGCCGTGTCCACGTTCGACCTCAACCGCGGCTATGCACTCTCCGCCTATGCGAGCCGGTGCGTGGAGAACGAGATCCTCATGAGCCTGCGCGCCGAGCGCAAACAGGTGGCGGAGATTTCGCTCAGCGACGCCGTGGGCGTCGATAACGATGGCAACGACGTGACGCTGCTCGACGTGCTGGGAACCGATCCGGACGCCGTGGTCGACGAGGTACAGGCGCGGCTCGACACGGAACGCATCCGCGCCGCCATGCGGAGCGCATTGACCGAGCGCGAGTTCGTCGTTATCCGACTGCGCTTCGGCCTCTTCGGCGCCTATCACATGGCGCAGCGCGAGGTCGCGGAACTGCTCGGCATCTCCAGAAGCTATGTATCCCGGATTGAAAAGCGGGCGCTCGCCAAGCTCAACGCGGCGCTGCGGGAGCGGCGGTAGCGCAAAAATTGCGTCCGACTGCGTCTTGCCAATGGGTGCGGCAAAATGCTATACTTTTCGCATGAAGCGGATTGGTTTTGACAATGACAAGTATGTCCGCATGCAGTCCGAGCGGATTCGGGAACGCATTGCGCAGTTTGGGGACAAGCTCTATCTGGAATTTGGCGGCAAGCTATTCGACGATTACCACGCGGCGCGGGTGTTGCCCGGCTTCCTGCCGGACAGCAAGATCAATATGCTTCGGACGTTGCGCGACGACGCGGAGATCATCCTCGCCATCCATGCCGGCGACATCGAGCGCAACAAGGTGCGCGGCGACCTCGACATTGCGTACGACGCCGAGGTGCTCCGCCTGATCGACGCGTTCCGTCAGCAGGGGCTGCTCGTCGGAGGCGTCGTCATCACGCGCTACGGCGGGCAGGCGGGGGCGGACGCCTTTGCCGACCGGCTCACGGGCCTTGGCGTGCGCGTCTACCGGCATTATCCCATCGCCGGGTACCCTGCCAACGTGCCCCTGATCGTGAGCGACGAGGGGTTTGGCAAGAACGATTATATCGAAACGACGCGGCCGCTCGTGGTTGTCACGGCGCCGGGGCCTGGCAGCGGCAAGCTTGCCGTGTGCCTGTCGCAGCTGTATCACGAAAACCGGCGCGGCGTCAAGGCCGGGTACGCCAAGTTTGAGACGTTCCCCATTTGGAACCTGCCGTTGAGGCATCCGGTCAATCTGGCCTATGAGGCCGCCACGACCGATCTTGATGATGTGAACATGATCGATCCGTTTCATCTCGAGGCCTACGGCGTGACGACGGTCAACTATAACCGCGACGTGGAATCCTTCCCGGTGCTCAACGCCATCTTTGAACGCATCTCCGGCGCATCCCCGTATCGGTCGCCGACGGATATGGGCGTGAACATGGCGGGCTACTGCATCTTCGACGACGAGGCGGTGTGCGCCGCCGCCCGGCAGGAGATCATCCGCCGGTACTATGCGGCGCTGTGCGGGTGCAAGCGCGGGCTGTTGCCGCCGGATCAGGAGATCCGATCGGAATATATCATGAACCGTTGCGGCGCCTCGCCGGAGGACCGGCCGGTCGTCGCGCGCGCGCTTGCGCGCGCGGAAGAGACGGGGTTGCCTGCCATGGCCATCGAACTGTCGGACGGGACGATCGTCACGGGCAGGACCACGGAACTTCTCGGCGCGTCCGCCGCCGCGCTGCTCAATGCGCTCAAGACGCTGGGCGGCATCCACGATGCGATCGACCTCATCTCGCCCATCGTAATCGAGCCCATCCAGCGGCTCAAGACCCGCCATCTCGGCAGCCGGAATCCGCGTCTGCACAGCGACGAAATCCTCATTGCGCTCTCCATCTGTGCGGCCACCAACCCCACCGCCGCGCATGCGATGAAGCAGTTGGACAAGTTGCGGGACGCGGAGGCGCACTCCAGCGTCCTCCTCTCCCGCGTGGACAGCGCGACGTACCGCCGGCTCGGCATCAACTTTACCTGCGAGCCGCAGTATGAGGCGAAAAACCTGCTATATCACAAATTATAGTGCGGGGCTTGTTGTCGCCGCCTTTGTATGGTACAATAAACAAGTTATGGAGGTTGCCGTGCTATGAAGGATCGGATCGAGCGGTTGCGGGCTTCGCTGGCGCAGGACGGGTTGGATTGCGCGCTGGTCAGCGGTCTGGCGAGCATCCGCTACTTTTCCGGCTTTACCAGCGCGGACGCCACGTTGCTCATCACGGGGCGATCCTGCTGCCTGTTCACCGACTTCCGATATACGATCCAGGCCGGCGAGCAGACGAGCGGATATGAGATCATCGAGTGCGACCCGGCCGGCCTTGCGGACGAGCTGGGCGCCGTCCTGTTGCGCGATGGCTGCCGCCGCTGCGGTTTTGAGGCGGATGTGATGACGGTGGCCGGACGCGAGCGGCTCGCGGCGCTGCCCGTTGCGCTTGTCCCGTTCCAACGGCCGCTCTCGACCCTGCGCATGGTCAAGTCCCCGGCCGAGATCGAGAGCCTGCGCCGGGCCCAGCAGCTTGCCGACCGCTCGTTTGCGGAGCTGCTGCCCCGCGTCCATGCCGGCATGACGGAGCGCGAGGTGGTGGCCGAGCTCAACTACATCGGGGCAAAGCTCGGCAGCGAGGGGCCGTCGTTTGATCCGATCGTGGGGTCCGGCCCCAACGGGGCCATGTGCCATGCCGTGCCATCCGACCGCCGCCTGCAGGCGGGGGATCTGGTGGTGCTGGACTTCGGCTGCATGGCGGATGGCTATCATTCCGATATGACGCGCACGTTTGCCGTCGGCCATGCGAGCGACGAGTGCCGCCGCATCTATGACATCGTGCTGGAGGCGCATGAGCGTGCGCTTGCCGCGCTGCGTGCGGGCGTGACGGGCCGTGCGCTGGACGCCGTTGCACGGGATTATATCACGGCCCGGGGCTATGGAGCGTGCTTTGGACACAGTCTGGGC
This sequence comes from uncultured Eubacteriales bacterium, assembly GCA_900540495.1. Taxonomy (GTDB): domain Bacteria; phylum Bacillota; class Clostridia; order Christensenellales; family CAG-138; genus Aphodomorpha. The sequence continues at coordinate 172,664 of UQGA01000001.1, read as the reverse complement.
CATGGGTTTGGTCTCGAGATCCACGAGGAGCCACGCGCTTCCGTGCGTTCGGAGACGGTGTTCGCTCCCGGCATGACCATCACGATCGAGCCGGGCATCTATGTGGAAGGGCTTTGCGGCGTCCGCATCGAGGACTGCTGCGTGGTTACGGAAAGCGGGTATATCGATCTTGTCAGTTCCCCCAAGGAGCTGCTGATGGTTTCCTGACAAGCAAACAATGATGGGGAGGATCCAGAACTATGATTATGGCAGGCGATTTTCGCAAGGGCATGACCGTTGAGATCGACGGGCAGGTGTGGTCCATCGCGGACTTTCAGCACGTGAAGCCGGGCAAGGGCGCGGCGTTCGTGCGCACCCGCCTCAAGAACGTGATGACGGGCGCAGTGCTCGAGCGCACGTTCAGCCCGACGGACAAGTATCCCAACGCCCACATCGAGACGAGGGAGATGCAGTACCTCTATAACGACGGCCAGCTGTACTATTTCATGGATGTGGAAACGTACGAGCAGATCCCGCTCAATCACGATCAGGTGGAGGACGCCATCGACTTCATCGTGGAGAACGAGAACGTCAAGGTCCGCTTCTTTAAGGGCGCGCCGTTCTCCGTCGAGGCGCCGAACTTTGTGGAGCTCACGGTCACGCACACCGAACCCGGCGTGCGCGGCGATACCGCCACCGGCACCACCAAGCCGGCAGAGCTGGAAACCGGGTACAAGATCAACGTCCCGCTGTTCGTCAACGAGGGCGACCGCATCCGTGTGGACACCCGTACCGGCGAATATATGGAGCGCGTCTAACGCCGCTTTTCAGAGCAATTTAGCAAGGAGGATCCCGATATGAGCTATATCTCAGAAAAGGTCGCCTATCTGGACGGCCTGGCCGATGGGCTGGGCGTCACCGAGGAGGATAAGCAGGGCAAGCTCCTGCGCGGCATCATCGACGCGCTGGGCGCCATCTCCGAAGAGTTGGAGGAGCAGGGCGAGTCGTTGGACGACCTGTCCGACTGCGTGGACGAGCTGTATGAGGAGCTTGAGGAAGTGAACGGCGTGCTCTTTGACGAGGGCCCCTCCGCCGATGATTTCATGGAGGTCATCTGCCCGTCGTGCGGCGAGACGATCTACTTTGACGAGGATATGCTCGATTCCGAGGATGGCCTTATCTGCCCGCATTGCAACGAGCCGGTCGAAATCGACCTGTGCTGTGCAGACGAGGACGAGACAGAGGACGAGGACTGAACCGTTCGATAAGCGGCGGCGCCGGGAAGCGATTCCCGGCGCCGTTTTTTTGCTCCGCCGCGTCAGGGGAGGATGCGCACGGTGGCCTGCGTCACGCGGCGCTCGTGGGTCCGGTCCACCGTGACATGAAGCCTGCCGCAGGCAAAGCCGTCGCCCGTCTGCGGGATGCGGCCCAATCGCTCCATGATCCAGCCGCCGACCGTGACGGCTTCCGTATCGTCGCGCTCCATTCCGAGGCGGCCGAACAGCTTATCCAGCTCGGCAAGCCCGTTGACCTGCCAGGTATCCACGCCGGTTTGGACGATATCCTCAACGATGTCATCGTGTTCGTCCCAGATCTCGCCCACCAGCTCTTCGAGAATATCCTCCATCGTGACGATGCCGAACGTACCGCCGTATTCGTCGGGCACCACGGCAAGATGCGTCTTCTTGCGCTGCAAAAGCCGCAGCACGTTGCTGATGCGCGCCGACGGCGGGACGAACAGCGGCGGCTGCATGAGCGCCTCCACATCGACGCGGCCTTCCCCCATCAAGCCGTTGAAGAAGTCCTTTTCGTTCAGGACGCCGACGATCCGGTCGACGGTTTCCCGGTAGACCGGCAGGCGGGAATAGCCGGATTGCAGGAAGGTCCGGGCGATTCTGTCCTGCCCGTCGTCGAGCGCGACGCCAACGATGTCCACCCGTGGCGTCAGGACGTCGTTTACCTTGAGGTCGTTGAAGTCGATCACGCTGTGGATCAGTTCGCTGTCCTCTTCATTGATGGCGCCGTCCTGCTCGGCTTCCTCCACAATGGTGAGCAGCTCCTCTTCCGTCATGCCGGGTTCGTCTTTGGTATGGAACGCCTTTTTCAACAGCTTTTTCCACAGTGAGAACAGGAAGTTGACCGGCGTGAGCACGATAAGCAACAGCCTGAGCAGCGGTGCCGCGAACATGGCGAACCGCTCCGGCGATTCCTTGGCGAGGCTCTTGGGCGAAATTTCGCCGAAGATCAGCACGACGATGGTCACCACGATGGTGGAGATCGTCGCTCCAATGTCGCCATAGAGGCGAATAAACAGCGCGGTACCCACCGCCGCCGTGGCGATGTTGACGATGTTGTTGCCCACGAGGATCGTGGACAGCAGCTTGTCGTAATCATCGGAGAGCTGCAGCACGAGCGCGGCGCGCCGGTTTCCGTTTTTTGCGAGATTCTTCAGTCGGACCCGATTTAGAGATGAGAAAGCGGTTTCCGTCGCGGAAAAATAAGCCGATAGTGCGACAAAAATCACAATAGTCAGAAGGGAAGGTAAACTGTCGCCATCCATGTAGGATCATCACTCTCCTTTATCGTTGTGTGGGATCGCCTGCTATTGTACCAATGAACGACCCGTTTGTCTACAACAATTTCCTGCCGGCTTTGCACACGCCGACAGATGCGGGCGCGCCCGCTGATCTCTCAGAAACCGACCCCGTGCCGACGCATGTCCCGCTCCCCGCTCCTGCCCGCCGTTCCGGGCGGCGCAGGCGCGCATGGCGAGATCGCTGCGCGTATGCCCCGCTCCCGGAGAGCGGCTTTCCGCCGCGGGGCTCCCTTCCCGATTTCAACGGTGTTTGCGCTGCAAGATCCCCCGCTAAAGCTCGACGACCATCCCGTCGTAGGCAAAATTCAAGTTTTGATATGATTTTTCCAGCGACAGATAGTCGGAAAAGGATTTGCCCCAGTCCTCCTCGATATGTGTGATAACGGTCTTTTTGATGTGCAGCCTGTCGGCAATCTCCAGAACATCGCTTACCGTATGCAGTTCTTTCCTGAGGGGATGATCCGGGCCGATGATTCTTCCGTTTTTCAGAACGTCGCCCACAACCGTATTCCCTATGATCAGCACATCGGCATTTTCCATGACGCCGGCCGCCGGGAAAGGACGGCAGTCGCACGGGGCGTATACCAGCTTTTTGCCCTTGGACGCAAAGACGAATACGGAAACGGGTTTTTTCTGCCGCACCGGGACGAATGTGATTTCAACGTCTCCGATGGCGATGGAGTCCTTTACGATCCGGCAATCTATCAGCCCCATCTGCGCGTAGTAATCCAAAAAGGACCCATATTTGCCGCCGATTTGGCGGACATCCGCCAGGACCTGTTCCAGCGCGTACACATGGATCGGGTTTACCGGCACCTTGTTGTCATAATAATCAAGCCATTCCAGACGAAGCTGTTCCATGATTCGCATCCCGAGCGTATGGTCGGGGTCCCAATGGCTGTACAGGATGTTGTCCACCGCTTTTATGCCGGCGTTATTCAGCGCGACGGCGATATCCTCCGGGGTATCCACGAGCAGGGCGCAGTCGTCCAAATACAGGCTGCAACCGCACCGCCTGTACGGGTAACCCCTTTGCCTCGCTTCCGTACAGACCCTGCATTGACACAACGGCTTGGGGGTGCATACGCACCCGCCGGACCCCGCAATGATGAACTTCATGCCGCCACACATCCTCTGCAATGGATTTTCCAAACAATGTAAACAGAAAAAGCCCAATGCAAGCATTGGGCTTTTGGCGCGCCTGGCAGGATTCGAACCTGCGACCTACCGGTTCGTAGCCGGGCACTCTATCCACTGAGCTACAAGCGCATTCGCACCTGATTATTTTAACAATGCAGCGCCGGCTTGTCAAGCAAAAAATCGGAATCGTTGCGCGCTGGCGGGGCGACATACTTGTCGCGGATGTCGCGCGCCTCCTTCCTGATCTGCGCGGTCAGCGCGCTCACCGCCGCGTGTACGCGCTCCGTGGAACCGCTGTCGCAGGCGTCGAGCAGGTTGCCGAGCGAGGAGACGGCGTTCTGCACCGTGGCCGTCAGTTCCTGCCGCTATCGGCGCGCTGTGTTCAGGACGCCGGCGTTTCTGTTTCGTCCGTCCAGCCCATGAGCTCCGACACGGTGCCGAAGGTGTAGCCGCGCGCGATCAATTCGTCCAGAATGGGCACGAGGTAATCGCGCATTTGCGGCGCGGCGTTGTGGAACAGGATGATATCGCCGGGTTTGACGTTGTCAAGCACGCGACGCGTGATTTGCTGGGCAGTCGCATCAGCATTGGCATCTCCGGAGGTCAGCCCCCACATGATCACCTCATAACCGAGGAAGCGAACCACCGCGTCGGAGACTTTCGTATGGCTCCCATACGGCGGCCGCAGCAGCCGGGTCGTGTAATTGTGGTTTTCCAGCAGCCGGTCGCCTGCCTGCTCCACCTGCTTTCTGATTTGGACGGCAGTGCATTCCGAAAAACGGGGATGGTTCATCGTGTGATTGCCGATCTCATGCCCGTCTTCGATCATGGTTTCGATCCAGGGGCCATGGTTGCCCACCCAGGTGCCGATCATAAAGAAGGTCACATGGATATCGTATTCGCGCAGGGTGTCGAGCAGGAAGTCGGTTAGCGCCTCGCCGTATGCACAGTCAAACGTGAGCGCAATCATCTTGTCGTCGCGCGTGTAGTTGCCGACGACCGCTTCATAATCCGGATCGGTGACGGCGATGTCCAGCGTATCGATCGCGTAGTCTACGCCGTCCTGCCAAAGATAGAGCGTCGTCCGCGGGGCGAGCCCGTCGGGGAGACAGAACTGCAGCCGGGTTTCGCGCTGGCGGACCTCTGCGCTGCCCACAACCGTGCCGTCCTCCAGCCGGACCTCCACCTGCAGGGGCAAGGTAAGCTGCTTATAGTTTTCGCACAGAAGAGCTACCTTCGTGTTCCGGTCGGCAGAGGTGACGATAAACGTCTTGTCCGACAACACGACGGCGGGCACGGGCGTCGGCGTCGGTTCCGGCGTCGGCGTCGGTTCAGGCGTGGGCTCCGGGGTCGGTTCGGGCGTCGGTTCCGGGGTCGGTTTCGGCGTCGGCGACGGGCTGGACGATAGAAGCACCGTCACCTGTTCCGTTGCAGCTGCCGGATCTACGGCTTCGCTGCATGCGCAGATGCAGGCAAGGCATGTGAGGACGGCAAGCAGCAGGATGATACGAGCGTGACGCATAAGAGAACCTCCTGTGGGATGATGCTGTTGTACAAAGGCGGCGGAAGAAGGGATCGGCCTCCCAAAACGACGTAGAACCAGGAAACGGGGCAATTGGAGAGGAAGTGGGAAGGGGGGAAACTTGGCCCAAACCGCCATTCGTTATAAAAATTAGAGTAAACACAAATGGTTTGCTCTGATAAGTGGCGCGCCTGGCAGGATTCGAACCTGCGACCTGCCGGTTCGTGGCTGGGCACTCTATCCACTGGGCTGCAAGCGCATTCACGCCTGTTTATTTTAACAATGCAGCGCCGGCTTGTCAAGCAAAAACGGCATCGCTGCGCGCTCCCCGGCCGTCTGCGCGCCGCATGGCCGTAGCAGGGAGTCCGCATCCCGCGCGCGGGCGGAACCGCCGTTCATTCGTCGCCGCTGTCCGCTTCGGCGGCGAGCGGCGCTTGCTCGTCCGGCAACAGCAGCGCGTTTGAGAGGGCGGGGTCCTCGATGCGCTCGACGCTGCGCAGCTTGCGCTGGATCTGCCGCGTACGCTTGCCGACGAGCTCATCCAGCTCGCGGTGCGCGTCGTCCAAACGCTTCTGCGTGCGCTCGAGCGTGGCGCCGAACTTGTCGAACTCCGCGCGGACGGCGCCGAGCACCTGCCAGACCTCGCCGGAACGCTTTTGCAGCGCCAGCGTGCGGAAACCCATCTGCAGGCTGTTGAGCAACGCCGCCATCGTGGACGGCCCGGCGATGCTCACGCGATAGCTGCGCTGCAGTTCCTCGACGAGCCCGCGGTTGACCACCTCGGCATAGAGGCCTTCAAACGGGAGGAACATCACGGCAAATTCGGTGGTGTGCGGCGGGGCGACATACTTGTCGCGGATGTCGCGCGCCTCCTTCCTGATCTGCGCGGTCAGCGCGTTCACCGCCGCGTGTACGCGCTCCGGGGAACCGCTGTCGTAGGCGTCGAGCAGGTTGGCATAGGCGTCGCCCGGGAATTTGGAGTCGATGGGCAGATAGACCGGCGCCCCATCGTCGCCGGGCAGGCGCACGGCGTATTCCACGCGTTCCGTGCTGCGCGGGCGGGTGGCCACGTTTTTTTCATACTGTTCCGGCGAAAGGATCTCTTCGAGAATGGCGCCAAGCTGAATTTCGCCAAGGATGCCGCGCGTTTTGACGCCGGACAGCACGCGCTTGAGGTCGCCCACGCCGGTGGCGAGCGTCTGCATTTCGCCGAGCCCCTTGTAGACCTGTTCAAGCCGTTCGCTCACCAGCCGGAACGATTGCGTCATTTTGGTCTCCAGCGTCTGCTGGAGCTTTTCGTCCACCACGAGGCGCATCTGGTCGAGCTTTTCGTTGTTGTCCGCCTGCAGGCGCGTCAGACGGCGCTCCATGGTTTCCCGTATGGCTTCGAGCTTTTGTTCGTTGCCCGTTTCAAAGGTTTTGAAACGCAGCTCCGACTGTTCGGCCGCGCGCTGCTGGCTGGCGCCGAGCAGGTTGCCGAGCGAGGAGACGGCGTTCTGCACCGTGGCCGTCAACTCCTGCCGCAGCGCCGCCTGCGAGTCGGCGAGTGTGCGTCGCATGGCGGCCTGCTCCTCCCGCATCGCGCTCTGCGCGCCGCCGCCATTGCGCAGGCGCAGCAACAGCAGCAGGACGAAGGCGAGCAACGCCGCACAGGCGGCGCTCAGGATCAGGATGATCGTCAGTTTATCTTCCATATGGCACCTCCAAGGAAGCCGGCCGTCATCAGCCCCTGCGCCGCGATATACGTCAGCATGACGGAAAGGCGGTGTTCGCCGGCGTTTGAACAGAATGCGGTCCGCGTCAGGATCGCGTCCGATACGAGGAACAACAGCGATCCGGCAAAGACGAGCCACCCGAAGGCCATACCGCTGCGCGCGTACAACAGCGCACAGCAGCTCATGCCGGCCAGGATGGCCATATACAGCACGCAGAAGGGCGCGGCCCGGCGCGGCAGGTGGGGCCAGAATCGGAAAGCCGCCACCGCAACCAGCAAGAGGTAGGCGGCAACGCACGGCAGCACCGTCCGGGCGTCGGGCCAGACGGGCAGGCTGGAAAGCATGTGGAAGATGTAGCAGCCGTGCCCAAGCGCAAAACAGGCCGTCCCGGTGGAAAAAAATGCCGGCCGCGCGGAGAGCAGCAGCGTGTCGCCCACCGTGCCCAAGAGCAGCGCCAGCACCACCGGCAGGCGCGCGGACGCGCCCGCCATCGCCGCGTACCAGGCGGCCAACAGCGGCATCAGCAACGGTTTGGTCGCATGGCGGACCCGCTCGAAACGGCGGACACAGGCGTAAAGATGCGCGCAGGCGACGAGGCAGAACAGCCAGAGAAACGGCATGGTCATCGCGTCCCTTCCGAGAGCTTCATCCGATATCAGTATACCACAGCGGCGGCGCCACGCGCAAATGTCCGCTTGCCGCGGCAGGCGCGTGCTGGTATACTGGCGGTAGAAAGCGGACGGGAGGGGAACGGGGCGTGGAACTGTCCAAGCAGATCGCCGAAAAGATCGTCGCAGAGGTCAACGGAGTCATACCGCAGAAGATCAACCTGATGGGACCGAACGGTGTCATCCTCGCATCCAGCGACCCCGCCCGCGTCGGCACGTTCCATGGCGGCGCCCATCGGATCGTGTCGGAGGGGCTGCCGGAGGTGGTCGTCCACCACGACGGCGAATATGCCGGCGCCCTGCGCGGCGTAAATTTCCCCATTGTTATGGAGGGACGCACGCTTGGCGTGCTCGGCATCACGGGGGAATACGGACAGATCGTGGCCAATGCGCGCATCATTCAGCGCATGACGGAGCTGCTGCTTTCGGAGGCGTATCATGCCGAGCAGCGCGTCATGGGCGAGAGCGTGCGCAACAGCTATCTGGACGAGTGGCTCAACGGCGACCGCCGGAATCTCAATGCGGCCTTTTTGGAGCGGGGGCTTGCGCTGCACATGGACGTCAGCATCCCGCGGCGGGTGCTGGCCTGCTGCGCGTACGAGCCTGCGCCCACCCAGGGCTGGGGAGCGCTGCGCGACATCAATGCCGCCGAGCGGGAGATCAAGCAGTTCATCGTGAATACGGACCGCAACAACCTGTTTTTGAAGGCCGCTTCCGGGTTGATCTGCCTCGTAACGCTGCAGCAGGACGAGGAACTGGTCCGCCTTGCCGATGCCATGCGCGCGCGGGTGGAAGCGGCGTTCCCGAACCTGCGGCTTGCCGTCGGGATCGACGACCGGGTCGGCGAATACGAGAGCATGCACGCCAACTGCGTCAAGGCGCAGCGGGCGCTTGCCGCCTGCATGCGCACGCACAAATGGGCCGTTCGCCTGTATGCGGATCTGAACATGGAGGTCTTTGCTGACGAGGTGGACAGCGCAACCAAGCAGGAATACATTCGCAAGATTATGCGCGGGTTTTCGGATGCGGAGATCGCCCGCCTGCTGCCCATGCTGGAGGTGTTTTATGACAACGAAGGCTCCATCAGCCGCGCGGCGGCGAAGCTCTTCGTTCACCGGAACACGTTGCAGTACAAACTTCGCCGCATCGCCGAGCGCACCGGGTATGACCCACGCTCCATCCGCCACTCTTCGCTGTTCTACATCGCCATCTATTTTTATCGGGAGGTGCGCGATGCCATGCGGGCGTAGCGGGAGGTGGCAATTCGATAAAACGGGCATAATTTGTTACAAACAACATATTATTCCATAGTTTATTGGTTTATAAAACATATACAAAAGCGCGGCAGTCCGATATAATCCGGGTATCCAATCAAACCGCCGTCTCGGGCGGAAATCTATCTGGGAGGGAAAACGATATGACCGGTATCCCGTTGATGATCGCCTTTGTTGTGTGTATCGTGCTCATGATCCTGGCGATCTCCAAGCTCAAGATCCATCCGTTTCTGTCGATCCTGGCGGTCTCGCTGCTGCTGGCCATTCTCGGCGGCATCCCGCTGCCGGACATCCCGACCGTCATCGGCCAGGGATTTTCCGGCACGTTCACGAGTATCGGCATCGTCATCATCCTCGGCGCGCTCGTGGGCACGTTGCTGGAGATGTCCGGCGCGGCACTCAAGATGTCCGACTGCGTGGTCAGGCTCGTCGGCAAAAAGCATCCGGAGCTGGCCATGCTCATCATGGGCTGGATTGTGTCCATCCCCGTGTTCTGCGATTCGGGCTTCGTCATCCTGAATCCGATCCGCAAGGCGCTCGTGCAGCGTACCCGCAAGTCGTCCGTGGCCTGCACGGTGGCACTGTCCATGGGCCTTTACATCTCGCACTGCTTCATCCCGCCGACGCCGGGCCCGATCGCGGCGGCCAATACGCTCGGCGTGGGCAATCATCTGCTGCTGGTCATGGGCATCGGCGCGCTGTTGTCCATCCCGGCGCTCGTCGCGGGCTATATCTTTGCGCGAATCATCGGCAGGAAAGTCCGGGCGGCGGATGAAGCGGATCTGAGCGATGCGACCGCCAGGACATATGAGGAGCTGGTCGCCGGCTACGGCAAGCTGCCGAGCGCCTGGTTGGCCTTCGCGCCCATCGTCGTTCCGATTCTGCTGATGGGCCTGGCCTCCGCATTCTCGATGGCGGGCCTGGCGGTGCCGTTCGTGCAGTTCCTTGGCACGCCGATCATGGCGCTCGCCGTCGGCGTGGTGCTTGGCGTGATCCTGCTGGCGATGCAAAAGGGGATGCAGGGCTTCTATCAGATTACGGACGATACGCTCCGCGTCACCGGCCCGATCCTGTTCGTAACGGCGGCCGGCGGCGTGCTTGGCAAGGTCATTTCCTCCACGAACATGGTTGATTACATCACGACCAACGCCGACACGCTCTCTGCCATCGGCATCTTCTTCCCGTTCCTGCTGGCTGCGATCCTCAAGTGCGCGCAGGGCTCCTCCACCGTGGCGATTACGACCACGGCGGGCATCATGGCCCCGATGATGGAGGCGCTCGGCCTCGGTACGCCGGTGCTCGGCGCGCTGACCGTCATCGCCATCGGCGCCGGCGCCATGACGGTGTCCCATGCCAACGACAGCTACTTCTGGGTGGTCACAAACTTTGGCGAAATGAAGGTCGAGGACGGCTACAAGACGCAGACGCTCGGCACGCTCGTCATTGGTCTTGCCTCCATGGTCGGCGTGTTCATCGCTTGGCTGTTCCTGCATTGATCCGGCGGCGCCGGACAGATCTGAAACCGAACGGTGACCCGCTTCGGGCGGCGGCTCTGCCGCCGCCCGGCTTTACGGGTTCGGAAAGGAGCCGTGTATGAATTTGAAACAGGACGCCGAAGCCGTCATCGCCGCCGCTTTGCATGCAGCCATGCCGGATACGGCGGTACAGAAGGCGCTTCAGACGTTGCCGCCCTGCCGGGGCCGGCTCGTGCTTGTCGCGGTGGGGAAGGCCGCCTGGCAGATGGCTTCTGCGGCGCTTGCCGTGCTCAAAGGCCGGGTGGACGGCGGCATCGTCATCACCAAGTACGGCCATGCCCGGGGCGCGCTGCCGGGCCTGTGCGTCCGGGAGGCCGGGCATCCCGTGCCGGATGAAAACTCCTTTGCAGCCACGCAGGCGGCCATCGATCTGGTGACGCCGCTGACCGGGGACGACCTCGTGCTGTTCCTGCTCTCCGGCGGCGGCAGCGCGCTGTTCGAAAAACCGCTGATCGACGGCGGCGAACTTGCGGCGCTGACGAAACAGTTGCTGGTCTCCGGCGCGGACATCGTGGAAATCAACACGATCCGCAAGCGCCTTTCCGCCGTCAAGGGCGGCCGCTTTGCTGCGCTGTGCGCGCCGGCGCGCGTGTTCTCCGTCGTCCTGTCCGACATCATCGGCGACCCGCTGGATATGATCGCTTCCGGGCCGGCCTATCCGGACGGCTCGACCACGGAGCAGGCGCTCTACATCGTAGAAAAGTACGGCCTTGCGCTCTCGGCGGAGGCAATGGCGCTGCTGCGGGCAGAAACGCCGAAGTCGCTTCCGCATGTGGAAACGCATGTGACCGGCAGCGTGCGGCAACTCTGCGCGGCCGCCGAGACGTCGTGCCGGGAGCTGGGCTACCGCCCGACGGTGCTGACGGCGAGCCTCTGCTGTGAGGCGCGCGAGGCCGGGCGTTTTTTTGCCGCCATCGCCGCCTATTACCAGCAGTCGCGGGAATCCGTCGCGTTCATTGCCGGCGGAGAAACGGTCGTGCATGTGCGCGGCAAGGGGCTTGGCGGCCGCAATCAGGAGCTTGCCCTGTCCGCCGCGCAGGGCATTGCGGGCATGGCGGATACGGCGTTGTTCTCGTTCGGTTCCGACGGTACGGACGGCCCGACGGACGCGGCGGGCGGCTATGTGGACGGGCGGACGTGCGCGGCGCTTGAAGCGCAGGGGCGCCGCATCGCGGACGCACTCGACGATAACGACGCCTATCATGCGCTGCGCGCGGTGGACGGCCTGCTCATGACGGGCGCGACCGGCACCAACGTTAACGATCTGACCGTGCTGCTCGTGCGCCGTTGAGGCAGCCGGTCGCAACGCCCGTTGCGCGGCGGTAAAATTTCCGGCCCCGGCTTGCACGACGGCGGACAAAATGGTATACTATATGCTGATTTCATACGGACTTGCGGCCGGACAGGCCTGCCGCAAACGATTAAAGGAGGAGTTTCCGTCATGCAGTATTCCCGCGATGTGGAAGAGATGGCCTGCGTCTGCAAGGGCGCAAAGCACGGCCCGGCGCCGATTCCCGAGGAGGGCAAGTGGGTTAAGGCCAAGCAGATCGGCGATATCAGCGGCCTGACGCACGGCGTGGGCTGGTGTGCCCCGCAGCAGGGCGCTTGCAAGCTGACGCTCAATGTGAAGAACGGCGTCATCGAGGAGGCGCTCGTGGAGACGCTGGGCTGTTCCGGCATGACCCATTCGGCCGCCATGGCCGCCGAGATCCTGCCCGGCAAGACCCTGCTGGAGGCGCTCAATTCCGATCTCGTGTGCGACGCGATCAACACCGCCATGCGCGAGCTGTTCCTGCAGATCGTATACGGCCGCACGCAGAGCGCGTTTTCGGACGACGGGCTGCCCATCGGCGCGGGACTTGAGGACCTCGGCAAGGGGCTGCGTTCGCAGATTGGCACCATGTACGGCACGCGCGCCAAGGGGCCGCGCTATCTGGAGATGGCGGAAGGCTACTGCCTCGGCATCGGTCTCGATGAGAACGGCGAGATCATCGGCTACAAGTTCGTGAACCTGGGCAAGATGATGGACGCCATCAAGAAGGGCGAGGACCCGAAGGCGGCGTATGAGAAAAACATCGGCACCTATGGCCGGTTCGACCAGGCCGCCAAGGTCATCGATCCGCGCAAGCAGTAAGGGGAGGTACAGCATGATTACGTTTGAAGGCTACGAAAGAAGGATCGACAAGATCAACGCCGTCCTCGCCGAGCATGGCATCAACGGTCTTGAGGACGCCAAGCGCATCTGCGACGAGGCGGGCGTGGATGCCGCCGGCATCGTGCGCGGCATTCAGCCCATCGCGTTTGAGAACGCCTGCTGGGCGTATACCACGGGCGCCGCGATTGCGCTCAAGAAGGGCGTCAAGACCGCCGCCGAGGCGGCCGAGCAGATCGGCGTCGGGCTGCAGGCGTTCTGCATCCCCGGTTCGGTTGCGGATCAGCGCGCGGTCGGCCGCGGCCATGGCAATCTGGCGGCCATGCTGTTGCGCGAGGAGACGCATTGCTTCGCCTTCCTCGCCGGGCATGAGAGCTTTGCCGCCGCCGAAGGGGCCATCGGCATCGCGCGCACGGCCAACAAGGTCCGCAAGCAGCCGCTGCAGGTCATCCTGAACGGCCTTGGCAAGGATGCGGCGTATATCATTTCGCGCATCAACGGCTTTACGCATGTCGAGACCGAGTACGATTATCATACCGGCGAGCTGAAAGTCGTCTCCACCCGCGCGTTCTCCGAAGGCGACCGGGCCAAGGTGCGCTGCTACGGCGCGGACGATGTGAACGAGGGCGTGGCGATCATGCGCCACGAGAGCGTGGACGTGTCCATCACCGGCAACTCCACAAACCCGACCCGTTTCCAGCATCCGGTCGCCGGCACCTACAAGAAGTGGTGCTGGGAGAACGGCAAGAAGTATTTCTCCGTCGCCTCCGGCGGCGGCACGGGCCGCACGCTGCACCCGGACAACATGGCCGCCGGCCCCGCTTCCTACGGCATGACCGACACCATGGGCCGCATGCACAGCGACGCGCAGTTTGCGGGCAGCTCGTCCGTCCCGGCGCACGTGGAGATGATGGGCCTCATCGGCATGGGCAACAACCCGATGGTCGGCGCGACCGTCGCCGTCGCCGTGGCCATCGAGGAAGCGGTGAAGTAACTGCATCCGGCTCCGATACGCATAGAACAGCCCGCCGCCCTGCCCCGCAATATGCGGAGGCAGGGCGGCGGAACATTTTGCCGCAGCGCCCGCGCCTACGCCACTTTCCCGGTACGGCGTGGCGAGAGGTTGCCGCGGCTTTCGATCCCGTGCGACCGCATTTTGCTCCCGCAGCGGGAGGAAAACGACGTGTCCGAACTGCTGGAGCGCTGCGCGCGGCTGCCCAGGGCGCAGTTTGAGATCTTGCCGGACATCGTGTCCGGCGTCTCGCGGGCATCGCGCTTGCCGCCCGGCGGGGGAGGGGAAAATAGCCGCCGGCGCGCGCGGCGCGCAAAGACGGTGGATTTTTCGCGCCGTTTCCGCTATAATCGAGTGCGACGGGGCCTGGTGCGCCGCACGCCGGACGGCCGTCGCATGCGCCACAGCCGGGGACTGCCGCGGCGCGGGAGAGGCGTGGGCGGACGCGGGCCGCCGCGCAACTGGAAGGGAGGTCGGAAGGCCCATATGCACGATAAGACAATTCAGACGCTTGCCAAGGCCGGCCTGTTGACTGCGGCGGTGATACTGCTCACCGTCGTGGTGTCCATCCCCCTGCCGGGCGGGGTCGGTTATCTCAACCTGGGCGACGCAGGCGCGCTGACCGCCGCGGCGCTGCTGGGCGGCTGGTGGGGCGCGGCCTGCGCGGCCGTGGGCTCTGCTCTTGCGGATCTTCTGCTGGGGTACGGCGTGTATGCGCCCGCCACGTTTCTCATCAAGGGCGGCATGGCGCTGCTGGCGGCGTTTCTGCGCAGGAGGCTGCCGCGGGGGCTGTCGCTTCTGGCGTTGATGCTGGCGGCCCTGCTCGTGCCGGCCGGTTATTTTGTGTATGAAACGGCGCTCTACGGCGCGGCTTCCGCATGGGCCAACGTTGGATTTAACGCGCTGCAATGCCTTGTCGGCGCGGCCGCCGCACACGTGCTGACACTGGCCGTGCGCGCCGCAACCGGGGGGAAGCGTTGAACATGGAGGGGAACCCGATGCCGGCGGTTGCCGTCGCCGGTTGTAAAAGCTATGAGATGGCCGGGGTGCGCGCCGCGCTTGTACGCGCGTTGGAGCCCTTTGGCGGGCTGGACTGGGTGGAGCCGGGCATGCGCGTGGCGCTCAAAACGAATCTGCTCACTGCGGCAAAGCCCGAGCAGGCGGTGGCGACGCATCCGGCCGTGCTGGCGGCGCTGACGGAACTGCTGGTGGAGCGGGGCGCGGAGGTCGTGATCGGGGACAGCCCCGGCGGACCGTTCACATCGGCATTGCTCGCCCATGTGTATGCCACATCCGGCCTGGCCCTTTGCCAAGAGGCGGGCGCGCGGCTCAACCGCAACGTGGCCGTGGCGCAGGCGCGCTTTGATGCGGCGGTCAGCGCAAAGTCGTTTCTGTATACGGCGTATCTGGACGACGCGGACGCGATTATCAACGTGTGTAAACTCAAAACCCACGGCATGATGGGCATGACGGCTGCGGTCAAAAATCTGTTCGGCACGATTCCCGGCACCGTCAAGCCCGAATATCATTTCCGCTTTCCGGAGCAGCGCGCGTTTGCGAACATGCTTGTCGATCTCAACGAGTATTTCCGCCCGCGCCTGCGGCTGTGCGTGGCCGATGCGATTGTGGCGATGGAGGGCAACGGGCCGGCGCGCGGGGCGCCCTATCCGCTCGGTTGCCTGCTCGTTTCGGATTCCCCGTATGCGCTTGACCTTGCGTGCGCCTCGCTCATCGGGCTTGGTTGCGACGATGTGCCGACGCTGCGGGCCGCCGCCGACCGCGGGCTAGCCCCGTCCCGGGCAAGCGAGCTGAAGGCGTGGGGCGACGCGCCGCTTGCGGCGTTCGCGGCGCCGGGGTTTGCGCGCAGCAACAGCAGCGCGGACCTGCAATTTGGCGACAGCCTGCCGGGCGTACTGGGGCGGGCGTTCAGCGCGGCGGCGCGGCGCGCGATTGCGTCCGTCCCCGCGTGCCGGGCCGCAGCCTGCACCGGTTGTGCGCGTTGCGCCTCGGTCTGTCCGGCGCACGCGATCACCATGCGGGGAGGCCGTCCCTCCATCCGGCGCAGCGCCTGCATCCGCTGCTTCTGTTGTCAGGAGTTTTGCCCCGCCGGGGCGATGGTCGTCAGGCGGCCGTTGGCGGCGCGCCTGCTCGCTCCGACGAAATAATCCGGCGCGCTTTGGCCGCAGCAAAGGAGGATTTTCATGCCGGTTTCCCGTATCACGGCCTTTTTGCCCTGCGATGCCGAAGCGGTCTGGGCGGTCGTCACCGATCTTTCGGACACCGGCTGGCGCAGCGACCTGCTTGCGACCGAGATGCTGCCGGACGGGCGCTTTGTCGAGCGCGCGCGGGGCGGCGTTGCCACCGTGTTTACCGTCACGGCCTGCGAGCCGTGCCGCCGCTGGGCGTTCGATCTGGAAAACCGGAACCTGACCGGCCGTTGGACGGGCCTGTTTGAGCCGGAAAAGGGCGGCGTGCGGCTGACGTTTACGGAGCGCGTTACGCTTCGCCGCCGGTGGTTGGCGCCGCTTGCCGTCCTCTATCTCCGGTGGCAGCAGCGGGCGTATCTGGAAGATCTGCGCCGCAGGCTGACGGAAACCGGCGTGCTTGCGCAGCCGCAGGAAGAGAACCGCCCGGCCTGCGCGCGCAGGCCGGCAGCCCGCGGGCGTTAACGCATCTTGCAGGCGTTGGGGAAAGGAGGGAAACGGCTTTTGCGCTCACAACTGGAGATCCTTGCGCCTGTCGGCGCGCAGGAACAGCTTTTAGCGGCGGTGCGCTGTGGCGCGGACGCGGTCTATCTCGGCCTTTCCGCTTTCAACGCGCGCCGCAACGCGGCAAACTTTGACGCGCAGGCCCTCCAACGCGCCGTGGCGTATTGCCATGCGCGGGGGGTGCGCGTGCATGTCGCGCTCAACACGCTTCTGCTGGATGCGGAGCTGGATGCGTTTGCGGATGCTGTGCGCGACGTTGCGGCTGCGGGCGCGGATGCCGTGATCGTGCAGGATATCGGCGCCGCCGCGCTCGTACGCCGCGTGTGTCCCTCGTTGCCCCTGCACGCCTCCACGCAAATGGCCGTGCACAATGCCGCGGGCGTGGAAATGCTGGGCCGCCTCGGCTTTTCGCGCGCGGTGCTTGCCCGGGAGCTGACCGTGGAGGAGATCGCCGCCATCGCCTCATCCACGCCGCTGGAAATCGAGGTGTTTATCCACGGCGCGCTGTGCATGAGCATGTCCGGCTGCTGCACGCTCTCCTGCATGCTTGGCGGGCGCAGCGGCAACCGCGGCCTGTGCGCGCAGCCGTGCCGGCTCGACTTCCGCCACGGCGCACGGCCGTATGCGCTCTCGCTCAAGGATCTGTGCGGACTGAAGCATCTGGAGGCGTTGCGCGCCGCCGGCGTATGTTCGCTCAAGATCGAGGGCCGCATGAAACGCCCGGAATATGTGGCGGCGGCCGTGACGGCGTGCGTGGCGGCCCGGGCGGGCGAACAGCCGGACCTCACCGCTTTGCGCGCGGTTTTTTCCCGCAGTGGATTTACCGACGGATATTTGACCGGACGTCGCACGCTCGATATGTTCGGCGCGCGCACGCGGGAGGATGTTGTCGCCGCCGCGCCGGTTTTGGGCAAGCTTTCACAGCTCTATCGATCCGAGCGGCCGCGCGTGGCGGTGGATATGCGGCTTGACGGCGCGTCCGTCCCGCCCCGCCTTATCGTGACCGACGGGAAGAACAGCGCCGTTGCCTGTGCGCCGGCCGGCGCGCCCAACGCGCCCGGTACGCCGCAGGAGCTGCAGGCGCGTGCCATGCGCAGCCTCCAGAAGACGGGCGGCACGCCGTTCTTCCTGCGCAGGGCGGACTTCTCCGGCGCGCTCCCGCCGCTGGGCGCCGCCTCGCTCAACGCCATGCGGCGCGAGGCGCTTGACGCCCTGTTGGCCGGTCGGGAGCGCGTCGCGGCGCTGCCCGTGACGGCTGGCGGTCCGCTGCCCGCCGTACCGCACAATGGGCCGGCGATGCCGGCGCTGCGCCTGCGCTTTGCGCGTGCGGAACAGATCTGCGCCGCAGACGCGGCCGAGCGCATCATCCTGCCGATCAACGCCGTCACGCCGCCGCTCATCGCGCAATACGGGGAGCGGCTCGTGGCGGAGCTGCCGCGGGCGCTCTATCCCGGCGACGAGGCGCGGCTCGCCGATCGCCTGCAAACCCTGCGCGAAGCGGGCCTTTCCGCCGTGCTGGTAGAGAACCTGTATGGCTTTGCGCCGTCACGCCGCCTGTCGCTGCGGATTCACGGCGGCTTCGGGCTCAACGCGACGCATGCCGAATCGCTCGCGGCTTACGCTGCGCTGGGCGCGGCGGACATGACGCTCTCGTTTGAATTGCCGCAGCGCGCCGCGCTGCGCATGGGCGGGACGCTGCCGCGCGGCGTGGTCGCCTATGGCCGCCTGCCGCTGATGTACTTTCGGGCCTGCCCGTTGCAGGGGACGAACGGTTGCGGCGACTGCCGCGGCGGGGGGGTGCTGACGGACCGGCGCGGCGTGGCGTTCCCGGTCCGCTGCGAAGGGCGGCGCTATTCCGTGCTGTATAACAGCCTGCCGTTGTATCTGGGCGGCGAGCGGTTCGACGGGATGGATTTTGTCACGCTGTATTTTACGTCGGAGACGCCGGACGACTGCGCCGCGATCATCGAGGCATTCCTGCATGGCCGCCCGCTCGACACGCCCCGCACGCGCGGGCCGTTCAAGCGCGAGCTGCTGTGATCCGTTCGCCGCTAAATTGCGGCGAACGCCGGAAACGGGCTGGACATTCGGCGTCATTGCTTATATAATATATGATTATACCTGTGCGCCGGGAGATGCGCGGCGCTGCCGTGTCTTTGTGCGGCGGGAAGGGGGCAACCGGATTTATGATCAAACTCGAACAGCGGCCCGTTGTTTTGCACGATGGGAAACCGTGCCCGGCGTCGGCGGACGCGCGCGGCGGCCGTGAAAAGACCATCGCATACCGCATTCTGCGCGCGCACAACGTTGCGGACGCGGGGGCGGGGCGGCTTTGCATCCGCTTTGACGCGCTCATTTCGCACGACATCACCTATGTCGGCATCATCCAGACGGCGCGCGCCAGCGGACTGACGGCGTTTCCCGTGCCGTACGCCATGACCAACTGCCACAACAGCCTCTGCGCGGTGGGCGGCACGATCAACGAGGACGACCATGCGTTCGGCCTTTCGGCGGCGAAAAAATACGGCGGGATCTATGTGCCCGCGAACCAGAGCGTCATCCATTCCTATGCCCGCGAGGAAATGGCGGCCTGCGGCAGCATGATCCTCGGGTCCGACAGCCATACGCGCTACGGTGCGCTCGGCACGATGGGCGTGGGCGAGGGCGGCCCGGAACTGGTCAAGCAGCTGCTCCGCCATACCTACGATATTCCGGAGCCGGAGGTCGTGCTCGTATATCTGACCGGCGCGCCGGCAAAGGGCGTCGGTCCGCACGATGTGGCGCTTGCACTCGTGCAGGCCACGTTTGCAAACGGCTTTGTCAAAAATCGCGTGCTGGAGTTCGTCGGGCCCGGCGTTGCGTCGTTGCCGGTGGATTTCCGCAACGGCGTGGACGTGATGACGACGGAAACGACCTGTCTCTCGTCCGTGTGGCAGACGGATGCGCGCGTGAAGGCGTATTTTGATACGCACGGCAGGCCGGAGGCGTACCGGCCGCTGGAACCGGAGGAGGGCGCGTATTACGATCGCATGGTGCACATCGCGCTCGACACGGTGGAGCCGATGATCGCGCTGCCGTTCCATCCGTCGAACGCGTATCCCATTCGTGAGTTTCTGTCGCGCGCGGACGAGCTGCTGCAGGCGGTTGAGGCGGAGGCGCGCGAACGCTTCGGCGCCTCGGCCGTCCTCGACCTGCGCTCCAAGATCCGTCCGGAAGGCGTGATGGCCGATCAGGGCATCATCGCGGGCTGTGCCGGCGGCCTGTTCGACAACATCGTCGAGGCGGCGGACATTCTGCGCGGCGGCAGCACGGGCAGCGGCCTGTTCTCGCTTTCGGTATATCCCACAAGCGTCCCGGTCAGCCTTGCGCTCATGCGCGCGGGCAAGACGCAGGCGTTGCTCGAGGCGGGGGCCGTCATCAAGCCGTCCTTCTGCGGGCCTTGTTTCGGCGCGGGCGACGTGCCGCGCAACAACGGCCTGTCGCTGCGGCATACCACGCGCAACTTCCCCAATCGGGAGGGCGCCAAGCCCGGCGAGGGGCAGCTCAGCGCAGTTGCGCTCATGGATGCGCGCTCCATCGCCGCTACGGCGCTCAACGGCGGCTATATCACCCCGGCCACCGACGTGCCGTACGAGACCGGGCCGGTCGAATATACGTTCGACCGCAGCGCCTACGCCCATCGCTGCTATTACGGCTTTGGCAAGGCCGATCCGGAGGCGGAGTTGATCCTCGGGCCGAACATCACCGACTGGCCGAAGATGCATGCGCTTTCCGACCATCTGCTCGTGGAGCTGGCGGCGGTCATCCGCGACCCGGTGACCACCACGGACGAGCTGATTCCGTCCGGCGAGACGTCCTCGTATCGCTCCAACCCGTTGCGCCTGTCCGAGTTTGCGCTTTCGCGCCGCGAGCCGGCCTATGTGGGCCGCGCAAAGGCGGCCGCCGCCCTGGAGGCGGCGCGCCGCGCCGGGGAGCGCCCGGAGCGGATCACAGCGGCGCTTTCCTGCGTGGGCGATGCGGAAGAGCTTCTGCCGTCGACGCAGTTCGGCTCCTGCGTGTTTGCCAACCGGCCCGGCGACGGCTCGGCGCGCGAGCAGGCTGCCTCGTGCCAGCGGGTGCTGGGCGGTCTTGCCAACATCTGTTATGAGTACGCGACGAAGCGTTACCGCAGCAACTGCATCAACTGGGGCATCCTGCCCTTTACGCTCGCGCCGGATACGCCCTTCCCGTACGAACCGGGGGATTTTGTGTTCGTGCCGCACCTGCGGCAGGCGCTCGAAAGCGGCGCGGAATCGTTTGCCGCGCAGGCGATCCGGCGGGACGGCACGGTGGAGCCGATCGTGCTGTATGCCGCCGGGCTAACGGCCGATGAGCGCAACATCCTGCTCGAAGGCTGCCTGATGAACCATTATGCCGCACAGAACCGATAGGGAGGGACGTATGGAACAACGCATTGCAATGACGACGCCGCTCGTGGAGATGGACGGTGACGAGATGACCCGCATCCTGTGGCGGCAGATCAAGGATGAGCTGATCATCCCGTTTGTCGATCTCAGGACGGTATACTTTGACCTCGGCCTGCGCCACCGCGACGAGACGGCCGACCGCGTGACGCACGAGGCCGGCGAAGCGATCAAGACGTACGGCGTGGGCGTCAAATGCGCTACGATCACGCCGAACCGGCAGCGCGTGGAGGAATACGGTCTGCACGAGATGTGGAAGAGCCCCAACGGCACCATCCGCGCCATCCTCGACGGCACGGTGTTTCGCGCGCCGATCCTCATCGACAGCGTCCGTCCGGCCGTGCGCAGCTGGAAAAAGCCCATCACCATCGCGCGCCACGCCTATGGCGACGTATACCGCGCGACGGAATATCGCGTGCCGGGCAAGGGCAGGGCGGAGCTGCTGTTCACCGGTGAGGACGGGTCTTCCTTCCGTGAAACGGTGTACGACTTCGAGTGTCCCGGCGTGCTGCAGGGCATGTACAATAAGGATACGTCCATCCGCTCCTTTGCGCACGCATGCTTCCAGTATGCGCTGACGACGGGGCAGGATCTCTGGTTCGCCACAAAGGATACGATCTCCAAGCAGTACGACCAGACGTTCAAGATGATCTTTGAGGAAATCTACGAACAGGAGTACCGCCGGCAGTTCGAAGCGCGCGGCCTGACGTATTTCTATACCCTCATCGACGACGCGGTCGCCCGCGTCATCCGCAGCGAGGGCGGCTTCATCTGGGCGTGCAAGAACTACGACGGCGACGTGATGAGCGATATGGTCTCCACGGCGTTTGGCTCGCTCGCCATGATGACGAGCGTGCTCGTCAGCCCGGACGGCAAGTTTGAGTATGAGGCGGCGCACGGCACCGTGACGCGGCACTATTACCGCTACCTCAAGGGCGAGGAGACGAGCACGAACCCCATGGCCACGATTTTCGCCTGGAGCGGGGCGCTCAAAAAGCGCGGGGAGCTGGACGGGCTTGCGGCGCTGACGGCCTTTGGCGAGCAGCTCGAAGCCGCCTGTCTGGAGACGCTCAACGACGGCGTCATGACGAAGGATCTCGTGGCGCTGGCCGAGGGGATTGCGCCAACCGCTGTCAATACGGCGGTTTTCATCGGCGAGGTGCGTGCGCGCCTGGCGCGGCGCCTTGCATAGGACGCCTGCAGGAAAGGCAAAAAACGGCGAAACCGGCGGGGCTGTGCATTTGCAGGCCCCGTTCCGCTTTCCACCGGTTGACTTTCCACAGGCGATGCAGTAAACTTTAATGCGGTATGGTGAAAATGGGCGCAAAACGTCATATGCTGGGCGGTCTGCTCCGCCCCGGCGATATCAACATGCTGGAGGGACCTCTGCTCGGCAAGGTCTTTGCCTTCGTCTTGCCGCTGATGATCACAAACCTGCTGCAGGTTTGCTATTCCGCGGCGGATATGATCGTCGTCGGCCTTTCCGGCGTGGACGGTGCAATCGGTTCCATCGGCACGACGAACGCGCTGATCAACCTTGTGCTCAATGTGTTCACGGGCTTTGGCGTGGGCGCCGGCGTGGTCGTCGCGCGCAACATCGGCCGGGGCGATCGGGAGGCCACGGAAAAATCGGTCCATACGGCGCTGCTGGTCGGCCTGTTTGCCGGCGTGTTATGCATGTGCATCGGCCTTGTCATCAGCCGGCCGATCCTCACGCTCATGGGCGACCAGGGCCACATCCTCGATCTGGCCACGCTCTATACGCGGGTGTATTTTGCGGGCGTCCCGTTCCTTGCGGTCGCCAATTTCATGATCGCCATTCTGCGCGCCAAGGGCGATACGCGCACGCCGCTGTACATCCTGACGTTTACCGGCCTGCTCAACGTGGGGTTGAACCTGCTGTTCGTGCTCGCGTTCGATATGTCGGTGGACGGCGTGGCTCTGGCCACCGCCATTTCCAATGCCGCGTCCGCGGCGCTGTTGGGCGTCCGGCTTTGCAACGAACAGAGCTGGTGCCGCCTGTCGTTCCACAAGCTCCGGTTCGATCGCGTCGCATTGCGCGACATCCTGCACGACGGGTTGCCCGCCGCGGTGCAGGGCGCGCTGTTCTCGCTGTCCAACATGCTCATCCAGTCCTCGATCATCGGGATTAACAACGCCGCCTGCCCCGGCGGATCGGACGTGATCGACGGCAATGCCGCCGGTTCGAGCATCGAGTCGTTCCTGTACACGGCCACCAATTCCGTTTGTCAGGCGGCCGTCACGTTCACCAGCCAGCATTACGGCGCAAGGAAATTCAAGCGCATCGGGCTGGTCATGCGCACCTGTTATCTGGTTACGGGCATCATTGCGGTGGTCGGCACGGTGCTGATCGTGTCGCTGCGCCACCCGCTGATCGGGCTATACGTCTCCTCCGACATGGCGTATGAGACGGCGCAGACGCGCATCTTCATCCTCATCATACCGTATATTACGCTTGCATTCATGGAGGTCGGTTCCGGCGTTTTGCGCGGTCTTGCGCGCTCCATGCTTTCGACGACCGTGACGCTCGTGGGTTGCTGCCTGCTGCGCATCGTATGGCTTTGGACGGTGTTCCGCATCTGGCCGACGCTGGATATCATTTACCTGTCCTATCCCGTGTCGTGGCTGGTGACGGCGCTCACGCATTTTTCCTGCTCCCAGTACGTGCGGCACAAGTGCATGCGCCGCCTGGAGGCGGAGACAGCCGCTGCGCAGGCGGCGGGCTGAGCATGCCCGCATCGGACACGGCGCGGGCGGCGCTTGAAGGTGTGCCACTTTAATGCCCCTGTGGATCAGCTTCGGTCCACAGGGGCTTATTGCTGGCGACGTTTTCGCTCTGATTTGGGAGAGCCGCCGTCGGGGGGCGGCGATTGCGGTTGTCAAAAGGAATGCCACGGGGGCTACGCGCCCGCATCGTCCGCCTGCGCCGCCGGCGCGTCGATCGCGCCGGCCTGTTCACGATAGGAGTAGCCGAGTTCGATCGGCCCGTCCGTTGTGGGGAATATGGTCAGCGACGGCGCGCCGGAGACGGCGCGCGTCTCACGCGCGCCATCCGCCGTGCGTGAGACAAGGGCGAGCAGCGGATCGTTGGACAGGACGGCGTCAAGCCGGATCTCCTGCCCTTCTTCCCCCAGATGCGGCCCGCACAGCACGGGTGCATCGGATACGGCAGCGCCCTGCAACAGCGTGTTCCCCTGCAATTGGCACGCACCGCTCGCTTCGTTACAGGTCAATATGCTGTACCCCATATCGTCGCCGCAGATCCAGGCGATCAGATACCAGCCCGGCGCACCGGGATCGGTGTAATAGGCAAAGCATCGCACCGGCTGTGACAGCGAGAGCGATTCGCCAATGCTCCGCTCGATGGCGACCGTATCGAACGGAACGCCTGCGTCGTTCAGCGCGAAGAGCCAGCGCGCATGGGTCCCGTCGGCTTTAAGCGAACCGCTTGCAAGCAACAGCAGCATTTCGCCGCCATGCGTCTCCAGCAACAGCGCGTCCTGCGCGCTTCCCGCCGTCGGCGCGAGCGCCCAAACGGCCGCCACATCCGCGGCGACGACATCGGGCGAAAAGGTTTCGGGGTAGTTGGGGACCGGGAACAGCGCGGAGAACGAGACTGCATCGAAATCCGTCCGTTGCAGCGCGCCGAGCGGCACCCACTCATCAGCCTCATGCTTACCGTCCATCGAGGACAGGCCGCCCCGTTCCAGGAGCGTCCCCGTTTCGTCGACGGCGTATTGCGGCGCATCCTCAGCCGATGCGTAGGAGAAGGAAAATACCGGCGCGGCGTACAGAATATCGCGCACGCCGTACGTGCCATGCGGGACGGTGGGCGCCGTCTCCTGCGCGCGGCTCGTGAGTGCGCAGGCTGCGGCGAGCAGACACACCAGCGAGGCGACGGCGGAAAGCCAGAGCGCAGGCCTGCGGTAGCGCAATACGTTTGTAATACGCGTTTTTGCGTCGCTTTCGCCAAAGGCAAGCGGCGTGCCAGGCAGGCGTGCGCGCGTGGCGGACAGGTTCAACAGCGTGTTCGCATACCCCGCGCGGATGTCCGCGCCGGAAGTGGCGAGTACGCGCTCGTCGCAGGAAAGCTCCATATCGCGCGCACTCAGCCGGAAAGCGAGCCAGACGAGCGGGTTCCACCAGTGCAGGCACAGCGCAAGATGCGCCAACAGCCGCGTGACATGGTCCAGACGGCGGATGTGCGCCCGTTCATGCGCCAGCACGTGCGCTCGCTCCGCCCCGGTCAGACCAACCGGCAGATAGATGCACGGCCGCAACAGGCCGAGCACAAACGGCGTGGGGATGCCGGCCGCCTCATAGACGCCGCTCTCCAGGCATACGGCCCCTGCAAGGCGCCGCCGGAGCCGGACCAGCGCGACCAGTCCGTGCAGCAACATGGCACAAAGGCCGGCTAGATACAGTACCGTGGCGATGGCAATGAAAATCTGCAGCGGGTTTGCGCTCGTTTGCGGTGTGCCCGCCGGCAACAGGCCGTTGACCGCGCTGTTGAACGACGAAATGCCGGTATGGACCTGCGGCGTTTCCATCAGCCCGATATCGAGCGGAATCGGATCGGCCGTGAGCGGCAGCGGGCTTGTCGGGATTTCCAGCGTAAACGGAACAAGCAGCCGCAGCAGCGGCAGCGCCCAGAGCGCATAGCAATAGCGCCTGGGCGCGCGGATAAGCAGCGCGCGGCACGCCAGCACGAGCAAAATTGCAATCCCGCCGCCGATGCTCATGTTTACAAGCTGCAAAAACATTCGTTCCCAAATGCCCGCGCCCGTCATGTCCGCGCCTCGCTTTCTTCGATCAGTTGCCGCAGCTCGGCGATGTCCGCCTCGTCGAGCGGGCGGCGGGAGGCGAACGCCGCCACAAAGCGCGGCAGCGATCCGCCGAAAGCATCCTCCACGAACCGCTCGCTCTGGACCGCCCGCAGCTCCGCTTCGCTCATCTGCGCGCGTACCAGGCCGCTTTCGTTTTGAAACAGACCGCGTTCGCACAGCCGCCGCAGCATCGTGTAGGTCGTCGATTTTTTCCAGCCGAACGTCTCTGCGGCGAGATGTACCAGCTCGCCGGAACCGATCGGCTCGTGCGCCCAGATCAGCTCCGCAAAGCGCAGCTCCATTACGCCAGGGGCATGTTCCCTCATATCGTCCCTCCGTGTTCGCAGGATGTTGGTCTAATATCATTAAACCAAGGATAGTTTAACATCGTTAAACCACCTTGTCAACCCGGCAATTCGGCTCCCGTTCGACTTTAAGGATGCTTCGGGCGAAGGAGATGCGAAAAAAGCGCTTTTCACTGCGAACAATATATGATATAGTAAACAGGATCTTACCAAAGCGAGGAAAGAAGATATGGAACAGTTGGTGACGCTGCAGGACATCATTCGGGCCGAGCAGCGCCTCAAGAAGGTGCTCAACCGCATGCCGCTCATGCGCAATGACGTGCTCTCCGAGCAGTATGGCTGCAACGTCTATTTGAAGCGGGAGGATCTGCAGGTCGTCCGGTCGTTTAAGATTCGCGGGGCGTATAACAAGATGCATTCGCTTTCGCCGGAAGCGCTCAGCCGCGGCGTGGTCTGCGCAAGCGCCGGCAACCATGCGCAGGGCGTGGCGTTTTCCTGCCGGGAGCTCAGGGTCAGGGGCTGTATCTTTATGCCTGTGACCACGCCAAAGCAGAAGATCCGTCAGGTGCAGCGCTTTGGCGGCGAGTTTGTCGAGATCGTGCTTGCGGGCGACACGTTTGACGATTCTGCGGCTGCCGCACGCGCGTATTGCGAGGAACACGACATGGCGTTCATCCATCCGTTTGACGACGCGCAGGTCATCGCGGGGCAGGGGTCGGTCGCGCTGGAGATCCTGACCGACGACGTGCCCGAGATCGATTATATTTTCGGCACCATCGGCGGCGGCGGCCTCATGGCGGGCGTCGGGACGTATGTCAAGGGGACCAGCCCGCACACAAAGGTCATCGGCTGCGAACCGGCCGGGGCGGCGAGCATGCAGGCTGCGTTTGACGCCGGCGGGCCGGTCGCCCTCCCCAAGGTGGATAAATTCGTGGACGGCGCTTCCGTCAAGCGCGTGGGCGATCTGACCTACCGCATCTGCCGCGAGGTGCTCGACGGGATTGCCGTCGTGCCGGAGGGCAAGGTGTGCAGCACCATTCTGCAGGTGTATAACGACAGCGCCATCGTCCTCGAACCGGCCGGCGCGTTGCCGCTTGCAGCGCTCGATGCCTATCGGGAGGAGATCCGCGGCAAGACGGTCGTCTGCATCCTTTCCGGCAGCAACAACGACATCGCGCGCATGCAGGAGATCAAGGAACGCTCCATGGTGTTCGAGGGGCTTAAGCATTATTTTATCGTGCAGTTCCCGCAGCGGCCCGGCGCGCTGCGCGAGTTCGTGGGCGAAGTCCTCGGCCCGGATGACGACATCGCACGCTTTGAGTACACCAAGGCCAACGACAAGGAAAAGGGGCCGGTGCTCATCGGCGTGGAGCTTGCGCGCGCGTCCGATTATCCGTCCCTGTTGGAGCGCATGGAGGCCAAGGGTTTTGCCTATACCGTGATCAGCGAGGATACGCTGCTGTTCAATCTGTTTGTGTAACGGCGTTTTCCGCCGGTCGGAAGAAATAGGTCGCGCTGGCCGTCAGGCAGGTGCGACTTTCGTTTTCGCCCGTCCATGCCTCCGAAACGACATGGATGAGGTGCCTGGTCACGGAGACGACGCGGATTCGCAGGTTGACGTCCTCTCCGACGGGAATGGCGCGCAGGTAGTTCACCTGCAGTTGGATGGTAGGCGCGATGCCGGGCGCCGGCATCGCGCAATAGGCGGCGCAACCCATCGCCTGGTCGAGCACTGCGGCGCACATGCCGCCGTGCAGCGTGTGGTTGACATTGCGCATCCATTCGGCCGTGGAAGCGCGCAGCGTATAGGTGCGCGCCTGCGCCGAACAGTCCAGCAGGCGCAGCGAAAGGCTGTCGCCGACCGCGCCGGGGGCGCAATCGTGCAGCCGGTCGAGACTGGCCTGCATGGCCTGCGCAAAGCGTTCCTGTTCTTCCTTGCAATTCGTATGGGACATGGGCTTCCTCTTTTGGAATGCGCGCAACGCGCAGATTTTTTACCATTGTATCATGGCTTGTGGAAAAAGCAATCCTTCCGGGCTGCATCCTCAAATATGGGTGGGAATCCGCCCGGGGGCGCCCGGCCCGCTGCTCGGGCATGGGCCGGGAGGAACACCGGCTTGGGTTTGGCGCCGTGGCCGCACGGGCGGCGCCGTTGCGGGTATCTTTGCAGGATGTATTGACAAATCCTGCGTTTTGGAGCAAAATAGGGAATATTATATTTTGAAGAGGTGGGACGGATGCAGTATCGGCAGATGACGCCGGAACAACTGGAAGCGGAGTATGCGCGCGTCAAGGCGGCATACGATGGCCTTGCGGCGAAGGGGCTATCCCTGAACCTTGCCCGCGGCAAGCCTGCGGCGGAGCAGCTTGACCTCAGCAACGAGCTGTTCCACACGCTTGACGACGGCGATTTCGTGTGCGACGGCGTGGACGTGCGCAATTATGGCTGTCTGGACGGGCTGCCCGCCTGCAAACGCCTGTTTGCGGAGATCCTCGGCGTGGAGGAGCGGGAAGTGCTCGTCGGCGGGAACGCAAGCCTGAACCTGATGTACGACCTCATTGCCAAGGCGTATACGCACGGCCTGTTGCACAGCCCGCGCCCATGGTCGCAGGAGCCGGTCGTCAAGTTCCTGTGCCCGGCGCCCGGCTATGATCGCCATTTCCACCTGTCGCAGTCGTTCGGCATGGAGCTCATCACCGTGCCGCTGCATGAGGAAGGGCCGGACATGGACGTGGTGGAACGCCTTGCGCTCGATCCGGCGGTCAAGGGGATGTGGTGCGTGCCGAAGTACTCCAACCCCGACGGTTTTGTGTACAGCGAGGAGGTCTGCCGCCGCATTGCGTCGATGCGGACGGGCGCGCCGGATTTTGCGCTCATGTGGGACAATGCGTATTGCATCCACGAGTTTGACGGCCCGTTCGTGCCGTTTGTGGAGATGCTGTCGCTCTGCCGCGAGATGGGCAATCCCGACCGGGTGTATGAATTCGCGTCCACCTCCAAGGTCACGTTTGCCGGCGCAGGCGTGGCATGTATGGCGGCCAGCGCGGAAAACCTCGCCCATGTCGTGGGCCTGCTGACCTTCCAGACCATCGGGTACGACAAGGTCAACCAGCTCATGCACGTGCGCTTTTTGAAGGATAAGGCGCATACGCTTGCACACATGCAGCGCCATGCGGCCATCCTCAAGCCCAAGTTTGAGGCGGTGTTGCGCACGCTGGACAACCTGGTTGCTCCGACCGGTACGGCCACCTGGCATCGCCCGCACGGCGGCTATTTCATCAGTCTGAACGCCATGCCGGGCACGGCCAAGCGGACGCTCGCGCTGTGCAAGCAGGCGGGCGTGGTGATGACCGGCGCCGGCGCAACGTACCCCTACGGCAAGGACCCGGAGGACAGCAACATCCGCATTGCCCCGTCCTATCCCACATTGCCGGAGCTGGAGCAGGCGGCGGAGGTGTTCTGCACCAGCCTGTGCCTTGCGGCGCTTGAAAAACTGCTCGGCCGCTGACGGCTGCCGGCGCTTGGAATTGGCGCGTTCCCCCTGGTTTATCCGGTCGGGGACGCGCTTTTGTCTTTCGTGCGCCGGGTTTGCCGCCGCTTGCAAACGGCCGGGCCATTCTATATAATTGATAGGGAAGCAACCGCCGCCGCGCCGGGGCGGCTTGCAGGAGGCGGGACGGATGCAAACGCTTGGCTGCGTATGGGAACACAACGGCGATGACTCGCTGCTGTACTCCGTGGAGTTTCCGGGCGCATTTGCGCGCGGGGAAACCCTGGAGGCGGCGCTGGGGAAAATGGAGCGCGAGGTGCGCGCGTTCCTCCGGTGGCGCGGGACGCCCGCGGACGGGCCGCTGTCGTTTGAGATCGTGCAGGAGGCGGCCAGCGGGCTGGACATTTGCGACGCGGATTCGGACGTGCTGTTCGTGTCGGAGACGGGTCCGCTTTCGCGTGACACGTACCGGGAGCGCAAGGCGCTTGCGCTCCGGTCCGCGCGGGATTTTCAGGCTTTGTATGACGCGGTGCCGGAAAAGGACGTGAGCGGCGCGCTCCCGCGCCGGACGTTCTATGGGCCGGCGCCCCGCACCGCGGCGGAGATGTATGCGCACGTCCGGCAGGTGAACGCCTATTACTTTGGCGAGATCGGCGTGGACGCCGACAATGACGGCACGATACTGGATTGTCGCCTGCGCGGGTTTGCCGCGTTGGAGGCCACGCCCGGCTATCTCGAAAACCGTGTGTACCACGGCAGCTATGGCGAGGACTGGACGCTGTGCAAGCTGCTGCGCCGTTTTGTCTGGCACGACCGCATTCACGCGAGGGCGCTGTGGCGCATGGCGGCGAGGCTGTTCGGCCCCGCTGCTGTGCCTGATGTGTTCTGCTTTGGCGATACAGCGCAACGGGGAGGATAAGATGGACGGCGGGAAGGGTTTGGCAAAGCGACGCGGCGCCGCTGCGCACCGTAGCTGCATGCGCGCGGCGGGCGCGTGCGTCGGCTGATGGGCGGGGACGGCGCGCGCCTTGCCCTGCGGCCGCGGCTCGAGACGGCGCTGTCGCTGCTGAAAGGGCGCTCGGTGGTGGCGGATATCGGCTGCGACCACGGGCGGCTCTGCTGCGCGCTGCTCCAGCGCGACGCGCGTGCGCGCTGTATTGCGTCGGATGTAAGCGTTCCGTCGCTCGCCAAGGCGCGGTCGCTCGCCCGGCTGACGGGTTTGTGGGAACGGATCGATTTTCGCATCGGGGACGGGCTTTCCGTGCTGCACGACGGCGAGGCGGAGGCGGTGGCGCTGCTCGGCATGGGCGGCACGCTGATGGCGCGCCTGCTCGACGCCTGCCCGACGCCGCTGATGGGCGCGCGCCTGGCCGTGTTGCAGCCCATGCGCGCGGGCGAAGATATCCGGCGCTACCTGTATGCGCGCGGCTATTGCGTGGAGCGGGATCTCGTCGTGGCCGACGCCGGCCGCCTGTACGAGGTGTTCTCCGTTTTGCCGCCTGCGCCGGGCGCGCGGGACGCATGGCCGGAGGGGTTTCCCGTGGATTGTTTTTCCGTGGGCTATCGTGCGTTCGCAGCGCGCGAACCCCTTCTCGAAGCCCTCGTGCAACGGCAGCTTGCACAGTGCGAACTGCGGCTCAGGACTGCCCGGGGCACGCCAGGGGAGGCGACGCTTGCGGAAAAGGCGGCGCAGATGCGCGCCATTCTGGAAAGACTGGAGGGATAACACCGATGCACCTGAACGATTGGATTGCCGATATGGAGCGCCTTGCCCCGCCGGAGCTGGCGCTTGCGTGGGACAACGTGGGCCTGCTCGTGAGCCCGGACGGGGAAGAGATCACGCGCGTACTGGTCGCGCTTGACTGCACCGCCGCCGTGGCCGACGAGGCAGCCGCCTGGGGCGCGCAGCTCGTGCTGACGCACCATCCCGTGCTCTTTTCCGGCACGAAGCGCATCCTGAAGGGGGAGCCGGCCACTGCCGGCATCTATCGGCTGATCCGGCATGGCGTGGGCCTGTATGCGGCGCACACCAACCTCGACGCCGCGCCGGACGGCGTCAACGACGCGCTTGCCGCACGGCTCGGCCTGACCGACGTGGCGCCGTTGCCGCCGGACGGTCTCGGACGCATCGGCAGGTTGCCGGGGGCGTTGCCGTTGCATGCGTTTGCGGCAAACGCCGAGCGCGCGCTCGGCTGCACGGCGCTTGCCACCGGCGGGGCGGGCGATACGGTGCTTACCGTGGCGCTCGTCGGCGGCGCTGGCGGCGGGGATATCGCCGCAGCGGCAGCGGCGGGGGCGGATGTGTTTGTCACGGGCGAATGCAGGCACCACCAGTCGCTGGAGGCGCTTGAGCGCGGCGTGGCTGTGCTCACCTGCGGCCACTATGCGACCGAGCACGTTGTGCTCGAACCGCTGATTGCCCGTTTACAGGCCATGCAGAATGATGTACAATATAAGTTGGCGCTTGTGGAGAGCGATCCGCAGCGCCGCTTGCAGGAGGTGCAACCATGACGAGACTTGACGCATTGTTGGCGTATCAGCAAACGCAGTTGGAAAAGGAGGGGGCGGAGAATGCCGTCCGGTCTACCCCCTCGCGCGTGCGGCTGAACAAGCTGTATAAACTGCTCAAGGGCCAGCAGGCGACCATTGCGCGGCTCTCCGAGGAGCTGGAAGCGCGCATGGCGCAGGTGAAACGCCTTGCCGACCGGACGGAACAGCTTGAAAAGCAGCTTTCGCTGGAGACCGGGGAGCTGGATACCATCCGCCAGGACGAGGAGAGCACCGCCGAGGAGATGACGGAGCTGCGCGTCGATATCGAAAAACTCAACCGGGATATGGTCGCCGCCTCCCGCGAGGCCAGGACGCTGCTGACGGAGATGGAGGCGGCGGTCACGGAGTATCAGAACACGCGCCAGACGGCTGGAAAGGCCAAAAGGGAGTACGACCAGCTGCGCGCCGTGTGCGAGCAGGAGCGCGCGGACAGCGCGTCCGAGCTGGAGGCGTTCGATGCAAAGCTCGCTGCGATCGAGAAGGAGATCGAGCCGGCAATGATGCAGCGGTATCGCCGTGCGCGGCAGCACCATAATGTGCCGGTCGTCAAGGTGGAAAACGGCAAGTGCTCCGGCTGCAACATGTCGCTGCCGATGGCCATGCTCAAGCGGCTGGCCACTCCGGGTACGATCCTTGAGTGCGAGAATTGCGGCAGACTGCTGTATGCGGAACTGCCATAATGGTTTTTGATTTGCGAGTAAGACAGGCGGCCGCCCCTCCGTGAGGCGGGGAGGAAAGTCCGAGCACCACAGGGCAGGGTGCCTGGTAACGCCAGGTGGAGGCGACTCCAAGG
Organism: uncultured Eubacteriales bacterium; assembly: GCA_900540495.1. Lineage (GTDB taxonomy): Bacteria > Bacillota > Clostridia > Christensenellales > CAG-138 > Aphodomorpha. The sequence continues at coordinate 139,914 of UQGA01000001.1, read as the reverse complement.
AAAGTGCAACAGAAAGAAACCGCCGCGCCCTGCGCGGTAAGGATGGAAAGGCGAGGTAAGAGCTCACCGGCGGCTTGGCGACTTGTCCGTCCTGTAAACCCCACCCGGTGCAAGATTGGAATGGGAGCATTCAATAGCGGCCCGCTACGCTCCCGGTAATCGCATGAGCCCGCCGGCAACGACGGGCCAGAGATAGATGGCCGTCCTCAGACAGAACTCGGCTTACGGCTTGCTCGCAAAACCAACGCCCCCTGCCGGTGCAACCGGCAGGGGGCGCTTTTTTGATTCGTCATCGCTCTGCGCAGGGTTCCTCCTGCGGGCGCACCTTCTGGCCGTATTTCTCCATGCCCCATGCGGCAAAGAAGCCGGCCACGGCGCACACGAGCGAGAGCAGCAGTTCGCCGATCCCGTCAAATTGGAGCGGGACGATCATCAGCGTGGAGGCGGCGACCACGCCGAGGATGGCGTGGTAGGCAATGGTGTGGTGCCGCTCAAACAGACGGTTGACAAAGCGGGCCGTGAGCAGCGCCGTGCACAGAATGCCGACCGCCACCGCCCCGATCACGGCCAGATCGAACCGGCCGATCCCGTCCGTCATCTCCTGATATAATCCCAGGAAGATGAGGATGGAGGAAGAGCTCAGCCCGGGCGCGACGAGGCTCAGTCCCCAGACGGCGCCGCAGAACAGGAACCAACCGAGGTTTGCGTCGATATCAATCTTGACGCCTTCCTGCAGGTACAGCAGCAGCGAAAACAGCAGCGCAAAGCTTACGCCCGTTGCGATCCAGCCGGCCTTGCCGTGGCCGTACTTGCCGGCGTCATGATAGAGCGAAGGCACCATGCCGACGATCAGGCCGATGAACAGGCTGACAGCCACGGCGCTTGAAGCCTCCATCAGGAAATTCACCGCTTTGGCGAGCGCAAAGAAGCCGATCACCCAGCCGATGAGCACGGGAATAAACAGCTTATAATAGGTACGGAAACTCTTAAACGGATGTGCCAGCAGCGCCATCATCGGCCGGTAGATGCCGAACATCACGCACATGACGCCGCCGCTGATGCCCGGCAGAATCGCGCCCGCACCGATCAGGGCGCCGTGCAATACGCGCAGCAGCCAAAGGCCGATGCCCATATGGCCGTATGACGTCGCCTCCGGTGTGTCCACAATCGCCTGCTTTTCCTGCTCCATACGCTCTCCTGTCAGTCCATGATCTCCTATACTCTACCATGTTTCCCGGAGCATTTCAAACCCTTCGGAAAAAATTAACAGTTATGGCCGCGCGGGGACCGCAAAGAGAAAAAACATTGACGAAACGGGAGGGCGAGCGCAAATGCTGCATGGGCCAGTGCAAATCCCGCATGGGCCAGTGCAAATCCCGCAGGGACAGCACAAAAATGTGGGCGGCGCAGCCCGGGGGGGAGGACTGCGCCGCCGCTCGAATGGAAGAAAATGTCAAACGGATTGATCCGGATGCCGTATGGCGCCCGACGCGGGGACCGGCTCAACGTGACGCAAACCAGGCGAGGAAGCGGCATGGGGAAGCCGATCCGTTTAATCGATACAAAAATATTTTAACATACGCTGTTCATTTAATCAAGCGCTTTGTTTTTCGATGCAGACGGCTGGCGGCGCATGTCATTATACTGAAAAAAGTACAACGGATTTTGGAAACATCCACTGGACATCCGTGATGAAATTAGTTACAATAATTTTGTTGGAACATGGCATTGTGGGGGACGTATCGGAACAGCATTGTCGTCAGAAGGAGGTCCTTTCTCTTGGAACAAAACATTGTTGGAAAGCCGTTGAAACGGCTTGATGCATGGGCCAAGGTGACCGGGCGCGCTGAGTTTGGCGCGGACGTACACCTGCCGGACATGCTTTACTGCAAGGGCGTCTATACCGAGCACGCACATGCAAAACTTCTTGCGGTACATACCGAGGCGGCCGAGCGGGCGCCGGGCGTGGTGTGCGTCGTGACGGGGAAGGACATTCCGGGCGCCAAGATGTTTGGCGAAATCTTTGTGGATCAGTACCCGCTCGTGTGCGATAAAGCGCGCTTTCTCGGCGATGTGATCGCCGTGGTCGCCGCGCAGACGCAGGAGCAGGCGAACGACGCGGCCAAGCTCGTCACCGCCGAATACGAGGTACTGCCGGTGCTGGCCAAGCCGCGCGAGGCCATCGGCAACGAGCAGGTCATCAACCCCGACTATCCGGATAACGTTTGCGGCAACGTCCATGCGTACAAGGGCGACGTCGAGAAGGGATTTGCCGAGTCGGAGGTTATTATCGAGCGCAATTACAAGACCGGTTTTGTCGAGCACGCGTACATCGAGCCTGAGGCCGTTATCGCCGTGCCGAGCCGGATGCGCCGGGAGCTGACGATCATGGGCTCGTTGCAGGCGCCGTATAACGCGCGCATCACTCTGAGCCGGATGCTGAACATCCCGATGGCGCAGGTCATCATGCGGCCGAGCGTGGTCGGCGGTTCGTTCGGCGGCAAGATTGAGGGCGCCGAGGCCATGACCGTGCGCGCCGGCCTGATTGCGCTCAAGACGGGCCGCCCCGTTAAGTACGCGCTCACGCGCGAAGAGTCCATCCGCGAGACCTACAAGCGCCACCCGATTGAATTCGACGTCAAGATCGGCGCAATGAAGGACGGCACGCTCAAATCGGTCAAGGTGGAAGCGTTGGCGGATGCCGGGTGCTACATCAACATGTCGCCCCCGGTCATGTACAAGACGGCGACGCTGGGCCCCGGTCCCTATCGCTATGACAACCTCGATTATAACGCCACAAGCGTGCTCACCAACAACCCGCACACGGGTTCCATGCGCGGGTTTGGCACGCCGCAGGCGATCTATGCGCTGGAAAACACCATGGATGAGCTGGCCGAAATGCTCGGCATGACGCCCACGGAGCTCAGACGCAAGAATCTGCTGCGAAATGGCGACACGAGTCCTTGCGGGCATGTGCTCGACTTCAACGAGGTCAGCATTCGTTCCGTCATGGAAAAGACGGTGGCGGAGCTGGATTTCGACCGCAAGTTTCAGCAGTATTCCGAGGAGAATCGTGACCCGGCGCGCCGCATCCGCCGCGGCGTGGGCATCGCGTGCAGCATGCGCGGCGCGAGCCTGGGGGCCGACGGCATGGATGTGAGCCGCGTGATGATCGAGGTGGAGGAGGATGCAAGCGTCCATATCAACCTCGGCCTTATGGAGATCGGTCAGGGCCTGCGCACCTGCCAGGCGCAGATGGCGGCCGATGGCGTCGGCGTATCGTTCGACCGCATCTGCATGGCGGAGGTCGATACCTCCAACTGCCCGACCACCGGCGCCTGCATCGCTTCCCGCGGTACGTACGTGGGCGGCTGTGCGATCAAGGATGCGAGCGACAAGCTCCATGCAATCATGGCGGATGCGCTGGCGAAAAAATACGGCAAGCCGACGGACGGCATCGTGTTTGAGAACGATCGCGTGCGCTTTGCGGATTTGGACATCTCCTTCCCGGAGGCCGTGCACGCATGCTACTCACAGGGCATTACGCCGATGGCGTTCGGCACCTATGTAGCCCCGCAAACCAACTGGGATCATCATACCGGCGAGCCGTTCTACACCTACACCTATTCCTGCCATGCGGCCGAGGTCGAGGTCGATCTGGACACCGGCAGCGTAACGGTGGTCAAGATGGTCGGTTGTCATGACCCGGGGCGCGCCATCAATCCCACGATGGTCAAGGGCCAGATTTATGGCGGCATGGTCATGGGCGCCGGCATGGCGTTGACGGAAGATGTCGGACACAACGACCGCACGAGCGCCATCAAGAACCTGAACTTTGAGAACTATCTGATTCCGACGGCGATGGATGTCAACGACAACGTGCCGCTGCTCGATGAACACTTCGATCCGCGGACCGCGTTTGGCGGTCATTCGATCGGCGAGCCGGCGACGGAGCCCGGCGCGGCGGCGGTGATCTGTGCCGTGAACCATGCGCTCGGCAAGCCGGGGCTGATTCACGAGCTGCCGGCCGATCTCGACCGGGTGTTCTTTGCAGCGCGCAGCATGGAAGCGGGAAAGGGGAATGAAGCATGAAGCTCAAACGATATGTCAAGCCCGCCTCGCTTCAGGAGGCGATTACGATCCTGCGGGAGACCGACGGCCCGGTGACGCTGCTCGCCGGCGGCACGGACGTGTTGGTATACGGCCGCGAAGCGAACGACCGCTATGCCGACCATACCATTGTCGATATTTTCGGCTTGCCAGAGCTCTCCGGGATTTCCGAGGATGGAGATTATCTTGTGATCGGCGCCGGCGCCACCCACTCCGAGATCGAGCAGTCGCCGCTCGTGCAGCGGTATGCGGACGTGCTCGCCTGCGCCTGCCGGACGGTTGGTTCGTTGCAGATCCGCAACCACGCAACCATCGGCGGCAACATCGGCAACGCCTCCCCTGCGGCGGATACGTTTGCCGCTTTGGCGGTGCTCGACGCGCAAGTGGAGATCGATTGCCTGGGCCAGCTCCGCCGGGAGCGGATTCAGGACATCATTGCCCGCCCGTACCACACGACACTGACCGATCGGGACATCCTGCTGCGCATCCTCATCCGCAAATTGCCGGATGGCACGCGGTGCAATTTCTATAAACTCGGCCGCCGTCATGCGCTGGCCATTTCGCGCATGACCATCGCTACCGTGCTGCGCTGCGACGCGTCCGGCGTTGTGCAGGATTTCCGCATGACCATGGGCGCAACCTTCCCGCAGCCGATGATGTTCCCGGAGATCAACGAGATGCTCATCGGCAAACGGCCGGACGAAGGAGACATCGCGGCGGTATCCAAGGCGTTGTCGGACAAAATACCGGAGATCGCCGGCATCCGTGCGTCTACGACGTACAAGCAGCCTGTCTGCCAGAGGATGTGCGCGCGTATCCTGCATGAAATGTTGGAGAGGTGAAACCGATGGAGAAGATGCAACTTTCTTTCCGGCTCAACGGTAAGCCGTATTCCGTGGAAACGCAGCCGACGCGTCGCATGCTCGACGTGCTGCGCGAGGATCTGCACCTGACCGGCACCAAGGAGGGCTGCGGCGTGGGCGAGTGCGGCGCATGCACGGTCGTCGTCAATGGCGAGGCTGTTACAAGCTGTCTTGTGCTGGCCGGACAGATGCAGGGCGCCGACATCATGACCGTGGAAGGGCTTTCGGAAACGGAAATCGGCAGCATTCTGCAGCGTTGCTTTGTCGAGGGCGACGCGGTGCAGTGCGGATTCTGTACGCCGGGCTTTTTGATGAGCGCCTATGCGCTGCTGCTCAAGAACCCGCATCCAACGCGCGACGAGATCCGGGAAGCCGTTTCCGGCAATCTCTGCCGCTGCACGGGTTATATCCCGATCATCAACGCCATCGAGAAGGCCGGGCTCACCCTGGTCGGCGAATGATCGAACGTCGACTCCCCTTCGCACCGACGCGGGCGCAACAGCGCCCGCGTCGGTCGTTAGGGCGGCTCTGTCGCCCGTTGCGGTCGCGGTGGGCGCGGTGCTTCCCGCCGCTTTTCGGCGCGCCCGGTCCTTCCCGCGACCCGCTGCCCCTGGCGCCTATCCGGTTGCTCCGCCGGGTCCGTCTGCGCTTTTATTGGGGGCGGGCAAGGACAAGGCCCGCCCAGGCGCTTTGGGCGGGCCGCTTGCTGCACCGACGGGCGTTCCATCCGTTTGCAGCCGCACAGGCTCAAATTTGCAACGCGCATCTGCGCGCCATCCGACAGCGCGGGCCCGTCGCTTTGGCGGCCATCAGGCGCCGAGCATGCGCTCGATCTGTTCCGTCAGGATTTCGCTGCTGATCGTGCCAAGATATCCGCCAAGGAAGATGCCGTCCGCATCGACGAACGCCGTCACGGGGATGGAATAGACGCCGTAGGTTGCTGCGGCGATGGAATCGAGGTCGTAATAGACCGGGAAGCCGTAGCCGTTTTCCTCCAGGAAGGCGCGCACGCCCTCCTGCGTCTCCTGTACGCCGTCGGTCAGGTTAATCATGAGGAAGGCGACCCGGTCGCCATAGGTTTTGTACACCTCGTCAAAGTCGCCCAGCTCCGCACGGCAGGGACCGCACCATGTCGCCCAGAAATTGAGCACAACCGGTTTGCCCACAAAATCGGTCAGACGCACCGCATTGCCGTCCCCGTCGTAAACCGTGAAATCCGGCGCAATCACGGGCGTTGCCTCCGGCGCAGCGGTACTGCCCGGTGCGTCGCCCGCCGTATCGTCCGGCGCCTGCGCATCCGGCGCCGGGGTAGCCGAGGGTGCCGGCGTAGCGGCGAGACGATCCGCCTCATACCGCTCCACGAGCCGTGGATAGCCCCAGACGGCCGCCCCCAGTACGATGGCAAGCAGCACCGCGAGCAGAATGATCTTTTTTGCCTGTTTCATGCGCACCTCCGGTTAGGAAAAGATGGAGAGCAGCCGGTTCATCAACCCGAGCGCCATCACAATCCCCACCAGGATGAGGAAAGCGCCGCAAACGGTGTTGATGACCCGATAGTGCCGTTTGATGAAGCCGAACGCCGTGGTGAGGCGGCCGATCAGGACGGCAGAGAGCAGGAACGGGATTCCCAGCCCCAGGGAATAGACCAGCAGGAGCAGCATGCCGCTGCCGGCCGTGCCGGCGGTGGAGGCCATCATGAGGGCCGAGCCAAGGAAGGCGCCTACGCAGGGCGTCAGGCTGACGGAATAGATGACGCCGAATACGAAGGCGGAGGCGGCGCTTGTGATCTCGCGCCCCTCGCGCATCCCGCGAAAGAAGGGAAGCGGCAAAACCTCCAGATAGGCAAGGCCGAACAGCACCACGATTGCACCACAGACGACGTTGACGGCGGCGCGGTAGCGCACCAACAGGCCACCGAGCGTGCCGGCAAATACGCCGAGCAGGCTGAACACGACCGTGAAGCCCAATACGAAGCAGACGGCGCGCAGCAGCATGCGCCGCTTTCCATCCGCCTGCTCCGCAAAGTAGGAGAGGTAAACCGGCAGCATGGGCAGCATGCAGGGCGATACGAACGAGATCACGCCTTCCAAAAAGGTGATCAGATACTGCATGGGACACCTCATTTTCCTGCCAGAAGCCTAAAGGGGCCGGCTCCGGTCCGCGGGGAGGGGAGCCGGCCCGGCGTCATGGCAATGGTTGCGCTTATGCCTTCCAGAGGCTGTGCAGGTTGCAGTAGGCGTATACGGCTTCGACCTCGTCGCCCTCGCAGAGCGAGAAGCAGGCGGCCGGTTCTCCGCCCGGAACGAGCGCTTTGCGCTGGTTGCCGAACTTGGTCTGCAGCGATACCCACTCGATGTAGTGCTCCGGTTGCATCGGGTGCGCGACGGCGCCGACGTTGACGTACACCTTGTTGCCCTCCACACGATAGACGGGCACGTGCTTTTCCTGCGCCGCGTCGGTCGTACCGGGCACGATTTCGCGCATCTTCTGCCCGCAGCACATGACGGGCACGCCGCTTTCCTTTACGGCGGCGACAATATTGCCGCAGCGGTCGCAGATCAGGAACTTTTGTGTCATGGTTTGATGATCTCCTTTCTCTTGATTGGGAATGACTGCCGGCCCGCGCCGGCAAAACGGCTTGTCATCCGGGACAATCGCCGGCCGAAGGGGCGGCGCTTTCCCGTTCGAGCAGCGAGGACCGGCCGAGTCGCATCTTCCGGTAATAGAGCAGCATCAAACCGCTGCATACGAGCCAACCGGCAGGATAGCTGAACGCGATGGGCAGGATCTCGTTGGAGATGTAGCGCGTCATGATGAACAGGTAGCACTGGCGGAACGCCACGAACGACGCGAGCATGATGATCATGGGCACACGGCTGTTGCCCGCGCCGCGCAGCGCGCCGGCATAGACCTGGTAAATGCACATGACCAGATAAAACGGCGATATGGCGCGCAGGAACAGCGAGCCGTAAGCGATAACCTCCGCTTTCCGGTTGAAGAACGTCACGAGGGCCGGCGCGGCGATCAGGACGGGGACCATGACCAAAAACGTCGTCGCCATCGACATCAGCACGGCGATGCGCGTGCCCCGTTGCGCCCGGTCCGTGCGGCCGGAGCCGAGGTTCTGCCCGACGAACGTCGTGGCCGCCAGTGCAATGGACTGCATCGGCAGCACGATGAGCTGGTCAATTTTGCTGTAGGCCGTCCAGCCGGACATGCAGTCCGATCCGAACACGTTGATGTAGGACTGCACAAACACGTTGGAGAACGAGGTGATGGCCATCTGCACGGCGGCGGGGATGCCAACCAGCAGAATCTTTTTGAGCATGTCGAAGTGTATGCGCAGATCGCGCAGCCGCAGCCGGATGCAGGTATGGCTGTGCATCAGCGTCAGGACGACCAGCAGCGCGGAAACGGCCTGTGCGATTACCGTCGCCAGCGCCACGCCCGCCACGCCCATGTGAAATACGAGCACAAACACGAGGTCGAGCGCCGTATTGATCACGGCGGAGACGACAAGGAAATAGAACGGGCGGGTGGAGTCGCCCACGGCGCGCAGAATTCCGGAACCGATGTTGTAGATCATCAGGCCGATGACGCCGGCAAAATAGATCACCAGGTATTCCGACGAGGCGGGGAAGACGTCCGCCGGCGTTTTCATAAAGCCGAGCATGGTGGGTACGAGCAGTATGCCGAGCACGGTGAACGCCACGCCGAGCAGCAGCGTCATGAAGATAGCGGTGTGCACCGCGTCATGGACCTTGTCGCGCCGGTTTGCCCCATAATACTGGGCGATGACCACGCTCGCTCCGCTGGAAAGGCCGAGGAAAAAACCGATCAGCATGTTGATGATCGGCCCTACGGTGCCGACGGCGGAAAACGCCTCATTGCTCACATAGTTGCCGACCACCCAGGTATCGACCGTATTATAAAGCTGCTGGAAGATGTTGCCGATGAGCAGCGGCACCGCAAAATCCGTCAGATGGCGGACGATGTTCCCCTCCGTCATGTTGACGTCGCGCTGGCCGCCAATGGAAAAATGCTTTTTTCGTCTTGTTTTGTCCGCCGCTGCCTGCTCCATGAAGCGTACCGTTGCCGTTGCACCCATGTTCCCCTGCGGGCGCAACCGCCCACATATCATCTCCATCTTATCGACATTTGCGCCCTCTGTCAAGCGAGCCGGCGGACGGGCGCCGGCGGCAGGCGGGTGAAACGCGAAAAAAGGCCCGGATTTCGTGCGTTTGGGGATTGACAGGCCAATTTGCGTTTGGTAAACTAAACGATGTGCCATCCGGTGGATTACGGCCATAGCCCCGTCCGTGACCGACTTGATCGGCGCCGCAACCGAACAAATAATTGGAGGAATCGCCATGAAAACCTATATGGCCAAGGGCGAAACCGTTGAGCGCAGCTGGTACGTCGTCGATGCGGAGGACATGGTCCTCGGCCGTCTTTCGTCGCAGGTAGCAGCCATCCTCAGGGGGAAGCATAAGCCCACATATACGCCCCATGTCGATACGGGCGACCATGTCATCATTGTCAACGCCGCCAAGGTCCGTCTGACCGGGCGCAAGCTTGACCAGAAGAAGTACTACCATCACACCGGTTATCCGGGCGGCCTGAAGGAGACCACCTACCGCCGTCTGCTCGAGACGAAGCCGGAGTTTGCCGTTTACGAGTCCATTCGCCGCATGATGCCGAAAGGGCCGCTCGGCCGTCAGATGCTCAAGAAGGTCCGGATCTATGCGGGCCCGACGCATAACAACGCCGCGCAGAAGCCTGAGCCGCTCGTGCTCAAATAAGGGAGGAGGAACGAACCATGGCTATGACCCAGTATCTCGGTACCGGCAGGCGGAAAAAGTCCGTTGCGCGCGTTCGGCTGCTTCCCGGCACCGGCAATATCACGATCAACCGGCGCGACATTGACGACTATTTTGGCCTCGAAACGCTCAAGATGATCGTTCGCGCACCCATGACGCTTACCGGCACGCTGTCCAAGTATGACGTCAACGTCAACGTCTATGGCGGCGGCACGACCGGACAGGCCGGCGCCATCCGTCATGGCATCGCCCGCGCGCTGCTCGTGGCCGATCCGGAGCTGCGCGCCGTGCTGAAGAAGGCGGGCTATCTGACCCGCGACCCGCGCATGAAAGAGCGCAAAAAATACGGCTTGCACGCGGCACGCCGTGCGCCGCAGTTCAGCAAGCGCTGATCTGCGCACAACCCTCCCGCGGAAGCGGGACGGCTCATCAAACGGAAAGCCCGGAGCCCTGCGCTCCGGGTTTTTGTTGCCGGAAATCGGGGCCGCCGCAGAGTGATCGGGCCTGCGGCAGCTTAGCAGATGGCGCGGAGCATCGGCGTATGGTCGTCGCCCGGTAGAAAGCCGACAAGCTCGACGGAGCGAAAGCCGGCTTCGCGCAGCGTCTGCAGCTCGTGCTCGAGCGTGAGCGGCGTATCGAAATGGACGAACACATCGTCCGGGATTCCGTCGCGCCTGCGCCGCCGCCTGCATTCGGCAGAGGCCAACTCCTCCATCAACTGCGTTTTGGCGATGTAATCGCACATCAGATAGCAGCCGCCGGGCTTGAGTGCACGGCGGATCTTTTCATACAGGCCCGTCTTTTTTGCCGCATCCACGTGATGCAGCGTTTCAAAGGCGACGACGGCGTCGAAGCGGCATGCGCCAAGATCACAGGCAAAATAATCCCCGCATATGGTCGTAAGCGACCGATCCGGGTGTTTCTGGCGCAGCCGCTCCAGCATCCGTTCGGACAGGTCTATGCCCGTCACCCTGAGGTCCGGAAAGCGCGCAAAAATAGGATCGAGCTCCAACCCGCTGCCGCAGCCGATGTCCAGAAGCGTCTCAACCGTAGGCGGCAGCAGCGCCGCCATCCACGCGTAGTGCCGCGCCCAGGGCGCCATGTGCGCCTCGTAATCGGCAATACGCGCATCAAAAAAGCCCGCCATCGTCTCCAACGGCTCGTTGCGCGTCGCCTCCAGCCATTCCTGCAGGGCAGCCTCGTCTACCGTCAAGGGCCATTCCTCCCGATTGCTGTGTTATCGCAGTATACCACGGCACGGCCGCGGCTCGCAACGGCTGTTTTTCGGCTCTGCACGTCCAGGGGGGGTGTAAATAGTTTCACGAGCCTTGCGACCGGAGCAGGCGATCGTGCTTTGCACTGCGCCTTTGCGGTCAACAGGCGGCTGTGCAGGAAAAATGAAGGCTGGATTTACGCAAAAGCCGGTGTGCGTCTTGACAATACGCCGCCTTGCATATTATACTTTTCATAGAATGTTAGGAACTGGGATGTAACCGGTTTACCGCCGCTCCCGCTATTAGACCCCATCGGGCGCCATCGTTACGGCAGCGCTTTCCATCTGCAATGCATTCCATTATGGCCTACAAATATCAACGCATGGAGGGTAAACATGATCTGCGACATTTTGATCAGGAACGCCAAGACGCGCAAATGCGCCGAACTGTTGGACATTGCCATCCGGGATGGCAAAATCGTCGCCCTGGAGAAGGGTTTGTCGGCCGAGGCCGGGCAGGTGATCGATGCCAAGGGTTGCCTCGTTACGGAATCCTTTGTCAATGGGCATCTGCATCTCGACAAGGTGTACACGCTGAAGATGGCGGGCGAGGATGCGCTCAAGTCGTACAACGGCGAGGGCATGGGCGGCGCCATGACCGGCATTGAGCAGGCGGCAAATTTCAAGGCGGCCTACGACGAATCCTGGATTCTGCCCAACGTGCGGAAGGCGTGCGATCTGGCGCTGAAGTACGGCAACACGCACATCCGCGCGTTTGCGGACGTGGACTCCAAGGCGCGGCTTGAAGGCGTCAAGGCGTTGCTGAAGGCGCGGGAGGAGTATAAGGGGCGCGTGGAGCTGCAGGTTGTGGCCTTCCCGCAGGACGGCGTGGCGCGTGAGCCGGGCGCAAAGGAGCTGGTCAAACAGGCGCTGGATCTTGGCGCCGACGTGGTTGGCGGCATCCCGTGGATTGAGTTCACCAGAGAGGACGAGCAGGATCATGTGGACGCCATGTGCGCCTATGCCAAGGAATACAACAAGCCGATCTCCATGCTGCTTGACGACGTGGGCGACGGCGAGGAGCGCACGCTTGAGATGCTGTGCAAGCGGTCCATCGCCATGGGGTGGCAGGGCCGAGTGACGGCGCAGCATTGCCGCGCGATGGAGCTCTATCCCGAAAACTATTTTCGCAAGCTGACTTCGCTGCTCAAGCAGGCGGGCGTCGGAATCGTGTCCGACCCGCACACCGGCCCGCTGGCTGCGCGCGTAAAGGACCTGCTGGCGGCAGGCGTGCCTGTGGCGCTGGGGCAGGACGATATTCAGGATGCCTACTATCCGTTTGGCGAGAACAACATGCTGCAGATCGCATTCCTTGCAAGCCATCTGCTGCGCATGTTGACGTTTGACGACATGGAACTGCTTTACGACATGATCACGACTACGGCGGCCAGGGTGCTTGGCATGGAGAACCATGCGCTCAAGGTGGGCGGCAACGCCGATCTCGTCGTGCTGGATGCGCCGGACGTGTACGAAGCCATCTGGTATCACCGCGCGCCCGTGTATGTCATCAAGGACGGTGTGGATGTGACGCTGCGCTGACGGGACTGCAAAAACAAAAGCCGGCGTTTTACCGGCGTGCGGCGGGCGGCCTTTGCGGGCCGCCCGTCTTTTGTCATTCCTGCAAACGGGCGGGGCCGTGCCCGGCGGCAACTCAGCCCTTGGGCGCAGGCCGTTCGTCCCTGGGGCAGGTGATCGCCATGGCCCGCTCAATGGCCAGATGGAGCAGGCGGCTCTGCTCGGTATCGGCCGCCGTGTAGTATACCTCCTTGCCCTCGCGCCGGCTCACGAGCAGCCCGCTCGCCTTGAGCCGGCGCAGGTGGTGGGAAACGGCGGGACTGGTCATGCCGACGAGCGCCGAAATGTTGATCACGCATTCCTCGCAATGGCACAGCAGCCAGAAGATGCGCACGCGGCTCGCGTCCCCCAGCTGGTTAAACACATCCGCGATGCGCGCAAATTCCTCCGTGTCCTGCAGATGCGCGTGCAGCCGTTTTGCTTCGTCCGAATGCCCGTGCTGGTGGGGCAGATGCAACGACGCCATAGGCAAGCTCCTTTCCGTTCTGCTTTGTCCATAACTATCGTACAATATTTTGGACGCCCGGACAAGGCCTTGTTTGCGGCCGCCGTCCCGCCGGGCCGCCTTCAGTTGCGCGCCCGTGCATGAGAGGGCCGGATGAACGCTTGACAAGCGCGTGCGGATGCGATATGATATGTTTAACAATTAAACAAATGATTAATTGTTAAATTGTTGGAGCGAACGGGACAGGGAGGACATATCCATGAGAAAGACCTATCGGATCGAGGTGGATTGCGCCAACTGCGCAAACCTGATGGAGGCTGCCGCCCGGAAGATCGAGGGCGTTGCGGGCGCAACCGTCAACTTCATGACACAGAAGATGATCGTGGAGTTTGCGGAGGGGCATGAGCCGGCCGCCGTGATGCAGAACGTGCGCCGGGCATGCCGCAAGGTCGAGCCGGACTGCGAGATCGAACTGTAAGCCCGGCGCGTTGCGCGGGCGCGGGGAGGGGCCATGAACAGAAAGCAGAAGTCCATGGTGGTGCGCATTGCGATCACAACGGCGATGCTCGTCGCCGTCCATGCGTTCCATGTGGCGGTATGGCTGCGCATTGCGCTGTATCTGACCGCTTATCTTGTCATCGGATACGACATCCTCTATAAGGCCGGTCGTGGCATTCTGAACCGTCGCGTATTCGACGAAAACTTTCTGATGGCCGTGGCTACGGTTGGCGCCATTGTTTTGGCCGTCTCTGAAGGCAGCCACGATTACAACGAGGCCATCGCCGTCATGCTGTTTTACCAGATCGGCGAATGGTTCCAACGCTATGCGGTTGGCCGGAGCCGCCGCAACATCAGCGAACTCATGGACATCCGGCCCGACTATGCGAATGTGGAGCGGGACGGCGCGTTGCAGCGCGTGGATCCGGACGAGGTCGAGGTCGGCACGGTGATCGTGGTGCAGCCGGGCGAGAAGGTGCCCATAGACGGCGTGGTCGTGGACGGCAGCTCCAGCCTGGATGCGGCGGCGCTCACCGGCGAGAGCCTGCCCCGCGAGGTGCGGGCCGGGGAAGAGATCGTCAGCGGCTGCATCAACCTGACCGGGCTGCTGCGCATCCGCACGACGAAAGCGTTTGGCGAGTCGACGGTTTCCCGGATTCTCGATCTGGTCGAAAACGCCAGTTCGCGCAAGTCCCGCTCGGAGGATTTCATCGCCCGTTTTGCGCGCGTCTATACACCGGCCGTGTGCGGCGCGGCGCTCGCGCTCGCGCTGTTACCGCCGCTGGTGCGCCTGTTCGCGCTGGGGTTGCCGCCCGCTTGGGAGGACTGGATCTACCGGGCGCTGACCTTCCTCGTCATCAGCTGCCCCTGCGCGCTGGTCATCAGCATTCCGCTCAGCTTTTTTGCGGGCATCGGCGGCGCGAGCCGGGCGGGGATACTGGTCAAGGGCTCCAACTTTCTCGAGGCGCTCGCGCAGACGCGGATCGTCGTATTCGATAAGACCGGCACGCTGACGCAGGGCGTGTTTGAGGTCAACGGCATCCATCACAACGAGTTGGAAAACGAAAAGCTCATCGAGCTGGCGGCGCTGGCCGAAAGCTCGTCCACCCATCCGATCAGCCGTAGTTTGCAGCGCGCCTATGGCAAGGAGATCGACCGTTCGCGTGTGACGGAGGTGCAGGAGATCGGCGGCAACGGCGTGATCGCCCATGTGGACGGCATGGAAGTCGCCGCCGGGAACGCCCGGCTCATGGAGCGCCTGGGCGTGCCCTACATCAACTGTCACCATACCGGCACGATCATCCATATCGCCATCCGCGGCGCTTATGCGGGTCATATCGTCATTTCGGACGTCGTTAAGCCGCATGCGGCGGAGGCTGTCGCCGCCCTCGGACGCGCCGGCGTGAATCGCACGGTCATGCTGACCGGGGACAGCAGGGCCGTGGCCGACCAGGTGGCCGCGGAGCTGGGCATTGGGGAAGCCGTCGGCGAACTGCTCCCGGCGGACAAGGTGGCCCGGGTCGAGGAGATCATGTGCGCCAAGCCGGAAAGGTCGAAGCTGGCGTTCGTCGGCGACGGCATCAACGACGCGCCGGTGCTGGCGCGTGCCGACGTCGGCATTGCGATGGGCGCGATGGGCGCAGATGCCGCCATCGAAGCGGCGGATGTGGTGCTGATGGATGATGATCCGCTCAAGATCGCCAAGGCCATCCGCATTTCGCGCAAATGCCTCTCCATCGTGCGCCAGAACATCGTGTTCGCCATCGGCGTCAAGCTTGTCTGTCTGGCGCTCGGAGCGTTCGGCATCGCCAATATGTGGCTGGCCATCTTTGCGGACGTCGGCGTCATGGTGCTCGCCGTGCTCAACGCCATCCGGGCGCTGTTCGTCCGAAAGCTCTGACGGCGCCGTTTGCGCCCGCCCGCCGCACGGCGGGCGGGCTGGTGGTTTTGGGGCTTTTCGCTTGCCTTCGCCGCAGCAATGCGGTACAATGATAGCCGTTTCGCCCGGCGCCCTTCTTCCGGCGCGCGGGGTGCAGAGGAGGGGAAGCGGTTGATCGATCTGGAGACGTGGCTCAACACCTATCGGGAGGCGGTGCTCGCGGCGTTCGGCGCGCGGGTGCGCTTCATCGGCCTGCAGGGCAGCCGTGCGCGTGGCGAGGCGCGGGCGGAAAGCGACATCGACATGGTGCTGATTCTCGATCGATTGGAGATGGAGGATCTGCAGCGGTATCGCGCGCTTGGCGCCCGGTTGCCGGATGCGGCGCTGCTGTGCGGCTTTGTGACGGGGGCGGAGGAGCTGGTGCATTGGGACCGGGCCGACCGGTTCCAGTTCTGGTTCGACACCCGTCCGCTGTACGGCCGGCTGGAGCAGCTTCTCCCGCCGCCCACGCGGGCGGATGCGGCGCAGGCGGCGTCCCTTGGCGCCTGCAATCTGTACCATGCTTGCTGCCACAACTATCTCCACGAGGGAGATGCAGAGGCCTTGCGCGCGCTGTATCAATCGGCGCGGTTTGTGCTGCAGGCGGCGGTGTACGCCCGTAGCGGTCGCTATGCGGCCGACCTTTCGGCTTTGCGCGCCTGCCTGCGGGGCAGGGAGTGCGAAGTACTGGAGGTGGCGGAGGCTGCGCTCGGAGGCGCCTGTCCGGCCTGTGAGCCGGCAACTCGCCTGCTGATGGAATGGGCCGGAACGCTCATCCGTCAGACGGCGGAGCCGGCGGCGCAGGAGTAACGAAACGAACGGCGGCCGTATGCGCAGGAGCGCGCGGCCGCCGCTTTGTTTTAGTCGGGTATCGCGGTCTTACCGCCCCTCCGGCCATGCCGGTTCCTCCGGTCATACCGGCTCCGCCGCCGTCCCCGGCGCATCCGGCGGCGCGACCGCGGCAAGAAAGTAGGATGCAACCTGTTCGGGCGTATCGCGCATCCCGGTGCGCATCCACCAGCGGATGGCGCCGGCAAAGCCGCCGGCCAGCTGATCGAGCAGGAAGTCCTGCGGGATATGATCGCTCTTTGGCAGATACTGTGCAAAGAGGCCGGCCAGGTATTCGCGGAAATACCGCATGAACAGGTCGCCGCTGCTCCCGCTCAGGATACCGGCCAGATCCTGTCGCCGGTCGCGGATGTGGTACAGGATGTGCGCAAGCCGCTCCGGCAGCCCGTAAGCGCCGTGGGAAAAGTCGTGCGTCGTTTCGCGCAGCGGCTCTTCGGATATGACGTGCGTGAAGATATCGGTACACATGGCGCGGAGCAGTGCGTCCTTTGTCTCAAAGTGCGCGTAGAACGTGCTCCTGCCCACGTTGGCGGCGTCAATGATCTCCTGCACGGTGATGTGCTCATACCGCTTCTCCGCCAGTAGCGTCGAAAACGCGCGAAAAATCGCCTCGCGTGTGCGCTGTTGCCGCCGGTCCATTTGCATCCCTCCTGCACATTTCGCCCCAAATGTCCCGTACCGGACACCGCGCGGATGTTGACCGTTGCGCCTGCGGGGCGTATCCGCTATCCTATGATATGGAACATTGTGTTCCGTATCATACGCAGTATACGGTATTTTGCCGGCGTCGTCAAGCCGCGGGCAGGGAGGAACGGCACTATGCTCAAACGGATCAACGATTTTCTTTCCGGCGTCCCCATGACCCTTGTGGGAGGCGCGTTTTTGCTGGCCAGCCTCGTCCTGTCGCTCACGGATACGGCCATCGCGGTGGACCCCGCCTGGGTGGCGGTGATCGTCTGCGGCGTACCCCTCCTGTATCTGGCCGTCTGGCGCATCGTCCATCTGCGCGGCATCGCCAAGATCTCCTCGGCGCTGCTCATCTCCGTAGCCATGATCGCGGCCATTCTGATCGGCGACCTGTTCGCCGCCGGCGAGGTGGCGTTCATCATGGCCATTGGCGCCATACTGGAGGACAAAACGACCGAGCGGGCGCGCAAGGGGCTCAAGAAACTGATCGGTCTTGCGCCGCAGCAGGGGCGGCGCATCGTGGACGGCCGGGCGGAGATGATTCCGGTTACGCAGATCCGCACGGGCGACGTGTTGCGCATCCTGCCCGGCGAGGCCGTGCCGGTCGACGGCAAGATCATCCGGGGCGATACGTCGGTCGATCAGTCCGTCATGACCGGAGAATCGCTGCCGGTGGACAAGGGCGTGGGCGACCCGGTGTTTTCCGGCACGATCAACCGCTTCGGGGCGGTGGATATTCGTGCGTCCCGCGTGGGGGAGGACAGCTCGCTGCAAAAGCTCATTCGGCTCGTCCAGGAGGCGGAGGAGCGCCGCGCGCCAATCCAGCGCATTGCGGATCGTTGGGCGAGCTATCTGGTGCCGCTGGCGCTGCTCATTGCGCTCGGCTCCTATCTGTTCCAGCGGGATATCGTCGCGGCGGTGACGGTGCTCGTGGTGTTCTGCCCCTGCGCGCTCGTACTCGCCACGCCCACGGCGATCATGGCCGCCATCGGGCAGGCCACGCGGCATGGCGTCGTCATCAAATCCGGCGAGGCGCTCGAGCGCATGGGCAGGGTCGATACCGTCGCGTTTGACAAGACGGGCACGCTCACCTGCGGCCGGCTCACGGTCAGCGATGTGCGGCCGTTTGCCGCCGGGATGGACGAACGGCGGTTGCTTTCCCTCGTCGCGGCGGCGGAGGCGCAAAGCGAGCATCCGCTCGGCAAGGCTGTCGTGGCGTGTGCAGAGCAGCGCGGCCTGACGATCGCGGAAGCAGAAGGGTTTCAGATGACGGCCGGGCGCGGGGTGTCCGCCGTGACGGCGGGCCTGCGCCTGCTCTGCGGCAGCGAAGCGTATCTGCGGGAAAACGGCGTCGCCATACCGGTTGCGGCGCGCGACGTGCTCGACGGGTTGCACGGGCAGGGCAAGGCGGTCGTGCTTGCGGCGGCGGACGGCGCATATCTCGGCGTGATCGCCCTTGCCGATGAGCTGCGGGAAACGGCGGTCGCTGCCGTAGAACGGCTTCATGCGATGGGCGTGCGCACGGTGCTGCTCACCGGCGACAATGCGCCGGCAGCCCGCTACTTTGCCGACCAGGCCGGCGTTATGGAGGTGTGCGCCGAGCTGTTGCCGGCGCAGAAGGTGGAGCGGATCGAGCGGATGCGCGCGCAGGGGCGGCGCGTCTGCATGCTGGGGGACGGCGTGAACGATGCGCCGGCGCTCAAGGCGGCGGACGTGGGCGTGGCCATGGGCGGCATGGGCTGCGACATCGCGGTGGAAGCGGCGGATATCGCGCTCATGGGGGACGATGTGCAGAAGGTCGCCTATCTCAAGCGGCTGTCCGTCGCCACGGCGCGCACGATCCGGCTCAGCATTACGCTTTCGCTCTGCATCAATCTTGTGGCCATCGTGCTTTCGCTCATGCACATCCTCACGCCGACAACCGGCGCGCTCGTACACAATGCCGGCTCCTGCTTCGTCGTGCTGATTGCGGCGCTGCTGTACGACCGCAGGTTTGCATAATTCCCGGGAAGGCAAGCCGCACAACGCCCCGCCCATATGGGCGGAGCGTGAATTGTGTCGGGGTGAATTATACTAACAAGTGCAACGCTTTGGGATGGATTTTGCTTTGCCCGTCGCCGGCGGTCAAAACCGGCGGCAGCAAAAACTCAGGAGGGACTGCATGAGGCAAAGGCCGATGCAGACCTTCCCATACCCGTCGAACATCGGCATGGAGAAGCCCCGGCCAAAGGTCGTGTACGTCTGCCCGGGCTGCTGCAAGCGCTCATAGAATTCCTGATATTCGGGATTATCCGGCTCCATGCGGACCGCCTGCTGCGCGTATTGCTGCGCCTGCACGCGGTTGCCCACGCCCGCGTTGGAGACGGCGGCGAGGAAATACCATTCCGCGTTGCGCTCATGTATGCTGGAAAGCACGTTGAGCGCCTCCCGGTACCGGCCAAAGCGAATGTAATTGCGCGCAGCGGTGAAGTACGTGCCGGGGCCGGACTGCTGCTCGCTCTGCGACTGCTGGTAACCGCCTCCAAAGCCGCCGAATCCTCCAAAGCCGCCAAAGGGGTCGTATCCGCCGCTCCCCCGGTTGCCGCCCGGGTTGTGCTTGCGGTTCATGATCTCGTCGTAGGCGGCGTTGATCTCCTGCATGCGCCGCTCGGCAGCCTTGTCGCCCGGATTGGCGTCCGGGTGATAGCGCTTGGCGAGCCGGCGGTATGCCTGCTTCACTTCCTCGTCCGTTGCGGTGGAGGGGAGTCCCAACACCTTGTAGGGATCGGTCATCATTGGCTCTTCCGTTCCTTTTGCCGCCGCTGCCGCTGCTGCAGCGCGTATCTTGTCCAAACGCCCGAATACAGGATGTTGCGCAGAATTTGCACATCCTGCAGGAGCGGCAGCGTCTCAAAGGCTTCCGCCGCCTCGCCGATGAGGCCGGTCAACAGCGCCCGACAGCGCCCGTCGAAATCCGGGTCCGCCCGCAGCGGCAGCAGCGGGTTGTAGCGGCCGCGGCGTGCGTCCGCATCCGCATCGAGGAAGGCGTCCATCAGATAGACAAAGCGCCCCAGCCCCTCGCCAAAGCGCCGCAGCGTGGACGCCCACCGGTCGCTCTCATCCGGTACAAACAGTTCGCCCATCAGCGCGGCGAAGCGGTTGGCCGCCTCGTCGGCGCTGCCGTTCTCCGCCTCGATCCGCCACAGCGCGTCGAGATGCGACTGTGCCGCCGCGAACTGGCGCGGATATGCCGCCTGCAACGCGGGCAGATGGCGCTTGAGCAGCAGCGCTTCGCTGTGCTTGAGCGCGTTGCGCTCGTCACGCCAGTCATCCTCACAGTTGTGGTAGGCCAGCAGCACGTTCAGCGCAGCAGCGTAGGCGGTAAAGCGCGTGGTGACACAGTCGTGGCGGTGTATCGGGTGCGGCAGGCAGCGGCACTCTCCGGCGTGTTCCTCCGGCTCGTACAACGAGCCGAGCAGAAGGATTAAAAACGTCATGTCGTAGGTGAGCGCCATCCGTGCGGCCATGCCGTAACGGTCGCCTAGCGTGCGGCACAGCCCGCAGTAAAAAGCCCGATAGCGGCGCAGCGACGGCGCATCCAGCGCCTCCTGGTTAACGACGACGTAGCCGAACATGGTTCATGTGTTCCGGACGAACGTGGCGTGACACTTTGGGCAGGTGATCTTGATCTTGCCCTTGCCTCTGGGGACGCGCACGGTTACGCCGCACTGGGGGCACTTGAAAAAACGATGCGTCCTGCGCTGGCGGGTGCGGTCGCGCAACGTGCGGAATCGGCCCGTCACGCGGTTGCGAAGGCGCAGGTATTTCTGATTCTCCTGATAACGCTGACTCGTTTTACGCGAAAAGATGCGCCAGTAACCGAATACCAGCAGGGCGACCGCCAGCACCAGCAGCACGGTATGCACGAAGCTGCCCAGGAACAACGTCCCGATCAGCAGAACCACTACGCTGCAAATCAGCAGAAAGTTTGTAAGCTGATCCACGCCATAGCGGCCGACCATAATCTTTGCCAACCATTTCCGCATAACGATGAAACCGCCTCCGATGCTCCACCGACCCCATTCGATTCCCGCTCCGGACGAGAGGGGAACAGGACATTTTTAAAATTTTACCATGACATTGACGCTACGGCAATGTGCAAACGCCATTTTTCAAATTCCTGTCAAATTGTTTTGGGATTTGGCGGTTCCGGCGACGTGGCGCGGGTGAAAAACGGGTTCATGCGTCGTGGAGCGACCGATATTCGCTGTCGGCCAACGGCTCCAGCCATTCGGTGGCGGTCGCCTCGCCGGGCACCTCGATGGCAAGATGACTGAACCAGCATTCGGCGGCGGCGCCATGCCAGTGCTTGATACCGGCGGGAATCGTCACCGCATCGCCCGGTTTCAGCGCGCGTGCCGGCTCGCCCCAGGCCTGATACCAGCCGTTGCCCTCTGTACACAGCAGGATCTGCCCGCCGCCGCCGGCAGCCCGGTGGATGTGCCAGTTGTTGCGGCAGCCCGGCGCAAAGGTCACATTGGCGATGGGAATACCCTCCCGGGTGATCGTCTTCAGGTAGCTTTGTCCGGAAAAGTAGGAAGCGTAGGCTTCATTCGGCGCGCCGAGGCCGAACAGGCCGCCGTGGCCGGCTTCCTCCGTTTGGTCGCCGCTCCAGACGTCCCTGGCCATGCGGAACGCCGCCCATGCCTTTGGCCAGCCCACATAGAACGCGGCATGCGTGAGAACCTCCGCAATCTCGTCGCGGGTAATCCCGTTTGCCAGCGCCGATTCCAGATGATAGCGGAACGAGCTGTCCACCAGGCCCTGCGCGAGCAGGGCCACCACGGTGACGAGCGAGCGGTCCCGCAGCGACAGCCGCTCCTCGCGGCTCCACACCTCGCCAAAGAGCACGTCGTCGTTCAATTCTGCAAACTTTGGCGCAAACTTGCCGAGTTCGTCGCGCCCGGCGGTCTGTTTTACGGCCATGCCAATCCCTCCGTTATTTCGATTCCCGGGACGTTGCGCGCCCCGGGTATGAAAGAATCATAACATGGGCGATGGCATTTGACAACATTGCCGGATTGATTGTCGGATTGCCGGCACCGTCCTCGCCGGGGCTTTCCTTTTGGGGCGCCACGGCTTATAATAGAATCATGGCACAAACACGAAACCAGCATACCGGCGCGCGGGCGCCGGGCGGATCAGCAGGCAGCCGGCGGGGGCGGCGGGGAAGCCGGGCCTTTGCCGGCCGTACGGCTGTGATTGCGGCGGCGGCGCTGCTCCTGCTCGTATTGCTGTTCGCTGCAGACGCCCGGTTGGGCGGCCCGCTTTCGCACTCATACGCGACGCCACAACCGACGCAGATGGCCGCCGCAACGCTTTCGCCGGCGGGAACGGCGGGCGACACGGGCGGGGATGAAACGCCTTCCACCGGCATGTCGCCGGAAGGCGTGCTGGACGTCTACTTTCTCGACGTGGGGCAGGCCGACTGCGCGTTTCTCGAAGCGCCCGACGGCTCAACCATGCTTATTGATGCCGGCAACCGCGGCGATTTCCCGGTGATCGACGCCTTTTTGCGTGCGCAGGATGTGGAACGGCTCGATGTGGTGGTGGCCACGCATGCGCACGCGGATCACATCGGCAGCATGGCGGAGGTGATCGACAGCTACGATATCGGCCTGTTTTACCGGCCGGATCAGACCGCCGAGAGCAACAGCTTTGCGGACATGCTGGACGCGCTGGCGGCCAGGGACGTGCCGGTGATCATCGCCAAACTTCTGCCGACGGATACCGGCCCGCTTTGCGTGGACTGGGCGGACGGGGTGGAGACGCTGATCCTCTCTCCCTTCGACGGGACCTACAGCAGCGCGAACGATTACAGCATCGTGCTGCGCGTGCGCTATGGCGAAACGGCCGTCCTGTTTGCGGGCGACGCCGAAACGGCGGCCGAGCGCATCCTGCTCAAGGCGTTGCCGCACCGATATCTGCTCGCCGATGTGCTCAAGGTGGGGCATCACGGGGCGTCTACGTCGACCTGCGACGCCTTTCTTGCCGCCATTGATCCGGAGATTGCCGTCATTTCCTGCGGCGCGGGCAACCGGTATGGGCATCCGTCGCAGGGAACGCTGGACCGCCTGCGCTCGGCGGGCGTGACCGTCTATCGCACGGACGAGGACGGGCAGATCCACATTGCGCTTGACGGGACGGCCGTGCGGGTGGTAGAATAACACAGGTTTGGACAGGCCATGACGGAGTGGCGCCCTGCCGTTGCGCTCGAAGAGAACGCCGCATTTGCTGCAAGCGGCGTGCGCACGCCGGGAATTTGCCTTTCGCTCCCGAGCCTTTGCCGGTGAACGCGCGCCCCGTTGGCGCAGTAGCCGGCGACGGGTAAGCCCGTTACAGCGGCAAGGCCCCGTGATTGCGGGGCGAATGAGGGTGGTACCACGGCGCTTCGTCCCTTGCGGGCGGGCGTTTTTTATTTCCGCGCTCCACGGCGCGGCAACGACATGGAACAGGAGGATGAGGAACTTATGTCCGTACTGGAATCCCTGCGCGACATCCACCGGGAAGCGATGGATGCGCTCAGCCGCGGGCAGACGGCGGAGGAACTGGAGCAGCTCCGGATATCGACGCTCGGCAAGAACGGCAGCCTGACGGCGATCCTGCGCACGATGGGCAAGCTCGACAAGGAGGAGCGTGCTGCGGTTGGCGCGGAGGCCAACCGCATCAAGCAGGCGTTTGAGGCTGCGCTCGAGGCGCGCCGCGAGGAGCTGGCCGCCGCCGCACAGTGCGCGCGCTTTGCGGCAGAAACGCTTGACGTGACGGCGCCGGGGGTGAACGCGCGCCCGCTCGGCCGCCTGCACCCGATGACGCAGACGTACAGGGAAATCCGCAATGCGCTCGTCGGCATGGGGTTTTCCCTGTTCGACGGGCCGGAGATCGAGCTGGACGAGAACAACTTCACGCTGCTCAACCTCCCGAAGGACCATCCCGCGCGCGACATGCAGGATACGTTCTATATCAATGAAAACGTCGTGCTGCGCACGCATACCTCCCCCTGCGAGATCCGCGCGCTCAAGGGCGTGAAACCGCCGTTCCGGCTCGTCATGCCGGGCCGGGTGTTCCGCGTGGACGAGGTCGACGCATCGCATTCGCCCGTATTCATGCAGATGGAGGGCTTCATCATGGACCGGCATCTGACGCTGGGGGATCTCAAGGGCACGCTGGATGCGTTTGTACGCGCCGTATTCGGCGAATCGGTGCGCACGCGTCTCAGGCCGTCCTATTTCCCGTTCACGGAGCCGTCGGCAGAGATGGATATGAGCTGCACCATCTGCGGCGGGAAGGGGTGCCGCGTCTGCAAGGGGACCGGCTGGATCGAGATTCTCGGCTGCGGCGTAACCAATCCGCACGAGCTTGAGAACTGTGGCTTTGACCCGAACGAATGGACGGCGCTCGCGTTTGGCGTTGGCGTCGACCGCGTGGCCAGCCTCAAGTACGGCATTACGGATATCCGGCTCGAATACGAAAACGACGCCCGCTTCCTGCGGCAATTTTGAGAGGGGGATGAGGGTATGAAACTTCCGCTTCGCTGGCTGAAGGAATATGTGGACTATCGTGTGACGAACGAGGAGTTTGTCGAAAAGATGATGTGGCGGGGCTTTGAGATTGCCGCCATCGAGCCGGAACTGCCGGACGTGGAGGGCGTAGTCGTCGGCCGGGTGACCGCCATTGAGAAACACGGGAACTCGGATCACCTCTTCGTCTGCCGTGTGGATATCGGCACAGAGGAGCTGCAGATCGTCACCGGCGCGCAAAACGTTACGGCGGGCGCGCTCGTGCCCGTTGCGGTGGTGGGCGCGCGGGTCGGGAATCAGGTCATGCAACGGGTCAACATGCGCGGCGTGGAGAGCGACGGCATGCTCTGCTCCGGCAAGGAACTGGGCCTGACCGAGGCGGATTATCCCGGCAGCGAGGTGTACGGCATCCTCATCCTGCAGGAGGAGCACCCGCTTGGCCAGCCCATCGCGGAGGCGGTCGGCCTCGACAGCGTGGTTTTTGACATTGAACTCACGCCCAACCGGCCGGATTGCGCCTCCATCATCGGCATCTGCCGGGAGGCGGCCGCCGCGCTCGGCCAGCCGTTCGCCGAACCGGTCATCCGCCAGGTCGCGGGCACGGGCAACGAGGCGGATTACGCCTCTGTGACCGTGGAGAACGGCGAGCTCTGCCCGCGGTATACCGCGCGCGTGGTCACCGGCATCCGCATCGAGCCCTCCCCTGCGTGGATGCAGCGCAGGCTGCGCAGCGTGGGCCTGCGGCCCATCAACAACATCGTCGACATCACCAACTATGTGCTGGTGGAGTACGGGCATCCGATGCATGCGTTCGACCTGGCGTGCGTGGCGGGCGGGCACATCGTCGTGCGCAACGCCCGCGAGGGGGAGGTTGTCACCACGTTGGACGGCAAGGAGCGTGCGGTTACGCCGGAGATGCTTCTCATCGCCGACCCGCAGAAGGGCGTGGGCATTGCGGGCGTGATGGGCGGCGAAAACTCGGAGATTACGGAGCAGACCAGAGCGGTTCTGTTTGAGTCCGCCGTCTTCAAGGGCAGCAACATCCGCAGGACGGCGCGCACCCTGCGCCATATGACCGACGCCGCCGCCCGCTTTATCAAGGGCGTGGAGCCGGTCAACGCCCAGCTTGCGCTCGACCGCGCCATCGAACTGGTCGAGGAGCTGCATGCCGGCCGTGTGGTCGGCAACACGATCGACGTGTGCAACGCCGACCTTTCCACCCGTACGGCAAACATTGACGTGGCGCATGTCAATCGTCTGCTCGCGCTCGACCTGTCCGCGGCGGACATGGCCGAAATGCTTTCCACAATCGGCGTGGGCGCCGAACCGCAGGGCGGCCGGTTGCTCGTGCACATTCCGCATTTTCGCACGGATATCGAGACCGGCGTGGAGGCGGATGCGGATATCGCCGAGGAGATCGCCCGCCTCTACGGCTATTACAATATCGAACCGACGCTCATGCGCGGCGACACCTTTACCGGCAGGATCGACCGCCCGTTTGCGTTTGAGGACCGGGTGAAGGATACGCTCGTCGCGCTCGGCGCCTATGAGATGTACAACTACAACTTCACCGGCCCGGCCGCGCTGGACGCGCTGCGCCTTGCGCCGGACGATGAAAAGCGGCAGGCGGTGCGCATCCTCAATCCGTTCGGGGAGGATCAAAGCCTCATGCGCACGACGCTGTACATGGGCATGCTCGAAGCGGCGGCCCGCAACCGCAACCGCCGCACCGGTCAGGGCAGGTTCTTTGAGGTCGGCAACGTCCATTTCGACAACGACCCCGTCCTGCCGGAGGAGCGGAAGATGGCCGGGCTGCTGTTCTTTGGCGCCGACGAATCGTTCTATACGCTCAAGGGTGCGATTGAGGCGCTGTTTGAGGCATGCAATGTGCGCGCCCGGCGCTATGCGCGCGCGGAAAGCCCGTATTTTCAGCCCGGGCGGGCGGCCGTGATCACCGCGGAGGACGACGGCGCCGTGCTCGGCGAATTCGGCCAGTTGCATCCAGAGGTGGCAAAGGCGTTTGGCCTTGACTGCCAGACGTTTATGGCCGAGCTCTCCATGCAGCACATGTGCGCCTGCTGCTCCGGCACGCGGAAGTTCTGCGCCCTGCCGCGTTTTCCGCTTGTGCCGCGCGATCTTGCCGTCGTCGTTGACCGGGCCGCGGAAACGGCGCAGTTGCAGCAAATCATCGCCGGCGCGCAGGACGAGGTGCTTGTGGAAAACATCGCCCTGTTCGACACCTATGAGGGCCCCGGAATCGAGGCGGGCAAGAAGAGCCTGGCTTTCTCGTTCACCCTGCGCGCGGAGGACCATACGCTCAACGACGAGCAGATCAAGCGCGCGATGGACGCGATCATCGAGGCGCTGGCGGCGAACGGCGCGCCCTTGCGCACATAACCGCCGGATACGGGAGAACGAAAGGTCATGACGGCGCCCCCGAAGCCTGTTGCTTTGGGGGCGCCGCGCCATTGTCGCGCAGGGCGGCGCGATCCAGGCCGCTTGTGCATTTTTTGCCAATGCTGTATACTGATTGCAGGAACCGTATGACAAGGAGGGAACCACCGTGATGCAATGCCCAAATTGCGGCGCGATGATGCCGGCCGAATCTCTGTTTTGCACCGCCTGCGGCAAGCGGCTGAATGCCGGCGCTCCAACGCCGCCGGAACAGCCGGTAGCGCCGCCCCCGCCGGAGGAAGCGACCGCAAAGCCGGAGCCGGGGAAGCCCGTCCCCCCGCCGCATCAGGAAGCGCGCGAAACGCCGCCGTCTGCATCGGAGCGGCATGCGCCGCATGCCGGGCATACGCCGCCGGAACCGGAACGCACGTTCTCCGGCTGGTCGCCGCAGCCCGGCGCGCCCGGACAAATGCCCTATCGCAACTATGCGCCACCCATGCGGCAACCCGCTTTTGAGGACAACCGCAATGCGGCTCAGCTTGCGCCGGTGGGCATCGGCGCCTGGATCGGCGTGTTTGTGCTGCTGGCCATTCCGCTGGTCAACGTTGTCATGACCATCATCTGGGCATGCTGCGCGATGCGCCGTTCGTTGCGCAACTTTGCGCGCGCGCTCATCGTTTGCTGGCTTGTACTTCTGATTCTTGCCGTGGTGGCGGGCGTTTTGCTGGCGCGGGCGCACGTATCCCTGCCGGAGCTTCTGATGTTCTGGATTTCCTCGGTGCTGCCTCAGTGAGCACGTGAACTGTGAAGGGAGGTTGCAATGGCTTATTGTATGCAATGCGGGGCCGAAATCGCCGATGACGCGCGTTTTTGCCCGTCATGCGGTGCGTTCCAGAGTTCGCAGGCCGCAAGACCGCAGGGCG
This sequence comes from uncultured Eubacteriales bacterium, assembly GCA_900540495.1. Taxonomy (GTDB): domain Bacteria; phylum Bacillota; class Clostridia; order Christensenellales; family CAG-138; genus Aphodomorpha. The sequence goes on along the minus strand of UQGA01000001.1, from coordinate 112,003 downwards.
CGCCCGTGCATCGCGTGCCGGGCGTCGATCAGGATGCGGAGGACAACAAGCTCATGGCGCTGCTGTCGTATCTTGGGCCGCTCGTATTTGTGCCGTACTTTGTGGCGAAGCAGTCGCCCTTCGCGCAGTTCCATGCCGTGCGGGGCTTGAACCTGTTTCTGCTCGAGGCGGCTTATGGCGTGGCCACGAGCGTCGTAGCATGGCTGTTCAAGCTGGTTCTGTTCCGGCTCGGTCTGGTCGTCGATTTTCTGTTCCGGCTCGGCTGGCTCTTTTTCCTTGCCATGTCGATCATCGGTATTGTGTACGCCTGCAACGGCGAGAAGAAGGAGCTGCCGTTGATCGGTACGCTCCGGTTTATCCGCAAATGAGTTGCACGGACGGCAATGCGGGGGCCGGGCGCGATGCGCCCGGCCCCGCGTTCTCTTCCGGTCCGGGATGCCGCGCGGCTACTCGTCCAGCCCGGCGCATCGCTGCGCGCTTGCCCGATTGCCCGCCAGCGCACATTCCTCCGTCGAAAGGCCGGACAGGAACCCGTGGATGATCGCGGCGCACATCGCGTCTCCGGCGCCGGTGGTATCGACCACGGTGATCGGCTCCGCCTCAATATGGCCGCAACCGTCCGGATCGGCCCAGACCACGCCCTCGGCGCCGAGCGAAATGAATACGCGCTGTACGCCCTCGCGCAGGAACCATTCCGCCGCCCGATATACGCCGCGCACCGTATCGCAGGAACAACCGGACAGGTGGGCGGCCTCATAGCGGTTCGGCTTGATGGCGAAACAGCGCCCGATGTTGTTCCCGATGCGGCGCGACTTGGCAAAGCTCACCGGTTCGTAGAACAGCGGCGCGGTCACATGTTCGCACAGGTAGGTCAACGCATCCGGGTGCAGGTTTGCGTCCAGCACGACCGCGCTGGACGCATTGAGCAGAGGAAGCCGCTCGGCAAGCAGCTCCGGCGTGATGCGCAGCATGATGCCCATGTCGCTCACGCCCGCCAGCAGGTCCCGCTCCTCGTCAAGTACGCACAGGAAGATGGCCGAGGGTTCGTCCAGGCGGATGGAGTGCGAAAGGCCGATGCCGTGTTCCAGACAGTCCTTTTCAATCATCTGCGCATGAAAATCGTTGCCCAGCGCGGTGATCAGCTCCGTGTGCAGGGCGTACCGCGTGAGGCGGCAACCGATGTTTCGCCCGACGCCGCCGACCTGTATCCGCACGGTGCCGAGGTTGGAGTCGCGCAGGCGGCAGACGCCGTCCGGCAATCCCGTGATGTCGAGCGCGGCGCCTCCGACGATGCAGACCTGTTTCATACCGTTCCTCCTTCCGGATCGATCTCTTTTCCGCCGCAAAAGACGGCGCGGATACCGGCGCACCGGCCGTTGCCGTGCGCATAGGTGGCGGTGTCGCAAAACGCGTCCAGATCGAGCAGCAGCACGTCCGCGTCATACCCATCCCGCAGCAGCCCCTTGCCGGAAAGCCGGAGCTTTTCGGCGGGCAGGCCGGTCATTTTGCGGACGGCCTGTTCCGGCGTGCAGAGGCGCCTTTCCTGCACCAGCAACCGGTAGGCGCGCCCCATCGTGCCGAACGAACGCGGGTGCGGGTTTTCCGTCGGCAGGCCGATCAGACCGTCCGTTCCGATCGCACAGAGCGGGTGGGACAGGATCTCCGCCACGTCGTCATCGTTCATGTGAAAATAAATGCCGAGGCCGAGGCCGCCGTTTTTGATCAGGATTTCGCAGTAGGCGTCAAACGGGTCCTGCCCGGTCTTTTCGGCATACTCGGTGATGAACATGCCCTCGGCTTCATGGAATACCGGGCAACTGGACACGAATGTCCCGGCAAAGCCGCCGCTGTTGTAGATGTAATTATCGTAGTTCGATGGGCGGGACATCTCTTCGCGGATGACAGCACGTTCCGTGGGGGATTGCAGCGCATCGAGCAGTCCGGGAAGCCCGTTTACAAAATAGCGCGGCGGGATGGAGACGTTGAGGGCGGTGTTGCCCGCAGTGTACGGATAGCAGTCGATCAGCACATCGAGCCCGTCGTTCACGTCCCGGTCGATCATCTCGAGCAGGCGGTGCGGCTTGCCCCAGTTGGCGCGCCCGGCGGCCTTGAGGTGCGAGACGCAGAGCGGCACGCCGGCCTCCTTTGCGAGGCGGCTTGCCTCGGCGCGCGCCTCGATCACGCGGTTCGCTTCGTCGCGCGGATGCGTGGCGTAAAAACCGCCCTCCTCGCGTACCACGCGCAGCAGCGCGAGCAGCTCGTCGTCGTCCGCATAGCAGCTCGGCGCATACACCAGGCCCGTGGACAGTCCCATGGCCCCTTCTCGCAGGCAGCGCCGCAGCATCGCCTGCATGCGGGCAAGCTCCGTCTCGTCCGGGCGGCGGTTTTCATAGCCCATCGCCCAGAGGCGCAGCGCGCCGTGGCCGACAAAGCAGCGCGTGGTCAGCGGGCTGCCCAGGCCGTCCATCCAGTCGAAAAACGTGCCGGCGCTCTCGCAGGCGGCAGCAGGATCATCCGGCAGTTCCGGATACGGCGCGATGCCGGCGACAAAGCGCCGGAACAGCTCCACGTCCCGCGGCGCGCATGGGAACAGAGAGATGCCGCATTGCCCCGCCACCTGCGTGGTGATGCCCTGGGTGAGTTTGCTCGCGGCCGCATACGGCGTTGTGAGCGTCAAATCGCCGTGGGAGTGCGCGTCGATAAAGCCGGGTACGGCTGTCAACCCGGTGCCGTCGATGCATCGGGCCGCCCGGGGCGCCGTTGCGCTGCGAAAGACGGCCAGCTTCCCGTGTTCCATGCCGACGCTGCCATAAAAGACGGGGGCGCCGCTGCCATCGATGATTTGCACGTGCTCGATCACAATTTCCATATTTCACATTATAGCACAATGATGCTATAATGGACATGAAAGAATAAAGGAGATTTCAAAAAACCATGAAACGCAGTTGCGGCACCCTGATGCACATCTCCTCGCTGCCTTCCCCTTACGGCGTGGGGACGCTCGGGAAGGCAGCGTTCGCTTTTGCGGACTTTCTCGTCGCTTCCGGGCAGAGCTACTGGCAGATGCTGCCGCTCGGGCCGACCGGCTATGGCGACTCCCCCTATCAGTGCGCATCCACGTTTGCCGGCAATCCGTATTTCATCGATCTCGACCTGCTGATCGAGGACGGGCTGTTGCTGCCCGAAGAAGTGGAAACCGTCGACTGGGGCGATGACGAGGCGCATGTGGACTTTGGCCGCATCTTTTGCGCGCGCCATGAGGTGCTGCGGCGGGCATTTGCCCGCGGGTTTGAGCGCGATGCGGCCGCCGTCGCTGCGTTTCGGGAAGCGCAAGCCGGCTGGGTGGAGGGATATGCGCTCTTTTCCGCCGTCAAGGAGCATTTTGGCCTGCGGCCGTTTAACGAGTGGGATGACGATATCCGCCTGCATACGGATGCGGCGGTCGCCCGTTACCGGCAACTGCTGCACGACGAGATCGATTACCATGTGTATATTCAGTACCTGTTCTACCGGCAGTGGAACGCTCTGCGCGCCTACCTCTCCGAAAATCAGATTCGGGTGATCGGCGATCTGCCCATCTATGTGCCGTACGACTCGGCGGACGTGTGGGAACACCCGTCGCTGTTCCAGCTCGACGACGATCGCAGGCCGCTCGGCGTGGCGGGTGTTCCGCCGGACTATTTCAGCGCGGACGGGCAGCTCTGGGGCAATCCGCTGTACGATTGGGACGCCATGGCAGACGAAGGCTATCGCTGGTGGATTGAGCGGCTGCGCGCGGCCGGCCGCCTGTTCGACGTGGTACGGCTCGACCATTTTCGCGGCCTCGAAAGCTATTGGGACGTTCCCTACGGGGAAACGACCGCCCGCATCGGCACGTGGCGTCCGGGGCCGGGGATGGCGCTCGTCAACGCCATCCGCGAGGCGCTGCCGGGGCTATCCATCATCGCGGAGGATCTCGGATTCCTGACGCCGGAGGTGCGCCGGCTGCTGTCCGATTCCGGCTTCCCGGGCATGCGGATCATGCAGTTCGGCTTTGAAAGCCGGGACGGCGCTTCGCGCGACCTGCCGCACAACTACCCGATACACAGCGTGGCCTACGTCGGCACGCACGACAATATGACCGCCATGCAGTGGATTGCCGAAGCGGCGCCGGAGCAGGTGGGCTATGCGGTGGATTATTTGAATCTGACGGAGCGGGAGGGGCTGGCAAACGGCATGATTCGGGGCCTGTTTGCATCCCCTGCCGCGCTGACGATCGTGCAGATGCAGGATTTCCTGGCGCTCGGTGCGCAGGCGCGGATGAACCATCCGTCCACGCTCGGCGGCAACTGGCAGTGGCGCATGACGGAACGGGAGTTTGCGTCCGTCGATCGGGCGCGTATCCGCTATTTTGCCGCCATGTTCGCCCGCGAACGGTAGCGGGGGAGAGGATACGAAAAAAGCGCCGGCACGGGTTCTCGTGCCGGCGCTTCGATTTGCGCCCGGTGCGCGCGCGTCAGAACAGTTTGTGGGGCGCCGGCTGCGGCACGGGTTCGATAAACCACGTCTCCTGCGCATATTGCCGGATGGTGCGGTCGGAGGAAAACTTGCCCGCGGAGGCCACGTTGATGAGACATTTGCGCCCGAAGGCGATCGGGTCGCGCGTGTCGTAGATGGCCTGCAGCTTGCGCTCGATATAGGGCAACAGCTCGAGCAGGATGAAATAGTTGTCCGGGCGGTGCCAGCTCGCACCATAGAGGAGCGAGCGGTGCAGGTCGGCGAATGCGCCGGTATTGTCATCGGACACGGTGCCGTCGATCAGCGTATCGACCACGCGGCGCACGCGCGGCTCATATTCGTAGATGGTGCGCGGGTCGTAACTGTCGCGGCGCGCATTGAGTTCCTCTACGCGATAGCCAAAGATATAGTTGTTGTCCTCGCCTGCCTGCTGGACGATTTCGATGTTCGCCCCGTCGTAGGTGCCGAGCGTCACGGCGCCGTTGAGCATGAGCTTCATGTTCCCGGTGCCGGAGGCCTCGGTCCCCGCAGGGGAGATCTGTTCGGAGATGTTTGCCGCCGGCATGATGTGCTCGGCATACGAGCAGTTGTAATTGTGGACGAACACCACGCGCATCCGGTCGTTCACGGCGGGGTCGCCGTTGATCAGCCGGGCGATCTCGTTGATGTATTTGATGACCTCCTTGGCGCGGATATAGCCGGGGGCCGCCTTTGCACCGAAGATGAACGCCGTCGGCGGGAAGTCCTGTAACCGGCCGTCCCGGATGCCGAAATAGATGTCCATGATGGCGAAGGCGTTGAGCAGTTGGCGCTTGTACTCATGCATGCGCTTGACCTGCACGTCGAATACGAACTCCGGCGGCAGCGTCACGCCCTCGAGCCTGCCGATCACCTCGGAGAGCTGGCGTTTCTTTTCCAGCTTGACGGCGTTGAACGCAAGCACATCCTCGTCCGACAGATGGTCCCGCAACAGCGCGAGACGGTCGAGGTCGAGCATACACCCCTCGCCGATGCGCTCGTCAATGAAGTGCAGCAGCTCCGGATTGCACAGGCCGAGCCAGCGGCGCTGCGTGATGCCGTTGGTCTTGTTGTGGAACCGTTCCGGGTAGAGCTGATACCAGTCCTTGAGCACATCGTTTTTCAGGATCTCCGTGTGGATGGCGGCCACGCCGTTGACAAAGCGCGAGCAGTAGACGGCAAGATTGGCCATGTGGATCAGGTTCCCCTGGATAATGGCCATCCGGCTGCAATCCATGCCGCGCGCCATCAGCTCTCCGCACAGGCGCGCGTTGATCTGATAGATGATATCGAATATCTCCGGCAGCACGGACTTGAAGAGGTTCACATCCCACTTTTCCAGCGCCTCGGCCATGATGGTATGGTTTGTGTAGTTGAACGTTTCCGCCGCAATGCAGAAGGCCTTTTCAAAGTCGAGCCCTTCGCGCATGAGCAGGCGGATCAGCTCCGGTACGCTGACGGTGGGATGCGTGTCGTTGAGCTGGATGGTCACATGCTTGGCAAACTCCTCGATGGGGCGCGCCTCGCGCTTAAAGCGGAACAGGATGTCCTGCAGGGAAGCGGAGGAAAGGAAGTACTGCTGCTTGAGCCGCAGCTTTTTGCCCGCCGGCGTGGAATCGTTGGGGTAGAGCACGCGCGTGATGTCCTCCACCGAGTTTTTCTCCAGAACCGCCAGGGCATATTCCTGATCGTTGAACAGCTTGAAGTCAAACTCCGTGAGCGGAGCGCTCTCCCAGAGACGCAGCGTGCCGATGTTGTGCGTGCCGTAGCCGATGATGGGCATATCATAGGGGATGGCGCGGACGGTCTGATCTGCAAAGGTGACGGTCACCTCGTGCGTGTCGCGGCGGCGGCTCCACGGGTCGCCGAACCGCTGCCAGTCGTCAGCCTCCTCGTTTTGAAAGCCGTCCTTGAACGTCTGTTTGAACAGGCCGTATTTGTAGCGCAGGCCATATCCGTCCAGCGGAAGGTTCATCGTTGCAGCGGAGTCCAGGAAGCACGCCGCCAGTCGGCCCAAACCGCCGTTGCCCAACGCGGCGTCCTCGATATCTTCAAACATATTGAGGTCAAGCCCGCGATCGGCAAACGCCTGTCGCACCTGCTCCAGGATTCCGAGGGCAAAAAGGTTATTGTATACCATGCGGCCCATCAGGTATTCCGCGCTGAAATAATACGCCTCTCTCGCGCGCTCGTGCGCGTGCCGGCTCTCATACCAGTCGTCGGCAATCGCATCCATTACAACGCGGCCCAGCGCGTCGTGCAGCTGGGCGGTCGTCGCGGCGGCCAGCGACACCTGGTCGTCGCGTTTGAGCACCAGCTCGATCTGCTCCATGATCCGGTCGATCGTCATAAGTCTGCTCCTTACTGGATTGCTCCACCGGGCATTTCCCGGCGGCAGGCAGGGCAAAGCCCACAAAACCTTAGTATACATTATAGCACGTTTTACCCCGATGTGCAAAGAATCGCCACCGTTCGTGCCAATATTTTTTGCTGCGCCGCCCGCTCCAACGCGCCGTTGCCGCCGACCTTCCGCGCCCAGACGGCGTAGAAAAAGGCCGCGGGAGAAGGTCTCGCGCGGCCCGGCGGAATGCGCTTCAGTACTGTTTCAATACGTGCTGCTGGATCTCCGCGGCGGCGCGCGCGGCCTGCGCGGCGCTCACACAAAGCTCAATCTTGGTTTCGCTCGTGGTGATCAGCCGCACGCCGATGGCAGCGTCCTCCAACACGCCCAGCACCTCGGCGGCGACGCCCGTGCGCAGCGCCATGCCCGGCCCCTCGATGACGAGCTTGGTCACGCCGCTTTCGGTGAACAGGTCGAAAGGCGCGCTACCCTTGAGCGGCAGCAGCGCGTTCAGCGCGTCGGAGAGCTGCTGTTGCGGTACGGTAAACCCGAGGCAGGCGGTCGCGCCATCTGGTAGCGCCATTGAGATCATATCGACGACCACGCCCTGCTCCGCGACCAGCGCAAGCACGCGGCGCACGAGCCGCCCGTCCGCCGGCAGGCCGGACAGGTTGAGGATCGCCTGCTCCTCCACGGCGGTGACGTGCGAGGCCACGTTGCTCTCGGTTACGATGTTCTGCATGTTGTAAAGGCCGCGCTGTTTTTGCATCAGGTATGCCGCCGCACGAAGCGCGCCCACGGCAAACACCTGTTTGGAGTATGCGCGATGGTTGATCTCCAGCACTTCGTCCCGGCCAAGGAAAAGCACTTCGTGCTCGCCGACGATGGTGCCGCCGCGCACGGAGTGGATGCCGATTTCGCCGTCCGTGCGGCGGTGGTTGGTTTCATGGCGGCCGAACACCAGTTCGTTTTCAGCGGTGGACTCCGCCTGAATGCACCTGGCCAGCATCAGCGCGGTCCCGCTCGGCGCGTCGATCTTGCGGCGATGATGCCGCTCGATGATCTCCACGTCAAAGCCGGCGCCGAGCGTGGCCTTTGCGTTGCGGATCAGCTCCATCTGCAGATTGACGCCGAGGGACATGTTCCCGGTCTGGAATACGGGCACCTGTTCAGCGGTGTCCGCGATGAGACGCATGTGCCGTTCGGTCAGGCCGGTGGTGCCGATGACGGCGGGCGTGTGCCGCGTGCGCGCAAGACGCAGTACGTCCGTTAGCGCGGCCGGTACGGAGAAGTCGATGATGACGTCGAACGATTCGCGCACCTCGGCGCAGGCGCCGTATACGGGAATATCGTCGACGGCGACGCCGGACACGTCTACGCCGGCCACAACGCAATAGAGGCCGCTCTGGTTGCGCGCGGCCTCAAGGATTGCCCGGCCCATCTGTCCACCGATACCGTTGATCAGAATGCGGATCATAAGGGCTCCTTTCTGCGGTTGTTCAAATCAGTTCGTAAGCGCGGAGCGTATCCTCGATCAGGCGGAGGCTGGCCTCCGAGGGCGGCACGAGCGGCAATCGAACCTCCGGCTCGCACAGCTTCATCATGCCCATCATGGCCTTGGTCGGGATGGGGTTCACCTCGCAGAACGCGGCGCGCCAGAGCGGGATCATCTGGATCTGCATTTCGCGCGCGGCGGCGAGGTCGCCTTTGAAGAACGACTCGCACAGGCTGTGCATCGCGTCGGGCATGACGTTTGCAATCGTGGAGATGACGCCCTTGCCGCCGATGCTCAACACGGGCAGCACATGGTCGTCATTGCCCGCATAGATATCGCAATCCGGGCAGAGGGCGGCCAGATTGACGATCTGCTCGATGTTGCCGCTGGCCTCTTTGGTGCCGACGATGTTTTCATGCTTGAGCAGCTCCGCCATCGTTGCCGGCAGGATGTTGAGCCCGGTGCGGGAAGGCACGTTATAGGTGATGATCGGCAGATCGACGCTGTCGGCCACCGCCATATAGTGCGCGATCAACCCCGCCTGTGTGGTCTTGTTGTAATATGGGGTGACCACCAGCAGCGCGTCCACGCCGATGGCCTCGGCCGAGCGGCTGTTTTCGATCACCGTAGCGGTGCAGTTCCCGCCCGTCCCGGCGATGACCGGCACGCGCCCGTTGACTCGCTCCACGACAAACTGGATGACGGAGAGCTTTTCATCCACGGTCAGCGTGGCGGACTCCCCGGTTGTGCCGCAGACCACGATTGCGTCCGTACCGCTGGCGATCTGCAGCTCGATCAGGCGGGTAAAGGCCGTGAAATCGACTGCGCCGTTATGGAACGGCGTGACGATGGCGACGGCAGAACCCTGAAAAACGGACATGGTTTACGCCTCCCATTGACGGATCAGTTCTTCCGCGATCTGTACGGCGTTCGTCGCGGCGCCCTTGCGGATGTTGTCCGCAACGCACCAGAAGTTGATGCCGTTGGCCACGGAGAAGTCGCGGCGGATACGGCCCACATAGACCGGATCGGTGTCCGCGGCGGTGATGGCCATGGGGTAGACGTTGTTGGCCACGTCGTCCATGACCACAAGCCCCGGCGCGCGCTCGAGCAGCGCACGAAGCTCCTGCAGGTCGAACGGGCGTTCGAATTCCACATTGATGCTCTCGCTGTGCCCGTGGAACACCGGCACGCGGACGGTCGTCGCCGTAACCGCCAGATCGGGCAGCGAGAGGATCTTACGCGTCTCGTCGATCATCTTCTGTTCCTCCTTGGTGTATCCGTTGTCGAGGAACACGTCGATGTGCGGCAGGCAGTTGCCCGCGATGGGGTGTGGGAACTTGCGCGGCGCCTCGCCCTTGAGCCCGTTTTCAAGGTCGAGGTAGCCCTGCTGGCCGGCGCCGGACACGGCCTGGTAGGTCGAGTAGATCACCCGCTTCAGGCCGTATGCCTCGTGCAGCGGCTTGAGCGGAACCATCGCCTGGATGGTCGAACAGTTGGGGTTGGCGATAATGCCTTTCTTGCGATAACCGCCGATGGCGTCCGGGTTTACCTCGGGTACGACAAGCGGTACGTCGGGGTCCATGCGCCAGGTGCTCGAATTGTCGATGACCACGGCGCCGGAGGCGGCGACGATCGGCGCAAAGTGCAGCGAGGTACCGCCGCCCGCCGAGAACAGTGCGATGTCCACGTGCAGGCCGTCAAACGCATCGTCGGTCAGTTCGCGCACGGTGTACTCCTGCCCCATGAAGGGCATCTTGCTACCTGCGCTGCGTTTTGACGCAAACAAAAAGTATTCCGATACGGGGAGCTTGCGCTCCTCAAGCACCTGCAGGAATTTCCTGCCGACCATTCCCGTTGCTCCGACAACGGCGACCCGATACTGTTTCATGTTCTTCTCCATCACATAAATAGTATGCAACCATTTCGGTTGACTTGATTCTACTGAAAAAAGGGTGGTTTGTCAATTCCAACCATGCCGGATGGGCGCTTTCCCGGCAGCAATTTGATTCCTGCGCGCTGTTTTACGAAGAAGGGTTCCATTTTTGGATAAACATGATATAATCTATACTATCGATACTCCATTCGCCCGTGCTTGCGCGACGCCGTCAACCACGCTGCCGCACCGGATCTTTCGCCGCCCCGGAGAACTCCGGCCGTCCCGGCCAGACGGGAGCGGCCGCCGATGCGTTTGACATACCGGGAGGCTCGTGTGGACAGGACTTGACGGCGGGGGAAGGGAGTGTTATTCTATTATCGATATTTATGTATCGATACAGGAGGCTGTATGTCCAATATGCCGGTACCGAATCCTACGCTCCAGCGCCTGCCAGCCTATCTGCAACTGCTCAAACGGCTGCAGTCCGAGGGGTATGAAACCGTGTCCTGCAATACCATCGCGCAGGAAATGAACCTCAACCCCGTGCTTGTGCGGAAGGATCTTGCGGCGGTCAGCTCCATCGGCGGCCGTCCGAAGATCGGCTATGTGCTGGACAATCTTGTCGTCGATGTGGAGCACTATCTCGGTTATGCGGAGACGTACAAGGCCGTGCTCGCGGGGGCGGGGCATCTGGGCAGCGCGCTGCTGGCGTATCCCGGCTTTCCGGCCTACGGGGTGGAGATCACCGCGGCGTTCGATCAGAATCCGGCGCTCGTCGGCAGGCGGATCGAAGGCAAGCCGATCCTGGATGCAGCGGAACTCTCGTCCTGGTGCCGCGCGCACGATATCGAGCTTGGCATCATCACCGTGCCGGCGCCTCAGGCGCAGGCCGTATGCGACGCGATGGTGGCGGGCGGCATTCGCGGCATCTGGAACTTTGCGCCTGCGCACCTGCGCGCGCCGGCGGATATTCTCGTACAGAACGAGGATATGGCCATTCCGCTGGCGCTGCTGTCCAAGCATATCAAGCAACGGTAGGCGCCGCCATATCGACGGACCTGAACAAACCGCCGTGCCGGCAGATAACCGGTCACGGCGGTTTTGTCGTATGCTCTGGCGGCGGCTACCGGTCGCCCAGCAGCCTGTCCATGAGACGGAAGCCCTCCGGCTCGAACAGGCCGGTCGTCCGCGCGGCGTCCTCGGTGTAACGTACGCCGGCACGCCCCGCGTGATCGCCGCGGCGATAGAGGGCAAAGGGAACGGGATCGCCCGTATGCGTGCGCAGGTGTACGGGCGTCGGGTGGTCCGGCAGCACCAGCGCGGCATAATCATCGCCCGTACCGTCCAGGTAGGCGAGCACCGGGCGGACGATATGGGCGTCGATCTGCTCGATGGCATATACCTTTTCCCGAATCTGGCACTGATGTCCGCATTCGTCGGGCGCTTCGATGTGGATGTAGACGAGGTCGCAGTCGGTGGAGAGCGCATCGATGGCGGCGCGCCCCTTGCCGGCAAAGTTGGTCCGGTAGTTTCCGGTTGCCCCCTCGACGCGGATGACGCGCATGCCTGCGCATTTGCCGATGCCCTGGATGAGATCGACTGCGGAGATGACCCCGCCCCGCACGCCGCGCATCTCATGGAAAGGCGCGAGCGCCGGCCGCCGTCCCTCGCCCCAGAACCAGATCGCGTTGGCCGGATGCTTGCCCGCGCGCTCCCGCGCAAGGTTGATCGGATGGCTGCCGAGCGTCCGGTATGCAAACTCCATCATCTCCCGCAGCAGCGGTGCGTTTTCGCCTCTCGGCAGGCGGCCGCGCACGTCCTGCCCGGAGATATCGTGCGGCGGGGTGAGTTGCGCGCCCGTCTGCGCGTCGCGCAATACGAGACACTGGCGATAGGAAACCCCGGGATAGAGGCGCACCGACGGCGTGGCAAAGCGCGCATTGACGGCGTCAACCAGTTCGCGGGCCTCGGCGGAGGAGATCTCGCCGGCGCTGTAATCGACCATGACGGACGCTTCGAGCGATTGCGCCTGCGACAGCGTAACGAGGTTGCAGCGGTACGTCACGTCCGCGGCGTCCAGTTCGATGCCGATGCTCGCGGCTTCAAGCGGCGAGCGGCCGGAATAATAGATCTTGGGATCGTAGCCGAACACCGCGAGGTTGGCGGTGTCGCTGCCGGGGCTCATGCCTTCCGGGATGGTGCGCACCATCCCGAACAGGCCGTCGCGCGCCATGCGATCCATTCCCGGATGCTCCGCCACGTCGAGCGGCGTTTTCCCGTTCAACTCCGGCACCGGCACGTCCGCCATGCCGTCGCCGAGGAATACGACATACTTCATTCTTTCTGGGGTTCCTTTCCTGAGCATTCGTTGGTACGCTCCGCGTACCGATACAGACAGCAGGTCATGCCGCCGTTGCTGAGTTTGCGACGCTGGACAGCGCGCTTGCCGTACACGCGCTCAAAGTCCTGAAATGCGGTAATGATGTTGACGGACCAGCCGTTCAGCAGGTCGAATCGTTCGCGCATCCGCCGGTACAGACGCTCCGCTTCCTGCCGGTCGAGCATCCGCTCGCCGTAGGGAGGGTTGCATACGAGCACGCCGCCCGTGCGCGCGTCGGCAAGCGTTTCCACCGGCCGTACCGCCCAATCCACCGTTACGCCCGCCTTACGCGCGTGCCGTTTGCACAACTCGATACAGCGCGGGTCCGCATCGCTGCCGAGAATGGAGAGCTTTACCGGGCGGATGCTGTCGTGCGCTTCTTCGCGCGCAAGACGCCAGACGGATGGCTCCACAAACGGCCAGGCTTCTGCCGCGAACGCGCGGCCCAGCCCCGGCGCGCGGTTTTGCGCGATCATCGCCGCTTCGATGGGCATGGTGCCGGAGCCGCACATGGGATCGATCAACGGGAGTTCGGCGCGATAGCGCGCCAGCGTCACCACCGCGGCGCCCAGCGTTTCGGACAGCGGCGCCGCAACGTTGTAGGTGCGGTAGCCGCGGCGGGAGAGCCCGGCGCCGCAGCAGTCGAGCGCAAGCGTAGCCATATCGCGCAGCAGCCCGACTTCGACGATCACCTCCGGCCCTGTCTCCGGCAGGGTATCCGTGCGGTACGCCGCCTTCAGATTTTCCACAATCGCCTTTTTCACGATGCTCTGGCAGTCGGAAACGGAGAAGAGCGTGCTCTTGGCTGATTTTCCATTGACGTGGATGCGGGCGTTGCGCGCGAGGAACGGCTTCCAGTCAAGCGCCAGTACGCCGTCGAACAGTTCGGTAAAGGTGGTCGCGGGGAACGCGCCTACTTCAAGCAGCAGCCGTTCCGCCGTTCGCAACCAGAGCAACGCGCGGGCCATCTCCGTAAATCCACCGGTGAACGTGACGCGCGCATCCTCCGTGCGCTCTACGGCAAGGCCGAGCTGCCGCATCTGCCGGGCGACGGTGGATTCAAGGCCGAGTTTGCACGTGGCGATAAAACGCATCATGGCTCCTTGACGAACGGGGCGAATTTGTTCACGGCGTTGTGTAACCGCAGCAGGGATACGCGGTAGCGACGGGCAATCTCCGCCTGATCGGGCGTTTCTCCCGCATTTTGGCGGCCGAGCAATTCGAGCGCCGCGGCAAAGGACGCCTGTTGGTTGGTCGAGATGCGCGGGAATTTCCCGTCGCAGGCGACGAGATAGCGGCGCAGGATGCACAGCGCCTCAAAGATCGCGTCGGGCGTGCAGGCTTCGAGCAGGCCTGCTTCCATCCGGTTCAGCAACCCCTGATAGGCGGCGGGCAGCTTTTGCGGACGCAGTTTGACATCCACATACCCCTTGATCCACCGGTCGTTCCAGAAGACATGGTACGGCTCTTTTGCACCCATGTGCTGCAACAGCGCCATGGCCTCCCGCCTTGCCGCATCCGGTTGTTCCGGACGCAGCAGATAGTCCCGCAAAACGCGCTCCGCATCCGCGTCGCCGATGGCGGCAATCCGGCGCAACAGCGCGGATTTGTTCCGTTGACCCGGGAGGGTCAGCGCCCAGACGACCAGATTGCGTGCGGCGCGATCCTCGTGCCACCTGGACGCAAAAACATCCTCCGACTCGGCAAACAGGGCGTTGATCTGTTGAAAACGTCGGAGCGCTTCCCCCTGCGGCACCAGATATTCCACCCCCCAGTATCTTGCATGCGTGTGCGCGTTGTAGCGGCGGCGGCAGGCGTTGGAATAATACTGCGCCACCGTATCGTCCGGATCGATCGTAAGCAGGCGGCGGTAACAGGCGCGCGCCCCGTCGGCGTCGCCGAGCAGGTAGCGGCAGTAGCCGAGGCGGTGAAGCGCCAGCGGGTCATAGGGCTGAAACTGGATGAGCTTTTGCAGCGTTCTGGCGGCGTCTGCATGGCGGCCAAGCCCGATCTGCAGCAGCGACAGGGCGGCAAGCCCATCCTCATCCTCCTGTGCGGACGGGTCGAGCGCGTCGAGCGCCGCCCCCGCCTCCGCTACCGCTTCGGTTCCCCGCAGGGCGAGCAGGAAGAGAAGCCGGTTACAGTACGGGGCCAGCCGGGCCGGCGTTACGGACAGCATGCGTTCGGTCAGCTCCAGCGCACGCGTGACGTCGCCTTCAAATAAGCTGACGGCGGCCAGCGTCGTCGCGAGCAGCGGCGAGCGGGGCGCCTTGGCGAGCGCCAGTTCCAGCAGCTCCTGCGCATGGGAAAAATCGCCGTGCGCGGCAACCCGGCGGGCGCGCGCGGCGACGGTCAGCGTTTCGGCCGTTTCCTGTTCCGGCGCGTCGACGGATTGCAGCAGCGCCTCCTCGTCCGCCAGCACGTCGAGAAATTCCGCTGCGTCATAGGCATAGTAGCCGTCCGGCTCGAGATGGAGATACATCTCCAGATTCTCCCGCGCAAGGTCGAACTCGGACAACCGGTAAAAGTTGTTCGCAATACCGAAATAGCTCTCCGGGTCCGGGTCGTTCATGGAGATATCGACCAGCAGCAGCCGGTTGCTCTCCTCAAAACGCCCCATCCGGTTGAGCACATCCGCCAGCGCCAGGCAGGAATCCAGGTCGGTCGGGTCGCCAGTATACGCCTTGCGGTAGGATTGAACGGCCGAGAGCAGATCGTTCCGGTCGAGCTCCTTCGCGCCACGGCGCAGGAAAAAGTCCGTATCCTGTTGAAACGAAAGGATTTTACCCTTTTTCTGCTGCTTCTTTTCCATGCGCGTCCTCTCCCGCCTGCGACAGCAGCTGTTCAAGCTGCGCGGCGGTAAAGCGATATTCCGTGTTGCAAAAATGGCATTTGATCTCCGCGCCGCCGTCCCGGTCGATCATATCGCGCAGTTCGCCGGCGCCGACGGCGATCAATGCGCGCTCCACGCGCTCGCGCGAGCAGTCGCACCGCAGCGCGGGAGCAAATCGTTCCACCACCGCGAGGTCAAGCCCGGCAAGCGTTTCTTCGACGGCCGCCTGCAACGGCCGGCCCTCGTCGAGCAGATGCGAGAGCGCAGCAATCCCGGCCGCCCGCGCCTGCAGCGCGTCGATCAGCGCATCCGGACAGCCGGGCATCGGCTGCACGAGCATCCCGCCCGCCGCGCGCACACGGCCGCTCTGCGCGTCCATGCGCACGCCGAGATAAACCAGCGACGGCTGCTGCTCGCTGACGGTAAAGTATTGCGCAAAATCCTCCGCAATCTCTCCGGATACGAGGCTGCACACGCCCACGTACGGGTCCCCGACGGGCAGATCCCGTACCACGGTCAGCTTTCCCGTATGGCCGACATAACCGCCCACATCGAGCTTGCCGGCGGCGGTGGGCGGCAGTTCGACGGAAGGATTGGTCGCATATCCCTTCACAAGCGGGCCGGGCGCGCCGGTGCAGATGAGGCTGCCCGCCGGGCCGTCGCCGCGCAGGATGGTGGATACGCGGTCGCCCGCATTTTTGAGCTGGGAGGCCATCATGGCCGTCATCATCAGTTGCCGGCCGAGCGCCGCCGTCGCCACGCGGGAGAGCCCGTGGAGCTTTTGTGCTTCGGCGACGAGCCCGCCGCCGCTGACCGCCGCTACGCGGGCCTGCCCGCCGGATATCATGGCATGGAGCAGTTCATCCATTGCGATCCCATCCTCCCCCGGTCAGCTCCCAAGCCGCCGGCATACGTATTGTGCCCGTTCCGTGCGCTCCGTCGGCGCCGCGTCCGTCAGTCCGTCGAACGTCTGTTCCACGGCAAAGCCGCAGGCGGTAAGCGCGCTGCGCAGCTCCCGGTCGGAATGGGCGCGCTGTATATGCACCTCGTCAAAGCGGGTGTAGCGGCCGTCGGCCTGCGGCAAAAAGCCGTTCAACCGCATTTCCAGGAGCTTTCGCTCCGGGTCGTAGGCGTTGCGCCAGAGGTAGGTACATGCGGGCAGGTCCTCGCCAAAGCAGTGCCCCCCGAGCACCTCGCTGAGCTTATAGCGCGTCGATACATCGAACAACAGCACGCCGCCCGGCCGGAGCGATGCGTGCGCCGCCCGGAAAAAGGCGAGCAGCGACCGCCGTGAGGTTAGATAGTTGACCCCGTCGCACGCGCAGTTGAGCGCATCCACCGGCCGGTGCAGGCAAAGCGCGGCGAGGTCCATGCGCACAAACGGAATGGCAAGCCCCATTCTGCGCGCCTTTTCCTGCGCGATGCGCAGCATGTCCTCGGACAGATCGACGCCCGTCATGCGGTATCCACGCGCCGCAAGGCGCACCGTCAGCGCGCCCGTGCCGCAGGCAAGATCGGCCAGAGCGGCGCCGTCGGCAGAGGGGAGGGCGGCGCGCAGCAGCGCATCCAGCCGCCCGGCCCAGCGGTCGTACGGCACATCGTGCATCAGCTCGTCATAGACGGCGGCAAACGCCGTATAGGGCGCGTCCATAACCGCTCCTTTCCCCAAATACCACCAATAATATCATACTATTGTACACCCATTTCCACGGATATGCAAATCCCGGACGGAGGGGAACGCGGACCGCCGGAGCACCGGCGATTCACGCCGCGAAAGGCCCTATTCGCCCCCTGATGCGGCCGCGCGGCTGAGCCATGCGCGCAAACGGCGAAATTCGCTTGTCAAACCGCCGCCTTTGCCCTATGATGAGAGATAAGGACGTGTGTGCGGAATTTCCTGCCGCCGCAGGAGGGAGGCTCTGAAATGGAACGGATTGAGCATGTGACGCATGTGGATGGGGTTCGCCTGTCGGACGACGGGACGGCGGTGGTGATCGTGGACCAGACGCAGTTGCCGAACCGGTTGGTGTACCGAACCCTTCGCACGCTACAGGAAGTGTATGACGCCATCTATACGCTACAGGTGCGCGGCGCGCCGGCAATCGGCATCTGCGCGGGCTATGCCGCCTACTGTCTGGCGCGCACGATTCCCGACGGGACGCCGGAGGCGTTCTGCGATCTGTTTGAGCAGGACTGCCGGCGGCTTGCGGGCGCAAGGCCCACGGCGGTCAATCTGCGCTGGGCGCTCGATCGGATGCAGGCCGTAGCGCGGGCGCATGCTTCGGAGGGACGTGCGGCGCTGCTTGCGTGCCTGCGGCGGGAGTGCGAGGCGATCCATGCGGAAGATATCGCCATGTGCCGCAGCATTTCCGAATATGGTCTTTCGCTCCTGCACGACGGCGACGGCGTGCTCACCCACTGCAACGCCGGCCCGCTGGCCACCTCCCGCTACGGCACGGCGCAGGGTCCGTTCTTTCTGGCCCGCGAGCGCGGCATGCACATCCGCGTTTTTGCGGACGAAACGCGGCCGCTGCTGCAGGGCGCGCGGCTGACCAGCTACGAGCTCAGCCGGGCCGGCGTGGATGTGACGCTCATCTGCGACAACATGGCCGGCGTCGTCATGAAGAACGGGTGGGTCAACGCCTGCTTTGTCGGCTGTGACCGCGTCGCAGCCAACGGCGACACGGCCAACAAGATCGGCACGAGTTCCGTGGCGATCCTTGCGCGCTACTATGGCGTGCCGTTCTATGTGCTCGGCCCAACCTCCACGATCGACATGGCCTGTGCGGGCGGGCAGGATATCGAGATCGAGCAGCGCCCGGAATCGGAAATCCGCGAGAAGTTCTATAGGGAGCCGATGGCGCCAGCCGGGGTGCGCTGTTACAATCCGGCGTTCGACGTGACGGACCACAGCCTCATCACGGCCATCGTGACGGAAAAGGGCATCTGCCGCCCGCCGTATGAGGACAGCCTGCAACGGCTGTTTGCCAGGTAACGAGGAGGGGAAGAAGATATGTTGCTTGCCGAGGAACGGGCGCTCGTGGTGCGCTACGCGCAGTTGATGGCAAAACGCGGGCTGACGTGCGGCGCGGGCGGCAACGTCAGCATCCGGCGCGGCGACCGGGTGGCCGTCACGCCGAGCGGCGTGGCGTATGACCGGATGCGCCCGGAGGACGTCGTGGTGCTGGATCTTGCGGGCGCCGTCGTGCAGGGCGCGCTTCGCCCGTCGAGCGAGAGCGGGATGCACCTTGCGTGTTACCGCAGCCGGGCGGATCTTGGCGCCGTCGTGCATACGCATTCCACCTTTGCGACGGTGGTGGCCTGCCTGCGCCGCCCGCTGCCGCCGGTACACTATCTCATCGGGTATGCGGGCGGGACGGTGCCCTGCATCCCGTATTTGCCGTTCGGTTCTGCGGAGCTGGCGGAGACGGCGGCGGAGGCGATGCGGGATGCGAACGCCGTGCTGCTGGGCGGGCATGGGCTGCTGTGCGGCGGGCCAGAAATTGCGCGCGCGTTCGATACGGCGGAACAGATCGAGTTCGTTGCGGAACTGTATTATCGCACGGAACTGCTCGGCGGCGCACCGCTGCTCGACGGAGAACAGCTTGCGGACGTGCGCGCGCGGTTTGAGACATACGGACAACCTTCGCCGTCGGAGGCGCGGGGGGACTGACGTGTCGCGCCCGTCCGCATGAAAGAGGGGATCGAGGGAATTGCAAGGGGCCGTAGACGTCGCCGGACGTCCACGGCCCCTGCCGTACCCTGCGCTCGCCCGCGCACGGATTACTTCGGTTTTGTAATGAACAACACGCCGAGCGTATTCGGCCCGCAGTGCGCGCTGATGGTGCAGCTCGCCTGCGTGATGAACGCCTCGCGAAAGGGCTGCAACGAGAGCACGAGATCGCGGATCTCCTCCACAAACGCCAGGTCCATGCCGGAATGGGTGACGAACACCCGGTCGAGCAGCAGGTCGTCCCTGTCGGCGATTTGATCGGCTACATACTTTTTGAGCACGCGCGGGAGCTTGCCGACGTATTTTTTGCCGACGCTCATCCGCCCGCCTTCGGCCACCTGCACCTCGATGCCGGGCTTGAGGTTGAGCAGGTTGGCGCTGATGTGCGCAAGCGAGGAGCAGCGGCCGCTTGCGTGCAGGAATTCCAGCGTGTCGAGCACGAAACTGGCGTGTACACAGGGAATGAGCGTTTCGAGCTCTGAAACGATCTGTTCGACCGGCATACCGGCGCGGATGCGCTCGCCGGCTTCGCACACGACGTGGCCAAAGCCGGTGGAGAGGTTGCGCGAGTCGACCACATATACGCCTTCCAGCGACGACGCGGCGATGCTGGCGTTCTGGAACGAGCTGGAGAGGCCGGAGCCGAGGGAAATATGGAGCACCTCATACCCCTGCTCCACGAACGGGCGAAAATAGGCGGCGTATTCCTCCGGGTTGATGGCGGCCGTCTTTGGCAGTTCCCTGCGGTCGTACCAGGCCCGGTATAGGTCCTCCGGACGGATGTCCTGTCCGTCGGTGTACTGCTGTCCCCCGAGCAGGATGTGCAGCGGGTACAGCGAGACCTGATATCTTTCCTTCAATTCCGCGCCGATGTCGCAGGGGGTATCGGCGCTGAGCAGGATCTTCTTTTCCATAACAGTTCATCCTTAGTCGTTCATGAATTTGGTATATTTTATATGGTAGCAAGTTTTGAATCGCCCGTCAATGCTCGTCGGGATCTTCCTGCCGGATATCGCCGCGCGCGCGCAGATCCGACAGGATTTTCTGGTAAAAGTCGGCGTCGATTTTGTACCGGAAGCGATAGATAAAATACCCTGCGGCGATGCACAGAAGCGGCAGCGCGAGCATGGCGATCTTGAGCAGCATCAGTCCCCCTTCGGTCACGTCGTCCGGTGTGGCGGCGGCGTTGATGCCGGACAGGATCGATGTGGCGAGGACCACGCCGCTTGCCACGGCGCTGCCGAGCTTGTTGATGACCGGCTGCGCGGAAAAGATCACGCTCTCGTTGCGCTTGCCGGTGCGCCACTGGCCGTACTCGATGGTATCTGCGAGGAACATCAGCATGAGCAGTTGGATGAACGCCTGCCCGGCAAACAGCAGCACGCCAGATACGCCGATAAAGAGCATGTTGTTCGGCGAGAAGAAAAAGATCAGATAGCCAAGCGCCACGATGGCCGTGGACCCGGTGTAGAGCTGCCGCCGCGTGAAACGCTTGGAGAACTGGGGGAAGACGGCCAGCGCAGCGAGCTGCGTTACGCCGAGGATGGCGGCGAATATGGAGTACATCCCCTCGTCCCGGTACACGTATTTGAAGAACAGCAGCCCGAAGCTCGTGGTCGTGGAATAACCGATCATGAACAGCGCCATGGCGATGGCCGTACAGCGGAGCTGATCGTTGCCGAAGATGACGTGGAAGATGTCCCGCAGGCGCGTATGCTCCTCCTGCTTGAACGTGCCGCGATGCTCCTTTACGCCAAAGATCGTGACGAGCTGAATGAGGATCATCAGCGCCGCCACAACCACGGCGAACAGCGTCCAGGCCTTTGGCAGATTGCCGATGGCTGCGCTGATCGCGCTCGTGATCGGCTGGATACCGACGACAACGGCAAACATGCCGATGTTGGCGCAGATGCGCGCAAAGGCGCCCATGCGCTCGCGCTCCTTCTGGTCGGTCGTCAGCGCCGGGAGCATCGACCAGTAGGCGATGTCGTTGGCGCCGTAGGTCACGTCCCAGAACAGATAGCATACGCCGAGCATGACGACGTAGGGCGCGCCCGTCAGCCCGAGATCGGAGAACATCAGCACCATGAAGACGGCGCCAAGCAGCGCTCCGCCGAGGATCCAGGGCTTGAATTTGCCGTAGCGCGAGCGCGTATTGTCCACCAGCACGCCCATGATGGGGTCGTTGAGCGCGTCAAATACGCGCAACACGACGATCACTGCGGTGATCCACCACATCGTCGCGTCGGGGATACTCAATACTTCGATCAGATAGTATTGCGTCAGGAACATGCTGACCATCGAGTAGAACATGTCGCGCCCGATGGTGCCGAGTCCAAAGCAGTATTTGTTGCGACGGTCGATGGGATTCATGCGGTTGCCTCCTCATTCCCAAGTTTGCATATCAGATACAGGTTGGAGCCGTAGTCGCCCAACAGGCGGGTCTGTCGGTTATAATAACTGCCGGTGAACTGGTTGTTGAGCAGGATGCCGGATGCGAGCGCATCGCCGTGTACGCGGTATTCCTCCACACAGTCCGGCAGGGCGTAGAGACGGTTGGCGATGCGCAGCAAAAGCCCGTCCGGCCGCGGGGAAAACGGCAGCAGATGCTTGACCAGCCCGCCAAAGCGCCGGATGGCGATGTGCTGCGGCCGGGTCGTCACGAGATACGCGGCTTCCGGCGAAAGGCCGGGAACGCGAAGCCGGTCGAACGGGGGAGAGGCGTGCGCACGGATCTGGAACAGCGCGGTTACCGCTTCGCTGCCGTCTTGCGCGACGCATGTCCAGCGCACCTGTCCGTCGCGCTCCGGGACGCCGCGGTAAAAGCGACCGAACTGGAGCGTGCGCGCATGCGCCCGGTAGAAGGCGATCTGCGAACGGATCTCCCGCTTCTCCGCAGGCGAAAGCAGGCGCAGATCCATCTCGTAGCCGAGGCAGCCGAACGCTGCGGCATGAAAGCGCGTGGGCAGGGGCGTATCGCGGAGCGTCTGCTGGTGCGGGGCGTCCGACACATGCGCGCCCATCGTGGAGAGCGGATAGAGGTACGACAAGCCCTGCTGGATGGACAGGCGTTCGATGGGATCGGTGTCGTCCGACACCCAGATCTGGGGAGAAAAGCAGAGCATCCCCAGGTCGAAACGGTTGCCGCCGCTGCTGCAGCTCTCCAGCAGGATGTGTGGCCGCGGGCCAAAGATGCGGCGCAGAACATCATACAGGCCAAGGATGTATGCGTGATGAAAGCGCCCCTGTTCAGAAAGGCAGGGGGAGTAGGCGTCGCTGATATGCCGGTTCATGTCCCATTTGACGTAGCGGATGTCCGCTCCGTCGAGCACGCCGCCGACGGAACGGACGATATAATCGCGCACCTCCGGGTTCGTAAGATCGAGGACGAGCTGGTTGCGGCCGAGCGTCGGCTGCTTGCCGGGCGTGCTCACGGCGTATTCCGGATGGGCGCGAAACAGGTCGCTGTCCTGGTTGACCATCTCCGGCTCAAACCAGAGCCCGAAGGCCAGGCCGCGCCGCCCCAGCGCGCGGGAAAGCGGCGCAAGCCCGCCCGGAAGCTTCTTCCGGTTGACGGTATAATCGCCAAGCCCGGCATGGTCGTTGTTGCGCGCGCCGAACCAGCCGTCATCCAGCACAAACAGGCCGATCCCAAGACGCTTTGCCTCCTGTGCCAGCTTCAGGAGTTTCCTGCGGCGGAAACGAAAAAAGCAGGCTTCCCACCCGTTGTACAGCACCGGGCGCACCTGATCCCGCCAGGGACCGCGTACGATATGGCGATTCACAAAGTCATGGAAATGGGCGCTGGTACCGTTAAACCCGCGGTCGCTGAACGTCATCACCGCTTCCGGCGTTTCAAAGCTTTCGCCCTGCCCGAGCGTCCAGGAAAACCCCTGTGGATGGATGCCCGTCTGCACGCGCAGGAGGTCGTGGTGCGCCCGTTCCACAAGGCCGATGTGGTTTCCGCTGTAGATCAGGTTGAAACCGTACACGGCGCCATGCGCCTCGCCCGCATCCCGCGCAAAGAGAAGGAAGCCCGGGTTGTGACGGTTGCTGCTTGCCCCGGTTGTGGAGCCGAACGAGTATGTGCCGTATTGGAGCTCGCGGTCGTGGCGATGCGCTTCCTTGATCCAGCCGCCGTCGAACGTCGCCAGCGAAAAGCCGCGGTTTGGCAGATCGACCGACAGGCTCATCAGTTTTCGAATGGTACACGGCCGCTCGTTCAGGTTGCGCAGCACCGTCCGCCTGGTGATCACGTTGCAGGCCGGATAGACCGTATAGTAGAGGGTCAGCTCCGCGTGGTTTGAACTGTCCAGAAGGAGCACCGTGAGCGTCTGGCATTCCTGCGCCGTGCCGGTGGCTCCCGGCAGCGCCTCCGGGGCGCACGGCCCGTCGAAAATGCGATGCGACACGTATTGAAAATCCGCCGTGAACGTCCCGTCCGGCATGAACAGCTCGGCCGGCGTGATCCGGTAGTCCCCGCGACCGATGCCGGACCATTCGAGGCACAGCGTGTCGAGGCAGTAGGTGGGGTCGCTCGCATCGTACAGCACGCTGCTGCCCAGCACGGCTGTCCGCTTGTGCAGGAGCGGCTCGACCGCCTGGTCGGCGAGCCTGGCGCCAAAGTGGATATGTTCCAGATGCCCGAATTTGGTCACCCGGAACCAGTAGCTGAGCGCATCTGCCGTCAGGCGGAATACGCCGTCCTCTGCAGAGATCATCGGCCGCCTCCGTTGGTGGGATAGGTGCATGGTTTTACGTAGGCGTCATACAAAGCCGCATCCACGCCGCCGGCTGCGATCATGGCGGCGAAAAACCGGCCGCTGCGCTTGACGGTGCGGGCCTGCGTATCATAGTCCACATGGACAAGCCCGAAGCGCGCGCTCTCGCCCTCCGCCCATTCAAAGTTGTCGGTAAAACACCAGTGATAGTATCGCTCTACCGGCAGCCCGCTTTCCAGCAGCGCCTTGAGGTGCTCATAGATATAGCGGCAGCGATAGGCGTCCTGGTTGTCGCAGACGCCGTTTTCGGTGATATAGATGGGCAGCGGACAAAGCGCGTGCATCCGCGCGG
The DNA here is from genome assembly GCA_900540495.1 of uncultured Eubacteriales bacterium. Classification (GTDB taxonomy): domain Bacteria; phylum Bacillota; class Clostridia; order Christensenellales; family CAG-138; genus Aphodomorpha. Next base: position 87,754 of record UQGA01000001.1, on the reverse strand, counting down.
CGCATTGAACGATGCCGGCAGGATAGATCTCCCAGCCGAGGTCGTTGACCGGCGCGCCTGCGCGCACCCCGTCGGCAAGACCCGATACGGTCGAGCGCGTGTAGTAGTTGACGGCATGGAAATCGCAGTAGCGGCCCACGGGCAGGCGCGATATCCGCCTGAGGGGAAAAGCAATCCGCCCCGTCGTCATGGCCACGGACAGGCTTCCCTGGAAAAACCGGTCTGCTATGGACGCAAAAGCGCGGTGCAGCGGGCTTGCTTCCCTTTCGGGGGCGAATACGCGCAGATGGTTGGCGAAGGCGACCTTTGTGCCGGTAAGCCCCAGCTCCGCCCGCACGCGGTGAATCATCCCATAGCAGGAAAGGTGCGCCGCCGTCAGGACGGACATCACGCGCAGCGTGCGTCGAAGCGACGAAACACCCGGCGGCCAAAGACCGAAAAAATACCCGTTGGCAGCATAGACGTTCGGCTCGTTGATCGTGATGTATTCGGCGGCAAGGTCGCCAAACGCACGCACCACATGTTCGGCAAAGCGCAAAAAGTGCGGCAGGTTTTCTGCGCGTTCAAACGCGCCCATCCGCTCGAACCACATGGGATTGGTGAAGTGATGCAGCGTAACGAGCGGTTCGATGCCGCGCGCGCGCAGGTCGCTGAGCTCGGCCCGGTAGTGCTCGATGGCCGCTTCGTCGAAACGGCCCGGCTCCGGCTCGATCCGCGCCCACTCCACGCCGAGCCGGTAGTGCCGGATGCCGAGCGACTGCATCAGCGAGGCGTCCTCGGGGAAACGGCGGTAATGGTCGTTGGCACGGGCGGGAGAGGCGCCGTCGCGGATATGACCACGGCGCGCCCATTCCGCCCAGGAATGGTCCACGTCGCCGCCTTCGATCTGTGTGGCTGCGCTGGAAACGCCGAGACGCAGGCCGTTCAGGTTTAGTTGCTGCATGGCAGGGCCTCCTCGAAGCGTGGTCGGAGGGGGAGGGGGAGCGGGAAAGATATATTTTATTGTACCACCATTGTGCCGCCGCTGTCCATTGCCGGTTTGACAAGCGGCGCACATTGCGGTATAGTGCATAGCGTATACCGCGCAGCGCACACGGCGCTGATTCGCAAAATTCGTGCAAACGGGACAGGATGGTTGCTTTCATTGGAACAGAAACTGCATAAGAAGTATGGGCTGTTGACCGCCATAGCGATGGTCGTCGGCACGGTCATCGGTTCGGGCGTGTTCTTCAAGGCCGAGGCAATTCTCACGAAAACGGGCGGCGATATCGTGACCGGCATCGTGGCGTGGGGCGCAGGCGGCCTCATCATGGTGCTGTGCGCCTACACGTTCTCCATCATGGCGACAAAGTATTCCTATGTCAACGGCATCGTGGATTACGCGGAGGTAACGGTCGGGCCCCGTTACGGCTATCTGGTCGCATGGTTCCTCACGACGATTTACTATCCCTCCATGACGTCGGTGCTCGCCTGGGTTTCCGCGCGGTATCTGTGCGTGCTGCTGGGCTTTTCGATCACCGGGGCCGAGTGCCTGTGCCTGAGCTGCCTGTTTCTCATCGGCAGCTATGCGGTCAACGCGCTGTCGCCGAAGATTGCGGGCAGAGTGCAGGTTTCCACCACGGTCATCAAGCTCATCCCGCTGCTGCTCATGGCGGTTGTGGGCACGATCGCCGGGTTGAAAAGCGGCGTGCTGGTGGAGAACTTTACCACGCCTCTGACGACGGAACAGATCACCGTTGCGTTCGAGGCGGCCGGCAAGACCTACACGCCAAGCGCCAGCACGCTTCTGGCCTCCATCGTCGCCACCGCATTCGCCTATGAGGGCTGGATCATCACCACCTGCATCAACGCCGAACTGCGCGATTCAAAAAAGAATCTGCCGCGCGCGCTGATCATCGGCACGTTGATCGTTGCCGCCGTCTATATCCTTTACTATATCGGCCTGAACGGCGGCATCGGCAAGCTCGAGCTCATGGCCAGCGGCGAGGCCGGCGCACGCGAGGCGTTCGTCCATGTGTTTTCAAACGTAGGCGGCACGTTGCTCGGCGTATTCATCGTCATTTCCTGCCTTGGAACGCTCAACGGGCTGATGCTCGGCGCCACGCGCGGGGCATATGCGCTTGCGGTGCGCGGCCGCGGGCCGCAGCCGGCGCTGTTCAGGCAGGTGGACCCGGCGACGAACATGCCGACCAATTCTGCGATACTGGGCCTGCTGTTGTGCGCATTCTGGCTTGTATACTTCTTCGGCGCGAACCTTGCGCCCTCGTCCTGGTTCGGCCCGGTGACGTTTGACTCCTCCGAGCTGCCGATCATCACGATCTATGCCATGTACATTCCGATCTTTATCCTGTTCATGCGGCGGGAAAAGGGCATGAGCGCGTTCAAACGGTTCGTCATGCCGCTGGTGTCCATCGCCTGTTCGCTGTTCATGGTATATGCGGCGGCGGTGGCGCACGGCGTCGCCGCGGCATGGTATCTGGCGCTGTATGCGGTCATCATGTGCGTCGGCCTGTTCTTCATGCGGGAGGATCGCGGCGCCCTGCGCGCCTGAGCGCCTGCCGGGCGATGGCGGGCGTCTTATCGGAAGGCGGAGAAGAAGTTCGCCATCGGCTCCACGGTGTCGTTTAAGTTGCCGATCGCCTCGTTGAGCTGGCTGACGTTCAGGTCGGAGAGCTTCTTGACGGCGACGTTCAGATCTTCGATCGAGTCGTTGAGCGCGGCGAAGTCCAGCTCGTCGACCCTGGACAATACATTGCCGGCACTCTTTGCGATGGCGAGGCTTTCGCCGGCGACCTGCTCCAGCTCGGCGATGACCTTATCCACCTGCTCCATGTCCAGTGCGGCAATGGCCGCATCGGCACGGGCGAGCGTATCCGCCGCTTTTGGCAGCAGAACTGCGGCAAATACCACGGCGGAGAGCGCCAGCACCGCAACGGCGGCGGCGCAGATGCGAAGCAGCAGAAGCTGGCGCTTCTTTTGCGCATTCTGCGCAAGGAGCAGGTCGCGGATTTCAGCAAGCAGTCGCGCGCTGTCGTCTCCCGCTTCGCCCGTGGCCTGCGTGAGCGCGGTGAGCGCCGCGGACGCAACGGCTCCCGTTGTATCTTTCGTTTCCATACATCATCTCTCCCATCTGTGTGATTGTAAGCCCGATGTCGCCGGCCATGGCCTTCCGACGCGCTGGCGGCGCCCCGTTGTTTTGGGCCGCCAGAACAAGTCTGCGGCGGCCCATTTTGCTCGTCAGTCGTGTTTCAATTCCCGTCGGACGTCGGGACCGGCCCGCCGTCCGAAGGCTGCGCCTGCGCGTCGCCGGATTCGGCCGGCGCATCGGCAGCCGCCTGCCCGGCCGGCTCCCCTTGCCCATCGGCCGCCTCCCGTGGTGCACCGTCCCCGGCGGGTTCCGGCTGCGGTGCGGATGCCGACAGATCGGGCGGCGCCGTCAGCCCCATGACCTGATCGACCGGGAGCGAAAAGCAGATGCCATTGCCGGCCACCTTCAGGTCGGCATGCGTACAGATGGCGGTCATGATCTCGTTCTTTTTTTCGCGCTCGGTGAGGATGAGCACAATCTCCTTTTCCGGCTGCACGATGATGCCAAAGAACTTTTCCGCCTCGTGGATGCCGGTGCCGCGCGCATGGACGATCGTACCGCCGGATGCGCCGGCGTTCTTGGCCGCATCCATGACGAGGTCGGCATAGCCACGATTGATGATGGTCAGAATCAATTCATGTCGCATGGTCTTGCCAGCGCTCCGCAACGCGGAGCTTTCCTTTCTGTCGAATGTTGTGGCACGGTGCGCGTTCAGCCGGAAAATCCGGAGAGCAACGCAAGCGTGCGGCGCTCGGCCACGCTCGAAAGCGGAATGCTGAAGGCGATGCCCTGGCCGGGCCGGTTGAGGTGCAGTTCAACCGACAGACGGCGCAGGAAGCCGTCCGCCGCGCTTTCGCGGATACACATGAGCACCACGTCCTTTTCGGTTTCTCCAAGGCCGAGGTAGTCGAGCACGGCGGAGTCGGCCGTGCCGTATCCATGTAGCGTCAGGTGGAACGCAATGCGTTCCTGCAGGCATAGCCCGGTGATGCGTTCCGCCTTGCCGCGCTCGATGATGCACACGATCAGCTTGATGGGTTCGATCGCCTTTTCCATATCAGGCCACCTCCACCGGGAATTCAAATATTTCGATCTGTTCGGCCTCCGGTCCGGCCGCCTGCACGGTGCGCCGCAGCTTGATGCTGTACAGCACGCCGAGCAGCTGGATTGTGATGAGCGGGGTCATGGCTACCATCGCAACGAGGCCGAACGCATCGGTCAGGATATTGCCGCCCAGCGCGTCGCAGGCGCCCATGGCAAAGGGCAGCATGAAGGCGGCGGTCATGGGTCCGGAGGCCACGCCGCCGGAGTCGAACGCAACGGCGGTAAAGATCTTCGGGACGAAGAACGAAAGCGTTAGCGCAACGGCATACCCGCCGAGCAGGAAATACCAGATGGAAACGCCGGTCACCACGCGCAGCATGGCGATGCCGATGGAGACGGCGACGCCGACGGACAGACTCAGCAGCATGGCGCGCTGCGAGATGGCGCCGACGGTGATCTCCTCCACCTGCTTGTTGAGCACGTGTACCGCCGGCTCCGCCATGACGACGAAAAAGCCCATCACCATGCCGATCGGGATGATCCAGCCGGCGGCGGTTGCGCCAAGGCGGCTGCCCAGCGTATACCCGGCCGGCAGGAACCCGACGTTGACGCCCGTGAGGAACAGCACGAGCCCGATAAAGGTATACAGCAGGCCAACGCCCATCTTGAGCAGGCGCTTGCGCGACAGGCGCAGGAACAGAATCTGGAACACGAGAAAAAACAGCACGACCGGCAGCAGCGCCAGCGCCACATCCGCAAGATACTCCGGAATTGCTTCGCCAAAGAGCGCCAGGATTTCCCCGATGCCGGAGGGGTTGTGCGCCTCAACGGACGTATGGCCCCCTGTGCCGGCGTTGTAAAACATGCCGAGCAAGAGCATCGACAGAACCGGGCCGATGCTGCACATCGTGACCAGGCCAAAGCTGTCGTCCTGCGCGCTGTTGCCGCCGCGGACGGCGGCGACGCCGATGCCCAGCGCCATGATGAACGGCACGGTGATCGGTCCTGTCGTTACGCCGCCGGAGTCGAACGCGGCGGCGAGGGATTCCTCCGGCGTGAACGCCGCCAGCACGAACACCAGCCCGTAAAATACGAACAGGAGCAGTTGCAACGATTTACGAAAGATGATGCGCAGCAGCGCGAGCACAAGAAACAGGCCAACGCCGACCGCCACCGTCAGTATGAGCACCGCGTCCGGCACCGTCGGCACCTGTCCGGCAAGCACGGTAAGATCCGGCTCCGCGATCGTGATGAGCGCGCCGATGAGGAAACAGACCGGTATCAGTATGGAAAGTTTTTTGGATTTGGTCAGGTGCGCGCCAACCCGCTCGCCCATCGGCATCATGGACAGGTCGGCGCCGAGCGTGAACAGCCCCATCCCGAGCACCAACAGTACCGCCCCAATCAGAAAGAGCGCAAACGTGCCGCCGGGCATGGGGGAGAGTAGCAGATGGATCAGAATGACAATCCCGGTAACCGGCAGCACCGAGGAGAGCGATTCCTTGATTTTCTCAAGCAGCTTCCGGTTCATTTCTGTCCCGCCAATCTCATGGTTTTGCCGCCTTGGACGTCCGGAGGGCCGCTACCGGCGCCATCAGCTTCCCCAAAACGGCCTGGAAGCCGGCGCAGATTCCCGGCGCCGGTTGCGGCAGCGATATCCAATATCTATGCGACCAGTATGAATATCATATCATGGATCTACCCTCCGGGCAAGCGCTGCCGCGCAAGGCCCGGGACGACCGCGAAATCCCGGGGCGAAAGAGGAAGGCGGGAGCGCGAAAAAAACGGACCGGAGGGGAAAGTCCCTCCGGCCCGCAATGCGCGGTATCGCGCGTGGTTACTCCGCTGTGGCGACGCCGGTATTGCCCTTGTAGACGAACTTGTCGACCAGGAAGTAGATCACGCCCGCCACGACCATGGCGTTGACGGCCGAGATGCCCCAGCTGAACGTGGGGATGATCGTGCCGCCGGTCAGGTTGCCGACGATCGCGCCGGCGACCACGCCCGCGATCGCGCCCCAGTTGATCTTGCGGTGGACCACGGTGTCCGCACCGTAGCTGGCGCGGTGCATGAAGTAGTCCATCATGATGATCATGCCGATGGGCGGCAGCGTCGCGTTGAGGAAGTTCAGCCAGCTGACAAAGTTGTTGTACAGCCACACGGCCAGCGCCGTGCCGAGCACGCCGGAGACGATGACCATCGGGCGCTTGCGCACCTTGGTGATGTTCGACAGGCCGAGGCTGCCGGTGTAGAGCGCGTTGTCGTTCGTGGTCCAGATGTTCGCGCCGAGCACGATGATGGCCGGGATGGCCAGGCCCTGCGCGATCATGACGTAGAAGATGTCGTCCTTGCCCGTGTACGCGCCGCCGACCGCGCCGAAGCAGAACATCAGCATGTTGCCGATGGTGAACGCGATGACCGTCACCACCGTGACGCTGAGCTTCGTCCGGCCAAAGCGCGCGAAGTTCGGCGTGGCCGTGCCGCCGCTGATGAACGAGCCGATGACCGCCGCCACGCCGCCCAGCAGCGTCATGGTGCCGGTGGACTTTTCAAAGATCGTGACGAGGCCGCCGCCGTCGATGACCGCCGTGACCATCGAGTAGATGCCCAGCACGGCGATCAGCGGCACGGAGACCCAGCTGACGATCTCAATGCCCTTCACGCCGAAGTAGGCGGATGTGGTCATACACGCGCCGCAGGCGATGATCAGCACCCACAGCAGGTGGTCGATGCCGAACGTCGTGGCCACCGGGTAGGCGAACATCGCCGCGCCGACGCCGAATCAGCCGATCTGCGTGACGGCGATGAGCACCGAGGGCAGGTAGGAGCCGACCGTGCCGAACGAGCGGTGCGCCAGCAGGTCGAAGGACAGGCCGGTGTCGCCGCCGATCCAGGCGAGCAGGCCCGTGTAGATGCCGAGGAAGATGCTGCCGATGATCAGCGCCCACAGGAACGTCCACAGGTCCATGCCGTTTGCCATCTTGGCGCCGGCGCTCATGCTGGCGGAGAAGAACGTGAAGCCCATCATGATGACGAACATCGCGCCTGCTCCCTTGCGTGCCGATTGCGGAACGACTTCTAATGAATAGTCTGGATCCACGTGTTGGTTCTTTACCTGTTCCATGCTTTAACCTCCCTGTCAGATTTGGTTTGGAGATATTGAGATGTCCCGGAAAATGAAGTGTACGAAACGCCGCTGATGTAACCGGATACATCTGGAATATATTTATAATACAGGAAGATCACGGATATGTCAATTAAAAAAGACACATAAATTTTGATTTTGCTTAACAATTAGACGGGGGAATGGCGGCAAGACGTCAAAAAAACCACGCGTTTCGGCAGGATTCCGGCCCCAATTTCCGTGTGGCGTGCGCGGATGCGCGCCCGTTCGACAGCGCCTTGCCGTGCGGTTGTCGCTATGATATAATCCAGATATACAAAGGGGAAAAGCGGCATTTCTATGGGGAGGAACGCATTTGAACATCAAGGAGATTGCAAAGGCGGCGGGGGTATCCGTAGCGACCATATCGCGGGTGCTGAACCATCCCGAGCAGGTGCTGCCGGAGACGCGGGAGCATGTCCTGTCGGTGATGAAGGCGTGCAACTACACGCCCAACTGGTTCGCCCGCGGGCTGAACCTCGGCCGTACGAATACCATCGCGCTGCTCGTGCCGAACGTGGAGCTGCAACAGTTCCAGCAACTGATTTCCGGCGTGGAAACCGTGACGCGCAACAAACAGTACGCCGTAATTTTCTGCCATACGGGCAATGATCCGGCTCTTGAACTTGAGTATCTGGAGATGGTGCATACACGTCATATCGACGGCGTGATCTTTGCGCCGTCGTCGCTGAATCGCGCGCAGCTTGCGCCGTTTCTGTCGCGCGGCCTCCCGTGCGTACACGTCGGGCGCAACCGCGACGCCGGGTTCGATACGATGTGCTACATCGACCACGAGGAGGGCGCGTTCCGACTGACGCAGCACCTGCTTTCGCTTGGCCATGCTTCGCTTGCGCTCCTGCTGGACGACAAACTGCACCTGGAGGCGGAGCAGATCGAGACGGGCTGCCGCCGCGCATTGCGCGGCGCCGATGCGCACCTGAGCGTTCATGCCTGCCGGAGCACCATCCAGGACGGCTATAACGCCGGGCACCGCATTTTGCGCGGGAAGGAGGAGCCGCCGCGCGCATTGATCGCGTTCAGCGATTGCCAGGCGTTCGGCGTGCTGAAGGCCGCCGAGGACCTCGGCGTCCCCGTGCCGGACAGGCTGGCGCTGGCAACACTGGCCGATTCGTCGATGTGCGCCATCGTTTCCCCCGCGATCACCGGAATGGAGCAGCCCTCCACCCGGCTCGGCATGCTGGCGGCTCGCATGCTGTTCGACAAGATCGAGGGCGACGATGTTGAGAGCGCGGCGCCACAGGAGGTCGTGCTGCAGCCGAAGCTGAAGATTCGCCGGTCCTGCGGGAACCGGAAACATATTTACGAACTGTTCGATTGAGGAGGCATCTGATGGATCTTTCGGTCAACCTGGGTGAACTGCAGCTTAAAAATCCGGTTATGGTCGCCGCCGGCCCCTGGGCGCGCAACGCGGCGTCCATTCGCCGCTGTATCGATGCGGGCGCAGGCGCGGTCATTACGGAGACGCTGTCGCTTGAGACCAACGCAAATCTGAGCCCTCGCATGTACATGGGCGGCAACGGTCAGCTGTTCAATACCAAATTGTTTTCCGATATCCTTCTGGAGCAATGGGAAACGGAGCTGGAGATGCTCGACCGGGGCGACTGCAAGCTCATCGTCAGCATCTGGGGAAGCTCCGCTTCGGAGCTGTCCTATCTCGCTTCCCGGGCGGAGCGCATGGGCGCGGATGCGGTGGAGATCAGCGTGTCGGCGCCGATCGGCACGCGGAACCAGTCCCTGCGTTATCATACGCCGCATCTGCACGAGTACGCGCAGGCGGTTGTAAACGCCGTCAGCATCCCCGTCCTCGTCAAGCTGTCCTACGAGGTCGGCAATTCCCCGGAGATCACCGACTCGATCTATCGGGCGGGCGTGCGCATCGTCAGCGCCATCGACGCGCTCAAGGGCCTTTCCGGCGTGGACATCGAGCGCCGGCGCGCGCTGATGCCCACCTATGGCGGTTACAGCGGCGAGAACATCCGCCCGGCAGCGCTGGCGACGACAGCGGCGTTGCGGCAGTATACGCGGTTCCGCATTTGCGGTTGCGGCGGTGTTTTCAACTATCGCAACGCGCTTGAATACATCATGCTTGGCGCTGATGCGGTACAGCTTGCGGCGGTCATCCAGCTGCGGGGATACGGGGCCATCACCGAGGTGCTGGACGGGATGTCGGAATGGCTGTCGTCGCACGGATATGAAAGCATGGAAGCCGTGCGAGGCGTGGCGCTTTCGTCGCTCATGCCCTTTGAAGAAATCCGGCCCAAGCCGTTGACCGTTGTCGTACGCGAGCCCTGCGACGACGTGGGTTGCGACCTTTGTGCGAACGGCTGCCTGTATGACGCTGTTTCCCGCGACGAAGCGGGGTTCATTCGAATTGACAACTCCCGTTGCGACGGTTGCGGTCTGTGCAGCGTGCGCTGCCCGCACCGGCGGCTTGCGCTCGGCTGGCTGTAAACGGGGGCTGCGGCCCGCGAAACTGAACGGGAAAGGAAAGGCCGGGCTGCGCAAAAGCGCCGCCCGGCCATATGCTTTTTCCGCCGAGCCGGTCGGTTTATCGCAGGATATCGATCTTGCCGATGACGGGCAGGCGGCGACAGTTCCCGCCGCAGGCGTTGACAATGCCGAGAATCAGCAGAACGAGGAAGAAGATGCCGCCCCCCATGGCGAGGAGGACCATCAGCGCGGCGTAAAGCGCCGTCGCCCGGAACAGGAAGAGCGCCGCGAAGATGGCGGCAAAAATGGAGCAGACGATGCCAAAGCCGATTTCAAAGAGCAGGAGTACGAGGCCCTGGTTGGCATGGAAGCGCGCAAAGCGCGATTCCTTTGCCGCAAAGATTGGAATCAATACGAGAATGCCGAGATAGGCAAGTACGGCCATGCCCTTGTTGTCCTGTACATCGCGGGCATCCGCAGATTCCGCCGTGCGGAAAGCGTCCGTCGGCGCATATTCGCGCGACGGCTGGTATGGTTGCTGCTCCTGTTGCCGGTATGTTCCCTCCGGCTGCCGATACGGCTGTTGCGCGGTGCCGGCTGCTACGGCCGTGCCGCAGTTGGGACAGAAGCGCGCGTTCGGGTCCAGTTTTGTTCCACATTGCGAACAGAATGCCATGTTGTGATACCTCCCTGTATGGAATGAAACCGCAGCGGCGACGAGCGACGCGTCCGCAAAAAGTTCGGCCCGCCATCGCGCGCGCCCAAAATCGAAGTAGACGGGCGGCGCTGCGTCGTGCGATCTGGCGCGACGCAATGGCCGTAACGCCGGACTCCCGCGGGCTGCGGCATTGCGCAGGCGGGGATCGAGCGCCGCACAAGTGGGCTGTATGAATCATACCATGACAACGGGCAGGAAGCAAGATGGGTCTTTGCTCCATTGCGCAATCCCCTGCTCCATGTCAAAGGGATTTGCGCCGGCATTCGCCGGCGCGCCCGCCTGTTTGATCGGAAAACATAACATGATAACAGGTTAGCGCGGCCGGACGGCTTGCACGGTTGCTCAAACCATGTTATACTACCAATAATCGAGCTAATTTGCGCCAGCGGCACATCGTGCGCGCGATATGCCGTATGCTGCTGGATTCCGGCATGCGCGGGCTGCAAAGGAGCGCATCTCCCCTTCGGAACCAGGCGCCGGGGCATTGCGTCTGGCGAACCGCGAGGCTGGACGTGAGGATGGACGGAAGATGCCAAATCAACGGAAAGAGGATTCCCTTTATCCCGGTGGTGGGCCTGTAAAAGATGCTCTGCGGACGATAGGCATGGTTGCGCTTGACATAGCCGTCATTTTGCTGGCGGTGGTTTTGGCGCTGCAAATCCGGTTCGAGGGAAGGGTGCCTGCGACACAAATGGGGCAGTTATGGCGTTATGTCGCCATTGCGTTGCCGGCGCATCTGGTTGCGCTCGTATTGAGCAGGGCCTACTCCACGCTGTGGGAACTGGCCGGATATCGGGATGTGCTTAAACTTGCCGTCGCAACGGCGGCGGCGACCTGCGTGACGGTGCTCATCGCGGGCGAAGTCAGCCGGGGCCTTTCCCGGGGGACGCTTTTGATCGCCGGGCTGCTTGCGCTGCTCTTCTTCGGGGGAGTGCGGTCTGCGGTTCGCGTGATCGGCCTGCTGCGCTCACAAAAGCGCCGGCTCGGCCCCGCCAAACGCGTGCTCATTGCGGGGGCCGGCGAGGCGGGGCGGTACAGCGCCCGCCTGTATGAAACCAGCAGCGCGCTCAACGGCCGGCCGATCCTGTTCGTCGACGACGACCCGGCCAAGCAGGGCAAGTATATTCTGGGCTGCAAGGTGCGCGGCACGATCGACGATATTCCGCGCCTTGCCGCAAAGTATTCCATCGACTGCATCGTTCTCGCCATCCCGTCGATCAGCCGGCGCCGCTTCCGCGAGATCGCCGAGATCTGCCATAAGACCCGGTGCGAGGTCATGGTGTCGTATCTGCCAAAGAGCATGGACGGGGAGACCGTTTCCATCCGCAAGCTGGACTTTTCCGATCTGCTGTTCCGCGAAGAGGTACATCTCAACAACGAGAAGATTCTGAACAGCCTGCAGGGGCGTACCGTCCTCGTAACCGGCGGCGGCGGCTCGATCGGCTCTGAAATCTGCCGGCAGGTCATCAAATATTCGCCAAAGGCCGTCATCGTTTTCGATATCTATGAAAACTGCGCCTACGAGTTGCAATGCGAGCTGCGGGAGCTGTACGGCAAGGATGTGCCCGTGGAGGTTGTCATCGGCAGCATCCGGGACGTGGAGCGGCTGCGGTTCGTGATGGAGCGTTATCGTCCCGACGTGGTGTTCCATGCTGCGGCGCACAAGCACGTCCCGCTGATGGAGACAAGCCCCTATGAAGCGATCAAGAACAATATTCTGGGCACGCGCAACGTGCTGGAGGCGGCAAGCCGCTGCGGCGTCGGACATTTTGTACAGATTTCAACGGACAAAGCGGTGAACCCGACCAACGTGATGGGGACGACCAAGCGCGTAACGGAGCTGCTCGTGAAGTATTATGCGCAGCATACGCCCATGAAGTGCATTGCCGTGCGTTTTGGGAACGTTCTCGGCTCCCATGGCAGCGTGATCCCGCTGCTCGAGCACCAGATCGAGTCCGGCGGGCCGGTGACGATCACCCACCCGGATATCGTCCGCTTTTTCATGACCATCGAGGAGGCGGCCCAGCTGATCCTGCACGCCAACGCAGAGGAGCGAACCAATACGATTTTTGTGCTGGACATGGGGCGTCCCGTCAAGATCCTGGACCTTGCAAAGCAGCTCATCGCCTTCCACGGGTTGCGGCCGGATGAGGATATCCAGATCGTGTACACCGGTCTGCGGCCAGGCGAGAAGATGTATGAAGAACTGCTCTACGACAATGAGGATAAGGTCCTGCTGCCCACCTCAAACGAACGGATCATGGCGCTCAACGATGGCGAGCACTGCATGGACGGCCTGCCGGATTTGATCGACCGGCTGGGGGCGCTTGCGGAGGCGGAGGACCCCGCCGCGATTGCGCAGTTGCAGGCGCTCGTTCCAAACGCGAGGCTGGGTATCGCGGGGTAGCGGCTGCCGACCGGCCTGTGTGTTTGGCGAGTGTGCGTTGCCAAAATCGCGTCGGTTGCGTGCGCCGTTCCATGTGGAAATTCAGAAAAGGCATCGCCGCCCGACCATGGCCGGGCGGCGATGCTGGTTTGTCGGCGCATGACGCCGATGCGGAAGCGCCGTCTATCGCACGTCGCCGTCGTCAAAGCGGTCTCCGCACTCCGGGCAGAACTTCGGCGGTGGCGCCCCGTCCGCCGGTTCCCAGCCGCATTTGTCGCAGCGGTAGCGAGGCGCTGCGGTGCGCGGCTTGCCGCATTCGGAGCAGAATTTTCCCGTATTCTTCGTACCGCAGGAACAGACCCAGCTTCCGGCCGGCGCCGGCTGGGACGGCTGCACCGGCTGAGCGGGCGGCTGCTGTCCCATCTGGAACAGGTTCTGGGCGTTCGCGCCGCCGGCGCTTTGCGCCATGTTCATGCCAAAGAACCCGCCGACGGCGCCCATGCCGCCTTCGTTGGCGGCGGCGGATTTCATGGCCTCCGCCTGTGCGCCGACGAGATGCGCGGCGGCCATGCGCGGATCGCGCAGAGCGGCGTTGCGCTGCAGCTCCTTGATCATCTCCTCGTCCTCTTCGCTGGCCGTGACCGAGCTCACGCCGATGGAGGCGATGCTGATGCCCCGCAGGGCGCCCCACTTTTGCGAGAGCGCCTCGTTGAGCGCCTCTGCAAGCTCCGCCGTATGGCCGGGAACGGCGCTGTAACGGATGCCCAGGGCCGAGATTTTGGCAAATGCGGGTTGCAACGCCGTCAGCACTTCGCTTTTTAGCTGGCTGTCGATGCGGTCGCGCGTATAGTCGGCGCTGATATTGCCGCAGACATTCTTGTAGAACAGCATGGGATCGGTCAGCTTATAGGAGTATTCGCCAAAACACTTGATCGCAATATCGACGTCCAGTCCGATGTTGCGATCCACCACCCGGAAGGGCACGGGATTGGCCGTCCCATATTTATTGCCGACGATCTCTTTGGTATTGAAGAAGTATACGCGCTGATCCTTCATGGTGTCGCCGCCGGCCGTAAACCGTTTTTTAAGCGTCTGCCAGCTGTCGCGGATGCCCTTGCCGAGGCCGCCGTAAAAGATCGTGGGCTCGGTGGAGCTGTCCCATACGAATTCGCCCGGCTCGGCCGAAAACTCCACGATGGCGCCCTGCTCGACGATCATCATGCACTGGCCCTCGTTGACGGCGATGACGGAGCCGTTGGAAATGATGTTTTCTTCGCCGCGGGTGTTGGAACTGCGGGATGAGGTTCGTTTCACCCCCCGGGTGGCCAGTACGTGTTCCGGCATGGTGGCGCAGTAAAAATACTCGCGCCATTGATCCGCCAGTACGCCGCCAAGCGCGCCGGCAGCCGCTTTCAAAAGTCCCATACGGATTGCTCCTTTCGTTCTGTTAAAAACCGGGCGCGCGCCTGCGGCCCGTTGCCTGCGGATATTGGCCTGGTTCGCGCCCTGTTGCATATCCATCTTACGATACCGGGGCGGTTTTGTAAAGGCGATGTTGCTCGAAAGCGGAGAATCCACGGATGCAGGCGGCGCATGGAAGCGGCGCATGGAGGAGTCCCCTGTCGTTGCCGCGCGCAATCCATTCCGCTTCGACGGCCCGCCCGCTTTTCCGCTTCGACGGTCCGCCGCGGCCTGCCCGCTTTTCCGCTTCGACGGCCTGCCGCGGCCTGCCCGCTTTTCCGCTTCGACGGTCCGCTGCGGCCCGTCGCTTTTCGAAAAACGTCGAAATTCGTCGATATTGGGCGAATTCCTGCGATATGCTTGCAATTCTTGTAAAAATATGTCAAAACACCCGAGCCAAAAACAAAAAAACAATTGGGGAGGGCAGTCTTATGGAGGCTGAAAGATTGTTGCTGGATGTTGGTTTGAGAGCGAGCAGGCGTGGATATGCGCAGGCAGTCGCCATCCTGCGGATTTTACGCGACCAGCCGGAGTTGGAACACCTGTCGGAGGCCTATGCAATGGCCGGACAGCGGCTGCATGCATCGCCGCAGCAGATTGAGCGCAATTTGCGCGTGGCAATCCGCGAAGCATGGGAAACGGGGAACAAACCGTTGTTGCGGCGGCTGTTGCCTTGGTGCAACGAATGTTGCCCGCCGGAAACAAAGGAGTTTCTCTATGCGCTTGCCGCCCGGCTGCGAACCGGATTGCCAAATGGCTGAGGCTGGGCCGATGGTCGCATGACCTGAACCACTGCCGCAAACGGTCGAAAAAAGGGCAGGGCCGGCGCCGGCTGCTCTGCAAAACACAGCGGCGCAGATCTGTCGCAGCACAAAGAAAATGGGACACGGGCAACTTGCCCGTGTCCCATGCGTTTTGGAAGCCGATATACTAGTACAGCAGATTTTTGCCGTCCGCACCGAACAGGTGCATGACGTTGCCGCCAAACGCGAAGTTGACCGCATCGCCATAGTGGAAGCCCATGCGGTGCTCGGCGGGCAGGTCGACGGTGGCGAGCACGAGCACCACGTCCTTGCCGTTGGCGTTGACATGGAGGTGGATGGAGGAACCCATCATCTCGGACACGTCCACGGTCGCCTTGATGTGGCTCTCGGCGGCGTTTTCCGCGCAGAGCATGATGTGCTCGGGGCGCACGCCCAGCGTAATATCCTGCGGCTCAATGCCCTTGTCGCGCAGGATCTGCTGCTTGTCGGCGGCAAGGCCGAAATCTATGCCGTCCACCGTAACATAATAGTCGCCGTTGGCGGCTTTTTGCAGCTTTGCATCAAAGAAGTTCATCTGCGGCGTACCGATGAAGCCGGCGACGAACAGATTGGACGGCGTGTCGAACACCTGTTGCGGTGTCCCGATCTGCTGGATAAAGCCGTCCTTCATGACCACGATCCGGTCGCCGAGCGTCATGGCTTCGGTCTGATCGTGCGTGACGTAGATGAATGTTGTATCGATACGCTGGCGGAGCTTGATGATCTCGGCGCGCATCTGGTTCCTCAGTTTGGCGTCAAGGTTGGACAACGGCTCGTCCATCAGGAAAACCTGAGGTTCGCGCACGATGGCGCGGCCGATGGCGACGCGCTGCCGCTGGCCGCCGGAAAGCGCCTTGGGCTTGCGCTGCAGGTATTCGGTGATGTCGAGAATCGCGGCGGCCTCACGAACCTTTTGATCGATCTCCTTCTTCGGGAGCTTGCGCAGCTTGAGCGCAAAGGCCATGTTCTCATACACGGTCATATGCGGATACAGCGCGTAGTTCTGGAAGACCATCGCAATGTCGCGGTCCTTGGGCGCTACGTCGTTGACCAGACGGTCGCCGATGTAAAGCTCGCCTTCGGAGATCTCCTCCAGGCCGGCGATCATGCGCAGCGTGGTGGATTTGCCGCAGCCGGAAGGCCCGACCAGCACGATGAATTCCTTGTCCGCGATTTCCAGGTTGAAATCCTGTACCGCGACGACGCCCTTATCCGTGCGCAGGAGGTTCGGCTTGTTTTCCTCCGATTGCTGGTCGCCCTTCTTCTTTTTTGTTTTCTTTTCGTCGTTGCCTGAGTAGGGGTAGATCTTCTTGATGCCTTTGAGTGTTACGTTTGCCATCTGCTTTCCGGCTCTGATGGGCACGAACTTCATCAACTGCCCACCTCGCTTCCGCCCGCATACGTGACGGATGCTTTACGACAGGTCTCCACACTGCCGCACCGCGAGCCAGCGGTTTTGTCTGTACCTCCTTTATTGAGCGTGGCCGGGACTAATAAGTGGAGTAGGTCCGGTCCGCTTTAATGCGGATGTGCATTTATATTATGACAAAAAACAGAACGTTTGGCAAGAGGAAGATTCCCATCTTGCGCATGAAGGCCACTATGCTGTACAATGCTACCGATGGCGCAGTGGATTGCCGCTCGCGCGCGGCGTCCGCGCCCTTTGTTTCAGGAGGCGGATATGAAGCGAGCCGTATTGCTCCGGCTGTTTTCGATAGTTTTGGCGCTGGCAATCGCCACGCCCCTCCATGCGGCGTTCGCTGCCGACGGCGACGTGGCGCAGTTGGGGGATCTCAACGGCGACGGCGGGATCACTGCCGCCGACGCGGCGCATGCGCTGCGCCTGGCGGCGGGACAGCAGCCCGCCGACGCGACGGTATCCATTGCGGACGTGACCGGCGATCTCTCCGTGAGCGCCGGCGACGCGACGGCCATTCTTCTGCGGGCGACCGGCCGCATCAACGACTTCTTTGATCTGGTCGGCAAGCTCAACGGCGCGCTGCTCGGCGAACGGTATGCGGAACGGTTCTCCTACCTCGGCCCCATCATGACGGACACCTCCTATCGCAGCGATATGGTCAGCGTCACGTTGCATACCCTGCGCTACTATGACAGCAACTGTTATCTCGCCGACATCTATATCCGCGACATCTCGTCGTTTGCGACCGCATTTTCAGGCGGGGAATACCGTGGCGGGCGCGAGACCGTTCTCAAAATGGCAACGGATAACGATGCGGTCATCGCCATCAACGGCGACTTCTATTCCTACCGCAGCAAGGGACCCGTTGTCCGCAACGGCGTGGTATATAAGGACTCCATCGATGACCGGGTGGATATCTGCGTGCTCTACCGCGACGGCAGGCTCGTCACGTTTGAAAAAGGCGTTACCTTTGCAGAAATTTTGGCGGAGGGGGACCCGTACCACGCCTGGGCGTTTGGCCCCATGCTGCTCGACGCCAACGGGGAGGCGCTTACGGAGTTCAACTGCGGCACGAGCATCCTGGGGGCCAATCCACGCGCTGCGATCGGGTACTATGAACCGGGCCATTACTGTTTCCTGCTCGTGGACGGCCGGCAGGGCAGCGCTTCCCGCGGCATGACGATGGAACAGCTTTCGGCCTTTTTCCAGGAGCTCGGCTGCAAGGCTGCCTATAACTTCGATGGCGGACAGACGGCCGTTATGGCGTCCAAAACCGGCGTGGTGAACGAGCCCTTCGCCGGCGGCCGCTCCACGAGCGATATCCTGTATATCGGCGCGCCCTTGCTCCAGGAGGATGCGGGAGCCGCGTCGTCCGGCGAGGTCGAGGGATGAGCGCGGCAATTCGCCTCTTGCGGCCGGTTTTGGCCGTTCTGCTCGCTTTCTGCCTGTGCGGCGTTGCACGGGCCATCGATGCCCAGACGCCGGGAACGGACGATCCCGCAGCGGGCGCTTCGGTTGCGACCGATGCCCGGGCGCAGGAGGCGCCCGTGACGGCGGCGGCAGCCGCGGCATGCCTGCGGCAGGAGTCGGGGATCGCCGATGTGACGGGGAACGGCGTCATCGACGAGGCCGACGCGGAGGCCTTGTTGCTGTGTGCCGTCGGCAGTATTCCCGATCTTGCAACACTGCCCGCCATTCTGGAGGACAGCCTCCTTGGCGAGAAGCATCTTGCAGCCTTTTCCTATGTGGGGGTCCAACGGGGGGAAGGCTATTTTCGCAGTGAAACGATCAGCTATACGCTCGAGACGGTTGAACAGGAGGATCTGACCTATTATGTGGCCGACATCCTGCTGCGCGATCTGGGCCATTTTCGCACCGCATTTGGCAAGGACCGATATCGCGGTTCCGAGGTCATGGAGGACATTGCGGCAAGGCATGACGCCATCGTCGCCATCAATGGGGATTATTACGCATGGAAGGACAACGGCGGGCCGGTCATCCGCAACGGCGTGCTGTACCGGGATACGATTGACAAGCGCCGGGATGCTTGCGTGCTGTATGCGGATGGGACGATGCAGACCTATGGACCCGACGAGACGGACATGGAAGCGATCGTGGCGCGCGGCGCATACCAGTGTTGGACGTTTGGCCCGAGCCTCCTCGACGAGAATGGCCAGCCGAAAACCGAAAGCAGCCAGTTCCGTAGCACGGTACAGCGGGCGAATCCACGCAGCGTGATCGGCTATATCGAGCCGGGCCACTACCTGTTTGTCACGGTGGATGGCCGGGGAGCCGGCGGCTCGGACGGCATCACCATGATCGACCTGTCGCAACTGATGTACGATCTTGGCTGCACGGTCGCGTTCAATCTGGACGGCGGCGGATCTGCGGTCATGGCGGACGCTTCCGGCGCAATCAGCAACCAGTCCAGCGGGCGGAAGTGTTGCGATATCCTGTATATCGTGGAGGACTATTCCGTCTACAGCGAAGAAACGGAGGAATAGGCGCTCATGAAAAGGGTATTGGGCTGCATCCGCCGTGCGGACGAACGCTATCGGATGATCGAGGATGGCGATCGCGTCTGCATCGGCGTATCCGGCGGCAAGGATTCCCTGTTGCTGATGGAGGCCATGAAGCTTTACCAGCGCTTTTCCTATACCAAATTTGATGTATGCGCCGTCATGCTGGATCTCGGCTTGAAAAAACTCGACACATCGGCGGTGGAGGCGTATGCCTCGCGTATCGGCATGGATTTTTCCATCGTATATACCGATATTGGCAGGGTTGTGTTCGAATATCGGGAGGAGAGGAGTCCCTGCGCGCTCTGCGCCAAGCTGCGGCGCGGGGCGTTGAACACCGCGGCGGTGGCGCGCGGCTGCAACAAGGTGGCGCTCGGCCACAACCGGGAGGATGTGCTGGAGACGCTGTTTTTGAGCATGATGTACGAGGGACGCATCAACACATTTGCTCCGGTGACGCATCTTTCGCGCCGGGACGTAACGATTATCCGCCCGCTGATCTTCCTGCCGGAGCGGTATGCGGTTGCGGTCGCCCGGGAACGTGAACTCCCCATCCTGCCGCCGCATTGCGATATTGCCGGCAGCACCAAGCGCGAGGAAGCGCGCGAACTGATCCGCCATATTGCGCGGACCGTCCCCGATATCGAGCAGAAGCTGCTGCATGCGCTGATTCATACGGAAACCTATGGCCTTTGGGACCGGATGAAGCTGCCGGACGGTCTCTGCGCGGAGGAGACGGCGCAGGGGGGCAGGGTCGTCCGCCGCGAAGAGGGGGAGACGGCAAATGGTTCACAGACTGTTTGCAGAAAAACGGACGCAACCTGTGATATAATGGAAAGAGATGTCGACGGCGCCGCTGCCGTATGGAGAGAAGCATGAAAAAGCGCGCGATGCTCATCCTGTTGTTTGTCTGTCTTGTGGCCGTACAGCCGGTGCTTGCGGCCTGTTCGCTGTTGCCGGCCGATTCCGGCGGGAAGGCGGGCCTGGTCATCAACGAGGTGGTATCCAGCAACAAGCGGTGTCTGATCGACGAGGCGGCGGGCACGCCGGATTGGATTGAGCTGTACAATGGAACGGATGAGGACATCAATCTTGCCGGTTACGGCCTGTCCGATAACGTGCGAAGGCTGTACAAGTTCACCTTTCCGGAGGTGACCATTGGCGCGGGGGAATATCTGATCGTCTATGCCACGGAAAACAACGGCGTGGAAAAGACGGACGTCATCTGTACCGGGTTTGGCGTTTCCAAAAACGGGGATGCCCTGTACCTGTGCGATTCCTATTACGAAGTGGTCCAGGAGCTGAACGTCCCGGCCCTGCTCACGGACGCCTCCTATGCCCGGCGTGACGACGGCACCTACGGCTACTGCGGGACGCCGACGCCCGGGGCGGCGAACACCACGACCATCTCCGACCGGCTCGACGATCTGTATGTCGAGCAGGACCTGACGGCGCTCTCCATTACGGAGGTGCAGCCGGACGGAAACGGCGAAACCTGGATGGAGATTTATAACGCATCCGATGAGGATGTGCGCCTTGACAACTACTATGTTTCCGATTCCGCCTCCAACCTGCTGCGCTTTCAGTTGCCGGAGAGCACGCTGCGCGCCGGCGAATACGCCGTCGTCTACCTGACGGGGGACACCGGCGCCGACCGGATCGAGGCGTCGTTCAAGCTCGGCAGCGCGGATACGCACGTCTATCTGACCAACTGGCAGGGCGTGCTCGTGTCGGAGCTTGCCTGGGAGCCGGAGGTTCCCGCCGGGCTGACGGTCGTTGCGTTGGCGGACGGGACTTCCGCTTATACCGCGTATCCCACGCCCGGCGCAGCCAATTCGGAGCAGGCGTTCCCGTCTTTCGCCGTTACGGAGATGGACGCGGGCGACCCGGTGCGCATCAACGAGGCGCAGCGCACGAACAAGTACAGCATCATCGACGCCGACGGCGACCGGAGCGAATGGGTGGAACTGTACAACGGTTCCGAAGAGACCGTTCGCCTTTTCGGGTATTATCTTTCCGACGATGCGGAAAATCCGCTCAAGTGGGCGTTGCCGGATGTGGAGATTGCCGCCGGCGGGTATCTGGTGATCTTTCTTTCCGGTAAGAACCGGATCGACGGCGCGGAGCTGCACGCCTCTTTCGGTTTGTCGGCGGAGGAGGAATCCGTATACCTGACGAAACTGGACGGCATGCGGCAGGACCGGCTGGCGCTGCCGTTGAGCCTGCCGGACAACGCCACCGCCGGGCGGGATGCGGAGGGCGCGCTGCGATACTATGCGCAGCCAACCCCCGGTTATGAAAATGCATACGGGTATGAATCAGCCGATGCCCTCGGCTTTTTCAATGTAGACGGCGTCTATATCAGCGAGGTTTGCGCAGTCAACGAGGCCAAGAGCGGGAAAAACGACTGGATTGAGCTGTACAACGGCTCCGACGAAGCGGTCGATCTGACCGGCTGGTATCTGTCCGACAGCGATGCGGAACCGCTCCTGTATCGTATCGACGGCGTGACGATCGAGGCTGGCGGCTACGCCGTCATTGAGGCCACGTCGCACCCGACGCGACAGAAAGCGGGCATCGCCACGTTCGGCATCTCGCCGTCCGGGGAGACGCTCATCCTGTCCGATGCCAACGGCCTGCGCGTGGATACGTTTGTGACGGGCGCCCTGTCGGTGGCTGTGACGAGCGGCCGCGTGGAGGGGGATGCGAGCGTGGAGCGCGTCTTTTTTTCCAAGGCGACGCGTGGCGCGAAGAACAGCACGGCCGTCACGACCGGTTATGCCGCACAGCCCATTTTGTCGGAAACGGGGCTTTACCAGACGGAGCCCTTTGCGCTGGCGATGTCCACCGCGACGGTTGACGCCCAGATCCGCTATACGACCGACGGCTCCAAGCCGACCGAAAGTTCGACGCTCTATGAGGGCCCCATAACCATTTCAAAAAACACGGTGGTGCGCGCCGCCGCCTTTTCGGCGGGCCTGCAGCCATCGGAGATCACCTCGTTTACCTATCTGTTTGAGGAGCCGCATACGCTGCCGGTTGTCTGCGTCAACGGCGATCCGGACGATATTGCGCGCGTGCTCGCCGCCACCAAGCGTTCCGAAAAGGTGGAGCGCGAGGCTTTTATCCAGTATTATGAGCCGGATGGGACGCTCGGCGTTCAGTTCCCCTGCGGCATCAAGGCCAAGGGGGCCGGCACGCTCGTCTATTCGCAAAAATCCCTGGCGATCCATCTGCGCGCCGCCTATGGACAGACGGAGGTGACGTATCCGTTCTATTCCGATACGGAGCTGACCACCTTTGTTTCGCTTGCGCTGCGCAACAGCGGGCAGGATTACGGCGGCTTTTCCACCGGCGCGCGCATGCGCGATTCCTTTGCCTCGCGCGCCGTGATGGGGATGGATATCGACTATGCGCTTACCCGGCCGGTCGTCATGTATCTCAACGGCAGGTATTACGGCATCTATGACCTCAATGAGGACCAGAACAAGGACTATCTGGTCAACCACTACGGCGTGGACGGCGACGCGGTCGATATCATACAGCGCAATACGACGGTGCTGCAGGGCGGCAACGCGGACATCAAGCGTGTGTTTGCGTTCGCCGTGGAGCGGGATCTGTCCGACGATGCTGTGTTCGCCCAGTTCGCCGAATGGGTGGACGTGAGCGCCTTTACGGACTATTTCATCGCCCAGACGTATTTTTGCAACTCCGACATGTTTAACCAGAAGTATTGGCGTTCACAGGATTATACCGTCAAATGGCGCCCGATATTTTATGATCTGGACTGGTGCTTCAATCCGCAGAACAGTTACCGGCGCAATATCATCTCCAGCTATTTCAGCAAGACCGGCGTCCCGTCGAACGATGGCTCCCTGACGCTGATGAACATCTATGTCGGGCTGGAGAAAAACGAGGCCTGGCGGCTCATGTGCGCCGAACGCTATGTGGAGGTCGTCTACACGTACTTCAATCCCGAGCGCCTGATCGCCATTGTCGACGAGCTGGCCGATGCAATGCGGCCAGAGATGGAACGGCACATCGCCCGCTGGGGCCGGCCCAAGAGCATGGCGGATTGGGAGGGCGCGCTGGACCTGCTGCGCAATATCATCCGCAACCGCCCGCAGTATGCGCTCGACGGCATGCAATCCTACTTCGGCATTTCCGACGAGCAGATGGCCGAGTGGGTCGCCAAATACAGCGGCTGAACGGCGCGGGCGAAAGCCTGCCGCCCCGCCCGATGCCGGGACGATCCCGTGGCGCTGAACGGGCGTTGGGCGGGCGACTGCCCCGATGCGGAAAGGACCGCGTCGCAACATCACGGATGTCGGAAGAGGGGACGGAACCGCCGCCTCTTTTTCGTTTTGGCGGCGCATTTCCTGCCGCTTTTTTACCCGGTCGCCCGAATGCTGGCATGGCGTGCGCTTTTCGGGCTGAGCGGCGGCGACGCGCATATATTGTTTCGAGGACGACCCTCGAAGGAGGTATGCGCGATATGGAACCGACCGATATCAACCGGCTGCTGTTGTGCGGCATTGCGGAGGAGGCGCCGGCGTTTAGCCACGCGGTGCGCGACGAGGCCTTTTTTCATTTGCCGCTGGCCGTGACCCGCCGTTCCGGCACGATTGACCGCCTTCCCGTTACCGTGCCGGAGCGTCTCCTTGCCCGGGAAATTGCAAAGGGCGCATGGCTGCGCGTGGAGGGGCAGTTGCGCACCTATGACAGATACGACGAGGCGGGGCGGCATCTGCTGGTCACCGCCTATGCGCGTCGGCTGGAGCCGCTGCCGCCGCCCGGGATGGCGGTACCGGCGGAGTTTTGCCCGGAGGGCCCTGCCGGCAATGCCGTTCCCCCAACAGGTACGGAGAACGAAGTGCTGCTCACCGGCACGGTCTGCCGCATACCCGTCTACCGGGTAACGCCGCTCATGCGGGAGATTGCGGACGTGCTGCTCTGTTGCGAACGCGCGTTCGGCAGGCGCGACTATCTGCCGGTCATCGTGTGGGGCGCGCTGGCCCGCAGCGCCGCTCACTGGACGCCCGGCCGCCGGATTCAGGTGCGCGGGCGGTTTCAAAGCCGCGCGTACGAGAAGCTGCTGCCGGGGGGCAAGGCGGAGCAACGCGTCGCCTATGAGGTGTCGGCGGCGGCTGCGCACCCGCTGCCGTAACGGGCGCGTTCCGCCGCTGTCCGTACGGGACGCTTTGCGCCGGGAAAGCCCCCCTTTTTGTTTACACTTCCTTCGATCCATGCTATACTGTATACCGTATAAAAACTACCATCGGGCATTATGGGCTGTCGGCGGCGACGCCGCCCGCCCGGCGCAATGTCGATGGGCGTTTGGTGGTGTGTCGTGCGCATTCTGGGCATCGATCCCGGCTATGCGATTCTTGGCTACGGCGTGATCGATGCCGCCGCCGGGAAGGCTACGGCTGTGGATTATGGAGTGATCGAAACGAAGGCGGGCGAGCCGCTCCCGGAGCGGCTGGAGCGGCTGTATGCGGGCGTGCGCCAGCTCATCGGCCTGTTCCGGCCGGATATGGCGGTGTTTGAGGAACTGTTCTTCTATCGCAACACCACCACGGCGCTCGCGGTAGGCGCCGGCAGAGGCGTGGCGTTGTTGGCGGTGCAACAGAGCGGCCTGCCGCTCTATGAGTATACGCCCATGCAGATCAAGCTGGCCGTCACCGGCGACGGCCATGCGGACAAGCATGCCGTGCAGCAGATGGTGCGCATGCTGCTTGCGCTTCCACAGATCCCAAAGCCGGACGATGCGGCGGACGCGCTTGCCTGCGCGCTTTGCCGCGCCAGTACGATCGGTCCGGCAGCTGAGGAATACCGCATTCGGTAGCGGGGGAGGACATGGCGACGATATGTATGCATTCATTCGCGGGAATGTGGATCAGGTTGCGGCGGACCGCGCCGTGATCGAGGCCGGAGGCGTCGGATATGAGCTGCTCTGCAGCGGCGAAACGCTCAAACGGCTTCTGCCCGGGCGCGAAGCGCGCCTGTATACGCACCTGCACCTTGCCGAAGGCGTGATGGCGCTCTACGGCTTTTACGATACGGCCGAACGCGATATGTTTCGCCGCCTGATCGGCATTACGCGCATCGGCCCGAAGGTCGCGCTCTCGGTTCTTTCGGTGCTCACGCCGTCGGACGTGGCGGCCGCCGTGGCCACGCAGAACGCAGCCGCTTTTGAGCGCGTGCCCGGCATGGGGAAGAAGACCGCCCAGCGCGTGCTGTTGGAGCTGCGCGAACAGGTCGGGCCCGCCGGCGCGGCGGCAGGCCCGGCCATGGAGACGGGGACGGATATCCGGGCAGAGGCGGTCGCCGCGCTGGTATCCTTGGGATATGATGGGCTTTCGGCCTCGCGCGCGGTTACGGCTGTCGGGGAGGCCGACAGCGTGGAGACGCTCATTACGCTTGCGCTGCGCAGCCTTGCCAAGCGGTAACGGAGAGGTGACATCATGGAAGAACGGCTCATCAGCTCCTCCATGCGGGAGGACGAAGCCAGAACCGAATACAGCCTGCGCCCGCATTTTCTGAACGAGTACATCGGCCAGGACGCGGTAAAGGAGCATATGCGCATCTATATCGCGGCGGCCAAGAACCGCGGCGAGCCGCTCGACCATGCGCTGCTGTATGGCCCGCCGGGCCTTGGCAAAACCACGCTGGCCGGCATCATCGCCAACGAGATGGGCGTTTCGCTGCGCGTCACCAGCGGGCCCGCCATCTCGCACGCGGGCGACCTTGCTGCACTGCTCACGAACCTTGCCCCCGGCGACGTGCTGTTCATCGACGAAATCCATCGTCTGAACGCCAATGTGGAGGAAGTGCTGTATCCGGCAATGGAGGATTTTGCGCTTGACATCATCATCGGCAAGGGCCCGTCGGCGCGCAGCATCCGGCTGGATTTGCCGCGCTTTACGCTCATTGGCGCCACGACGCGCATGGGGATGCTCACCTCCCCCCTGCGGGACCGTTTCGGCATTAAGGAGCAGCTTGCGCTGTATGAGCCGGAGGCGCTTATGCAGATCATTCTGCGCAGCGCCGATATTTTACAGATCGAAGTGGACGAGGAGGGCGCCATCGAGATTGCTTCCCGGGCGCGCGGAACGCCGCGCATCGCCAATCGCCTGCTGCGCCGTGTGCGCGATGTGGCCGAGGTGCGCGGGAGCGGCCGCATCGACCTCGCCACGGCGCGCGAGGGGCTGGAAATGCTGGCGGTGGACGAGCTGGGGTTGGACGCCGTGGATCGCCGGATGCTGACCACGATGATCGTCAAGTTCCAGGGACGGCCCGTGGGGCTCGATACCATTGCGGCGGCCACCGGCGAGGATGCGACGACGATCGAGGACGTCTACGAACCGTATCTGCTGCAGCTCGGGTTCATAGCACGCACGCCGCGGGGGCGCATCGTCATGCCGGCCGGCTATGCGCACATGGGCTATCAGAGCCCCGCGCTGGAACAGATCAGACTGGAGGTATAGGGCCATGCGCAAAAAGGAACTGCTTGCCCGGCTTGCGGAGCGGGAGGCGCATATCGCACAGCTCGAACAGCGCGTCCAGACCATGGACGGTCTGATCGACGGCTACCATTCCCGCGAAGCGGCCATTGTCAGCGCGCTTACGCATGCGCACGAAACGGCGGCGGAGGTTATCGCGGATGCGGAGACACGCGCCAAAAGGATTCTGGACGACGCCGGGGCGGCGGCGGAGTCGCTGCGCGCCACTGCGGAGACGGACGCGGCCCGCATGACCGAGGAGGCGCGCCGGCAGAGCGCCCAGTTGCTCAGCCGGACGGAGGCGACCGTAGCCGAGTATGAGACGGCCATCGCGGCCTATAACGCCGCTCTCGAACGCGCGGCGGCGGAGGCGGCGGCAAACGCCGAACGGTTTGCCGCCTTCAGCCGCGGCCATCGCATCGGGCCGTCCGAACTCAGGGATGAGGTGCAGGGGCTGCACGAAATGCCATATGCGGGGCCGATGGAGCTGCCGGATGCCGCCGGCGATCCGGCGCAGTTGATGCGCAATATCTATCGCCTGCAAAACCGCATTCCCCCCGAGGGCGGGTACCCGCCTGCGCCGGAGCCTGCGGCCGGGGGGACGCCGGAAACGCCGCCTGCGGAACAACGGGACGCTATGCCTGCTTCGCCGCCCGTGGAGCCGCCGGAAAGCGCGCCGCCCGTGGAGCGGCCGGAAGACGCCCCTGCTTCGCCGGCGCCTCCGACCTTTGCGGAGGAGGACGGGGAGGCGGAGCCGGTCCCAACCGTGCGGGAAGTGCTGCCGGAGGATGGCGCGCATTGCGCGCCGGACGACGCCACGCTCGATGAACTCTTGGAGGAAATCTTAAAAGCGGGAGAACAATACGATGGGTAAAGGGAACAACAAAAACGAAGGTTTTGTGACACAGATTGCGTCGCGGCAGGAGAATTTTCCACAGTGGTATACCGACGTGATCCTCAAGACGGACATGGTGGATTATTCCGAGGTGCGCGGCTGCATGGTCATCAAGCCGTACGGCTATCGCGTCTGGGAACTGATCCAGCAGGATCTCGATGCGCGCTTTAAGGCGACCGGGCATCAGAACGCCTATTTTCCGCTGTTTATCCCCGAAAGCCTCCTCAAAAAGGAGGCGGAGCATGTGGAGGGGTTTGCGCCGGAGGTTGCATGGGTCACGCATGGCGGCGACGAGCTGCTGACCGAGCGGCTTTGCGTTCGCCCCACGAGCGAGACGATCATCTGCTCCATGTACAGCAAATGGATTCAGTCGTACCGGGATCTGCCGTTGCTGCTCAACCAGTGGTGCAACGTCGTTCGCTGGGAAAAGACGACGCGCCCGTTCCTGCGCACGAGCGAATTCCTGTGGCAGGAGGGACATACGGCGCACGCCACGGCCGAGGAAGCGCAGGAGGAGACCCTCCAGCAGCTGCGCACCTATCGCGCGTTCATGGAGGACGTGCTGGCCGTCCCGGTCATCTGTGGCCGCAAGAGCGAGAACGAGAAGTTTGCCGGCGCTTATGCGACCTATACGCTCGAGGCCATGATGCAGGACGGCAAGGCGCTGCAGATGGGCACAAGCCACAACCTGTCGGATCACTTCGCCAAGGCGTATGACATCCAGTACCTTTCCAAGGAAGGGCGGCTGGAGCCGTGCTATACGACTTCGTGGGGCGTGTCCACGCGCATGATCGGCGGGATCATCATGGTGCATGGCGACGATCGCGGCCTTGTCATGCCGCCGCGCGTAGCGCCCGTGCAGGTCGTCATCTTGCCCATCGCCATGCACAAACCCGGCGTGCTGGAGAAGGCGAACGAGCTGCTGGAGTCGCTCAAGGCCGCCGGGCTGCGGGCGCAGCTCGACGACCGGGATCAGAGCGCCGGCTGGAAGTTCAACGAGTGGGAGATGAAGGGCGTCCCGGTGCGCGTGGAGGTCGGCCCCCGCGACATCGAGAACGGGCAGGTCGTGGCGGTGCGGCGCGATACGCTTGAGAAGCAGGCGCTGCCGATGGAGAATCTTGCCGATACGCTGAAGGAGCTGCTCGACGCCGTCCATGACGGGATGTTCCAAAAAGCGCTTGCTTTCCGCGAAGCGAAGACGGTGAAAGCGTCCACGTTCGACGAGCTGGCCGCCGGCGTACAAAACGGCTTTGTGCTCGCCCCGTGGTGCGGCTGCAGCGATTGCGAGGACGAGATCCGTGCAAAGACCGGCGCGACAACGCGCTGCATGCCGTTTGACGACGCGGCGGTGCCGGAGGACGCTGCCTGCATCCATTGCGGCAAGCCTGCCGTGACGCGCATGTATTTTGCAAAATCCTATTGACATCCCCTGATGCGGCGCCCGCGTCAGGTGGGAGAAGGCGACGGGACATGAATCCACAGTTGAAGCGCTGGCTGCCCTTTGGCGCGCTGCTGCTGTTTACCGTGCTCATTACGGCGCTGGTGCGCGTGCCGGTGCCGCTGGACGTGACCGCGGGCGGGCGCGATGCCGGCGTGTATGTCACGCTGGGGGATGCCTGTGCGTTCCTTGCGGCGCTGCTGTTGGGCGGGCCCTGGGGGGCGCTCGCGGCGGCGCTCGGCATGGCCGTAGCCGATCTGATCGTGGGCAGCTATTCCTACATCATCGGCACAATCCTCATCAAGGGCGGCATGGCGCTGTTCATCGGCGCGTTTGGCGCGCGCTGCAGCGGATGGAAACAGTGCTTCCGGGCGGCGTTCCTTGCGGAAGCGATCATGGTAGCGGGCTACTTTGTCTATGATCTCACGGTTTTTGGGCAATATCTGATTGCGGCCTATGAGATCCCGCTCAATCTCATGCAGGGACTGGTATGCGGCGCCGTGGGCGCCTGCCTGCTGAACTATCTGCCGCCGCAACTGCGCGGGACGCTGGCCCCTTCCGGCCGCGCCGTGACGCAGCGGGGGACGAAACGGAGGGTGCGCTGATATGAGGCTGACGGTCCTCGGCCGGTACGGTCCCTGCCCTGCGGCGGGAGGCGCTACCTCCGGCTATTTGATCGAAAGCGGGCAGACGCGTCTGTTGCTTGACTGCGGCAGCGGCGTGGTGTCCAACCTGCTGCGGCTCTGCCCGGTTACGGCGCTCTCCGGCGCGGTGATTTCGCATCTGCACATGGACCATGCGTCCGATCTTGGCGTGCTGCGCTATGCGCTGGAGGCGGCCGGCATCCGCTTGCCCATTGTCGCGCCGGAGGCGCCGGCGGATGCGGCGGCGTTGCTGCTCGACCATGCGGCCTATCTTTGGGAACGCTCGGCGGCCGGGGCGGTGCATCGCATCGGCGGGCTGACCGTACGCCTGTTCCCGGCCCGGCATCCCGTGCCGACGTTTGCCGCCCGCATATCGGACGGCGCGCGCACGCTGTTCTATACGGGAGATTCCGGCGATTTGCCGTCGCTGGCGGAGGCTGCGAAGGGGGCGGACGTCCTGCTTGCCGACGCATGCTTCTCAAATGAGGATGCGGCCGTAAAACCGCCCGTGCATCTGTCGCCCGCGCAGGCGGCGCGGCTGGCGCGATCTGCCGGCGCAAAGCGCCTGCTGCTCACGCATGTATCGGGCGCGGCGGGGGCCGCAGCGGCGATGGAAAATGTCGTTGCCGCGGGGATTGACTTTACCCCCGCATTGGTGGTACAAGATATGGGGGCCTATGAGGTTTAGGGTGGGGCCCGGCTAAGAACATACAACAAAGGAGATAGAGTACAATGGCAAAGAAAACGATTGAAGACGTCAACGTAGCGGGAAAGCGCGTCCTTGTTCGTGTCGATTTTAACGTGCCCCTGACCGAGGATGGCCGCGTTTCGGACGACAAGCGCATTGTTGCGGCGCTGCCGACCATCCGGTACCTGCTCGACCACAAGGCAAAGGTCATCCTCTGCTCCCATCTTGGCCGCCCGAAGGGCAAGGCCGATCCGAAGTATTCGCTCGCACCCGTGGCTGCGCGTCTGGCGACCCTCCTGCCGGAGACGAAGATCCGCTTTGCGACGGACACGATCGGCGAGAGCGCGCATCAGGCCATCGACGATATGCAGCCGGGCGAGATCGTTCTGCTGGAGAACGTCCGCTTCCACAAGGAGGAGACCGACAACGATCCGGCGTTTGCCAAGGAACTGGCGTCGCTCGCGGAGCTGTATGTTTCTGACGCGTTCGGCACGGTGCATCGCGCGCACGCATCCACGGCTGGCGTAGCGGCGTATCTGCCGGCGGTCGCCGGCTTCCTGATCGGCAAGGAGCTGGGCGTGATGGGCGCGGCGCTGGAGCATCCGGAGCGGCCGTTTGTGGCGATTCTCGGCGGCGCCAAGGTCGCCGACAAGATCGGCGTGATTACCAACCTGCTTTCCAAGTGCGACAGCCTGATCATCGGCGGCGGCATGGCCTATACGTTCCTGAAAGCGCAGGGCTATGAGATCGGCGACTCCCTGCTCGATGCGGACAGTGTGGAGCTGGCCAAATCGCTCATGCAGCAGGCGAAGGACAAGGGCGTCAACCTGCTCCTTCCGGTGGACAACGTCGTAGCCGACCGGTTCGATGCCGAGGCGGATCACAAGGTGGTCAAGTCCAGCGAGATTCCGGCGGGCTGGCAGGGCATGGACATCGGGCCGGAGACGGTGGCGCTGTTCAGCAAGACCATCGTGGCGGCCAGGACGGTCATCTGGAACGGGCCGATGGGCGTGTTTGAATTCCCGGCGTTTGCCGAGGGAACGAAGAAGATCGCGGAGGCCTGCGCCGCGTGCAAGGGAACGACGATCATCGGCGGCGGCGATTCCGCTTCCGCCGTCAAAAAGCTGGGCTTTGCCGACAAGATGACGCACATCTCCACCGGCGGCGGCGCATCGCTCGAGTTCCTCGAGGGGAAGGTGCTGCCCGGCGTGGCCGTGCTCAACGATAAGTAACCGAAGGAACGAACAACAGAGGAAAGACAGAGGATACGAATATGAGAAAGCCGATCATAGCGGGCAACTGGAAGATGAACATGACCCCCGGCGAGGCGGAAGCGCTTGTGTCGGCGCTGCTGCCGCTGGTGCGGGATGCCGCATGCGATGTGGTCGTTTGCCCGCCGTTTGTGGATCTTTGTGCGGTCAGCAAACTGGTCGCCGGCACGAACGTGCATTTGGGCGCGCAGAACGTCCACTGGGCGGCAAAAGGTGCCTTTACCGGGGAGATCAGCGCCGACATGCTCAAGGCTTACGGCGTGGAGTATGCCATCATCGGGCACAGCGAACGGCGCCAGTACTTCGGGGAAACGGACGAGGGCGTGAACGCCCGCGCCAAGGCGGCGCTCGCCGCCGGCATCACGCCGATCATCTGCGTGGGCGAAACGCTCGAACAGCGCGAAAGCGGCGTGACGGATGCGCTGGTGTCCGCGCAGGCCAAGGCCGCGCTTGCAGGGATGGAAGCGGAGCAGGTCAAGTCCGTGGTCATCGCCTATGAGCCAATCTGGGCCATCGGCACCGGCAGAACCGCGACCGCCGAGGATGCGAACGCTACCATCGGCGTGATCCGCAACGCGATTGCCGAGGCGTTTTCGCCTGCGGTGGCCGCCGAGGTGCGCATCCAGTACGGCGGCAGCATGAACCCGAAGAACGCCTCCGAACTCATGGCCATGCCGGAGATCGACGGCGGCCTGATCGGCGGCGCCAGCCTCAAGGCGGAAGACTTCTCGAAGGTGGTCAACTACTGATGAAGCCCATTACCGCCCTGATCATTCTGGACGGCTTTGGCTGCCGTTCGGAACAGGCATATAATGCCATTTTGACCGACGGCGCAGCGCACGTCCGTGCGCTCGCCGCCGCCTATCCGCACACCCGGCTACAGGCAAGCGGGCTCGATGTGGGCCTGCCCGCCGGCCAGATGGGCAACTCCGAAGTGGGGCATCTCAACATCGGTGCCGGCCGCATCGTATATCAGGAGCTCACGCGCATCACCAAATCCATCGAGGATGGCGATTTCTTCGAGAATCCGGCGTTGCTGGGCGCTATGGAGAATTGCAAGCGCCAGGGCAGCGCGCTGCATCTGCTCGGGCTGTGCTCTGACGGCGGCGTGCACAGCCATCTGCGCCATGCCGAGGCGCTTGCCGAGATGGCGCATCGTCATGGCCTTACCCGCGTCTATTTCCATTGTTTTATGGACGGGCGCGACGTGCCGCCTTCGAGCGGCAAGGGCTATATCGAACAGCTCGAAGCAGCGCTCAAAAAGATCGGCTGCGGCAGGATTGCCACCGTCATGGGGCGTTATTATGCGATGGATCGAGACAACCGCTATGAGCGCGTACAGCTCGCCTATGCCGCAATGACCTATGGCGAAGGCGTGACCGCCACAAGCGCCGTTCAGGCCATGCAGCAGAGCTATGACGAGGGCGTGGTCGATGAGTTTGTCAAACCGACGGTCGTGCTCGCGGACGGGCAGCCGGTCGCCACGATCCGCCCGAACGATTCCGTGATCTTCTTCAATTTCCGTCCGGACCGGGCGCGGGAGATCACCCGTGCGTACATCCTGCCGGATTTCGACGGCTTTGCCCGCCGGGATGGCTTTTTCCCGCTGTACTACGTTTCCATGACGCAGTATGATAAGACGTTTGAAGGGAAACTGCATATCGCGTTTGCGCCGGAGACGCTGCGCAACACGCTCGGCGAATACCTCGCCGCATCCGGGCTCACCCAGCTGCGGATTGCCGAAACGGAGAAGTATGCGCACGTGACGTTCTTCTTCAACGGCGGCGTGGAAGCGCCGAATCCCGGCGAAGATCGTGCGCTGATTCCGTCGCCCAAAGTCGCCACCTACGACCTGAAGCCGGAGATGAGCGCCTATGAGGTGGCGGAGGAGGCCGTGCGCCGCATCGAAAGCGGCAAGTACGACGTGATGATCCTGAACTTTGCCAACTGCGACATGGTCGGCCATACCGGCGTCATGGAGGCTGCCGTGGCCGCAGTACATGCGGTCGATGCCTGCGTGGCCCGCGTGGTTGAGGCGGTGCGCGGCACCGGCGGCCGCTGCATCATCACGGCCGATCACGGCAACGCCGAGCTGATGTGGGATACGGCGGCGAACGCGCCTTTTACTGCGCACACGACCAATCCCGTTCCGTGCATCCTCGTGGATGATGCGCGAAAGGATGTAAAACTGCGCGGGGACGGCCGCCTGTCCGACCTGGCGCCTACGCTGCTTACGCTGCTTGGCCTGCCCGTACCGGCGGAGATGACGGGGAAGAGCCTTATCGAAGCGTAACGCATGGGGAAAAACCGCCCGTTTTTTGAAAAAAAGCGCGCTGTTTTTCTTGAACTCTGGCTGGTCGCGTGGTATAATGCGCAATGCAGCCGTCGCGGATGCGCCGCCATTGTGCGTTAGGGAGCGCAGGCGTTTCCCGCATGGCAGAGCCCAAAGTTTGATTGCCCGCCTCCGACGGGTTTGGCCCGCAAGCGTCGGGCGGAAAGGATGAGAGAGATGGAACTCGTTTCGACCATTATCACGATCGCGCTGCTGTTGGTTGCCGTGCTGCTGATCATCGTCGTATTGATGCAGAAGACCAAGACCGCCGGCATGGGTTCCGCATTCGGGACCGATACGCAGTCATTCACGGCGCGCGGCAAGGCGGCAAGCCGGGAAGCAAAGCTGCAGCGCACCACGGTGATTCTTGCGATCATCCTTGGCGTACTGGCCATTGTGCTGGCCGTCGTTGGTTGATTTGAAAATCGCGCCGACGCTCCATGACGCATCATGGAGCGTCTTTTTTGTCCTTTCGGCAAGCATGCGGCTTGAGGGGCGCGGCGGGGCAAGATAGAGGGAAAGGAGGCGCAACGCTTTGGCGCATGACGGAGGACGCGGCAGGCGTCGGGAAGCCCTTGTATCCGGCGTTATACAGATGACGGCGCGCGGATTCGGCTATTTTCAACCGGACAACGGTTCGGCGGACTGGTTCCTTCCTGCGGACGCGATGCATGGCGCCATGCACGGCGATCGCGTGCTCGTGCGCTACGCCGGCAATGGCCGCAACGGCCCGGAGGGCGAGGTGGCGCGGGTGGAGACGCGCGCGTGGTCACAGGTCGTGGGGACGATGGCCGGCGGCTACGTGGTGGCGGATGACCGACACATCCCCCGGTTGCTCGTGTCGGAAAGGGACGCCGGGGGCGCAAGGGACGGCGACCGCGTGGTCGCCGTGATCGAACGCTATCCGGATGGGGCGCGCCCCATGTCGGGGCGTATTGTGGAGCGGCTCGGCCGCCGCGGCGAGCCGGGCGTGGATGTGCTGGCGGCCGTGCGGCGGTTCGGCGTGCGGGACGTCTTCCCCGGAGCGGTGCTGGAACAGGCGGAAACCCTGCCACAGTCGGTGACGGCCGAGGCGGCGGCGGGCCGGATCGATCTGCGCGACGTTTTTACCGTCACCATCGACGGGCCGCACAGCAAGGATTTTGACGATGCCGTTTCGCTCGAAGCGCTTGGCGGAGGCGGGATGCGTCTCGGCGTCCACATTGCGGATGTGGCCGCCTATGTCCGCTCCGGCAGCGTGATCGACCGGGAGGCGCGCTTGCGCGGTACGAGCGTGTATTTCGTCGACCGCGTGATCCCCATGCTGCCGGAGGCGCTCTCAAACGGCATCTGCTCGCTCAACGAGGGCGAGGACCGCCTGACGCTCTCCTGCCTCATGGAGCTCGATACGGGCGGCAACGTCGTATCGGCGCGCATTGCGGAGACCGTTATCCGCTCCCGCCATCGGCTGGTTTACGGCGATGTGAGCGCGCTAATCGGGGGCGATCCGGCGCTGCGCGAGCGGTATGCGGATGCCGTGCCGACGCTGTTGAATCTTGCGCGGCTGCAAAAACTGCTATATGCCCGGCGCTGCGCCCGCGGCAGTATCGACTTTGAAATTGCCGAAAGCGCGATTGAGGTGGATGCGCAGGGGCGCGCCGTCGGTCTTGCCCCGGCGGAGCGCGGCATTGCCGACCGCATCATTGAGGAATGTATGCTTCTGGCCAATGAAGCGGTCGCCCG
Organism: uncultured Eubacteriales bacterium; assembly: GCA_900540495.1. GTDB lineage: Bacteria > Bacillota > Clostridia > Christensenellales > CAG-138 > Aphodomorpha. The sequence continues at coordinate 52,206 of UQGA01000001.1, read as the reverse complement.
GTTTCTGCGCGAGCGCGGCTTGCCGGGGCTGTTCCGCGTCCATGAACCGCCGTCGGTCGACCGGTTGCGGGAACTCAACGCCTTTTTGCAGACGCTGGGGTATGGGTTTTCCGTGGCGGAAGGGGCGCAGCCGCGGACGCTCCGCCGCGTCACGGAACGGGCGTCCGGCAGGCCGGAGGAACGCGTCATCTCCCGCCTGCTGTTGCGGGCCATGCAGCGCGCCCGGTATGACGAGCGCCCGCTCGGCCATTATGGCCTGGCCTTGTCCGATTACTGCCATTTTACGTCGCCCATTCGCCGCTACCCCGACCTGATGGTGCATCGCATCCTCAAATGGCACCTGCATGGGCAACTTACGCCAGCGCGGCGTGCGCGCCTGCATGCGTCGCTTCCTGCGCTCGCCGTGGAAACGAGCGACGCGGAGCGCCGCGCCATGGAGGCGGAGCGCGCCGTGGAGGACGTCAAGCGCTGCGAGTATATGCAGGGCCAGCTCGGCGAAACGTTCGACGGGGTGATCTCCGGCGTGACGGGCGGCGGGTTCTATGTGGAGCTGGACAATACCGCGGAGGGGTTTGTTTCCCTGCGCACGCTTACGGACGACTGGTACCGGCCGGAACTCCGGCAATATCGCATTGTGGGCGAGCGCAGCGGGCGCGTTTTGCGCCTTGGCGACCGGGTGCGCGTGCAGGTCGCCCGTGTGGATGCGGATACGGCGACGATTGACTTGCTGCTGAAACCCGGCTATAATACCAAAAGAATATATAATCCTGCGCGAAAGGAGGGACGGCGACATGGCGGTCAAACGCGGCGTAAAGGTGCTCGCGCAAAACAAAAAGGCAAGGCATGATTATTTTATCGAGGATACGCTCGAATGCGGCATTGCGTTGCAGGGGACCGAGGTCAAGTCCATCCGCGCCGGGCAGCTCAACCTCAAGGACAGTTACGCGCAGGTCAAAAACGGGGAACTGTTGCTCGTCGGCATGCACGTGAGTCCGTATGAGCAGGGCAACATCTACAACCACGATCCGTTCCGCACGCGCAAGCTCCTCGCCCATAAGCGCGAGATCGTGCGCCTTGGCAAGCAGCAGCAGGCCGAAGGCATGAGCCTTGTGCCGCTCTCCCTGTATCTGCGCGATGGCCGCGTCAAGGTGGAGCTGGCCGTTGCGCGCGGCAAAAAGCTGTACGATAAGCGGCATGCCATTGCGGCGCGCGACGCGGGGCGCGAGATGGAGCGGCGCATGAAAGAGGACAGACAGTAAAGGAGAACATCGCATGAAGCGGCTTCCGTTTGACAAGGCAGGGATCGAGCGCATTTGTCGGGAATATCCCACGCCGTTCCACATTTACGACGCGCGCGGCATCCGTGCGAACGTGCGCCGCCTGCGGCGCGCATTCGCATGGAACCCGGGCTTTCGGGAATATTTTGCCGTCAAGGCCCTGCCCAATCCGGCCGTCATGCAGTTGCTGTACGAAGAGGGCTGCGGGATGGATTGTTCCTCGCTGACCGAACTCATGCTTTCCCGTGCCGTCGGCATTACGGGGCGCGATATCATGTTTTCGAGCAACGACACGCCGCCGGAGGAGTTTGCGCTGGCGCGGGAGCTGGATGCGATCATCAACCTTGACGACATCACCCATATTGAGTTTTTGCGCCGCCACGGGGGCATTCCGCGCACCATATCCTGCCGCTACAATCCGGGCGGGGCGTTCAAGCTGGGCAATACGATCATGGGGCAGCCGAGCGAGGCGAAGTACGGCTTTACGCGCGCCCAGCTCACGGAGGGCTTCCGGCAGCTTCTCGCGCTCGGCGCGGAGCGCTTTGGCCTGCATGCGTTTCTGGCCTCCAACACGACCGACGCCGGCTATTATCCGGCCCTGGCGCGGCGGCTGTTCCGGCTTGCCGTAGAGTTGCGCGACGAAACGGGCGCCGACGTGCGCTTTGTCAACCTTTCCGGCGGCATCGGAATTCCCTACCGGCCGGACGAGCCGGAGGCGGACATCGAGACCATCGGGCGCGAGGTCGCGCGCGCCTACGACGAGATCGTGCGCCCGGCCGGCATGGAGATTGCGGTCTATACCGAGCTGGGGCGTTACATCACCGGCCCGTATGGCTTTCTCGTGACGCACGCCATCCATGAAAAGGAGATCTACAAGCATTACATCGGCCTTGACGCCTGCGCCTGCAACCTCATGCGCCCGGCGATGTACGGCGCGTACCACCATATTACGGTCATGGGCAAGGAGGAGGCGCCGTGTACGCATCTCTATGACGTGACCGGCTCGCTCTGCGAAAACAACGACAAGTTTGCCATTGATCGCCCGCTCCCAAAGATCGATGTGGGCGATATCGTCGTCATCCACGATACGGGCGCGCACGGCTTTTCGATGGGCTACAATTATAATGGCAAGCTCCGCAGCGCCGAGCTCCTGCTGGAGGAGGATGGTTCCGCAAGACTCATCCGGCGCGCCGAAACGCCGGCCGATTATTTTGCGACGCTTGATATTCTGCACCTGTTTTAAGCGCCCCGGGCGGCGCGGCCGGCCGGGCTTCAAGCGCCGGCAAACAGCGGCCTTGGAGGACGGGCGGTCCGGGCTATCGGCCGGAGGACGGGGCCGTTGCCCGCTTTCGGCGTCCGCCCGGCGCTTTGGAACGCCGCGGGCCGTTCGCCTGCGCGGCTGCGCCGGGCGCGAATTTGCCGGCGGGCAGGACGGATAAATGCGGCCGTCGGCCGGCAGGCATCTTGCATTTCTTAGAAATTTCGTGGTATAATATCATTGTATGCAGATAATGCATACAATGTCGTGGGGGCGAACATGGTTTCGACGGGGATCATGGAAGCCGGATAAGCGAGCCGAAGCCCCGTGCTTCGTTAAAAACGGGACAGTTAAAAAATAACTGACAACCACAATACGCAACTCGTCGCTGCGTAACACGCGGTGACCGTCCGCCCGCAAAGACCTACCGTTGCGGTACCGGGCGTCATTTAGGGTAGGGAACGAACCCGCCTAAGCTTTGCGGCGGGCCGGACTTATGAAGCTACCGGAACGCGGACCCTGCCGCCGGGGGCCGCGGAAAGGGAATACGAAATCAGCGGCTACGCTCGTAGAAGGTCTTGCGGACAGGTTTTCGGACGCGAGTTCGACTCTCGCCGCCTCCACCAAAAAAGCACCGCAATTTTGATACAAAGCGTATCAGGATTGCGGTGCTTTCTTTTTGCCTGAAAGTCCTGATTTCAAGGGGTTTCTGGCTTTTATCGGCCCCATCCGTTGCCAGACAAAGCGATAGCTTGCCGCTAACCCAGTCCGCAAAGGCGCTGGGGAGCAGCAGGCTATCGTTTGTTTTATGGGTATCGTTTAATTTGCGGACTATCGTTTCATCTTTGCAGGTTAAAAGGAATTCTAATGGAGATTTAATTGGCAGAAAAATGTTCGTCCACAATCGCATTTAACTGAGAAGCAATTTCGGAGAATTCTTGATTTAAGTCAAGCGTTCGGACGCTAATCTTGTTGCCACTCATCTGGTACCTGTTATCCGGCTGAATAGCTTCATCAGTTGCCGCATAGAGTAACATACCAGAAACTGTATGCGGCCTACTGCCAAACTCCGCATCCTTGTTCTTGACATAGGTAAAAATCTGATACAGATTGCTGGAATGAAGCGTGTGGACATTGTATTGAGTTTGCATGGTATGCGTGTAATACTTGGCATCGATGATCAATACCTCATTGCCTCTTGTGAGCATGATGTCACTCTGCATGACCGGCAGCATTGTCCCAATCCCATCATCCAAGACCCATGGAATCTGTGAAGCCGTTGCCGTCACTTGCGGACATTCCTTGGCATAGTATTCGAGGATAAATTTCTCATACAGGCGGTTCATACGCTGCTCATCGACGAAGGAAGCCAACTTATATTCTCCGGAGTCTGTGGTCAGAAGCATTCCTTCCAGAATAAGTTGACACAGACTGATGAGCATACGATAGGTATTGTTGTTCCTCTGGAAACGAATGGCTGACCAGCGGATCGTGGCAGGGTCGATTGTATCAACATTCGAGAAGAACAGCATTTCCTTTTTCAGGTCGCTCTTGTACACCTGATCTACCCTCGTGTGTCGGAGCAGAAGCATGACTGTTGTTTTGAGTATTTGATTCAGGAGATTGTTTTCAGAAAGCTCATCATATTCACAGGACAGAACCCGCTTCCTGGCAAGCTGGTTCTGAATGGTCCCTGGCATATCAATCTTGCCACGGACTACAGCAACATCCTCTTTTCGATTCAAATACTCCCGATACAGGCCTTGTTTCAGCTGTCTGCTGATGCCTTTCGCCAGAATCGCAGCAAAGAGGTTATGCATATTCTCGAACTCTTCGGTAGCAACATCCTCATAACCGCCTTGATTCAGCGTCGTGAAGGCATACGAAAGCATATAGTATATGTTTTTTATGAAGATGCTCTTATCCTTAATCATTGAAACACACGAGGTTTTCAAGCACATGAAGAAACTGTTTGCCGCCCTGTTCGCGACCCTGCTCGCAATTTCCCTGTTCGGCTGCCAGCCGTCGCCGGAGAGCGCCGTGGTCGTTGGAAAGGACAACGATAAGATGGTGGAGCAGGCCGTCTCTACCGCCGATAACGCCCCCGCAACCATGCCGCAGGACGGGGAGCTGACCTATGCCGCGCTCTGCGAGCGGTATGGCGCGCCGGAAAGGTGGCAGACGACCGCGATCGAGGCGGGCGGCAAGATGACAATTTCGTCAGACGTTGCGCTTTCGCTCCCCGACACCGTCAACGTCCCCCTCGCGCGCGTGACCGCCGGGCGGTTCAGCCAGGAATTCGTGTATGCGCTTTTCTCCTATCTCTGCGGCGACACGCCCATGTACATCGACCCGGAGGTACGGACAAAGGCGCAGGTGCAGGCCGACATCGAGCGAACGCAGGAGGACCTGGCCAAATGGAGCGGCACGGAGGGCGCGGCGGTTTCGGAAAATTATTTGAAATACCTCTATGAGGAATACGAAAGCGCGCCGGAAGACGTCGTGCTGGTCCCGTCGGACGGCACGCTGCAGCCGTTTGCCATCAACAACCAGACGGGCGCGTCCACCGGCACCTGCATGAGGCTGAATCTCATCAGCAGTTTCGACGCCGATGCCAAGATGTTTTTTGTCATGAATGACGCAGACTATGAAAATACTGATGTGGAGTCGTACACCGATAAAGACGGAAATATCCAGGTGGACCTGCCGTCGAGCGGGTCGACCTTCCTCTACAGTCGGGAGAAAGAGAAGGCGGGACACCGCGACGGCGACGCGCAGCTGCTGGACGTGACGGAGCAGTCCCTGACCGGGGAGGCCGTCGACTGCAAGCTGACGACCACGCCGGCCGAAGCCCGCGCCGTGGTCGAAGATTTCCTTTCGGCGCTCGGCATCGACGACATGGCCATCGACACCGTCTCGCTCATGACGACGGCGCAGAACTACGGCATGCTCCGCTTCACCCTGCCGGAAGAACGGGAGGCGTACAAGGACAGGATGGCGCAGGCGCTGGCGGACGCGGAGGAATACTATTCGTTCCGCCTGCTGCGCCAGCTGGGCGACGTGACGACGGAATCCTATTACGGCTGGTCCGCCTCCGCTACGGGCGGCGAGAGCTTTGGACGGCAGTGGGCCTACGAGAGTTTTGAAATCCTCGTGGACGACGAGGGGATCCTGTCCATCCAGTGGGAAGGCCCGCTGAACGTGGAAAAGGTCGAGACGGAGAGCGCCAACCTCTTACCCTTCAGCGAGATCGGCGAGATCTTCACCCGGATGATGACGATCCAGAACGAGCCGCTCGCCAAGGCGGAGTGGGTGAACGTCCTCCAAATCGACGTCGTCACGGCCAAGCTGTGCCTGTGGCGCATCATCGACAAGAATTCGTTTACCGAGGGGCTCCTCGTCCCGGCCTGGTGCTTCTATGTGAGCGTTTACGACGAGACGACCAATGAAGAAACGGGCGAATTGCAGAAGAGCTTCCGGGGGCCGACGGACGTACCCGAGCTCATTATCAACGCCGTGGACGGCAGCGTGATCGACCCGATGAACGGCTATTGATCGCCGCTCCGGCCGCCATGTATCAGCAGGCATGAACGCGCAGCGCCGTCCATGCCTGCTTCCCTGTTGCCAGAAATTACAATTTGCTTACGATTTGATGAATACTTGATGCGGCGTTGGCAGGTATCATACACGTAAAGTGGCGTTGCGGCAGCGGGTTTCTTCAGGCTCCCTCTGCGATAACAAAACGTTAACACTTTGAAAACGACTTTTGAAAAGAAGATCTTTAGAATGGGAAATAAGCCGATCTTGCTCAGGGAAGGAGGAGATCATGAGGAAAGCAATCCCGGGAGCCATCCGGCAGGCGGTCTCCGGCAAGGGCCTGTATATCGGGATACTGGCGGCAACCGTCATCCTGCTCCTCTCCTCGGTGCAGGATGTGCTTCAGGCATTCCGCTCAGAAGAGCTTTTGCAAAGCGGCTTTCACCATACCTTCCTCATGAACGCCCTCACCTCCGACGCCATGACGCTGGCGCTGCCGATCATCGCGGCGCTGCCCTTCACCTCCTCCTTTCTTGACGACATGAAAAGCGGCTTTGTCAAGGAATACCTGCCCCGCACGACAAAAAACGGCTATCTTCTGGGAAAAATCCTCGGCAGCCTTGTTTCGGGCGGACTTTCGGTATCCCTCGGCGTGCTGCTGGGGTATGTGGTTGCCGCGCTTGTTTTCTCCCCCATGGAAGCGGCGGTGGAACCCGGCGCGGTTTCCCATCCCTATTTTGAAGAGCTGATGGGCAAAGTTCTGCTGTTCGCCTGTTCCGGCGCGTTCTGGTCGCTTGTCGGTCTTACCTTTGCGACGCTTACGAGCAGCAAGTATATGGCGTATGCTTCGCCGTTCGTGCTTTACTATGTGCTCATCATTCTCTATGAGCGGTATTTTGATACGCTCTATGTCCTCTATCCCAAGGAGTGGACGAATCCCTCAGAGTTTTGGATGTGGGGCAACATGGGCGTGGTGCTGCTGCTTTTGGAGCTGATCGTCCTTTTTAGCCTGCTGTTCTTCCACGCAGCCAAAAGGAGGCTCGAACAGATATGAAAATCAAACGGGTATTATCTGTTATGCTATATAACTTTCGCGGCTGGCACAAAAACCCCCGCATCATCATCACATTCAGCCTTGCCTTTATCCTGTGCTTTCTGCTGTCCGACAAGGCGGTGCAGTTTGCGCGGGAGTATGAGACGACGATGCAGATCGTGGAAGCCTTTGTGTGGACGTTCGGGGATGCAAATTCCATCCTTTTATCCTCGCTGCTGCTCTTGCTGCTATTTGCGGATATGCCCTTTATCAGCTCGGGCACGCCGTTCTATCTCATGCGGATCGACCGCAAAACCTGGCTTGCCGGACAGGCGGCGTATATCGTTGCGGCGACGGCGCTCTATCTCATCTTTATTCTGATTGCCACGTCCCTTGTCTGCATGACGCAGAGCTTCGTGGGCAACCTGTGGAGCGAAACGGCGGCGATTCTGGGTTACTCCGGCGCGGGGCAGGCGGTGGCGCTTCCCGCCCTTGTGAAAACCCTTGAAATGAGCACACCCTATGCCTGCATGGGGACGATCTTCCTGCTCATGCTGCTGTATACGCTTGTCATGGCGTTTACCATGCTGCTGTTCAATTTGAAAAAAGGACAGTTGGGAGGCGTCATCGGCGTATTTGCTTTCAGCCTCTACGGGTTTCTCTTGAACCCCGAAACGATTAAGGCAATCTTCCAGCTCCCGGACGAGCTGATGTACAAGGCGAACGTGGCGGTGGGCTGGCTTTCGCCCTTGAACCACGCGACGTATCATATGCACAACTTTGGCTACGACCTGTTGCCCAGGCTGTGGCAGACCTATGCCATCTTTGGGGTGCTGATCGCCCTGTTGTTCGTTCTGTCGCTTCGGGCCATACGAACCTATAATTTTCACTTTACCGGAACGGAGGGGGCGTAGCCAAGCGCCGCCGGCGGCGGAGGCAGCGGGGCGAAAGCCCTCTGAGCAAAGGCGCGCGGGGCGCGCGGCTTCCTGCCGGCGCAGCGCGACGGTCACTGAGAGAGGAGGACACATGGAGATAGCCATCAGCGTTCAAAAAGTTTCAAAGGATTTCGGGCAGGAACGGGTGCTCAAAGGCGTGAGCCGGGATTTTGAAAAGGGCAAGATACACGGCATTGTTGGCAACAATGGCAGCGGCAAGACAGTGCTGATGAAGTGTATTTGCGGCTTTTTGCTGCCCACGGAGGGCAAGGTGATCGTGAACGGCAAGTGGGTTGGAAGGGATGTGGATTTCCCGGGCGACCTCGGGATCATCATTGAAACGCCGGGGTTCCTGCCGAATATCACAGGCATAAAAAACCTGGAAATACTGGCGTCCCTCAACAAAAGAATAGGGCTTGCGGAAATAGCCGGTTCCATTCGCCGCGTCGGGCTTGACCCGATGATGAAAAAGCCCGTCGGGAAATATTCGCTCGGGATGCGGCAGCGCCTCGGCATCGCACAGGCGATTATGGAAGATCCGTCCCTGCTGATCTTGGATGAGCCGCTGAACGGCCTTGACAAGCACGGCGTCCGGGAAATGCGCGATCTGATCAAAAGCTTAAAGGAGGACGGGAAAACCATATTGCTTGCCAGCCACAACCAGGGCGACATCGACGAGCTGTGCGATACCGTCTGCGAAATGGACGCGGGCAATATGACCATGATACGGGAGGAATAAACCATGAAAAGAAAGCGCTTCATACTGCTGTTTGCGATCTTGCTTGCCATAACCATACCGCTGACGGTTTTTGCCGAGGAAACGCCGGACGCGCCTCCCGCGTCTTCCGAAAACGCAACACCGACCGCAACAACGTCGCCCGACACGCCGTCCGCGGCGACGACGTCGACCGACACGCCGGACATGGCTACGCCGGAGCCCGTCATCCCCGCCGGGCAGCTTACGATCGACAGCAGGAACCTGTATCCCGGCATGAATAAAACCTATGAAAACGGATATCTCCCGATCGTAAAGGATGGGAGCGTGTCCATCGTATTGCCCCTGATCGGGAAAACGCTGGACGGCCGGGTAACGCTCAGCGCCGACCTCGGCCAGACGACGGACAGTCCGTTTGTCTTTGGAAATTACGCCCAGACAAGCGAGGGCGGGGAACCCTACGTGTTCACGCTGACCATCCCCCTTGCAAGCGGGAGAATCAACGGCGTCTATCCCGTTACGCTGAGCGCGTCCTATCTGGACGCCGCCGGCGCGCTCATGACGCAGACCTTCCTCATCTACGTCACCATTACCGACGGCCAGGAGCCCGTCGATCCAAACGCCGTGCAGGACGTCACGCCCACAAAGGAAACCGTGGAGAAACCGGAGCTGTTCATCAGCGCCTGCGAGATCAATCCCGCGAGCGTCGGCGGCAATGAGGAGTTCGAGGTGACGCTCACGGTGGAAAACATTGGCACACTTCGGGCAAGAAGCGTGCGGCTGACCTACGGGAGCGCGTCCTCCGGCGGCGGGAGCGTGGACGCGGCAGGCAGCATCGTCCCCGTTGCAACCAATAACGCCATTCATCTTGAGAATCTTGTAGACGGAGAAAGCGTGCGAGCTTCCTTTCGGCTGAAAACAACGGCGGACGTCACGTCGGGCAACCAGCCTTTCAGCGTCACCCTTGACTATGCGGACGCATACGGCGGCGTGTATACTTCTTCCCACACATTTCTCATCGCCGTCGTCCAGCCGGCTGCTTTTACATATGACGACATCCTCGCCATGCTGCCGAAGAGCGTTACCGCAGGAGAATCCTTTACGCTCCCGGCAAACGTTTATAATACGGGGAGAAGCACGCTAAAAAATGTGATGATCGAAGTCGCGGGAGAGGGGCTTTTCCCAAAAGCGGCCGCGTTCTTAGGAGATATTGCCCCCGGCGGAACGGGCAACGGCGAAATCTCCGTGTTCGCCGGACAGGTTGGCGGCGGATATGGACAGACAAGCGGCCTCTATACGATCACCTATACGGACGAAGCCGGAGAAGAACAAAAACAGGAGATTGAATTTTCCATTGAGATCAAGGAACTGGTGATTGAAACGGACGGAGAGCCAACGGATCAAACCCAGGAACCTGCCTTTCAGTGGTGGGTGACCATCCTTGTCGGCTTCGCCATCATCGCCGTGATCGTCGCTGTGGTGGTGGTCGCAAAAGTGCTCCGCAATTCAAAAATGCAATGAAAACCGGAAGAAAGAGAATTGGAACCAAAGCTGGGAGAGATCGCTGCCCTTCCTGTGGAGAGGGGCCATGATCCCAGGGCGCGCACAAATTCGCCCTGATTTCGTGCCGGGTGATGTTGCCCGTCCTGCCCGTTGCGATGGCGCGCGGCAAAAGTAAAACCGATGGATAAAAAGGAACCGACCTGCCACCAGGCGGCTGTCCGGTTGGCCAAGTGTTTCGGCTGCGGGCTGAACATCAGCCCGCGTGGCACACCTCCGAATTTTTAACTGGATTTGATTGTTGCGTTGCGTGATAGCCCTCCCCTTTTACCGAACCCCGCCGTCCGTTGCGGCGATAGAGGAATCACTGCCCGACAACAGACATCCCGCATGTCGGGCGGCAGCACGGCGCGCCACGGCAGGCAGAAAGGCGGACCGGGACAGGGTATGCCGAGTGCGGATCCCGCCGCTGCCGTGCGAGCCGCTCTGCTGCCGCATCAGGTCGAGCGCCGTTGATCGATCTCCGGCTCCTGCCTGCCGACGCTCAACGCCGCGGCCGGTCGCCTTTTCAACGGCCGTACAGCGCCCGATCGCGCGCCGGGCCGTTTCCTCGGGCGGCAAGAAGTGGAAGGCCGTCAGCCTGACGTTTGATTCTGCTTCCGCTCAGCCAGCGACCGCCGACCGAATTCCTCCGCGCGCTACTCATATCTTTCCCGATACGCGCGGGGGCTGTAGCCCGTATACTTTTTGAACACGCGCGAAAAATGACCGGGCGAGGAGAAGCCGAGATAGGAGCCGATCGCGGTGAGGGACTTGTCCGAGTAGCGCAGGAGGCGTTTCGCTTCTTCCGTCTTCTCCTTGCGCACAAAGTCCGTCAGGTTTTCGCCCGTCTCCTCCTTGAACTTTTTGGACAGATAGGGGCGGCTGATGTACAGCGCATGGGCGATCGCCTCGGCGCTGACGGCTTCGAAAATATGGCGCTGCACATAGTTCGCTACGTCAAGCGCCAATTTTGACGGCGCTTTGCCCCGGCGCAGGCGCTCGACCCGTTCCGTATAGTCGAGCAACATGCGATATTGCAGATTGGTGATCCGCTCAGGCGATTGCATCAATTCACATTGCTGGATGTAGGAGTCGCTGAGCGTAAAAGCGTCATCCACCGACAGCCCGCCCTGTATGGCGGCGCGACATGCCAGCGTAACGGTAACGATGAACAGGTTTTTGCGCTGGCGTAGCTGGTCGTTGGCCACCACGCCGCCGCGAATGGCGGGGGCGGTCGAGAGCCACTTTTGCAGGGCCATACTGTCCCCCTTGCGGACCATGTACAGCAGGCGCTTCTCCAAGTCATAGGTGTTGTGCTCTTCGCGGACGGCGGTCTCTTCGGTTGCGACGGAGAGACGGCGCGCCGCGCGCCGTCGCTCCTGCCGGCTGGCCAGCGCGGTCTGCTCCTGTTCATGAATGCTGATATCCCGCAACTCCAACTTTTCGCCGTTGAGGACATAATTCATGGTACACAGCATTTGCAACACGCTTTCCACCGGCATGCGGACGATGCTGCGCACGCCCGCAATCAGCGCGTCCGCCTCCTCGCCGGCCAGATCCAGCTGGAATGCAAGCGCCCGCAACTCCTGCTCGCTTTCCCTGATCTGCCGCGCAGGGCCGACAACGAGCTTTATGTTCCCCGCGTTGACCACGCAATAATAATGAAACTGCGGCGTAACATAGTAGCCGACATGTTCCGGGATGGCGAGCACTTCCCGCTGCCACGGCAGCAGAGGGTCCTTCGGCAGATAGACGATGGAATAGTAGAAGTCCAGCGCGTTGCCTTCAAAAATGCGGATGGGGATGCCGGAAAGATTGCCGATGGTCGTACAGAGATAGTGCAGATCGATTCGTTCCACGGGCAGCCTCCTTTTGCATACATTTATACCAAATAGCATACAGAAATACAAGTTTTTGCAGGGGCGCCGTGATATATTGGTACTGCAAATTGTAGTACCCATTATAGCCTTCAACAAGTTTCCACACAACGAATCGGGAGGAATGCGCAGTGACGCGTCTTAAATTTGTGGAGCGTAAAGCGTTTCAAAGCAGGATACGATCGGAGGACGTTAAGCCGGCAGAAAAATGGCTGGGGTATCTTCTCGGGCCCGCCGGCGCCCTGCTGCTCAACGCGGTGCTTGCCACCTATTTGAATGTCTATTATACCGACGTGCTCAAGCTGACGCATGTCTGGGGCGGGGCGTTTCTGGTGGTGTTTCCGATCGTTTCCAAGATCATCGACGCCGTCACCAATGTGTGCATGGGCTACATCATCGACCGGACCCACACGCGGGAGGGCAAGGCGCGGCCGTGGCTGTTGCTGAGCGCGCCGCTGCTGACGGTGACCGGCATTCTGCTGTTTACCGTGCCGAGCGGCTCGGAGACGGTGCAGGTTATCTGGGTCATGGTCAGCTACAATCTGTTCTATTCCTTCGCCTATACCATTTTTAACATGAGCCACGGCCTGATGGTGCCGCTGTCCATCCGCGACACGACGCAACGCGGCAGCCTGTCGGTGTTCAACCAGATCTCCAACATCATGATGACGGGGATTCTTGTGGCGCTGGTGTTCCCCATGGTCATCATGCCCATCATCGGCGCGGACCAGGGCAAGTGGATTGCGCTCATGAGCCTGCTTTCCATTCTGGCGCTGCCGTTGACGCTGGTCGAGTATTACTTTACCAAAGAGCGCGTGACGCTGGAGACGCAGGCGGAAGAGGCAGTCCCCGTGCCGCTGAAACAGCAGCTGAAGGCGATCTTTACCGATCGGTACATGTTGCTCATCTACGCCTATTTTCTCGTATACATCCTGGGCACCAGCATCAAGAACCTGAGCCTCGTGTACTATTGCAACTACGTGCTGGGCACCTATAACGACGGTATGACGCAGACGCTGATCTCCGTGATCGGCGGCGTACCGATGGGGATCGGCATCTTTGCCGTTTGGCCGCTGGCCAAAAAGTTTGGCAAGCGCAACCTGACGCTGGCCGGTTTCATCCTGTATGCCATCGGCAGCGCCATCTGCTGGATGTTCCCGACGGACATGGTCGTCGTGCTCGTCGGCCAGTTCATCAAAAACATCGGCGGTCTGCCCTGTTCCTATGTCTTTATGGCCATGTTTGCCGACGTGCTCGATCACATGGAGTGGAAGAAGAATTTCCGCTGCGACGGCATTGCGATGTCCGTCTATAACATCATTTCCGTGGCCATGGTCGGGATTTGCACGGGCATTTTCAACGGCCTGCTCGCCAAAACCGGCTATGTTGCGCCGGAGGTGGTGAACGGCGTCACGGTGGCGGCGGAGCAGACGGCGGCGGTCAGGAACGCCATCACGTTTGGCTTTGTCGGCCTGGAGGTGTTCACGGGCATCATACTGGCGGTATTGCTGATCTTCCTGAATGTGGAAAAGACCATCGGCAGGGAGCAGCAGGAGATCCGGGCGCGCAGGGAGGGCAAATGATGCAGGCCATTCGATTGAAGACGGAACATCTGTTCGAGCCCGTCGGCGTGGACTTCACGGCGCCCTGGCTGTTCTGGAACTGCAGCGGCGGACGGGAGCAGACGGCCTATCAGATCGTTGCGCACGACGACGGCGGCGCGCTGCTCTGGGACAGCGGCCGGGTGGCGGGCGGTTCCATGCGCGCCCGTTGGGGCGGCGCGCCCGTCGCACCGCGGACGCGGGTGCTGTGGAAGGTGCGCCTGTGGGACGAGCAGGGCGCCTGCGGCGACTGGGCCGAGTCCCTGTTCGAGACGGGCATCGGCCGCTGGCAGGCGCAGTGGATCGCCGGCAATTACCGGGTCAACAGGCGGCGGCGCTATCCCGTGGACTGCTTCCGCAAGACGTTTGTGGCGGATTGTGTGCAAAAGGCGCGGCTGTACATCACCGCCTGCGGCCTGTATGAGGCGCGGCTGAACGGCGTCCGGGTCGGCGACGCGGTGCTGGCGCCCGGCATTACGGACTATCGCAAGCGCGTCCAGTACCAGACCTATGACGTGACCGCGCTGGTGCGCGAAGGGGAAAACGAGCTGACGGTGCAGCTGGCCGACGGCTGGTACCGGGGCAGCACCGGCGCCTGGGGCATCCGCAACCAGTATGGCACGGTAACCAAGCTGCTGGCACAGCTCGAACTGACCCGCGCAGACGGCGGCGTGCAGACCGTCTGTACCGACAGGAGCTGGGACTGGAGCGACGACGGTCCCATCCGCTTTGCGGATAACAAGGACGGGGAAGTCGTAGATGCATGTCGGACGCCCGGCTATTGCCATAAAGCGCGGGTCACCCGTCATCCGGTCGTGCCAACCGCGTCCGATAACGTACCCGTCACGGAGCATGAACGGCTGAAAGCGAAACGCATCATCACGCCTGCCGGGAAAACCGTGCTGGACTTCGGGCAGAACATCGCCGGTTATGTGGCTTTTTCGCTGGAGGCCAGGGCCGGTCAGACGATCCGGTTGCGGTTTGGCGAGCTGCTCGACGGCGAAGGGGAGTTTACGCAAAAAAACATCCAGTTGTCCCGCAAAAACTTTACGACGCCTTTGCAGCAGGTCTGCTATACCTGCCGCGAGGGAAGAAACGAATATCGGACCACGTTTGCAATCTTCGGGTTCCGGTATATACTGGTAGAGACGGACGTGCCGTTTTCAGCGGAAGATTTTACGGCCATCGCCATCTATTCCGACCTGGAGCGCACGGGCTGGTTTGAAAGCTCCAACCGTTTACTCAATAAATTTGTGGAAAACACGGTGTGGAGCGCCAAAAACAACCATGCCGACCTGCCGACCGATTGCCCGACCCGCGAGCGGCACGGCTGGTCGGGCGACGCGCAGATCTTCTGCCCCACGGCCAGCTTTCTGTTCGACTATCTGCCGTTTGCGAAAAAATATCTCAACGACCTCTATGACTGGCAGAAAAAGAATGGTTGCCTGCCCCAGATTGCGCCGGAGGGCGGCACGGATTTCTATATGGCGTCCATGAACGGCTCGGTCGGCTGGGCGGACGCCGGCGTCCTGATGCCCTACGCCCTGTGGAAACAGTACGGGGATGGCGACGTGTTGCAAAGCTATTTGCCCGGCATGCGCCGCTATGCACGCTTCATGCAAAGGCGCTGCGGCAGATGGTACCCCACTGCCAGACGAACCGGCCTGCGCGGCGAGGAGAAGAGGTATCTTTCCAATGCCGGCCAGGCGTATGGCGAGTGGGCGGAGCCGGAGAGCGTACACCACATGACGTGGAAGGACTGCGCCGTGCCGCACCCGGAAGTGGCGACGGCCTATACCGCGCACGTCATGGACTGCATGGCCGAGATCGAAGCGGCGCTGGGCAACGCACAGCAGGCAGAGGGCTACCGCGCCTTTGCCGCCGGCTGCCGCCGGAGTTATCAGGCGCTGCGAGAGACGCCCGCGTATTCGCTGGATACCGACCGGCAGGCGCAGCTCGTCCGGCCGCTGGCCTTTGGGCTGTTAAATGGGGAACAGGAAAAATTTGCGAAAAAGCGTCTTCTTTTGGCGCTGGAGCACTTTGGCTGGCGCGTGGGAACGGGGTTCCTTTCCACGCCGTTGATCCTGGATGTGCTCGCTCGCATAGACATCGAGGCTGCCTACCGGCTGCTGGAAAACGAGGAGATGCCGGGGTGGCTGTTCATGCCGAAGAACGGGGCGACCACCGTGTGGGAAGCGTGGGAGGGCACCGCCACGAAGCAGGGCGGCATTGCGTCGCTGAACCACTATTCCAAGGGCGCGGTTTGCCGTTGGTTGTTCGACACCATGTGCGGCATTCACGTGGATGGCGAGAATCACTTTACCATCGCGCCGCGACCCGGCGGTCGCTTGACCCATGCGAAGGCGAGCTACACCAGCGTCTATGGCCGGGTGGAGAGCGGCTGGGAAAGGACGGAGGCGGGCTATGCCTATACCGTCACCGTCCCGGCGGGTTGTACGGCCACCCTGACGTTGCCGGGGCGGGAGGCCGTCGTGCTGCCCGCAGGTATCCATACTTTTTGAAACGGGCGTGGAGGTGCGCATATGGACGTGGAACGGGTTTTGAAGCAGATGCCGCTGGAACAGAAGATTGCCCTCTGTTCCGGTGAGAATTTCTGGGAAACCAAGTCGTTTGAGGCCTATGGCATACCGTCCGCCTTTCTGTGCGACGGGCCGCACGGCCTGCGCAAACAGGAGCATGCCGCCGATATGCTGGGCGTACACGCTTCGCGGGCGGCGACCTGCTTCCCGGCGGAGGTGACGAGCGCCGCCAGTTGGGACCCGGAGCTGCTCGCGGAGATCGGCGCCGCCATTGCCGAGGAGGCCCGGGAACAGGGCGTGGATCTCGTGCTGGGGCCGGGCGCGAACCTGAAGCGGAACCCGCTTTGCGGGCGAAACTTTGAATACTTCAGCGAGGACCCGTATCTGGCGGGCAAGCTGGCTGCCGGTTTTATCCGGGGCATGGAGGGCGGCGGCGTGGGAGCGTGCCTCAAGCACTTTGCCGCCAATTCCCAGGAATTCCGGCGCTTTACTTCCGATGGGGTGATGGACGACCGTACCCTGCGGGAGCTGTACCTCACAGCGTTTGAAATTGCCGTGCGGGAGGGGCGGCCGGCTGCCGTGATGTGCGCATACCCGAAACTGAACGGCGTACACTGCAGCGACAACCGGGCGCTGCTGACGGATATCCTCCGCACAGAGTGGGGGTTTGACGGTCTGGTGGTGACCGATTGGGGGGCGATGAACGACCGGATACAGGGCTTTTGGGCCGGCTGCGACCTGAACATGCCGGGCGGCAGCGCCTATATGGAAAAGGAGACGGCGCAGGCCGTGCGCGATGGGTCGCTTCCCGAACGGTGCGTGGACGACAGCGCCCGGCGCGTGCTGGAGCTGGCGTTCCGCGCGGCGGAGAGGCGCAAAGCGCCCGCCGTCTGCGACTATGAGGCGCATCATGCGCTGGCGCGGCGCGCGGCCGCCGAGGGCGCCGTTCTGTTGCAGAACGACGGCGGGATACTGCCGCTCAAGGAGGACGCCCGCATTGCCGTCATCGGGGCGATGGCGGCAGACCTGCGCTTCCAGGGGGCGGGGTCCAGCCATATCCAGCCCACGAAGCTGTCCCAACCGCTGGATTGCCTGCCTGCCGCAACATATGCCCCGGGCTGCACCGGCCGCGGCGGGACGACGGATGCGCTGCTGCAACAGGTGCGGGAAGCGGCGGCGCAGGCGGATGTCGCCGTGGTCTTTGCTGGGCTGCCGGGGCAGGCGGAGTCCGAGGGCTTTGACCGGGACCATATGCGCCTGCCGGAAGGGCATCTGCGGATGATCGACGCCGCGGCAGGCGCCAACCCAAACACCGTGGTGGTGCTTTTGAGCGGCGGCGTCGTGGAGTGCCCCTGGGCGGACCGGGTGCGCGGCATCCTCTACATGGGGCTGCCGGGGCAGGCGGGGGGCGAGGCCGTTGCCGATCTGCTCTATGGCAGGGTGAATCCCAGCGGCCGGCTGGCCGAGAGCTGGCCATATCGTTATGAGGACGTGCCGTCGGCCGAAATCTATGACAGGACGACGGACGCCCTGTACCAGGAGGGGCTCTATGTCGGCTATCGGTACTATGACAAGGCCGGCGTGCCGGTCCGGTGGCCGTTTGGGTATGGGCTCAGCTACACGACGTTTGCCTATGCGGACTTGCGTGTGACCGGCGATACGGCCACCGTCATGGTGCAGAACACCGGGCACGTGGCGGGCGCGGAGGTCGTGCAACTCTATCTGCGGACGCCGCAGGACGGCCTGCATCGTCCGGTGCGGGAGCTGAAGGGCTTTCAAAAGGTCTTTTTACAGCCGGGCGAGCGCAGGACGGTCACATTCCGGCTCGACGACCGCTGCTTTGCCGTTTGGCAGGACGGCTGGAAGGTGCCCGCCGGGCAATATGTTGCGTGCGTCGGCGGGCTGACAGCCGCATTACTGAAAACGGGGGAGACGCTGCCCGTTCCCGATTGGCAGGCCGGAAGCTGGTATGAGCGCTGCGAGGGGCGGCCAAACCGCGCGGACTGGGAGCGGATGCTGGGCCGAGCCTATGTGCCGCCGGTGCTGCAAAAGGGCAGCTTCACCATGGACAACACGGTGGAGGAGATGCGGGACTACAGCCTCCTCATGAAGCTCATGTACAAGGCTACGGAGTCGGTCATAGCCAGGGGCTTTGGCGGCAAAAAGGACTATGACAACCCGGATTTCCGGATGAGGATGGCGTCGTCCGCCGGCGGGCCGCTGCGCAGCATGCAGATCTCCGGCGGCATCCGCGGCGGCGTAATCCCGGGAATGCTGGAAATGGCCAACGGGCATTTTTTGCGGGGCCTTCTGAAAATGGTGAGGGGTTAGGGCCATGAAACGCTATCTTGCCATTGATATCGGCGCATCCTCCGGGCGGCATATCGTGGGCTGGCGGGAGGACGGCGTCCTGCGGACCAGCGAGGTCTATCGCTTCCCCAACGGCGTGCGGGAGACGGACGGCCATCAGGTCTGGGATGTGGATGCGCTGCTGGCGCATGTGAAACGCGGCGTGGCGGCGGCCAAATCGGCATTTCCTGATATTGTGAGCCTTTCCATCGACACATGGGGCGTGGACTATGTCCTGCTGCGGGGACAGGAGGAAATCCGGCCGGTCTACGCCTATCGGGACAACCGGACGGAGAGGTTTGTGCCGGAAGTACACGGCATACTCCCCTTTTCCGAGCTCTACCGCCGCACCGGCTGCCAGTTCCAGCCGTTCAACAGCGTTTATCAGCTCTATTGCGACAAGCGATGCGGACGGCTGGAAGGAGCGACGGATTTTCTGATGATCCCGGAGTTTCTCCTCTGGAAGCTCTGCGGCGCCAAGGTCAGGGAGTACACCAATGCCACGACCACCGGCATGGTGAACGCTGAAACGAAGGCGTTCGACCGGGAGATCATCTCGGCGTTGGAACTTCCCGGCTTGCTGTTCCCGCCGCTTACGCAACCGGGCGCGGTGCTCGGCGCGTATGACGGCATGTCATGCGTCCTGTGCGCCACGCACGATACGGCTTCGGCCGTGGAGGGAATCCCGATGGAGGGCAACCAGCCCTACATCTCCAGCGGCACCTGGTCGCTGCTGGGCCTCAGGACGGACCGACCCATCAACGACAGCGCCAGCGAGCTGGAAAACTGGTCCAACGAAGGCGGCGTGGGGTATAACCGATACCAGAAAAACATCATGGGCATGTGGCTCGTGAACCGGCTGCGGGAAGAACTCTGCCCCGGCTTGCCGTTTCCGCAGATTGTGCAGGAGGCGGAGAAAAGCGCCTTTGAGGGGCTCGTGCCCGCCAATGCGCCGGGCTTTCTGTCGCCTGCGCGCATGAAGGACGCCTTCGATGCACAACTGCAGATCGGGCCGCGGACGATAGGGGATTACTTCCGCTGCGCCTACCGGTCACTCGCCCTGTCCTATGCGAACGCCGTACAGGAGCTGGAACACAATACCGGGATGCAATTCGATAGGCTGTATATCGTGGGCGGCGGCGCAAGGAATGCGTTTTTGAACCATCTGACGGAGGAGGCCACGGGCAAGGAGGTCGTTGCCCTGCCCATCGAGGCTACGGCGCTGGGGAACCTGAAAATACAAATGGAGGCAGTGCAATGAGTTATCAGGACGCAAGGGAAGTTTACGCTGCCATCGGCGTGGATACGGAAGCTGCGCTAATGAGGTTGAAAACCGTTCCCATATCGCTGCATTGTTGGCAGGGGGACGATGTGCGGGGGTTTGATACCGATCCCGCCAAACCGCTGACCGGCGGCATCCAGACCACCGGCAATTATCCTGGCAGAGCGAGAACGCCGCAGGAGTTGATGGCGGACATCGAGAAGGTTCTCGGACTTTGTCCCGGCACGAAGAAATTGAACCTGCATGCCTCATACGCCATCTTCGAACACGGCGAATGGGCGGACAGGGACGAGTTGGAGCCGAAGCATTTTGCCCCGTGGGTATCGTTTTGCAAAAGGCATGGCCTCGGCGCGGACTTCAACCCGACGTTTTTTTCCCATCCCCGCTGCGATCCGCTGACGCTTTCCTCCCCCAACGAGGGCACCCGCCGCTTCTGGATTGCGCACGGCCGGGCCTGCATCCGCATCAGCCAATATCTGGCCGACGAGCTGGGCCAGGTCTGCACCATGAACATCTGGACGGGCGATGGCTTCAAGGATGTCCCGGCCGACCGGTTGGGCCCAGAATGCGGTATCGGGATTCCATCGACGCAATCCTGTCGGAGCCGTTCGATTTTTCGATGGTCAAGCCCTGTGTGGAGAGCAAGGTGTTCGGCATCGGCGTGGAGAGCTATACCGTGGGCAGCGCAGAGTTCGCCCTGAGCTATGCCGCGATGCACCCAAATCGTTGCATTCCGCTGATGGACAATGGTCACTATCATCCAACCGAGGTGGTCAGCGATAAAATTTCAGCGTTGCTTTCGTTTTTCCCGGAGATTGCGCTGCACGTCACGCGCCCGGTGCGCTGGGACTCCGACCACGTCGTGCTGTTTGACGACGAGACCCGGGAGCTGTGCAAGGAGATCGTCCGCTGCGGCGGACTGGATGGGCGCGTGCATCTGGCGCTGGATTACTTCGACGCCTCCATCAATCGCATTGCGGCATGGGTTGCCGGGTTCCGCAACGTACAAAAGGCGATGCTATACGCGCTCCTGACGCCGGATCTGACCGACCAGCAGAACCGGGGCGATTTCACCGCCCTGCTGGTGCAGCAGGAGAGCTTAAAAACCATGCCGTTTGGCGAGGTATGGGCGGAGTACTGCCGTCGCTGCGGCGTGACGGTCGAGGATCGGGAAGGCTGTCGTCCGTCAGGGAGTATGAGAAACACGTTCTGGAGGCAAGGGTATGAAAGAGATTTTGGAAGCGCCATGGATGGTGGAGATGATCCGGACCGCCACGAACATGTACGATCATGGCTGGGACGAGCGCAATGGGGGCAACATCAGCCTTCTGCTGGAGGAAGCGCAGGTGACGGAATACCTGGGCCCGAACGGATGCGTGCGGGAGATCCCCACGGGCTTTTCCTGTCCGGAATTGGCGGGGCGCTGTTTCCTCGTCACCGGCACGGGCAAGTATTTCAAGAATGTCCGGTATGCGCCGGAGGTTAATCTGGGCGTTGTCAGGCTCGTGGACGGCGGCAAAAGCGTACAGCTCCTCTGGGGATTTGCGGATGGCGGCAGATTCACCTCCGAATTTCCGGCCCACATGATGAGCCATGCCGCCCGGCTGCGGGTCGATCCGGGAAATCGTGTGGTCATGCATTGCCATCCGACCAACCTCCTGGCCATGACCTATGTGCACAGCCTGGACGGGCGCGAATTTACCCGGACGCTCTGGCGGATGGGGACGGAATGTGCCGTTGTCTTCCCAGATGGGGTGAACGTTTTGCCATGGATGCTCTGCGGCACCAACGAGATCGGGGTGGCGACGGCCAAACAGATGGAGACCGCCCGCCTGGTCGTCTGGGCGCAACACGGCGTCTATGGTGCGGGCAAGGACCTTGACGAAACGTTCGGCCTCATTGAAACTGCGGAAAAGGCCGCGGAGATCTATATGAAGATCGCGCACCTGCCGCAGGTCAATACGATCACGGATGAACACATCCGCCGGCTTGCCGCCCACTTCGGCGTCAGGTTGCGGGAGGGGTACCTCCAGTAGCGGCGCGCACAGGGCCGGTTGCAGGACAGGGGCGCTCGGACGGGATGGCCGGGCGCCTTATTTATGCCGATAGCAAAACGATAGGGAAGCGGACACACTTGACCCCTGGCTGCGCTATTCCTCCATATAAGAGGATGCGCTGGGTATTTCTTATTCAGTTTGTGTGGGGCGCTGGTATACGATTGTATCGGGCTCATGGCGAAGCCGCCCGTGCATCCCCGCGCCGGGTGCAGCGGTCGCGTCCGGAGTCGCGTCAATGTTGCCGTGCCGGATATGGAACCGGGCCGGCCCAGAAGGGCCGGCCCGGTTGTTGCGACCGGCAGTCGCCTGCAAAATGTATCAACCCTTGACCGCGCCGGCGGCGACACCCTTGATGATGTGCTTCTGGCAGGTCAGGTAAAAGATGATGATCGGCACGATGCTCAGCAGGATCAACGCCATCGTTGCGCCGAGGTCCACGGAGCCGTAGCTCCCCTTCAGGTATTGGATGTGGATCGGGATGGTCATGTAATTCGTCCGATCCAGTACGAGGTAGGGGAGCAGATAGTCGTTCCAGATCCACATGGTCTCCAGCACGCCCACGGATATGAGCGTCGGCTTGAGCATCGGGAACACGACGAGGAAGAACGTGCGCACCGGGCCGCAACCGTCTATGGCGGCCGCCTCCTCGATTTCGAGCGGTAACGATTTGACAAAACCCACAAACATGAATACCGCCAAACCGGCGCCGAAGCCGAGATAAATGACCGGGATCGTCCATGGCGTGTTCAGGTGCAGCGTATCGGCCGTTTTGGCCAGCGTAAACATGACCATCTGGAACGGCACCACCATCGAAAAGACGCATACCAGATAGATGATGCGGCAGAGCCGGCTGTTGACGCGCGAGATGTACCAGGCGGCCATGGACGTGCAGATCAGGATCAGCGCCGTGGACAACACCGTGATGACGAGGCTGTAGGACACGGACTTGAGGAACGGGTAGTTGCCGAACGTCATGCCCTTGATGTAGTTGTCCCAGCCGACGAACGACTCGGCGTTTGGCAGGGCGAACGTATCGGTGTTGACGAAACTGTTGGCCTTAAAGGAGTTGATGAGCACGATGACAATCGGCATCACGTACAGGATGCTGATGAACGTAAACAGGATTGTCAGCGCGGGTTTACCCCAGTGCCTGCGGGTCCGAATGGGGCGGATGTTTGCCTCCATTACTGCTGCACCTCCTTTTTCCTGGTCGCGCGGAGCTGAATCAGGCCAATCGCAGCGACGAGTATGAAGAACAGCACGGCCTTGGCCTGCCCGACGCCGCGGGAATTGGCGTTGAGGTAGAACGTGTTGTAGATGTTCAAGGCCAGCATTTCCGTCGTTTTGATGATGCTGCCGTCGGCAAGGAACTTGAAGGGCTGACCGCCGTTGAGCGCCAGGTTCTGGTCAAAGAGCTTGAAGCCATTGGTCAGCGAGAGGAACGTGCAGATCGTTATCGAAGGCATGACGCAGGGGATCGTGATGCGGAACAGCGATTGCCGGCCGTTCGCCCCGTCGATGCGCGCCGCCTCCAGCAGTTCTTCCGGTACGCTCTGCAATCCGGCGATGTAAATGATCATCATGTAGCCGATCTGTTGCCAGCACATGAGGATAATCAGCCCCCAGAAACCGTAGCTTGTGTCCAGCAGGATGCTTGTGCCGTATCGCACCAGTATGCCGTCGAAGATCATCGACCAGATGTAACCGAGCACAATACCGCCGATGAGGTTCGGCATGAAGAATACCGTGCGGAACAGGTTGGAGCCGCGAATGCCGCGCGTGAGCGCATATGCTACGGCAAATGCCAGCACGTTAATGATCAGCAGGGACACGACGGCGAACAGCGCCGTATAACCAAAGGAATAGGCAAAAGCAGGGTCGCTGATCGCCTTTGCATAGTTGTCGAGGCCGGTCCAGGTGGCGTTGCTTGTGGTGGTAAACTTACAAAACGAGAGGTAGACGCCTCTCAGAAACGGATAGACAAAGCCGATCACAAACGCCGCCACCGTGGGGAGCAGGAACAGGGGGAACCATTTGCGGATGGAACCGCTGAGCATATTCCCGTTCACGGCAAAGCTGTGACGCCTTTTACGTAGTGTCTGTTGTTCCATTGCGACCTCCTTTTTGCTTGATCATGGGCGTACCTCCTCCGGCTGTGGGGCGAACCGCCCCGCCCCATAGCCGGAACGGGCGGGCAGATCATGCCCGCCCCATACGCTCCATCTGTTGCGTTACTGGTTGTTGTACTGGGTGGCCCAGCCGTTGACAAACGCGGTCACCACGTCGTCCCAGGAACCGCCGCCCACGGAATACTGCGTCAGCGCCGCAACGACGCCCGCACGCCATGCATCCACGTTCGGCGTGTAGTTGAACGCCCAAGTCACGGTGTAGTTGCCGTTGGCAACATACTCGTTGGCCTGGCTGAAGAACACGTTCTCCGGCTCAGCGGCGTTCTTGAACGGGCAGGGCCCGAACTGCTCGGCCATCATCTTCGTACCGGACTCGCTGGTTACAACCCAGTACATGAAGTCGAGCGTCGCCTGGATGTCCTCCGGATCCGCCTTGGCGTTGACCGCCCAGCAGTTCTCCGTACCGGAGCACAGGCCGGCGTTCTCCTCGCCGTCGACACCGCAGTAAATCGGGATCATGGCCAGATCGTCCGGGTTCATGCCGAACTTGTCGACCAGGTTGGCATACTCCCAGGTGCCATTCTGGAAGAACACGGCCTTGCCCTCGCCGAACTCCGCCTCGGACTCATCGCCCGTCTTGGTGGTCAGCTCCGCCGGCGTGCAGGTGCTGTTGTTGATGTAGAGATCCCACACGGCCTTGAAGTTGTCAAGGTAGGCGCCGGTGATCGTGGCGGGCTGGCTGGTCACGCCGTCGTCACGGAACTCATAGTAGAGGGGCATGTTGGCCAGGTGGCCGCTGAAACGCCAGCTCGAAGAGCTTTCAAGACCCGCGGAGCTGAACGCCGCAAAGCCGAGCTCGTCCTTGCGGGCGGTGATGTCCTCGGCGACGGCCTTGAGGCTCTCAAAGTTGGTGATGTCGGCCAGCTCATAGCCGGCCTCGGCCAGCAGCGCCTTGTTGACGATGATGCCGAAGGACTCGTAGCAGTAGCCGATGCAGAAGACTTCGCCATTCTCGCCGAAGAGGTTGAAGTCGTCCGTGGTCATCTCCTTGTAGACGGCGGTGTCCGTGAGGTCGTAGCAGTAGTCGCCCCAGGTATCAAGACCCGCCTGATTGCCGCACTGGAACAGCGTCGGCATGGAGCTCTTGTCCATCTCGGCGGTCAGCGTCTCGCTGTACGTGCCGGAAGCGGCGGTCACGACCTTGACTTCGACGCCGGTCTCGGCGGTGTACTCTTCCGCCAGCGCCTGCCAGGCGGCGTCGGATTCCGGCTTGAAGTTCAGATAATAGACCGAACCGGTCGCCTCGGTGCTGCCGCCCTCGTTCGTTGTGTCGCCCGTGTTGGGCTGCGTGGTGCCGGGATCCTGCTCGCCGCCGTTATCGGTCGTGCAGGCGACCAGGGAGAACACCATGGCCAGCATCAGAATGATTGCCAATGCTTTCTTCATTTCTGTTTCCTCCTGTTTGTTTTTTAACTGGCATTTATGCGAAGCGCGATCAAACGCGCGTATCGCCTTTTGTCTGCACTCAGGCACGGGGGGAGCGGACGGAGGTGCCGGGGATCAGTTCGGTTTCGAGCAGGACGTGCTGACCGGGGTGCTCCATGCCGGCTAGGAGAAGCTCGACGCTCTTTTCCGCCAGCGTTTCCTGCGGCTGGCGCATGGTGGCCAGCGTCGGTTCGTAATAGGAGCCCAGCTCAATGCCGTCAAACCCGATGATGGAAACATCCTCAGGCACATGCAGCCCCCTGTCGCAGAGCGCGCGGGCGGCGCCGATCGCCATTGTGTCCGACATGGCGAATACGGCCGTAAATGGCGCCCCGCTGTAAGCGCGAATCATCCGGTAGGCGGAGGCAAAGGAAAACGTGGAGATGAGGTAGCGCTCCGGCGGCAGTTCCCGCCCGTGGGCGCGGAAGCTGTCGCACACGCCGAGGTA
Source organism: uncultured Eubacteriales bacterium (assembly GCA_900540495.1). Lineage (GTDB taxonomy): Bacteria > Bacillota > Clostridia > Christensenellales > CAG-138 > Aphodomorpha. The sequence continues at coordinate 26,141 of UQGA01000001.1, read as the reverse complement.
GCGCAGCCTTGCGATGTTCCAGTCCTTCGTTTCGCCGCCCAGCACGAGGATTTCGGTATGGCCGCAGTCAAACAGGTAATCCACCGCACGTCGGGCGCCCTGCCGGTCGTCCACGCTCACGCTGGAGACGTTTTCAGCGCGGGATGTGGCGGCGTTGACCGTGGAAAACACACAGGGGATGGGTAACGCGCGGAGCATGTCGTCGCAGTCGGCATGGCAGCCGCCGAGGAAAATGATGCCCCGCACCTTTCGTTCGGCATAGACGCGCTGCGCCTGCAGCACCTCGTCGTCGTTTTCGTCGATATAATAGGGCAGGAAGTGAAGGCCTGTACGCTCGATGCGGCGCTGAAGCCGCTCGATGATGCCGGAAAAAAAGAGGTTGTTGGCGCCGCGCACGATCACGGCGATCGAGTCGGTGGAGAGTTGTTTCAAATGCTTGGCGTTGCTGTTGGGTTCATAACCCTCGCGGCGGATTACCGCCATGACGCGCTCGCGCGTCAGCTCGTTGACATCCGGGCGCTTGTTGAGCACGCGGGACACCGTACTGATGCCAACGCCGGAAAGTTCCGCAATCTCTTTGATCGTAATACGAGCATCCATGATCACGACACCTGATTGACGAGTAGTTGAAAACGTTGCCGGTAACGTTTCCGATAATATTTTAGCAAGGTGTCACAGCGTTGTCAAGCGCGCGCCCAAAATATATCAATTTCCGCGCCCGTTTCCCTCGACGACCCTTTTTTATCAGGCTCACAGGGCCGGAGCGCTCGTGCGAAACGAAAAAACGTTGAGTATTCGGGAAAAGGATGGTATACTTATTTTGTATGCATAGTATGAAGGAGGCAGCGATGAAAGTAACGGTCAAGGAGCGCCGTTTTCCGTCTGCTACGGGACTGGGCCCCATTCGCTACCGCCTGTGGCTGCCAGAAGAGCCTTGCGCAGCGTTGCAGCTGACGCACGGCATGGCCGAACATATCGACCGGTACGATACGTTTGCGCGCTTTTTGGCGGAACAGGGCGTGCTGGTCTACGGGCAGGATCACGCCGGCCACGGCAAGAGCACGCCGGACACGCCCCGCGGCTACTTCGGCCCGGAAAACGGCTGGGACGCCCTTGTGCAGGACATGCGGACACTGTTCGATGTGGTCAAGCGCGATCATCCGGCGATCCCCTTTATTCTGTTTGGCCATTCGATGGGTTCTTTTCTGGCGCGCGCATACGCCGGGCGCGACGGGGAGGATTTTGATGCGTTTGTTTTTACCGGCACTGCGGGGCGCAACCCCGCGCTTGGTATCGCCAAGCTGCTTGCCCGCCGCGAGATACGGCGTCAGGGTGCAGATCAGCCCAGCGAGCTGCTTAACCGCCTCAGTTTCGGGAGCTATAATCGTGCGGTCGGCGGAAAGCGCACGGCGTTTGACTGGCTTTCGCGCGACGAGGCGCAGGTTGACCGTTATGTGGCGGATTCCGCCTGTGGGTTCACGTTTACGGCGGCCGGCATGCGCGACCTGTTTGCCGGGCTTGAGGAAGTCTCAGGTGCCCGCTGGGCTGCCCGCGTACCGGACAAACCGATTCTCATCGCCTCCGGTGAGCGAGATCCCGTCGGCGGTCGCAACGGCAGTGGTGTGCGGCAGGTTGCGGCATGGCTGCGGCAGAGCGGGCATACCGTGGAATTGAAGCTGTATCCGCTCGCCCGTCACGAGGTCTTGAATGAGACGAACCGGGACGAGGTGTTCGGCGATATCGCGCTGTTCATCGAAACCGTTGAAACCATGGGAGAGATTGTATGAGCATTCTGGTCTATCGTGACAAATCCATAGCCGGCGCGGCGGCGGCGACGCTGCTGGCTGCGCAGATCATTGAAAAGCCGATGAGCGCGCTTGGCCTCGACTATGCGGAGGACATCGCGCCTGTCTATCGCGCGCTTGCCCGCATGACAGCAGACGGCCTGCTCGACTGGAGCGATGCGTCGGCGTTTGCACTGTCCGAATACGTGCGGACCGATGTGGATCGGACGGTTGCATCGCTGATGGAGCCGCTGTTGTATGAACGCATCAACCTCAAGCGGGAGCGGCGCTTTGCACCCAGTGCCGAGGCCATGGACTGGAGTGTGGCGTGCAACGAATACGAGGATGCAATCCTGCATGCCGGCGGATTGGATTTGGTGTTCTTGTCCGTCGGAAAGGACGGCAGCATCGCATACAATATTGGCGCGCCGGAGCTTGCGCCGGTCACGCACGTCGAGCGGACCGAGAACGGGCGCGTGGTCACCGTCGGCATGACCACGGTGATGAGCGCGAAAAAGGTTGTCGCGCTGCTCGTAGGGAGCGAGAAGGCGGAGCTGGCTGAGCGGATCTTCAACGGGCCGGTCACGCCGCAGATTCCCGCCACCTATCTGCTGTTGCATGCGAACACGGTTTTTATTCTCGACGAGGACGCCGCAGTGCGGATCTGAGGCTGCATGGAGATCTTTAATGGCGGCTGGGAGGAGATGGAGCGGGCCGTTGCCCGTTGCCGCCGCTGCCGCTTATGCGAGGGACGCGCAAATCCCGCGTTTGGCGAGGGGAGCCGGAATGCCGTCGCCATGCTCGTTGGCGAGGGTCCGGGCCGCGAGGAGGACCTTCAGGGCAGGCCGTTTGTCGGGCCGGCCGGCCAGCTGCTCGACCGCATGCTTGCCGCCATCGGCATGCCGCGGGACGAGCTGTACATCACCAACGTTGTCAAATGCCGCCCGCCCGGCAACCGCAATCCCGCCGACGACGAGGCTGAGGCCTGCCTGCCTTACCTGCGGCGGCAGTTTGCGCTGGTCAGGCCGCGCATTCTCGTCTGCCTGGGAGCTGTGGCCGCCCGGTACCTTTACGACCCGTATGTGCGGATCTCGCGCGACCGCGGCAGGTGGAGGGAGCGAAGCGGGACGATGATCCTGCCGACCTATCATCCGGCGGCCCTGCTGCGCGATGAGAGCAAAAAACGCGAGGCGTGGGAGGATTTTCAGTCGCTTCGGGCGGCTTTGCAAAGCGTATCAGAACACGAAGGAGGACGTTATGTCAGGACATTCCAAATGGGCGAACATCAAGAATAAAAAGGAAAAGACCGACGCGCAGCGCGGCAAGGTATTCACCAAGATCGGCCGTGAGATCGCCATTGCCGTCAAGGAGGGCGGGGCTGACCCGGCCAACAACAGCAAGCTGCGCGACGTGATCGCCAAGGCCAAGGCCAACAACATGCCAAACGACAACATCTCCCGTTCGATCAAGAAGGCGGCGGGGGAGGGCAATGCGGTCAATTACGAGGAGATCACCTATGAAGGTTATGGCCCGGGGAATATGGCCGTGATCGTCGAGGTGCTCACCGATAACCGCAACCGTATCGCTGCAGAGATGCGCCATATTTTCGATAAGAGCGGCGGCAACCTGGGCGCGAGCGGTTGCGTCGGCTGGATGTTCGACAAAAAGGGGCTCATCGTCATCGAGCGCAGCGCCCTCATGGATGAGGATGAGGTGATGATGACCGCGCTCGATGCCGGCGCAGAGGACTTTAACGCGCTCGACGATGCGTTTGAGGTCTATACGACTCCCGGCGATTTTTCCGCCGTGCGCGAGGCGCTCGAGGCCGCCGGCTATGCCTTTATCTCCGCCGAAGTGCAGATGATTCCGCAGAATACCGTCAATGTAGAGGATGCCGAGACGATCGAGAAGATCGAGCGTTTCCTCGAGCGGTTGGACGATAACGACGACGTACAGGAGGTCTACCACAACGCCGTGTTCCCGGATGAGGAAGACTGAGCCGGGGGCATTGCGCTTTTTTCGATCGTCGTATATAATACAACAATCAAAATCAAAGGAGGAGTACACATGGCTGCTGAAGTGGTGAACACGCTCGGGAAGATTACCATCAGCGACGACCTGATCGCCAGCATTGCGGGCTATGCCGCCGTCGAGAACTACGGTATCGTCGGAATGAATGCGAAGAAGGCGGGGGACTCCATCATCGAACTCTTTGGGGGCGACAACATCAAGCGTGGCGTCAAGGTGTCGCTGGTGGCGCCGGATACCGTAGCCATCGACCTGTATGTGACGCTGGAGTACGGCGTATCGCTGCCGGCGGTCGCCCAGAATACGAGGAGCAACGTCAAGTACCGCGTGGAGGAGATGACGGGGCTTTCGGTGCAGTGCGTCAACATTCATGTGGAGAATATCCGGGTCTGATCTTCTGTTGACCGGGATCCGGATGGAGGAAAGATGAACGAATTAACCATCAGCGGAGCACAGTTCCGCGATATGATCGTCGTTGGCGCCGCGATGCTGGAGCGCAACCGGCAGGCCATCGACGCGCTCAATGTGTTCCCGGTGCCGGATGGCGATACCGGGACGAACATGTCCATGACCATGCAGAGCGCGGTGAAGGAGCTGCGCTCGCTTCCGGCCGATGCGGATGTGTCCGCCGTGGCCGACGCGCTGTCAATGGGCGCGTTGCGCGGTGCGCGCGGCAATTCCGGCGTTATCCTGTCGCAGCTGTTCCGCGGCTTTTCCCGCGCGTTCAAGGGCGCTTCCGTCATGGATGCGCAACTTCTCTCAAGCGCGCTCACGATGGGCTGCGAAGCGGCCTACAAGGCGGTCATGAAGCCGAAAGAGGGCACGATTCTGACCGTCTCCCGCATGATTGCGGAGGAAGCTGCGGAGCTTGCCTCCCGCGGTGCAAACGTCTATCGGCTTGTTGACGCGGTCATTGAGTCCGGCGAGCGCGCGCTGGCCAAGACGCCCGATCTGTTGCCGGTGCTCAAGGAAGCCGGCGTCATTGATTCCGGCGGCAAGGGCCTGTTGACCATTTACCGCGGCTTTAAACTTTCGCTCGACGGGGATGAGATCCCGGATCTGCCCGAACAGGCAGAGCTGGAGGCGCCCCTGTCCAGCGCCGCGGCGGAACTGGAGGGCGTGCCGGAGGAGAGCATCGAGTTCGGCTACTGCACGGAGTTTTTCGTCGTACACCTGAATCCCGCGTTTCAGGAGTCCGATCTCGACGTGTTCCGGGATCATCTGATGCGCCTCGGCGATTCGGTCGTGGTGGCCTACGATGCGGATATCGTCAAGGTGCACGTCCACTCCAACGCGCCCGGCAAGGTATTGCAGATGGCGCTTCGACTGGGCGAACTCGACCATCTCAAGATCGAAAACATGCGCGAGCAGAACCGCGCGCTGCAGGCTGAACGCAAGCGCAATGAAAAGGAATACGCCATGGTCGCCGTCAGCGCAGGGGACGGCATCGAAAGCGTATTCCGCGAACTCATGGTCGACCATGTCATCGCGGGCGGGCAGACGATGAACCCCAGCATCGATGCGATCGCCGGCGCCATCCGCAAGGTCAACGCGCGCAATGTATTTGTACTGCCCAACAATGGCAACATCATCCTGGCGGCCCAGCAGGCGGCGGAGATCGTCTCCTGTAACGTAATCGTGCTGCCCACAAAGACCATTCCGCAGGGTATTGCCGCAGCGATGGCGTTCAACGGCTCGGTGGATGTCGAATGCAACAAAAAGGCGATGACCGCCGCTTTTGGGGAGGTCGTCAGCGGCGCCGTTACCTACGCGGTGCGTGATACAAAGTACCGTGGCGAGAGCATTTCGCAGGGCGATATCCTCGGCATGATGGACAACGAACTCTGCTGCGTTGGGACGGCGGTGGATGCGGTGGCGACCGATCTGCTGCGCCGTATGATGGAAAAGCGCGGAGAACCGGACGCCGCCGTGACCATCTTCTACGGCGAGAATGTCGACGAAGCGAATGCCGAAGCATTGCTTGCCCAGTTGGAGGCGGAGTATCCAGAAGCGGAATTCATCGTCCAGTGCGGCGGACAGCCGTTGTATTATTACTATTTGTCCGTGGAGTGACGGGACCGTCGTCAATATGTCGGGCGGGAGGGACTTGCGGCCCTGCCGCCCGTTTTTCAGGAGATGCGTATGCTGCAGGCAGGCGTGGAAACGCTCAGGGGGATCGGGCCGACCCGTGCGGCACAGTTGCAAAAACAGGGCGTGCGCACGGTGGAGGATCTCTTGCACCTCTTACCGCGCGAATACCGGGATTACAGCCGGGAAACGCCGGTTTCCGCTCTGCGTCACGGGCAGGATTGCGCCGTGCGCGTCCGCCTGATTTCATCGCCCGCGACCGCCTATTTTCAGGGCCGTTCTCTTGTCAGCGTGCAGGCGACGGACGCTACCGGCAAACTTCGGCTCAAGTGGTTCAACCAGCCGTATCGCCGCGGGCAGCTCCAACCCGGAGACACTTATGTCGCCTGCGGCCGCGTGGATGCGCGCAGAGGGCTCTCGATGCTGAACCCTTCACTTTACCGGGAGTTGCCGGGCCTGCTGCCCGTCTATCCGCTCGTGCAGGGACTGACGCAGCGTTTCCTGCGCGCGGCGGTGGCGCAGGCGCTGCCCTCAGCGGCCGAGATATTCGATCCGTTTCCGCCGGCATTGCGTGCTGAAAACGGACTTTGCCCGCGCGCATATGCGTTTGTTCAGGCGCACCGGCCGGATGGCCCTGAAGCATTGCAGCTTGCGCGCCGCACGCTTGCGTTTGAAGATCTGCTCTGTTATCTGCTTGCCGTTGAATTGCAGAAACAGGAGCGCAGGCGTTTCACCGGCATCTCGTTCCTTGCAGAAGGCGCGCGGGAACGGTATTTGGGGAAGCTGCCCTTTACCCCCACGGAGGCGCAGTTGCAGGTGATGGACGAGATCGAGCGCGACATGGCGGCTCCTTTTCCCATGAACCGGCTGCTGCAGGGGGATGTTGGCTCCGGCAAGACGGCCGTTGCCCTGTATGCCCTGGATATTGCCGCCGAAAACGGGTATCAGGGCGTGCTCATGGCTCCGACGGAGATTCTTGCCAGGCAGCACTACGATTCGCTTCTAGGTATCTTTGGGAGTTCGGCCTGCCTCCTGCATGGCGGCATGCCGAAATCACAGCGCGAGAAGGCGCTTGCCCGCATCGAAAATAGGGAAGCGCGCGCGGTCGTTGGCACGCATGCGCTTTTGCAGGAGGATGTGCGCTTTGCAAAACTTGGCCTTGTCGTGACGGATGAGCAGCACCGCTTCGGCGTATCGCAGCGCGCGGCCATTGCCAACAAGGGCGTACGGCCGGATGTGCTCGTCATGAGCGCCACGCCCATCCCGCGCACGCTTTCGCTCCTGCTCTATGGCGATCTCGACGTGTCGGTCATCGACCAAATGCCGGCTGGTCGCAAACCGGTGAAAACGAGCTATATCCCTGCGCACCGGCGCGACGACATGTATGCCTACCTCATGTGCCAGGCAAAAAAGGGCGTCCAGTCCTATGTCGTCTGTCCGTTCATCGACGAATCGGAAGCGTTGGACGGGGTCAGCGCGGAGGGATTGTTTGCTGAACTGCAGGATAAGCTGCCGGGCGTGCGTCTCGGCCTGCTGCATGGCCGCATGAGCGGCAAGCGCAAGGCCGCCGTTGTCGAGGCGTTCCACGACGGCGAGATCGATATTCTTGTCACCACCACGGTCATTGAGGTCGGCATCCACGTGCCGAATGCGTCGATCATGGTCGTGGAGGGCGCGGACCGTTTCGGCCTTGCCCAACTGCACCAGCTGCGCGGGCGCGTTGGCCGCGGCAGTGCACAGGCGTACTGCTTTTTGCTCTCGGACAATGGGGGCGACGCAGCGCTCAGGCGTTTGTCCGTCATGGCGGAGACGAATGACGGCTTTCTCATCGCCGAGCGAGATCTCGAGCAGCGCGGCCCCGGCGATTTCTATGGCACACGCCAGCACGGCGCCAACGATGTGCTGGCCGGTTGCGACCTGTCCCTGCTCGAACAGGCGGCGCACGCTGCGAGGTCGGTCATGGAGCTGCCGAATGCGGCTAACGATGCGCTGCTCGATTTTGTGCGCGTCAGCTACGCCGAACAGTCGATGGAGATTGCCATGAACTGAATAACAATGGCGCGCCTCCGGCACGTCCTTATCCGTAAATTCGTCAGATGTCGTGCGTGGCGGCATCTTTTTTCATTGGCGCATGACGGCATTTTTTGTTGATTCCTGTATAAATTTCCAGTCATATTTGTTCGTATTCCACACAAATTAACACCACATCCGAAAAAGGAGGTGAATTCGATGGCACGGAATGGCGCACTCGTTCCCGAGTCCAAGACGAAGATGGACAGCTTCAAGAGTGAAGTTGCCAACTCTCTGAACGTCAACCTGAAGCAGGGTTACAACGGCGACCTTACCTCGCGTGAGGCGGGCTCTATCGGTGGCGAAATGGTGAAGCGCATGATCGCTTATGCGGAAAAGAACATGCACTAACCGGTTCAAACGACAGAATTTGACAGGAAAGGAGAAACCCGAATATGGCACGCAATGGTGCTCTGGTACCTGAGAGCAAGAGCAAGCTCGAGAGCCTCAAGTCCGAGGTGGCCAGCTCGCTGAACGTCAACCTGAAGCAGGGCTATAACGGCGATCTGACCTCGCGCGAGGCCGGTTCCGTCGGCGGCGAGATGGTCAAGCGCATGATCGCTTATGCGCAGAACAACATGAAATAAACCGGTTTAACCACCGGCTGCGCAACAGCGCAACAAACCGGGGATGACGCGGACCTTTGCGCCATCCCCGATTCTCATACCCGGCGCCAGCCCGTTCAAACAGCGCCGGTGTCCTCAACGATCGTCAGATCTTCCTTCGTCAGTTGCCGCAGCGGGCGCCGGCAGAGCGAATCATACACGACGGGCACGACGAAGAGCGTCATAAACGTGGCATATGTCAGTCCCCCGATGGAGACCACGGCCACCGGCTGCACAAGGCTTGCGCCCATACCCCAGCCAAGTCCCAACGGCACAAGGCCGAGAATGGTGGTCAATGCCGTCATGAGCACCGGCCGAAGGCGTATGGAACATGCGGCGACGATCGCTTCGCGCCGCTCCATGCCGTCCAGGCGCAGCCGGTTCATGCAGTCGATGAGCACAATGCCGTTGTTCACGATCACGCCGACGAGCAGCACAAACCCGATCATGGAAACGATGCTCACTTCAAACCCGGTGATGACGAGCGCCAGCAATCCGCCGGTAAAGGCGAGCGGAATGGTCATCATCACGATGAAGGGGGAGAGAAGCGATTGAAACTGCGCCACCATGATGAGATACACGATCACGATGCCGAGCACCAGCATCAGCAACAGATCGTTCATGGCGGACAGGATTGTCTCGTTTTCGCCGTCGAACTCGTAACGCACACCGTCCGGCGGGACATAATCGCTCAGCGCCCGTTCTGCTTCCGCGGTTACGAGCGTCACATTATATCCATCCGAAACCTCTCCGCTTACGGCGACATACCGCCGTTGCAACGAGCGGGAGATCGACTGCATCGTTTCCGAAACGGAGAACGTGGCGATGTCGCTTAGCGCCACCTCGTATTCCGTACCGTCCCGGCCGGTAACCGCCAGCATGAGCATGCGCACGTCCGATACCGTCGTATCGTCCGCCTCGCTGCGCACCACCACGTCGAGGCCGTCCACCTCCGTCGCCGTTGTCTCCGTGTTGAGCGCCGCAGCAATCTGCTGATATACTTGCGCGACGGTCAAACCCTCGGTCATGGCCTTTTTCCGGTCTATCACCACGCGAAGTTCCGGCTTCGTTTCTTCCACCCCGTCGGATACCGATGCCACGCCCACCACATCGGACAGGCGCTCCGCAATCTCGCGCGAAGCCTTGAGCAGCGCGTCAAGATCATCGCCATACACGCGCACCGTGATCCCGCTGCCGGTGAGCATGCTCATATCCATCGAGCTCCCGGTTACATCGACCGTGCATGGCAGATCGGCACAGAGCGATTCCATGAGGGGCTCGAGTTCGCCGCTGCTGCGTCCGCCCTCGCCGTTGAGCACGATGTACATCGTCGCGCTGTTCGCGCTGTCGCCGGATGAAGCGCCGCCCATGCCCAAAATGGCGCCCAGCCCGCCGGACTGCATGACGCCCACCGTCTCTACTTCCGGCAGTTCGGCAAAGCGGGCGGCAATTTCATCGCATACGGCTGCGGTGTCCGCAAGCGTGGCGTCCTCATCGAGCGAAACGGAGACGCTCATCTGGTTGCTGTCCATTGCGGGCATAAACGCAAATCCGCGCGAGACGGCCAGAACCGCCGAGACGGCGAGCAATGCGACGGAGCCCAGCAAAACGGGCGCTTTGTGCCGCAGCGTAAAATTCAGCGCGCGCGTATAGGCATTCTTCATGGCGGCCTGCGCCCGTCCTTCCGCGCTTGCGCCATGCCGCAGCAGGCCGCTGCTCACGGCGGGGACAAGCGTCAGCGCGACGATAAGGCTCGCCAGCAGGGAGTAGGCGATCGTGAGCGCCATATCGGCAAACAACTGCCTTGTCAATCCCTCGACGAATACAATGGGCACGAACACGCAAACCGTTGTCAGCGTGGAGGAGGCGATGGCGGCCGCAACCTGCGCCGCGCCGGAAATGGTAGCGCGATAGACCGATATGCCTTCGCTGCGCAGCCGGTAGATGTTTTCGATGACGACGATGGAGTTGTCCACCAGCATGCCGACGCCGACCGCAAGCCCCGCCATGGAGATGACATTGAGCGTCACACCGGAAAAGTACATCAGCACGATGGCAAAGGTCACGCTGATGGGGATGGAAAGCGCGACGATCAGCGTCGGCCGCAGGTCGCGCAGGAACAGTAGCAGGATCAAAACCGCGAGCACCGCGCCGACGGCAAGGTTTTGCAGCACGGAGCTGACCACAATGCGGATGTAGCTGCCCTGATCCATCAACGGGGTAAACCGCAGGCCGTCGTTGGCGCTCTCAAGTTCCGCAAAGCGGTCCAGTATGTTTGCGGACACGGTCGCTGTCGCATAGTTTGACTGTTTGTAGAAGGCGAGCAGGACGCCGTCCTCGCCATTGATTTTGGCATAGGTTTCCGCCGCATTGTCAAATACGAAGACGTCAGCCACATCGCAAAGACGGATCGGTTCGAGCCCGTCAATCGCAAGATCGAGCAGAACGAGCTGTTCCAACGATTCCGTGTCTTCGATCTCATCCCCCACATAGACGAGCCATTGCGTACCCTCCTCGGCGGCGTAGCCGGCCGGCATCGAGAAGTTCTGCGCCGACAACAGACCGGCAACGGTGGAAAGCGTGACGAAGCTGTGCGCATCCGCCGCATCGTAGGCTTCTTCTCTGGCCTCGTCGAGCTGTGCCTGCGCGTTATCCAGCTCCGTTTCCGCCTCCTCCATCTGCCGACGGGCAGTATTGATCCGGCTCTGCCCGGCGTTGAGCTCCTCCAGGGCGGCGTCGAGCGCGGCAACCGCATCCGTCTGCTCTCCATCGAGTTGTTCCAGAGCAGCGTCGAGCGCGGCGATACCGAGATCCGTCTCGGCAAGCTGCTCCTCGAGCGTCGGGCGTTGCGCCTTCGATGCAGCAATGGCGTCGAGCGCGGCCTTCAGCTGCTCGATCTGCTGCAAATCCTCCGGCGAGGGATCTTCCAGCGCCAGAAGCGCCTCCAGCTGCATGACCACCGCATCTTCCGTTGCCAGCAGTTCGTCGATTTCATAGACCGCTGTGCGCAGCTGCGTCTGTGCGGCAAGCAGGGACGCGCGCTGCTGCTCCAGTTCCGTCCTTGCGGCGGCAAACTGCTGCTCCGCTTCCTCGCGGGAGGTGTTGAGCTGCGTTTTGCCGTTGTTCAACTGCCGCTGACCGGAGGAAAGTGCGCTCTCCGCATCTGCCAGCTCCTGCCGGCCGGTCGCAATTTCATCCTCCGCTTCTGCAAACTGACCGTCAATGGCAGCGCGGATGCTCTCGTTCAGCACATCGATCCGCTGCTCGTCAAACAACACCTGGATGCTTTCCTCGACCATCCCGCTGGCGGTCACGGAGGCGACGCCCTCGATGCCCTCCAGCTGCGGGAGAAGCGTATCCTCCACCAATGTAGACAGCGCCGCCGTCGAATAGCCTTCGCATGCGATGGCGGACACATTGACGGGCAGCATGTTCGGGTTGATTTTCAGAATATACGGCTGGCCGACGGCATCGCTCCAGGAGGCGCCGAGCTGATCGAGCTGTTCCCGGATATTCATTGTGGTCGCATCCATGTTTGCATCCTCTGAAAATTCCAGAATGAGCATGGACATGTTCTCAGAGGAAACGGACTGGATATCGACAATGTTGTCGAGCGTGGCGACCGATTGTTCGACCGGCCGCGTGATCTCCGTTTCCACCTGTTCCGGGCTGGCACCCGGATAGCTTGTGACGATCACGACATAGGGGAAGTCCAGGTTGGGGAGCAGGTCGGGCGTCATGCGGGTGAAGGCGACCACGCCCAGCAGGATCACCAGGATGACGGCGACGAACACGGTCATCGGCTTTTTTACGGAAAACTTAGCAAGCATGCCGCTCACCCTCCTTTTTCATCATCCCGCGTTGCAGGATGGTCAACTTTCGGGAAAACATGCGCTCAATCGCATCTGCGTCTGCGCCCGGCGTAAACATCTGCGCGATCGTGCTGCGCAGGACCGTTTGCAGCAGTTCGACCATCAGCAAAAAATCTTCCGGCGCTTCGACGTTGAGCATGGAACGGTCAAAATGGGCGTCGAACCATTCTGCAATTCGTTCCGGGGCAAATGTGTCCGACCGGCAATGGGATACGTCTCCATTGGCGCGCAAATGCGTGAGCAAATTGGTGCAGAACGCCCTGTTTGCCGGATCGTTGCTGAGCTGGCGGACCCCCTTCAAAATGCGGCGCAACAGCTCAAAGGGATCGCCGCCGCAGGCAGGGGCCGCCGTGGTGATATAGTCCGAGATGCAGCCGTCTACGCGCTCAAGCAGGAAGCGTATCAAATCGTCCCGGTCAGCAAAATATTGGTAGAAGCTTCCCCGGGAAATGCCTGCACCATGCACAATGCGATTGATCGACATCTCGGTCACCGGGACACGCGCCAGTTCGTCATAGATTGCGACGACCAACCGGTTGCGTTTTTCCTCCGGAAGCCGGTAAAAGGTATCCGTAGGCATGCGGTTCCTCCTTGCAAAGATATGACACGCTGTCATATGACAGCGTGTCATATTATAGAGCGTCCGCCCTATGCTGTCAAGCGCCTGAGCACATTTCGAAGCGGCTGAAGCAGCGCAAGGCATAATACGAAATTCCCGATGCAGTGTGCGATATCGAATGGGAATCCGGCGACCCAGGCGGCCAACATGCCGGAAAAACCGTTTCCGATCAAGAGCAGGAGCAATGCGTAGAGCAGCCCGAACATCAGCCCGAACGCCGCCGAGAGGAGCGACCAGCCCAACACGGAATCGCCGATGACGCGGCGCAGCAGCAATACCAGCACGGCCAGCACGGGCCAGGCGTACAGATAAAAAAACCACCAGAGGCCAAACCCATATGTCAGCCCCTCTAACAGGATGAACACGGCTACGCTCCAGAGTGCGCGACTTCCCAAGGTCAACGTGAACAGAATGATGAGCAGAGATACCCCCTCGATGTTGGGCAGAGGCGCCAGAACAACCTGCACGCCGTAGAGCAGCGCGCCGGCGGCGGCCAGCAACGCCACGTCGCGCGCCCGAAAAGGCGCGGGGGCGGCACCCCATTTTTTATGAAGCTGCGGCCTGCTCCCGTCGGCCGGCGCGTTCGTCCGCATCTCATTTACCAGCCGGTTTTCAGCGTGATTTCGAAGGCGTCGCCGTCGGCAATCGGCGTGGCGTCCACGCCGGTGTTGAGCGATTCTCCACCCTTGGTGAAGCACCACCATTGCTGCTGCGATTCGTCGGCGGTTACGCCGTTTACGGTCAGCACATAGAGGCCGTATTCCGATTCCCTTCCCTCGATCAGCCCCTCCTGCTCGAGCGCACCGCGCAGAAATTCGGCGCCGGTTTTGATGGCTCTTGTTTCGCTTTCCCCTTCGTTGATGATCGTCACCGTAATGGATTTTTCGCCCGCCGTTCCCTTGTTGGCGTTTGCATATACGACGGCAAACGCCGTGATGATCGCAATCAGCAGCACGGCAATCCCCGCATATACCAAAGCTCTTTTCCGGCTTGTCCCAGTGGATTCCATAAACAAACTCCCTTCGTGGTATTTCGATCCGCGAAGGGAGTTTTGCACAGCAAACACAACTGCGCTTCCGCCCACCGCAGAACCGGCCTGTCAAACGGCGCTATTGCGCCGGGCGGGAAGAGGTCTTCCGACTTGGCATCTTTCGGATCGCGCGCCTTCCCATGCATGGATATGCACAGTGGCATATTGCGCGGCCCGTCCGCCATACGGCAGCGGGGGCTGTAACGGCCTTGCACCGTTTTCCCTGTTTCTCGCCGCCAACAGTATAGCACGCGCACATACGGCGTGTCAAAGCGGGCGGCCCTCTGGCGGGGGAGGGCGTCAACGCGTCAGCCGCTTTTCTACGGCCGCCACGGCATAGTACATCAGCGCCGCCAGCACGCACAACACCACGACGCTCGCCATCACCAGATCGAGCTGGAACACCTGCCCGCCATAGACGATCAGATAGCCGAGCCCTGCCTGGGACACGAGGTATTCCCCGACGATTACGCCGACCCAGCTCATGCCGACGGAGATTTTGAGGGCGGCGATCATGGTCGGTACGGCGGCCGGCAACACGACGAGCGTAAAAATTTGCATCTTGCTCGCGCCGAGCGTGCGCATGAGCAGTTGTTTTTCGCCGGTGATATCCAGAAAACCGGTCAACACCGTCACGATCGTGACCACCAGGGAAATCAGCACCGCCATCACGATGATCGAGCCGATCCCGGCGCCGATCCATACGATCAGTACGGGGCCAAGCGCTATTTTGGGCAGCGCGTTCAGGATGACGAGATACGGATCAAGAATGCGGCAGGCGGCGGGACTCCACCACATGGCGGCGGCAATGAGCGTGCCGGCCGCCGTGCCGATCAAAAATCCCGCTACCGTCTCAAACAGCGTTACGCCAATGTGTGTGAACAGCTCGCCATCCTCCAGCAGCCGCGCCACCGTTGCGGCGACGCGGGACGGGCAGCTTGTAATAAAGGGATCGATCCAGCCGACACGTGCCGCCAGTTCCCAGAGCCCGACCAGGCCGATGAGGATTGCGTATCGCATGATGATGATGAAGCGCTCGCGCCGGCGAACGCTCAACAAATATGCTTTGCGTGCGGAAGAGATCGTCGTTTCAGACGCCATGATGTTCCAACTCCTTCCATATTGTGTCGAACAGGCCGGCGAACTCCGGCGCATTGCGGCGCAGCAAAGGCGAATTCTCCGCCGTCAGCACCACGCGGTGTTCCGCCTTGAGCCTGGCGGGACGGTCGGAAAACACGAGTATGCGGTCCGACATGGAGATTGCCTCCGCAATATCGTGCGTGACGAGGATGGCCGTCTTATGTTCCCGGCGGATGATGGCGAAGATTTCGTCGGCAACGCGCAGGCGCGTCTGATAGTCCAACGCGGAGAATGGCTCGTCGAGTAAAAGCAGGGACGGGTCAAAGGCCAGCGTGCGGATCAACGCGACCTTTTGCCGCATCCCGCCGGACAGTTGGCGCGGGTAGTGGTTGCGGAATTCGTTCAGTCCGTACGTTTCGATCAGACGCAGCGCGTGCGCACGCCGCTCGTCCGTCAACATATGCTTGACCTGCAACGAGAGCAGCACATTTTCCTCCACCGTGCGCCAGTCGAGCAGGTGATCCCGCTGGAGCATGTAACCGACGCTGGAGTTACAGGTGCCGGCCGGCCTGCCGCGCACAAGGATGGACCCCGTGGTTGGCTGGATCAGCCCCATCAGCAGGGAAAGCACCGTTGTCTTTCCGCAGCCGGAGGGGCCGACGATGGAAACGAATTCTCCCTCCGCTATGGAAAAGGACAGCCCGTCGACGGCAAGCGTTTCGGCGTCCTGCTCCTGATAAGCGAGCGAAACGTCATGTATATCTACAATCGATGTAAGCATCGCAATCCTCCATGAGTTTTTGTTCGATGCTTCATACTATGAGGAATTTTGTCGCAGCGTGTTGAACGTTTGGACGCAGGCCCGCATAGAAATAGAAAAGAGATGGAGGTGGAATGACATGCTTTGGTTGCGGCCGCGACGGGAGGAATGCTCCTGCCGGGGACGGCGGTGCAATAAAAAAAGCCTGTGCGGCGTCTGCTGTATCCTCACAGGCATTCTGGTGCTGATCTGTTTTGCGCCGGAGTGGCTTGTCGCGGTGATCGTTTCGTTTTTGCTGATGGCGATTGGGGTGCTGTTGCTGGGGTTCAGATAGCGGACAGCAGCGACAGCAGCTCCTGAAACGGACATACGACCCGTTCCACGCGTGGATGGTGATAGAACACACAGAACTCTCCGCTGCCGTCGAACGGGGCAGGGTCTTCCGACCAGACGATGATGCGGCGCCGGCCGGCGCTGGCGATGGCAAGGCCGAGTTCCGTGTGCGTACCCTTGCCGCCGGGGAGCAGCAGCACAACCAGCTCCGCACCCGCTACGCCGCCAGCCTCGCTGGCAGCCACCATGCGTTTGAACGCATCGGACGTGTCTTTCACGCTGCCGTGGGTGGTCCAGTCGTAGGTGCGGTAATGTCCGTTTGCCGCAAGCGCGGCGGCCGCTTCGTTGACGCGGGAGCAGTTTGCTACGCCGCTGGCAACATAAAACGTCATGTCAGGTCCTCCGCGTCATCAACATGGCGCATCCCGGGCCCGAGATCGCCGGCTTTCCAGTGCTTGCGGCACAGGCTCACATAGCGGTCGGAAGCGCCGAGGACAACCTGCTCGCCCTGCTTTGTCACGCCGCCCTTTCCGTCGAGCCGGGCGTTGAAGGTCGCCTTCCTGCCGCACCAGCAAATGGTCTTGATCTCCTCGATCGTGTCCGCGCACGCCAGCAGGCAGTGGCTTCCGGGGAAGAAATTTCCCTGGAAATCCGTCCGGAGCCCATAACAGATGACGGGAACGTTATAATCGTCCACAATCTCGGTCAGCAGAGCCACCTGTTCACAGGTGAGGAACTGCGCTTCATCTACAATCAGGCAATCGTAGACATGGGCGCGCACCGCCTCCAGGTCGAGCTGATCGAACAACGTGCATTCAGCCTCCAGGCCGCTACGGGAACGAATGGTATACTTTCCGTTGCGGGTATCCGTCCTTGGCTTGAGGAGCAGCGCACGCTTACCGCGTTCAAAGTAGTTGTACCAGACCATGATGGCGTTGGCCGTCTTGCTCGATCCCATGGCGCCATATCGAAAATAGAGCTTTGCCATAATGAGGCACCTCCTCAGCGCAGGCCCTTGTCGTAGGGAATGCCCTCGGCTTTGGGTGCGCGGGAATTTTTGGATGTAAATGCGAGCACGATGAGCGTGATCACATATGGCAGCATCCGGTACAGGTGCGGGCTGATGTTGGCCTGTGCGAGCAGGAAGACGCCGTCTCCGTTGATGTCGATACTCGAATAGCTCGAGGCGATACACTTGAACAGGCCGAACAGTATCGACGCGCCGGCAATGTTAAGCGGCTTCCAGTTGCCGAAGATCATGACGGCAAGGGCGAGGAAGCCGAAGCCCGCCACATCGCCGTTGGCCACACAGTTGGCGGTGGTCAGCGCGTATACGAACCCGCCCATGCCGGCGAGCGCGCCGGAAATGGTCGTGCCCGCATAGCGCATCTTGTAGACGTTGATGCCGAGGGAATCCGCCGCCTGCGGGTTTTCGCCGCAGGCGCGCAGCCGCAGGCCAAAACGCGTGCGGTACAGGATGATGGAAAGGATGACGAACAGGATAATGCATACATACGTCGCCAGATATACCTGATGCAGGAACGTATTGCCGAAAAAGCCGAGGTCCGCCGTCCTCTCAAACCCAAGCGTCGTCTTTTTGATCATGAACCAGCTTGGCGCGTCGCCCTGCGCGAGGCGCAGTTCGTTCTGGTTGGCGATCAGGCGGATAAAGAACAGCACGATGGCGGGCGCCATGAGGTTCAGCGCCGTACCGCCGATGGTCTGATCGGCTTTAAGATTGATGGACGCAAAGGAGAGCAGCAGTGAGAACAGAGCCCCGAAAAGAGCGGCCGCCGCCATGGCGAGCAGCTCCAGCCCCTGTAACGTAACCCAGTCGCCGGCGGCCTTTGCGGCCGCAAAAACCTCGGCCTGCTGCATCAGGTTCACAAACAATACGCCGATGAACGCGCCGAAAATCATGATGCCTTCGAGCGCCAGGTTGATGATGCCGCTGCGTTCGGCAAATACGCCTGCAAGCGCGACAATCATCAGCGGTATGGCGTAGAGCAGCGTCTGCTGGACGAGGAAGGTCATACCGCATCGCCTCCTTTCACGGGTTCATTTTCCGAAAGCGCAGCCGACGAAGCCTCCTGAATCGCCGGCGGCGCTTTTTGCGCCTTCTTGTGGTGTCCGCCAAGCAGGGACTTGATGAGCAGCGAGAAAGCGCTCAGCAGTACGATGATCGCAATGATTACGTCCGTGATGTATTCGTTGTATGCCGTCAGGTTGGTCAGTTGCAGGCCGGCGATGTCGAGCATGGACATGAAACACCCGGTGAAGATCACGGCAATCGGATTGTTGACCGCGAGCAACGCGACCGGAATGCCGTTGAACCCGGTCGCCGGAAGGGACTGGTAGGTGGACCAGTAGAACTCCGTATTGCCGGCCAGATAGTAAAGCGCGGCGCCGGCGCCGGAAAGCGCGCCGGCAATCGCCATGGAGAGCACGATGTTGCGCTTGTCATGAATGCCGGCATAGCGGGCGGCATGACGGTTGCTGCCGCACGCCTTGAGCTCGTAGCCGAGCGTCGTCTTGGTCATGAGGATGTACATGAGGATGGCGATGACAATGGCGATCAGGATGCCCATATTGACCTGCGAGTTCGGGAATATCTTATCGAGGCCCAGCTTGGGCGTCTGTACGTTGTTAAACGTCGTTTTGTAGACATAGCCGGTCTTGCCATATTCAACCGCATTGCAAAATATGCTGCCGTCGAAGATCAGCGTTACGAGGTTGGCCGCAATCCAGTTCGTCATGATGCAGGCGAGCACCTCGTTGATGTTCAGGAACGCTTTGACGATGCCGGGGATCGATCCCCACAGCGCGCCGGCCAGACAGCCGCCGAAGAATGCGGCCAGCCAGATGATCCAGGTGGGAACGCTTTCGGAGGGGATGCTGAGCGCGAGAATCAGCGTAACGGCCGTGCTCATGAGGTATTGGCCCGGCGCTCCGATGTTGAACAGGCCGGTTTTGAAGGCGACCGACACGGAGAGACCGGTCAGGATGAGCGGGGTCGCACGAAACAGCATGTTGCCGAAGTTCGTCGAATTAAAGCCAAACGTCAGCGCGCCGGATGCATCGCGGCCGGTGCTGAACAGGCCGCCGAAGATGAGGCGAATGCCGTCGAGCGCGCTCTGCAGGTTCAGGTTTTTGCTCGTGAGTCCCACAATTAGCACGACGATACTCCCCACGAGCATTCCGAACAGGATGGACAGGACGGAGGCAAGCACCGAACGCATCCCGTCACGCCTGATGAGTGTGAGCAACCGTTCCTTCATGCCTGCACGTCCTCCTTTGCGTTGCGTTTTGCGCCGGCCATATACAGGCCGAGCTCCTGAACCGTCGTTTTTTTCGGGTCGAGCTCGCCGACGATTTCGCCTTCATACATCACAAGAATTCGATCGGACAGGCTCATCACCTCGTCCAGTTCCAGCGAGATGAGCAGGATCGCCTTGCCCGCATCCCGTTCCGACACGAGCTGCTGGTGAATATATTCGATAGCGCCGACGTCCAGCCCGCGCGTCGGCTGCACGGCGATGCAAAGCGGCATGTTCCGGTCAAGCTCGCGCGCCACGATCGCCTTTTGCTGGTTGCCGCCGCTCATGCTGCGCGCGACGGTGACCGGTCCCTGCCCGCTGCGCACGTCAAACTGTTCGATCAGGCGGTCGGCGTACTGACGAACCGCCCCTTTGTCGATAAAGCCGTGATGCTGGAACGCCGGTTCCAGATAACGCTGCAACACGAGGTTCTGTTCCAGCGTAAAATCCAGGATCAGGCCGTGCTTGTGGCGATCCTCCGGGATATGGCTCATATGCGTGAGACGGCGGTGCACGGAGGCGTTTGAAATATCCTCCGAGCAAAGCGTTACGCGTCCGGACGCACAGCGTTCAAGTCCTGTCAGCCCGTGCACCAGTTCCGTCTGCCCGTTGCCGTCGATGCCGGCAATGCAGACGATCTCACCGGCGCGCACATCGAAGCTCACGCCGCGCACCGCGTTCTTCTTGTGGATGCGGGAGGGGACGACAAGGTCGCGCACGCTGAGCACCACGTCGCCGGGCGTCGCTTCCGCCTTGTCCACGACGAGCTGTACCGGGCGGCCGACCATCATATTGGACAGTGCCTGTTTGTTCGTGCTGCTCGTGTCGACCGTGCCCACGCAACGGCCCTTGCGCAGGACCGTGACCCGGTCGGAAACGGCCATAATCTCATTGAGCTTGTGCGAGATGAAAAGGATGCTCTTGCCCTCTGCGGCAAAGGCGCGCATCGTGTCCATCAGCTCGTCGATCTCCTGCGGCGTCAGCACGGCGGTCGGTTCGTCAAAAATCAGGATCTCGTTGTCACGATAGAGCATCTTGAGGATCTCCACGCGCTGCTGCATGCCGACGGTGATGTCCTCAATCTTTGCGTCGAGGTCCACTTTCAGCCCGTAGCGTTCGGACAGCTCCGACACCTTGCGCCGGGCTTCCTTTTTTTGCACGAAACCGAGGCGCGTCGTCTCCGAACCCAGGATAATGTTGTCGAGCACGGTGAACACATCGATGAGCTTGAAGTGCTGGTGAACCATGCCGATACCGAGCGCCGTGGCGTCGTTGGGGCCGTCGATCCGGACGGGCTTGCCATCCTTGCGGATCTCGCCGGCCTCCGGCTGGTACAGGCCGAACAATACGCTCATCAGTGTGGATTTCCCGGCGCCGTTTTCGCCGAGCAGTGCATGGATCTCTCCCTTTTTCAGCGTCAGCGTGATATCATCGTTGGCGACGATCCCTGGGAATTCCTTGGTGATATGGAGCATTTCGATAATATATTCGGATTGCATATATTATGATATGGATCCTCTCTGAAGAATTACCTACATTATATTTTATGAACAATTAAAAAACAAGAAATTTTATTATATATAGCTGATATACTGCCGACCGGAAGGGCGAAACAACGCTCGCCAGAGGCCAGACTTGCTGGAGCAAATACAAAGGGACCCGGAAGGGTCCCTTTGTATAAGCGTTGGGAGAGGTCAGATGATGTTGAGCGTCACATTCGACCACTCCTGGGTGAGGCCGGTCTCGTAGTCGGTGTCGATCACGAGCGAGCCGTCCTTGACGGCGTCATAGACCTTCTGGTACTCTTCCACGGTGAGGCCGGTCAGCGACCAGGTATCCGTCGGCAGGCCGACCGCGTCATCGGCGACCCCAAGCGCCGTGTTCTTGCCGCCGATCTCGTCCCACGTGCCGTCATAGTATTTGCTGATGGTCAGCTGCGCGGCAGCGCCGATGCCCTTCATTGCGGAGGTGACGACCGTATCGGACTGGCTGGACTGATCCACGTCAACGCCGACGACATAGCCGTCGTTCGCGGAGGCAGCGGCGGTGATGGAGTTGAACATCGTACCGCCGCAGGCAAAGATGACCTCGGTGCCGTTGACATACCAGCCGTTGGCCATGGTCTGCAGCTCCGGAGAAGCGGAGTACGAGGAGCCGTACTGCCAGCTGTAGTTGATCTCAACCTGGACGTCCATCTCGGCGGCAGCCGCATTGGCGCCCTGCACAAAGCCGTAGCCGTAACGGCAGCAGGCCGGGTTCGTACCGCCGCCGCCACCGCAGAAGCCGAGCTTCGTGAAGCCGTCCTTCACCACGGCATAGCCGGCGAAGTATCCGGGCTGCTCCTCCTGGAAGGAGATACCGGCCACGTTGGTCAGCAGATTGCCGGCGTCGTCGCTGAGCTCATAACCGTCAATGAAGACGAACATCGTATCCGGGAAATCGACCGCGGCGCGCCTGAGGGCGGTCTCCTGCAGATAGCCGGCGCAGACAACGACCTTCGCGCCCGCTTCGGCCGCAGCCTTCATGGCGTCATAGCGGTCGTCGTCGGTCGCCTCATTGCCGTTGGCGGGCTGATAATACTTGTAGGAGAGGCCATGCTCATAGGCGTACAGCTTTACACCGTTCCAGGTGCCTTCGTTGAACGACTTATCCTTGAGCATGCCGATGTCGGTGACAAACGCAAGCTCGTAGGTGCCGTCGTCAGAGGTCATAAGATCTTCGATGTCGTCGGCGGATACAGCAGTGTTATCCGGCGTGGTGGCGTCTTCGTCTGTGGTGTCATCGGGTTCGGTGACATCCGCATCGCCCGCGCCCTGCGCGTCGTCCGTCACCACTTCCGGCGCGTCGGTGGGATCCGAACCGGGGGTGGTCGTTGTGCAGGCCCAGGCCGACAGGACGAGGCAGAGCGCCAAGAGAATTGCAAAGAGTTTCTTCATGTTGCTTTTCCTCCTTTGGTTTTGATGCCGCACGGGAACAGGCCCGTCTTGCGGAACATCTGCCATCATTTTATCAGAGTTTTGCCGCTTTGCATAGCGAATTTGTGTATACATCGAATATATATTATGTGGCGCTATCGGAAAAGAGCCGATTTTCTGCCGCGCGTCGGCGGCAGCGAGCAACAAAACCGCCGGTGATTCCTATTTTTTTGTTGACTTCACGCGGCGGCTCCTTTATAATACAGCATAGCGTCTTCGAGTAGAAGAAGTGTCGCAAAAGAGGGGAGGGAAAAGGGAATGGAAATTCGTGTCGGTGAAAACGAGTCCCTGGAAAGCGCTCTGAAGCGATTCAAACGCAAGTGCGCCCGGTCTGGCGTTCTGGCTGAGGTTCGTCGCCGTGAGCATTATGAGAAGCCGAGCGTCAAGCGCAAGAAGAAGGCGGAAGCCGCGAGAAAGCGGAAGTATTGATCGAACGAAATCCTTAAAGGGGCGTGCAAATTGCACGCCCCTTTTCCTTTCACCGTGCGCAAGCGCGTTGCGTCATTTGGTTCTTCTTTCGCCGCCCGTTGCATATTTTGTCGATGAGGGGGTGGAGCGGTTGCTGAACAAAACGTCCTTCAGCGAGCTGCGGCGCAAGGAGGTCATCAATGTGTGCGACGGCGCACGGCTCGGCCATATCTGTGATCTCGAGCTCGATATTTGTTCGGGACTGATCCTGACGATCCTTGTGCCGGGCCCTTCCCGGCTGTTCGGACTGCTGCACAGCGATGAGATGCTGGCAATCCCGTTTGGGAATGTAAAAAAATTTGGCGAGGACGTCATTTTGGTAGAAATAGACCCCAAAATATGATATGCTAAAGCCGCAATATCCCATTATAGCGATCGAGGAGAGCGACACGGATGAAGTGCAGGTATTGTGCTGGTACGGACAGTAGGGTCATCGACAGCCGTCCGACGGAGGACGGGAGCGCCATTCGCAGGCGGCGCGAATGCATCAACTGCGGCAGGCGCTTCACCACCTATGAGAAGATTGAGGAGCTGCCGATCATGGTCGTCAAACGCGACGGACGCCGGGAGCCCTTCGACAGCGAGAAGATTCGTACCGGCGTGCGCAAAGCGTGTGAAAAGCGTCCCATCTCCGCTGCCGTACAGGACAAGCTTGTGGAGGACATCACCCGTGAGGTATACAATACGCTGGCTTCCGAGGTGTTCACAACGGATATCGGCGAAATCGTCATGAAGAACCTCAAGCATGTCGATGAAGTGGCGTATGTGCGCTTTGCCGCCGTCTATCGAGAATTCAAGGATACGCAGACCTTTCTGGCCGAGCTGCAAAGGCTCCTCGACGAGAAACAATGACATCCGCGGACCGATTTATCCGTGCGTATTCGCGCGTTTGCTGCGGGTATTCATATGCAGAGAACGCTGATGGCGTCGGCATTTTTTCGCTGCCTGCCCTTGCCCGGTTGCCCGGCATCCGGCACGGCTTTTCCGCGCGTACCGGGGGGATCAGCGCGGGCTGCCTTTCCTCTCTCAACCTCAGCTTTTCTCGCGGGATAGAACCCCGTGAGAAGACGATGGCGAATTATCGCATTTTTTGCGCTGCGGCCGGGATTGAAGAGGCAAGCATGGTTATGGATACATATGAGCATGGCGTGACCGTGCGCCGGGTCGACCGCAGCGATCGTGGTGCCGGGTATACGCGCCCGCCGCTGCCCCCATGCGATGCGCTCATTACGGATGATCCTGCCGTTACGCTCGTGACCGGTCATGCCGATTGCATGGCGTTTTATGTCGTCGATCCCGTTCATCGCGCCGTCGGGCTGGCGCATGCCGGCTGGCGCGGCGCGCTCGGCGGCATCGGCGCGGCGCTCGTCGCGCGAATGGAAGAAGGCTTTGGCAGCAACCCCGCGGAGCTGGTTGTCGGCGTTGGCCCTTCCATCTGTCCCGCCTGCTTTGAGGTAGGAGAAGATGTGGCGGCACGGTTCGAACGGGCGTTTCCCGCTGCTGCCTGCTGCAGGCCCGGAGGACCCGGAAAGGCTTATGTCGATCTCTGGCGCGTGGCGGCGGCGCAGTTCTTTGCTTGTGGCGTTCGCCCGGAGCGGTTCAACCTCATGGGCGTTTGTACGATGGAGGACGAACGCCTGTACTCTCACCGCCGTGACCGCGGACAGACCGGCGGCATGGCTGCTTACCTTGGACTTGTACCGACGGCTACTGCCGGCGGCGGCGCGCCTGCCACAGGGACAGGAGGGCTGTAAGTATGATTCGCAATGTAGTATTCGATATGGGCGGCGTGCTCATCCACTATGAATTTTCCCGGTATTGCCGCCGCTATGCCGCGGAGGACGCCGACCATGCCCTGCTCATGGACGAGCTGTTCGGCTCCACTGAATGGGTGCAGCTTGATCGCGGCTCGATTGAGCAGGGGCAGGCGATCCGCTCGATCTGCTCCAGACTTCCGGAGCGGCTGCATGGCGCGGTGGGAGAGATTCTGAACAACTGGCACGCCGGGGCGACGCCCATCGAGGGGATGGACGCGCTCGTCCGGCGGATCAAAACGGCCGGCTACGGCGTCTATCTGTTGTCCAATGCCGCCAAAACGGTCCATGCCTATGCGCCGAATTTGCCCGGGTACGACTGTTTTGACGGGCTGTTCATCTCCGCTGACTGGCACCTGCTCAAGCCGGAGGCGGCCATTTATCGTGCCTTTTGCGATGAGTTCCGGCTCAACGCCGCAGAGTGCATATTCGTCGATGATTTGAGCGTTAACGTCGAGGGCGCCATGCATGCCGGCATGTATGGCATTGTATTTCGGGGCGACGCCGCGCGCCTCGAACGCGAGCTGGCCGCACGGGGGGTTCGGCTGCCATAACCATCGTTTAACCTTGATATTGCAAGCGGCCGCTGGGCGAATTGCCCGGCGGCCGCTTTTTGCTCTGGTCGGGTTGCATTTTTCATTGCTCCTTTGGATAAAAAAGAATTTGTTTTGCATTATTCGGTTGTCTGACAGAAAACGATAACATCAACAATACTTGAAAAAAGGCCAATATAACGGCTAAATAAATGTATTGACAGCAAACAATAACGGTGCTATAATCCAATCATAAGAAAACGTATTCTATTAATTCTACTATTTTAGTTTAGGTGATTTTATGGAACAAACTACTATAAGAGATGTGGCGCGCAAGTCGGGATATTCGGTAGCGACTGTCTCTCGCGTTCTTAGCGGCAGCAACTATCCGGTCGCTGCTGAAACGCGTGAAGCAATCGAACGTTGCGCTAGGGACCTCGGGTATGTTCCAAATATGCTGGCACGAAGTTTAAAGACAAACATGAATACGGAGGTTGCTGTTGTAATACCATCGTTTCTTAACCCTTTTTATACAACCGTGCTGACTGGGATAGAAAGGATTTTGACAAGCAACGGCTTTAGTATGTTGGTTTATTTGAGAAAGCGTGAGGCGGGGGCAGATGAACTTATCAGGAGCCTTCATAGTAAATTGGTCTCAGGCATTATTATTGCTGCTGACTGTATTGATAACTCGCTTGCTCAAAAGTTGTTGGAAATTCAAGATCGAAACATTGCTGTCATTGTGTTTGACAACGCAGTTGCGGG